>NZ_JAJAQI010000063.1 GCF_020523605.1 Roseicella aerolata | reverse complement strand
CTCCGCCATCGCCGAGTGCCTGGACGCGGTCTTCCCCGCCATCCCCTATTGCATCGACCTCATCGGCGGGCCGCGGCTGGAGACCGACCCGGCCGCCTGCGCCGCCTTCCGGCCGAAGGGGGCCTGAAGGGCAAGCGCCATGGGCGGATGGGGCGAGTTCCTCGCGGCCTTCTCGGTCTTCCTGCTCTCCCACGTCTTGCCGGCACAGCCCGCGCTGCGTCGGTCCTGTGTGGCGGCACTGGGAAGGCGTGGCTACCTCGTGCTCTACAGTCTCGCCTCGTTAGAGGCCCTGGCCTGGCTGGTCGCGGCGGCTGGGCGGGCGCCCCATGTCACGCTCTGGGAGTTGGCGCCCTGGCACTACTGGGTGCCGAACCTCGCCATGCCGCTTGCCTGCCTGCTGATCACCTTCGGCCTCGGTGCACCCAACCCGCTCTCCTTTGGCGGCCGCACGGCGGGCTTCGACCCGGAGCGACCGGGCATCGCCGGCTTGGCACGCCACCCACTGCTCTGGGCCATTGCGCTCTGGGCCGGGGCGCATGCGCTGCCGAACGGCGATCTTGCCCATGTGCTGCTCTTCGGCGGCTTTGTGGGCTTCGCGCTGCTCGGCATGCACATGATTGACCGCCGCCGGCGCCGGCATTTGGGGGAGGCGGAATGGATGCATCTGGCCGCGCGCACCTCCTTCTGGCCCGGGGAGGCGCTGCTGTCCGGGCGCTGGCGGCCCACCGGCCTCCCAGATCCCCTGCGACTGATGGTGGCCGTGCTGCTCTGGCTCGTCCTCCTGCTGCTGCACCAGCCGGTCATCGGCGTGACACCGCTGCCGCCCTGATCCACATGGCGCACCGGCTCTTCTTCAGCCTTGCCCTGCTGCAGGGGGGCTGGCGGTGCAGGCGAAGGGGCTGTGGCCCGACCTCGCCGCGCATCCGCATGAGATGCTGCTCGGACAGGCGCTGGCCGTCCTTGCAGGCTTCCTCCTCCATCGCCTGCCGCGCGCCGCGCTGCTCGCCATCGCCGCCTGCTGGGTCACCGCGAGGCTGGCGCAGGCCGTGCCGGACACGCCGGAAGCGCTGCGGGCCGTCCTCTCCCTGGTTGCCACCGGTGCGATTGCCCTCCCCGCTGCCCACGGCTTCCTGCGCGGGGCGAAGCAGGCCGACAACTTCGTCTTCCCGCTGCTGCTTCTCGGCTTCCTTGTGGCGGATGCACTGTTCACGCTTGGCGAACTGGCCGTGCTCCCGCGTGGGGCGGAGGCTGGCCGCTGGCTCGCGCTTGGTCTCGTCGTCCTGCTGGTCGCGGCCATGGGCGGCCGGCTGATCGGGGCCGCAGCCTCAGGCGCGGCGCAGCGGGCAGGCGGCAACCGGATTGCGCCGCGCTGGTGGCTTGAGCGTAGTCTACTGGCGCTGCTCGCTACCGGCTTCGCGGCTCTTGCCCTCGCCGCGCCGGCGCCCGTCGCGGCCTTGCCACTCGGGGCCGGCGCCGTGCTTCTCGGTCTGCGGCTCCTGTACTGGAGGCGCGGGCTGCAGCGAGGTGCTGGCGACCTGCTTGCTCTGGCTGCTGGCCAGGCTTGGCTCTGCCTCGGCCTGCTCGCCTGGGCGGCCGCGCTCGGGGGCCTGCTGGCCGCCCTGCCTGCCTCCGCCGCACTGCACCTCGCCACGGTCGGCGGCCTCGGGGGGACCATGCTGGTCATGGCGATGCGTACGAGCGCCCAGCGGGAGGGGAGGTCCATGCCCACCCGCGCCGCGCCCGCGGTTGCCGGGCTGCTCGGCCTGGCCGCCCTGCTGCGGGGCCTCGGCATGCCCGGACTCTATGGGCCGGCCGCGGTGCTCTGGGCCGTGGCGACGCTGGTTGCGGTGTGGTCCGTCCTCGGGCGGCGTGATGGTCGGGCGGTCCGGTCCCTCGGGCCGGAGCCTCCTCGACCGATGGCCCCCGCGCATTCCGGCTTGACGCCGGCCCTCGCTCCCGGCCGTGTGCGTCCTTTCCGAGCCTCATTGTCCAAGCGTCCGACCGCGCCAGGATTGCCGAATGACTGACCCGCCCAGAGTGCCCGCCGCAACGCTACGCCTAGATCCAGCCTCGCTACAGGAGGTTCCCTTCTTCAGTGGCGTCGACCGCCAGGCCCTCGCTGGCCTCCTGCGGCTCGGCCACACGCAGCGCCTGCCGAAGGAGGGCATCCTGTTCGAGCGGGGTGCGGAGGCCAGTTCACTGCACCTGCTGCTGCAGGGGCGGCTCAAGGTGGTGCAGGCCGCGCCGGAAGGGCGGCAGGTCATCCTACGCTTCGTCGGCCCGCATGAACTGGCCGGCGTCTATGCGCTGCCCGGGGCGGGGCAGCGCTACCCCGCCACCGTTTCCGCCGTGGTGGACTCCGTGCTGCTGTCCTGGGACCGGATCGCGCTGGGGCTGATGCTGGAACGCCATCCGCAGCTTGCGCTGAACGCCATGGGGACGCTTGGCCACCGCGCGCAGGAGGCGCATGATCGGCTGCGCGAGGCTTCGGCCGATCGAGTCGAACGCCGGCTGGCCCTGACCCTCCTCCGGCTGGTCCGCCAGGCTGGCACGCAGGAGCAGGACGGGGCCGTCTGCATCGGCTTTCCCCTCACCCGCCAGGATCTGGCGGAGATGGCCGGCACCACCCTGCACACGGCCAGCCGCATCCTGAGCGGCTGGGAACATGCCGGCATCCTGTCCGGCGGCCGCATGCGCGTCACGGTGCGGGACCCGCAGGCGCTGGCACGGATCGCCCAAGGCTGATCCGAAACCATCCCGGCCGCGCTACGGGCAGTGACAAACCGCAGTCCCGATCCAGCGTCCCCCCTTCCCGCCAACAGGGCCCTTCGTGTCGGAGGCATGGGCGGGCAGCACCCGCCGAGGGCAGGGCACCGAAGACCTATTCGGGGTTCAGCCGCGGATCGCACCGGTTCCGAAGGCAATCCGCCGGCGCGGTCCGGCCGGAGCGAATCACGGCCTGGCCGGAATCGCGGCTTGACTTGGATCGTTGCTTTCAGGGCAGGGCCACGCCTCCGGGCTTTTCCGCCCCACGGCGATCTGCCCTCGCTCGAGCTTCGTCCTGACCGGTCGCGCCGCGCAGCAGGGCAGTGCTGCCGTCATGCCGCAGCAGATGCGCCTCCACCCCCGGCAGGCCTCGCAGTACCGTGGCGATCTCGGCCTCGGGCATCAGGGCGAAAGCGGTGGAGAGCGCATCCGCCCGCGCCGCCTGCGGCGCCAGGACCGAGACAGCGTGGTAGCGCCGGGGGCTGCGGCCGCTGCGCGGATCCAGCAGATGGGTGAAGCGCCCGGCAGGATCGAAGACGAAGCCGCCATCGCCGGAGGTGGCGAGGGCGCGGTCCAGCAGCTCCACCTCGCCCCAAATGCGGTCCTCCGCTTCCGGATCGGAGAGCGCGGCGCGCCAGGGCCGGCCCTCGGGATGCAGGCCGGTCGCCCGTGCCTCGCCGAGATCCACCAGCGTGTGCGCCACCCCGCCGCGGCGCAGCAGCGTCGCGATGCGGTCCGTCACATAGCCCTGGGCGATGCCGTTCAGCGTGACCGCCATTCCCCGCCCCGTCAGTGCGATGCGGTCGCGTGAGACCCGCAGGCGGCCGTGGCCGATGCGGGCCAGCGCGGCCTCCAGCGCCGCCCGGGGCGGGCCGGCCGGATCCGCCTCCGCCGCCGTGAAGTGATCGCGGTAGAGCGCCCAGAGCGGCTGCACGGTCACGTCAAAGAGCCCGCCGGTCAGCGCCGCGATGCGCTGCCCCTCATCCAGCAGCTCGACCATCTCGGGCGGCGGTGCCACCAGGACGCCGCGGCGGTTCAGCTCGGAGAGCCGGCTGTCCGGCTGCCAGAGGCTGAAGATCGCCTCCAGCCGCCGCAGCTCGGCGGCGCAGGCCGCGACGAGCTGCCGTGCCGCCTGCGGGTCCGGATGGTGCAGGGCGATGGAGCCGATCCCGCCGAGCGCCGGCCCGGTCCAGGTGACCAGTAGCGCATCGGCGGCAGGGGCGGCCACAGCGCCAGGGCGCGGCAGGGCAAGGCCGGAAGCGGTGGCGAGGATGCGAAGGAAACGCCGGCGGCGCATGCTGCCTCTCCTCTCATACTTGGCTCGTGACGTCCCGATCTGCGGCCTGTGGCAAGGGCCGCTGGCCTTCGGGGCATGACATGCGCCAGGCGTCAGTGGCGGTGCGGCGCGGCAGCGGCGTCCCGCGGCGGCGTGGCGTCCCGCGCCTCGCCCGGCGGGGCGCTGCCCTCGCCCAGCACCCAGTCGCGCGGCACCTCGGTCAGGCGCAGCACGCGGCCGCCATGCGCCGCCGCGAAGCGCTCCGCCGCCGTTTGGTCGGAGAAGGGGACAGCCTCCTCCGCGCCCATGCCGCCGCGGCGGTCGCTGCCCAGCACAAACCAGGCCTGCCGCGCCTCCACCCAGTTCGTGGCGCCCGGATCCTCCCAGGTCTGCGCCTTCGCCATGTCCGACACGTAGATGGCGCGGATCGCCTTGGATTCCTCGTCCAGCAGGGTGAAGGCGATGGCATCGCGGGCGGAGGAGAACCAGACCGGCCTCGCATTCCCACGAAGCAGGATCTGGCCCTTGGGGCCGGGATGCTCGACCAGCGTCATGCCGCAGAAGTGGCCCATCGCTTCCCGCGTCAGGGCAACGGGGGGTGGGGCCTCGGTGGCCTGGTCGGCCTCGTCGCAACCGGCCAGCAGGAGGGCGGGTAGCGCAAGGATGAGGAGAAGCCGACGCGTCACAACTCCCTCCGGGTGAAAAAGGCGGTGGCGGCCAGCAGGGGCACCACCGCCCAGGCGGCGAGGCTGGCGAGCAGGAGGGCGGGCGCCAGCCCGCTCTCTCCGCCCAGCGCCGCCATGCCCGAGAGCAGCCGCACATCGGCGAGGCCGGCCAGGTTGAAGAGCCGGTAGGCATCCGCCGGGTTCAGCAGCAGCAGCGCGTCCACCGTATTTGCGGTGAGGGTCTGCCCCGCATCCGCCACCAGCAGGCCGAGCAGCGCCATGTCCCAGAGCAGCACCAGCAGCAGCCAGAGGCCGACCGCGATGCCCGCCGCCGCCCCGCGGTCCCGGACCAGCGTGCTCACCAGGATGCCGAGCGCGACGAAGGCGGCGCCGAGCAGGACGGAGGAGCCAAGCATCCAGCCGAAAGCCTGCCAGCCCGCCGCGGTGACCGGCTGCCCGGCCAGCGTCAGGGCGAGTGCCGCGGCGCCGTAGCCGAGCAGCGTGGCGGCCCCGATAATTCCCACATGGCCAAGGAATTTCCCGATCACCACCTGCCAGCGCGCCAGCGGGTAGCTGAGCAGGAGCAGCAGCGTGCCGCGCTCCGCCTCCCCCACGATGGCGTCGTGCGAGAGCAGCAGGGCGATGAGCGGCAGCAGGAAGATCGAGAGGCTGGAGAGGCTGACCACCACCACCTCCAGCGCGCCGGCGCCGACCCGCCCGGCCGGCGCGGCGCCGAGGAAAGCGAGGGTGAGCGCGAGCGCCGCCAGCAGCAGCGTGGCGGCGACGACCCAGCGGTTGCGGATCCCCTCGCGGATCTCCTTGCCCGCCATCAGCAGCACGCCCTTCATGGCGCCACTCCGTCCCGGCTGCGGAGGAAATGCACGTAGAGCTCGTCGAGGGTCGGCGGCTCCAGGTCGAGATCCGCGACGTGCGGGTCCGCCGCCGCCTGCCGCAGGAGCGCCATCTTCGCCTCCGGTGGGCAGGAGAGCTCGACCAGCCCGTTGCCGAGGCGGTGCGGGGCGAAATCCGGGCGGAGCCAGTCGGGCCAGGCATCGCCGACCAGGGCAAGGCGGAGCCGCACCGGCAGGCGGGCGAGGCGGCGCAGCTCGGCAAGGGAACCGTCCGCCACCACACGGCCGTGGTCCATGATGACCACCCGCTCCACCCGCCCCTCCAGCTCCTCGAGTGCGTGGGAGGAGAGCAGCACCGTGGTGCCGCCGCCCGCCAGTTCCGTCAGCATGTCGTAGAGGCCTTGCCGCACTTCGGGGTCAAGGCCGGTGGTGGGCTCGTCCAGCAGCACCGCGCGCGGGCTGCCGAGCAGCGCCTGCGCCACGCCGAGGCGCTGGCGCATGCCCTTGGAATACCCGCCGATACGCCGGCGCGCCGCCTCGATGAGCCCCACGCGCTCGAGCAGCGCATCCGCTGCGGCGGCGGGCTCGCCCTTCAGCCGGGCGAAGAAGCGCAGCACCTCCTGCCCCGTCAGCGCCGGGTTGAAGGTGACGCTCTCTGGCAACCAGCCGAGCCGTCGTCGCGCCTGTGCCGCGCCCGCGGCCGGATCCTCGCCCAGCACGCGGAGCCGCCCGGCGCTGGGGCGGATGAGGCCGAGCATCAGCTTCATCAATGTGGTCTTGCCGGCACCGTTATGGCCGACCAGGGCCACGCACGCGCCCTGCGGCAGGTCGAAGGAGGCGTCACGCACCGCTTCCACCGCGCCGTAGCGCTTCGCGACACCCTCCAGCTCGATGACGGGCAAGTCGGCCTTCATGGCTGCCAATCCGGCGCGACGACGGGCGGTGGTGGCGGCGCGACCAGCGGCCGGCTGTCCACCACGCCGCCCGGCAGGATGGCGGGGAATTGCGACTGCGCCCAGCGCAGCACCTGCACCGCCGGGCTGTTCAGTAGCAGCTTGGCGCGCGGCGCCGTCCAGAGCACGCGGTCCACCAAGTCATTCGGCCGGTAGGCGGCATCGGCGATGCCGTCGCGGTCCAGGTCGAAGGCAGCGTTGTCAGACCAGTAGTTGCCGCGCCCGTTCCGCGACCAGTCGAGATGTCGCGTTCCCACGTATTTCACCTGGGCGCGGTTGCCGATGAAGGCGTTGCCGGTGATCTCGTTGCCCTCCGATCCTGCAGTGAAGTGGATGCCGATGCCGCAGCCCTCGAAGCGGTTGCCGGCGAAGCGGTTGCGGTTGGCATTGTAGAAGAAGACGCATTTCGCCGGGGCTACGCCGGTCACCTCGGAGCCTCCCGGAATGGCGTGTTCACGATCCACCGGTTCCGCAGCATCCTGCCTCGCACCGGCGGCATGGCCGATCACCCAGTTGTCGGTGATCGTCGAGCCATTGGCGTAGTTGAACAGTAGTCCGTGGTCGCGGTCGCCCTCCGAGAGGTTGCCACGCACGGTCAGGCGCTGCGAGTACATGATGGCATAGCCGGCATGGTTGCCGGAGGAGGCATTGCCGCTGACCTCGCTGTCGTTGGTGTACATGTAGTGGACGCCGAACCGCAGGTCGCGGAAACGGTTGCCCGAGAAGGTGTTCTGCTTACTGGTCTTGACGAAGATGCCATCGCGGCCAAAGCGAATGTCGTTGCCCTCGGCCCGCGCGCCAGGCGCGTTCCAGACGGTGACGCCGTCGCCATGCTCAGACATCCGCCCACCCGGGCGGCCGAGGATGGTGTTGCCGCGCACTGCCGCGTCCTGCGCGCCATGGACATAGACGCCGAAGAGGTTACCCTCCATTCGGTTGCCCTCGACCACCGCTCCCGTTGCGGATCGGCGGAGCAGCACGGCGCTGTCCATGCCATCCAGGCTGGAGCCGGAGCCGCGCAGCACGAGGCCGCGCACTGCGGCGCCCTCAGCGATGATGGTGACGACGCTGCCCTGCTCCGGCCCTTCCAGCACCGCACCCCTCCGCCCCACCAGGGTCACGGCGCGGTCGAGCAACACGGGACCGCGGTGCAGACCCGGGAGCAGGTCCAGCACCTCCCCCGGCGCCGCAGCCGCCACCGCCGCCTGTACGTCCTCCCCCGGCGCGACCGGCCGTGCCGCGGCGGGCAGGGCCGCCGCGGCGAGGAGGAGCGCGAGGATGCCGGTGCGCGGCGTCACGCGTTCTGCGCTTCCACCAGCATGCGGCCCTTCATTTCCATGTGCATGGCGTGGCAGAACCAAGTGCAGAAATACCAGTGCACGCCTGGCCGGTGCGCCATGAAGGTGACGGAGGCGGTGGCCTGCGGCGGGACCTCCATGCTGATGCCGTAGTTGATGACGGCGAAGCCATGGGTCAGATCCTCCACTTGATCGATATTGGTGACATAAACCGTCACCTCGTCGCCCTGGCGGACGCGGAACTCCTCCAGCCCGAATTGCGGCGCCATGGAGGTCATGTACACCCGCACCTTGTTGCCGTCGCGGACCAGCTTGCTGTCCGCCATCAGGTCCACGCCATCCGCCTGCGCCTGCTTCACCGCATCCGCGAAGAAGGGATCGTCCCGCTTCCAGGCATGGACGGGGTTGATCTTGGAGCGGTGGACGATGGTCGCGTCATGCGGCTCGGCATAGCTCGGGCCGTCATGCACCAGCACCATGCGGTCGCCGGAGATATCGATAAGCTGGTCGTTCTCCGGCTTCAGCGGGCCGACGTTCAGGAAGCGGTCCTTCGAGAACTTGTTCAGGCTGATCAGCCACTTGCCGTCCGCCTCCTTGGTCTGACCCATGGAGGTGTGGTTATGGCCGGGCTGGTAATGGACATCCAGCTTCTGGGCGATGTAGTTCACCTTCTCGCCGCGGAAGGCCCGCTTCGCGGCCTCGATGTTCCACTTGCAGACCTGGCTGTCGATGAACAGCGTGGTGTAGGCATTGCCCTTACCGTCATATGCGGTATGGAGCGGGCCGAGGCCGAGCTCCGGCTCCGCCACCACCGTGTCGCGTGGCTTGATCTTGTCCTCGAACAGCTCGTCAAACTTGCGCACGTCGAAGACGGTGACGGTCGGCGAGAGCTTGCCGTTCGCCACCACATGGATGCCGTCGGGCGCCGTGTTGATGCCGTGCGGGCTGTTGGGCACCGGGACGTAGCGCGTGAAGGGCGAGCCCTTGGTGCCGTCCAGCACCGGGACGCCGCCGATCTCCCGGTAGTCGCCACGCTTCACGGCGTCCTCGATCCGCTTCAGGTTGAAGATGACGACCCAGTCCTGCTCCGCTGCCATCATGTCGGCCAGCGTCACGCCGCCTTCCGAGTTGTAGCAGGTGGCGAAGGCGTACTTGCCCTGGTAATCGGCATCCACGTTGTCGAGATTGCCGTCCACGATGATCTGCCAGGCGACCCCCATGCTGTCGCCATCCACCGCGGTGAAGATGGACCGGTAATTCTCCGGCTTATCGAGGTCACGGCCGTCATTTGGGACAGGAACCCGGTCCTCGCCATTGCAGAAGACATAGCCGGTGCGCGGGTACTTCTGCACGCGCAGCCCATGCACCGTGTGCTGGTTGGGAAGCTGGATGATCTTGTCACACTTCATCACATCCAGGCGGATGCGGCAGACGCGCGTGTTCAGCTTGTCATTGGCGAAGAGGTAGCGGCCGTCATAGGTGCCGTCGGTGAAGGACGGGTGCGGGTGGTGCAGGTCGCCGGCATCGAAGGTAGCTTGGCTGATCTTGCCCAGATACTCCTTCGATTCCGGGGTCAGTCCCTCCGTCAGCACCTTCAGGCTCTCATTGGTCTGACCCCAGCCGGTGGCGCTGTCGCGGTTGAAGACCGGGACGCGCATGAGCTCCCGCATCGAGGGCAGGCCGTAGATCCGTACCTCGCCGCTCTGGCCGGAGGAGAAGAAGACATAGTACTCGTCCAGCTCGCCGGGCTTCACCTCGTAGCGCTGCTGCGCCGGGCGGGCCTGCTGGCGCGCCTGCTGCTGCTGCCGGGTCTGTGCCTCGGCCGGCCCGACCAGCTGCGAGACGGTGGCGCTGCCGGCTGCGCCGGCCACGCCCGCGGCCGCCGTGGTGCCGAGCAGCCTGCGGCGGTTGATGACCTTGTTGTCCCTATCGCCCGACATGTACTTCTCCCTCGTCATGGGCCGGGAGCCGGGGCTGAATTCGCCGCCTCGGTCTTCCCTGTCCGGGTGATGCTGATCTTCGGTGGCCCTTTGCCCACGCCGGGCAGGGGTACCGCGCTCAGCGCGATCTGCTTCTCCCGCTTGAGGCGCCGCTGGATGTTGTGCGGGCAGCGGTCCTCGGCGCGGTAGAGCTCCTGGCAGTGCATGCAGTAGATGCACTCATTCGGATTGATGTTGCCCTCAGGGTGGATGCTCTGTACCGGGCATTCGCGGGCGCAGCGCTGGCAGGGGCTGCCGCATTCGGGCCAGCGCTTCAGCCATTCGAAGGTACGCATCCGCCCCGGTATGGCCAGCGCGGCGCCGAGCGGGCAGAGATAGCGGCAGAAGAAGCGCTCGATGAAGAGCCCCGCCGCCAGCAGCGCCACGGCGTAGAGCACGAAGGGCCACTCGCGGACGAATTTTAGGATGATGGCGGTCTTGAAGGGCTCGACTTCTGCCAGCTGCTCGGCCAGCGCGACGGAATGCAGGGAGACGCCAAAGAGCCCTAGGAAGACCACGTATTTGATCGGCCAGAGCCGCTCATGCAGCCCCCAGGGCGGCGTGATCTGCGGCACCTTCAGCCTCTGCGCAAGATTCGCCAGCAGCTCCTGCAACGCGCCGAAGGGGCAGAGCCAGCCGCAAAAGACGCCGCGCCCCCAGAAGACCAGCGCCGCCGCCACGCCGCACCAGAGCAGGAAGATCAGCGGCGCGGTCAGGAAGTAGTCCCAGGAGAAGCCGGTCACCAGGGCACTAGTGAAGGTGATGACGTTAACGACTGAGAGCTGCGCATTGGCATACCAGCCAAGCCAGACCAGGGTCCAGATCAGGAATCCGCGCCGCACCCAGCGGTACAGGGCCGGCCGCCGTACGAGGTGGTCCTGGAAGAAGAAGATGCCGGTCAGGATCATCAGCGCGACCGCAGTGATGCCGACATCCCAGGTCTTGGCACGCCAGATGCGCTGCCAGAGCGGCTCCTCTAGCGGGTCTTCCGCGGCGGCTTCGGGGCCGGCGCCAGGCGGCGGTGCAGTCTGTGCGGCAGCGGGCGCAGCGGCGGGCTGGGAGAGATACCGTTCGGGCAGCCGGTAGCCCAACTCGAAGGACAGGAAGGCCTTGTCGCGTGCACCGATCGCGCGCTGCACCAGCAATTGTAGCTGCCAGGGTTGCGTCGGGTCCAGGCCGAATTCCAGCGGTACGGTGAAGAGCGCGATCTCGGGCAGGCGCGGCGCGCCATCAGCCTCGATATCGCCGAGCCGCGTATGGTCGCGGTCGCGGAAGCGCAGCGGCCTGCCGTCCTGGATCAGCTCGATCCGGTCGAAGATGCCACCGCGCACATAGCCCGAGCCCTTGAAGGAATAGACACCCTCGCCGGCGACCAGGATGGCCTGCTGGCCGGCCGACAGCCGCGCCGTGAGTGCTTGGTAGCCGGTATCGCCCAGCAGGCTGCGACCGATGGCGGGCACGCTCACCAGGGCCGCGTAGAGATCGATGAAGGTCTCGTCCGGATCGCCCGGCTCGGGAGTGTTGGCCGCGGCCTGGTTGCCGCTGCGGCCGAAGGCCTCGTTCACCTCCTCGATTGTGAGGTGCAGGCGGCGCACGGAACCATCGCCGAGCAGGCTGTCCCAGTCACGGATCTCGCCAGGGCCGGGCAGCAACGTGGCTGCGGCCGGCGTGCCGCCGTCCGCGGTCGCCGCCGGGCCCGCGCCAAGCCGGCCCGCGCGCAGCAGCCGCACCGCGGAGCGCGCCACACTGTCTGCCATGACCAGCACGGTCACGGTCGCTCCGCTGACAATATCAGGCTGCGGCGGGCGTATCTCGCCACGCGCGATCGGCGCCATGGCGGTGCCGACCAGCTTGTTCAGCGCCTCCACGATCCGCCGCTCCGGGATGCCGATCAGTACGATCGGTTCCTTGTGGTCCACCAACCGGATACCGCGGATCACGCCCGCGGTGTCGGCGGCGACGAGCATGTGGATCGGCTTGCCGGAATAGCCCGTCGCGTCGGTGACATCCGTGTTCAGCCAGACATAGCCCAACAGCTGGCCGGCCGCGTAAGCCGCGGCGATCGGCGGCTCGCCTTGCGGCGGGCCGATGCGGTCTGCCCCGGGAAAGATCTCGATGGGCTGTAGGCGTGGAAGGAATTCACCAAGCCGCGCGGCGAAGGCGGGCGGGGCTGCGAGGAGGAGGAGCAGGAACGCCACCGACATCGGCACAAGCGCCCACCGATACGGTGTGCGGCACGGCGCCCCTGGATATGCGGCAGGTAGCATCGGATCCAAGGCGAACTCCCCCCGGGCCGGCGGAGACAGGTCACTAGGCCCCGCAGACCAGGTCTTCTTTGTTCCAGCGCAAAGGCCAAGCGGAATGACCGGCGGTCGTCGCCGGTTTGCGCTGTCAGTCGGCGAACGTTGCTTGTGCCATGCCGTTCCACAGCGCAGACAGGCACAGGCGCAAGGGAGAGGGCGCGATGTCACTGCTGAAGGCCGAGCCACCCGCACCCGTGCGGTCACCGGACGAGCTCTTTGCCCTCGCTCATGCGCTCGAGGCAGAAGCAGCGACGCGCTACGCCGAACTGGCGAATCAGATGGAGGAGCTGAATCTGCCGGAGGTAGCCGCGGTATTCCATCACCTCGTCGCGGAGGAGCGTGGCCATGCCGCGCATGTTGAGGACTGGGCGCGAGGCACGATTGGCACGCCGCCCGATCCCGCCCGCATCCGCTGGCAGCCCCCCGAAACCTTCGACGAGGAGGAGGCGCGGCAGATCGCCTCCTCGCGCCTTGCTTCCGCCTATCGTGCCCTCTCCATGGCAGTACGGAACGAGGAGCGCGCCTTCGCCCTCTGGACCTACATCGCCGCGCAGGCCGAGACACCAGCCATCCGTGCGGCCGCGGAGCGTATGGCGGGGGAGGAGCTGCACCATGCGGCACTGCTTCGCCGCGCGCGGCGTCACGCCTACCATGCAGAGCGCGAGCCGGTGGCATCGGCCGGACGCCCTTCGGCGCTTGCTCGGGCGGCGCAGGCGGAAGCCAAGCTGGCAGCGGTGCTGCCAGCGCTGGCGTCGGGAGACGAGGTCCTGGCGCCGCACTCCGCCGAGTTGCGGCGCCTCGGCGAGGCCGCGGCGGCGATGGGCCGCGAGGCGGCGGCGCTCGCAGGCGATGACCGGGCTGCAGTACCGGCCGGGGATGCCGGGCAGGATCGGCTGCAGGAGGTGCTGCGCCTCTCCGAACAAGCGGCTGAGGCCTATCTGGACGCCGCCGAAGCAGGGCGCGATGAGGATAGGGTCCGCCGCCTGCAGTCCCTCGCCAAGGATGCCATCGCCCGTGTCGCGGTGCTGCGGCGCCTGACCAAGATGATCTGAGCGGATGCGGCATCGATGCCATGGGGCGAACCGGCCAAGTGTCGCTCCGTTGGGAGGGCGACGGGCAGTCTGCTCTGCCCGTAATGCGTTCGGAGCTTGAGCCATGAGAACAGCGTTTCCGCTTGCCGTGGCACTGACTGGCCTCATGCTTGCGCCAGCCTTGGCGCAGGCGCCCTCGAGGCAGCCCAGCGTGAGCCAGCAGGCCGCGCCTGCTACGGCAACAGGACGACAGGACGACAGGAACAGAGCGCCGCGATGAATGGTACAGCCGGCCATCGTGGCTCGGAGGTGCTAAACCGGCAGGAATTCGTTCGCTTCGCCTACTCTAATGCCCTTTTCGAGATGGAGACGGCCCGGCTGGCGCTGGAGCGATCGCGCGACGAGAAGCAGCGGCGCTTCGCGCAGGAGATGCTCGACGCACATGGCCAATCCGCCGAGGAACTGCGCGGCTTGCTGCGCAACCAGGCCGACCTACGCTCCATCCAGCCGCCGGAGAAGATGGCCGATCAGCACCAGCCCTGGCTCGGCCAACCCCGCACGGCGCAGGGCGAGAACTTCCAGACGCTCTACGCGCAGCAGCAGGCGCAGGCCCATCTCATCGCGCTCGACTTGTGCCGCAATTACGCCCAGGCCGCCGATGACGAGACACTGAAGCGCTGGGCCGCCGCCCGCCTCCCGGTGTTGCAGGCGCATCTTCGGGAGGCGCAGGCGCTGAAGGGTGGGAGCCCCTGACACCTGAGGGCAGGGATGGTCTGGCGACTGCACGCCGGCGTCTTGCGCGGGCCGGTGAATCCGGTGCGTAGCGCCCTACCCTGGCACGACGGCAAAGCAAGACCGACCACCAACACTGCAACTGGTTCATTTTCGCAATCTCGTGCATTTGCGACGGCGCGCGCACCTGCAGCCTAGCCTTACAATGGAATGATGCGGTTCATTCGCGTCCGCCTGTGTGTTCTTTAGCAGACTTGCTGCTGTCTGCGCCGCAGGGTTTCGCTGCGGTCCGTTTTGATCGAGGAGGAACAGGATGGCCGAGCGCCTGACGAAGGCCGCGACGCGCAATATTTTCTACGGAGGCTCGGCCTTCTTTCTGGCGGTCTTCGTCGCACTGACGATCCACACCCACTACCACATGATCAGCACCAGCGCGCCCTCTGCCGCCATGTCCGAGAGCGTGGTGCGCGGCAAGCATGTCTGGGAGCGTAACTCCTGTATCAACTGCCACTCGTTGCTCGGCGAAGGAGCCTATTTCGCGCCCGAGCTCGGCAATGTCTGGAAGCGCTATGGCGGCGAGGAGGACCGCGAGACCGCCCGCGCCGTCTTCGCGGCCTGGATGGCTTCGCAGCCGAGCGGCGTGCCCGGCCGGCGGCAGATGCCGCAATTCCACCTGACCGAGCAGGAGATCAACGACTTGGCGGATTTCCTGGAATTCGTCAGCCGGATCAACACCCAGGGCTGGCCGCCCAACCAGTCGGGCTGAAGGGAACCGTGACCACATGAAATACGCCAGCCAGAAGGTCGCCTATGTCTATTTCGCAGGCGCCATGACCCTCTTCGTGGTGCAGCTCCTCTTCGGGCTGCTCGCCGCCACCGTCTATGCCATCCCGAACTTCCTCGCGGAGACGCTGCCCTTCAGCATCCTTCGCATGGTGCACACCAACGCGCTGGTGGTCTGGCTGCTGATGGGCTTCTTCGGCGCCGCCTACTACCTGGTGCCGGAGGAGGCGGAGCGCGAGATCGAGAGCCCGCTGCTCGCTTACATCCAGTTCGGTCTGCTGATGGTGGGCGCCCTCGCCTCGGTGGCCGGCTACCTCTTCGGCATCCATGGCGGGCGCGAGTTCCTCGAGCAGCCGCTCTGGGTGAAATGGGCGATCGTCCTGGTCGCCGGCATCTTCCTCTACAACATCGGCATGACCATCCTGCGGGGCCGCCGCACCGCGATCACCAGCGTGCTGCTGCTCGGCATGGTCGGCGTCGCGGTGTTCTGGCTCTTCGCGATCTGGAACCCCGAGAACATCGCCGTCGACAAGCTCTATTGGTGGTACGTCATCCACCTGTGGGTCGAGGGGGTGTGGGAGCTGATCATGGCCTCTATCCTGGCCTTCCTGGTCCTCAAGATGACCGGGGTGGACCGCGAGGTGGTGGAGAAGTGGCTCTACGGCATCGTTGGCCTCGCCCTCTTCTCCGGCCTGCTCGGCACCGGCCACCACTACTACTGGATCGGCGCGCCGGGCTACTGGCAACCGATCGGCAGCTTCTTCTCGACGCTCGAGATCGCCCCCTTCTTTGCCATGGTGATCTTCGCCTTCACTATGGTCTGGCGCGGAAGGCGGGACCATCCGAATCGGGCGGCCCTGCTTTGGTCGCTCGGCTGCACCGTTGGTGCCTTCTTCGGCGCCGGGGTCTGGGGCTTCCTGCACACGCTGCACTGGGTGAACTACTACACCCATGGCACGCAGATCACCGCGGCGCACGGGCACCTCGCCTTCTACGGCGCCTATGCGATGCTCAACCTCGCGATCATCACCTACGCCATGCCCTATCTGCGCGGAGTGCAGCCCTACAACCAGGTGCTCAATATGTGGAGCTTCTGGATCACCACCTCCGCCGTGGTCTTCATGACCGTCACGCTGACCTTTGGCGGCGTCGTGCAGGTACACCTGCAGCGGGTGATGGGCATGACCTACATGGAGGCGCAGGAGCAGATCCAGCTCTTCTACTGGATGCGCCTTGGCTCCGGGGCCTTCGTGCTGATCGGTGGCCTGCTCTTCCTCTGGTCGATTTTCGGCCCGGTGCGGGAGGAGCGGCCGGCGAGCATGACCGCCGAACCGCAGCCCGCCGAATGAGCGCGGCGGCAACGGGGGTGGCGGACGCCGCCATCCCCTACTACGCGCCGACCGGCGACGAGGTCGCGCTGTTCGAGCATGCGTATCGTCACCGGTTGCCGCTGCTGCTGAAGGGCCCAACCGGCTGCGGCAAGACGCGCTTCGTGGCCCACATGGCCGCGCGGCTCGGCCGGCCGCTCTTCACCGTCGCCTGCCATGACGACCTGACGGCGGCCGACCTCACCGGCCGCTACCTGCTGCAGGGCGGCGACACAGTCTGGACCGATGGGCCGCTGACGCGGGCGGTGCGGGAGGGTGGGATCTGCTACCTCGACGAGGTGGTGGAGGCGCGCAAGGACGTCACCGTCGTGCTGCACCCGCTGACCGACGACCGCCGCATCCTGCCGCTCGAGCGCACCGGGGAGCTGCTGCAGGCGCCGCCGTCCTTCATGCTCGTCATCTCCTACAACCCCGGCTACCAGAACGTACTGAAGGGGCTGAAGCCGAGCACGCGGCAGCGCTTCCTGGCCCTCGATTTCCACTTCCCGCCGCCCGAGGCGGAGGCGACGGTCGTCGCCGAGGAGAGCGGCCTGCCGCGCGACCGCTGCGTGCCGCTGGTGCGGCTGGCCAATGCGCTGCGCGACTTGAAGGGTCAGGATCTGGAGGAAGGCGTCTCCACCCGCCTGCTGGTCTATTGCGCGACCCTGATCGCCGCCGGCATGAAGCCGGAGCGCGCCATCCGCGCCGCCATGATCGAGCCGCTGACCGACGAGCCCGATGTGCGGCAGGCCCTACTGCGCGTCGTCGAGATCACCCTCGGTTAGCGCGATGCCCTGGATCTTCGAGCCCGAGGAGACGATTGGCCAGCACTGGCACCGCCTGGTGGGCCAGGCCGGCTCCTGGCCGCACCATCCGGAGGCGGCGGTGCCGCTGGCCGCGGTGCGGGCCCGGCTCGGCGTCATGTTCCGCGCCCTCGGCGGCGCGGGCGGGGTGCAGTTCGCGGCGGGCGACGCGACGCTCTCCCGCCACCGGCTTGGCCTGCGCGCGCGCATCGGCCTCGGCGCGGCGGAGAAGCTCGACATCGCCCGCTTCGACGGATCGACGCTGCACCTGCCGCCCGTCCTCGACCTGCTGCCGGAGCGCACGGGGAACGAGGCGCTCTTCGAGTGGCTCGCCGCCTGGTTCGCCCTGCCGCAGCCGCCGCTGCCGCTGCGCGCTGACCCGCTGCAGGCCGACATCGCCCGGCTGCGAGCGGCGGAGGCGCAGACGGCGCGGCTGCTCGCGGCGCTGCCCGGCCTTCGCCGGATGCACCGCGACCTCGCCGCGGCGCTGCTGGCGGCGTGGCCGGTGCGGCGGTTGTTCGGCGAGGAGGCGGCGATGGAGGCGGCGGTGCGCGCCGCGCTTGGCGACCCGGCGCCGCTGCCGCCGCGGGCCGCCGCGTTGCGCGACCCGGGAACGCCGCCCGAGGGCTTCCGCGCCGGCCGGCGCTACCGGCCCTTCCTGCCGGTGCCGCTCTGGGGCGAGGTCGAGCCGCCACCGCCGGCCGCGACGCGCACCGCCACCGAGGAACCGGAGGGCAGCGGCGCCGCCGCCGAGGCGGGCACCCGCCGCCGCCGCGCCCGGCGGCGCGGCACCGACCAGGCCCGCCGCCGTGATCCGCTGCTGCTGAACCGCTTCGAGACCATCCTCGGCCTCGCCGAGATGATGAACCTCGCCCGCGCCGTCGAGGACGACGACGAGGCCGGCGCGAAGCAGGCCGCCGAGGACCTGGACGAGATCGCGATCGGCGAGAACCAGCGTCGCGCCGCGACCCGCCTGAAAATGGAACTCGACCTCGCGGCCGAGGCGGCGCCGGATGCGCCGCTGCCCGCCGCGCCCGAGAGCGTCACCTATCCCGAATGGGACCACCGCAGCGGCCGCTACCGCCCGGCCTACTGCCGCGTCCTTGCCGAACCCGCCGCGGAGGAGCCGGCGCCGGGCGAGGGCAACGGCGAGGACTGGCGGCCGGACGAGGCGGCGCGCCGCCGCATCCGCCGGGTGCGCCGGCAGTTCGAGGCGCTGCGGCCGCGTCGGCAGATCCTGCACGGCCAGCCGGACGGGGAGGAGCTGGACCTCTCCGCCCTGGTCCGCAGCCTGGCCGATCGCCGCGCCGGCGCCCCCGGCAGCGACCGGGTCTATAGCGCGGCGCGGATGCAGCAGCGCGACCTTTCCGTGCTGGTGCTGGTGGATGTCTCGCTCTCGACCGATAGCTGGGCCGCTGACCGGCGCGTGCTGGACGTGGAGAAGGAGGCGCTGCTGGCGCTCGCCGGCGGGCTTGATGCCTGCGGCGACGAGCATGCCATCCTCACCTTCACCTCCCGCCGGCGGGATGCGGTCTGGCTGCGTACGGTGAAGGATTTTGAGGAGCTGCTGGACGCCCGGGTGATCCGTCGCATCCAGGCCCTGAAACCCGGCCACTACACGCGCATGGGCGCCGCGGTGCGGCATGCGACGCGCCGCCTCGCGCAGCGGCCGCAGGGCCACCGCCTGCTGCTGCTGCTGACCGACGGCAAGCCGAACGACGCCGACCACTATGAGGGGCGCTATGCCGTCGAGGACACGCGCATGGCGATCCGCGAGGCACGACGGGCCGGCTGCAAGGTCTTCGGCATCACCGTGGACCGGGAGGCGCGGGACTACTTCCCCTATCTCTTCGGGCCCGGCGCCTACGCCATCTTCCCCGACATCACCCGGCTGCCCGTCGCGCTGCCGGCGATCTACCGGCAGGTGACGGCATGAGCCGGATCGACTCCCGTCAGGATGAACCACTGGTCGCCGGCCCGGGGTCCGGGCCTGTCCTGGCCACAGCAAGCCGGCCCGCCGGCATGCCGCAGCATCGGCATGCCGGCGGGCCAGCGGAGGGATTGAGGATGCTGAGACGGACGCTGCTTCTCATCGCCATGGTGGCGACCTGCGCCGGCCCGGTCGGGGCGCAGACCAGGATCACGCCCGAGGCAACACCGCGGCTGCCGCCGCAGCCCGGCCAGGGCCCGGCCATCGGGGATGTTCATGCGCTGCAGCGCGCTGCGCGCATCACCGACGCGCAGGCCGAGGCGGGGCGGCTCGGCGCCGAGAAGGCCGCCGCGCCGGCCATCCGGGAGCTTGCCCAGTCGATCGCCGCCGAGCATGGCCGCTTCCGCCAGGCCATCGGCGATGTTGCGAAGGAGCGCGGGGTGGAATTGCCAGACCGCGCCGCCGCCAGCATTGAGGACCGCTCGCTGGAGGCGCTGCGCCAGGCGAGCGGCGAGGCCTTCGACCGCGCCTTCCTGTCGCGCCAGCTCGGGCTCTACCGGCCCATGGCGGAACTGTTCCAGAATATGGCCTCGAACTCGCCGGATCCGGCACTCCAGCGCCTTGGCATCACCGTGCTTGCCTCGGTGCGGGCGCATTTCGAGACGGCGCGGAAGCTGGGCGAGCCGATGGGCCTACGGGTGGAGACTGTCGAGAACCCGCCGCAGTATTGAATCGGTCCGGCAGCGCCGGCGCGCAACCCCGCCGGCGCTGCCGCGTCAGCCGAAGGCCGCCGCGCGCGGACCATGCAGGAGAGAAACCGCCATGTCCCGAAGCACCGCTGCCCTGGCCGCCCCGCTGCTCGCTGTCCTCGCATTCGGTACCACGCAGCCTGCGGCGGCGCAGGATGCCGAGGCCGGCCGCCGCGTCTACAACCAGTGCCGCGCCTGCCACACCATCGACGCCGGCGGGCGCAACGGCGTTGGCCCCAACCTGCACGGGGTGGTCGGCCGCAAGGCCGGCGCGGTGGATGGCTTCCGCTATTCCGCGAGCCTGAAGGAGAAGGCCGAAGGGGGGCTCGCCTGGAACGAGGAGAATCTGCGCGCCTATATCGCCAATCCCAAGGCGGTGATCCCGGCCGGCTCCATGTCCTATCCCGGCCTGAAGAATGAGCAGCAGATGAACGACCTCATGGCCTTCCTGAAGGCGAATAGCTGAGGCCAGGACGCCGCGGGCCTCAATCGATGGTCCGCGCAGGCAGCCCTGGCTCCGAGAGGATTGCCCGAGCGGCGCCGGCCCGCCGCAGCAGGCCCGCTGCCTGCTGCAATGGGAGCAGGGTCAGCGCCGTCGCCAAGCCGTCTGCGAGCATGGCGTCGGCCGCGACCACCGAGGCGGCGCGATCCGCCGGCGGGGAGAGGCCCGTCCAGGGATCGAGAATGTGGTGGCGGCGCGCATCCGCCGAAAAGAGGCTGCCACGGCCGCAGGAGGTGGCGACCGCGGCATCCGCCAGCCCGACCGCGAGTCCCGCGTCCGGGGCAGCCGGGTGCTCCAGCCCGACGCGCCAGCCATGCCCGTCCGGACCGCGGCCGAGACCGCGCAACTCCCCGACATCGACCAGCACATCGGTAAGCCCGGCGTCGCGCAGCAGCCCGGCCACCCGGTCGGTGATGTAGCCCTGCGCGATGCCGTTCAGCGTCACCGCCATGCCCGACCGCGCCAGGCGCAACTCGGCCGGACCGATATCGATGTCGCGATAGTCCACCAGCGCCAGCGCCGCCGCGAGCGCCGCCGGCGGCGGATCCCCGGCATGGGCTGCATGCAGCCGCCAGAGCGGCTGCACCGTGACGTCGAAGGCGCCGCCCGTGAGGTCGCCGAACCGCAGCGCCTCCGCGAGCAGGCGGCGCAGGTCGAGCGAGGGCCGCGCCAACCACCCGTCGCGGTTAAGACGCGACAGCGCGGAGGAGGGGCGGAAAAGGCTGAATTCCTCCTCCAGCCGCTCGATCTCCGCGACCACGGCGGCGAGCGTGGCGCGCGCTGCCTTGGGGTCGGGATGCAGCAGCAGGATGCGCGCCTCGGCGCCGAGCGCGACGCCGCGCCAGGCCAGTAGGGGAGGCACGCGCTCCGTCCCGGCGCGCAGCGCCGCAAGGCCGCCCAGCGCCGCCGCGCCGGCGAGGATGCGAAGCGCCCGCCGGCGCGGCGGCGCTGCCGATTGGGTTGCGCTCATGGGCTGCCTCCCGCTTCCGCCGCCCGGAGCTTCTGCCGCAGGCGCAGCGCCGGGCAGCGCCGCTCATCATGATAGAGCGTCTGGCATTTCAGGCAGGCGATGCACTCGTTCGGGTTGATCCGGCCTTCCGGATGGATCGCCTGCACCGGGCAACTCGCGGCGCAGAGCTGGCAGGGCGCGCCGCATTGCGGATGCCGCCGCAGCCACTGGAAGATGCCGAGGCGGGCCGGCAGCGCCAGCCCGGCGCCGAGCGGGCAGAGATAGCGGCAGAAGAAGCGCTCGATGAAGAGGCCCGCCACCAGCAGGGCCAGCGCATAGGCGACGAAGGGCGGCGCGCGCAGGAAGCGCAGGATGATAGCGGTCTTGAAGGGCTCGACCTCCGCCGCGGTGAAGGCCAGCGCGGTCGGGCCCAGAGCGAGGCCGAGCAGGCCAAGGAAGATGATGTATTTCAGCGGCCAGAGCCGCTCATGCACCGCGAAGGGGATCTTCGCCTGCGGCACACCGAGGCGGCGGGCGGCGAGATTCAGCAGCTCCTGCAGCGCGCCGAAGGGGCAGAGCCAGCCGCAGAAGACCCCGCGCTGTTGATTGCCACTGAGAGCTGACCCGGTTTGGGGTTAAGTTGCCACTGAGAGTTGACCCATGTTCGGACGCTAGCCTCGGGCCTTTGGTCGGGGGCGGTGGGAGTGTTGGACATGGCG
>NZ_JAJAQI010000062.1 GCF_020523605.1 Roseicella aerolata | reverse complement strand
ACCGTGCAATGAGATCTTCCTGTCCAATCCGTCGCCGTGCCATGCCGACCTCCGTCCGCCGCACAATCAACGAATCATCCTCCTCGGCACGCGTCCAAGCACATCCGCGCACAGCTCTCATGAGGCGCTTCGCGCGACCTCATCAGGCGGCGCGCCTGCGGCGGCCCGGGGCGAGCGCGGCCAGCAGCGCCGCTGCATTCGCCAGCCGGTCGGCCGGCGTCGCGCCAAGGCGGCGCAGCAGAAGCCGCTCGCCGCGGCGCTCCAGGGGCGGCGCGGCAGCCGCTTCCCTTCGGGGCACCGTCCCGCTCGGCGTCGCCGCCGCCGCCTCCGGCCCCACTTCCAGCTTCGCGATGCCCAGTTGCCGGCAGCGCGCCGAAAGCCGCGCCAGGTCGAACAGGTTGCGCAGCGGCTCCGGCGCCTCGCCGAAGCGGTCCTCCAGCTCGTCCTCCAGCGCCTCCACCACCGCCAGGTCGCCGGCCCGCAGCGCGCGGCCAAGGCGGGCATGGATATCGACCTGCAACGCCTCCTCCGGGATATGCGCCTCCGGCACATAGGCATCGACGCCGAGGGTGATGGCGGGGCTCCAGGCCTCCGGCGGCGCCTCCCCGCGCGCCCTGGCGAGGGCGCGGTCCAGCAGGTGGCGGTACAGCTCCATCCCGACCAGCCGCATATGGCCGGCCTGCTGCTCGCCCAGCAGTTCGCCGGCGCCGCGCAGGTCGAGGTCGCGCGCGCTGATGGCGAAGCCCGCGCCGATGCGGTCCAGCGCCTCGAGCGTCTTCAGCCGCCGGATCGTCGCCTGCGCCGGCTTCGTCGCCGGATCGGTCAGCAGGTAGATGACGCCGCGTGCCCGGCCGCGCCCGACGCGGCCGCGCAGCTGGTGCAGCTGCGAGAGGCCGAAGCGGTCCGCGCGCCAGACCAGCATGGTATTCGCCCGCGGCACGTCGAGCCCGGTCTCGACGATATTGGTCGAGAGCAGCACATCCGCCCCGCCATCGGCGAAGCGCACCATCGCCTCGTCCATCTCGGCGGCCGGCATGTCGCCATGCGCCTCGATCAGGGAAAGCTCCGGCAGCAGGCCGGCGATGCGCGCCCGCATGGGCGCAATGTCCTCGATGCGCGGGCAGACGACGAAGCTCTGCCCGCCGCGCCGCGCCTCGCGCCGCAGCGCCTGGGCGAGCAGCGCATCGTCCAGCGGCGCGCGCAGGGTACGGACCGGCTGGCGCCGCGCCGGCGGCGTCGCGATGACGCTGAGGTCGCGCAGGCCGACCAGCGCCGCCTGCAAGGTGCGCGGGATCGGCGTCGCGGTCAGGGTGAGCACATGCAGCCCCTCGCGCCCGCGCAGGGTCTTGAGCTGCGCCTTCTGCCTGGCACCCAGCCGCTGCTCCTCATCCACCACCAGCAGGCCAAGATCGGCGAAGCGCACCGCCTTCGAGGCCAGGGCCTGGGTGCCGACGACGATCTGCACCTCCCCGCTGGCGAGGCCGGCGCGCACTGCCTTCGCCTCGGCCGGCGGCGTCAGGCGCGACAGCATCTCGATCCGCAGCCCGAAGCCCTCGAAGCGCCGGCGCAGCGTCTCCAGGTGCTGGCGCACCAGCACGGTGGTCGGCGCCAGCAGCGCCGCCTGCCTGCCGGCGAAGGCCGCGACCGCGATGGCACGGATCGCCACCTCGGTCTTGCCGAAGCCGACATCGCCGCAGACCAGCCGCTCCATCGGCCGGCCGGAGGCGAGGTCGTCCAGCACCGCCCCGGTCGCCGCCGCCTGGTCGGCGGTGGGCTCGAAGGGAAAGCGCGCGACCAGGCGGGGGTAGCGCGCCTTGTCCGGCCGCAGCACCGGGGCCCGCGCCGCCTCCCGCGCCTGCACCAGCGCCAGCAACTGGCGGGCGCTCTTCGCCACTTCCGCCTCGGCCTCCTTTCGTCGCTTCTCCCAGCCGCCGCCCTCCAGGCGATCGAGGCTCAGCCCCTCCGCCGTCGCGCCATAGCGCCAGAGTCGGTCCAGCTCGTCGAAGGGCACCAGCCGGCTGCCATCGGCATAGTCGAGGCGGAGGCAATCGACCCGCGCCTCGCCGGTATCCACCGCCTCCACGCCGCGCAGCGCGCCGAGCCCGTGATCGAGATGAATGACGGCATCGCCCGGGGCAAGCGTCGCGCTCGCCTCGATCAGCGCCTCGGCGCCCTGGTCGCTGCGCTGCTGCGCGGAGGCGCCGCCACCCGGGCGGATGGCGGCGAAGGGGACCAGCACGGCCTCCTCCGCCTCGAAGCCCGGCAGGTCGGCCGGTGCCGGCAGCAGGGCCAGGCCGCCGGGCGGGGTGCGCAGCAGGGCGGGCCAGTCCTCGACCAGGCGCGGCTCGAGGCCGAGTTCCTCCGCCGCGCGCCGGGCCAGCCGGCGCGCGCCGCGGCCGATGCCGCCGGCGATGGCCAGGCGCCGGCCCTGGGCGAGCTTCGCCTCGGCATAGGCCAGGAAGGCGGCCTCGGGCTCGGGCTGCGCGGCGAAGCGCGGCGGCGCGGCGGGCTCGTCCTGGCTCGGCAGAACCTGCTCCGGCGCACGGCCGCCCAGCGCGGCCGCCCAGGCGGCCTCGTCCAGATAGAGCGACTCGGGCGGCGGCAGTTGCGGCTCCCCCTCCCGCGGCGGGCGGAGGGCGATGCGAGTGCGAAAGGCCTCGGCGATCTCCGCCCGGCGCCGCGCCAGGGCCTCCTCGCAGTCCTCATCCAGGATCAGCCGGGCCTCGGGCAGCAGCGCCAGGGGCGCGACCAGCTCCGGGTGCCAGACGGGCAGCGCATGTTCCAGCCCAGGCGGGCGGGCCTCGATGAGGGCATCGCCCTTCGGCAGCACCAGTTCGGAGGCCGGGCCGATGGTCAGTGCCTCCGTCTCCTCCTCCAGGCTGCGCTGGGTCAGGATGTCGAGGCGCTGGATCGACTCGACCCGGCCCGCCTCATGCCGGATGCGCCAGGCGGGATCACCGGGCGCAAAGGCGGGGAAAAGATCGAGCACGCCGCCATGCAGCGCCGCCTCGCCGGGCTCGTCCGCCTGCTCCTCCAGCCCGTAGCCCAGGCGGAGCAGGGCGAGGCGGATGGCCTCCGGCTCGAAGGGCGCGCCACGCTCGAGACGCAGCGACGCCTCCGCCTGCCGGGGCAGGCGCTGCAAGGCCGCCTCGGCCGAGGCGATCAGCAGGCGGGGCCCCTCGGGCGGCGCGGCGAGCGCAGCCAGGACCGCCATGCGCCGCCCCATGATGCCACGGGTCGGGGAAACGCGGTCATAGGGCAGGCAATCCCAGCCCGGCAGCAGCAGCACGGCCGTCCCGTCCGGCGCCAGCGCGGCCGCCGCGCGGTGCAGGCGCGCGGCCCGCGTCTCGCTGCGGGCAAGGAAGAGCGTGCCGGCGGGGCCTGCCGCCAGCGCGGCCTCCACCAGGCGCGCGGCCAGCAGGCCTTCCGGTTCGGCGTACAGCATGGGTGGAAGGAGTCCTCCGCGGGGGGCCGGATGCGCTCAACGCGCGGGGGCGGCGCGGGGCACGGCCGGATAGGCGGGATGGCGCAAGCGTGCACGAGGCGGCGCGCCCTGGCGGCGCGGCGGGCTCCACGCGCGCCTTCGGCAGGGCCACCGAGGCAAGCCCCCGAAGCTGGACTTCGCCCCGACGCCCCCCTGCTGCCCGGGTGACGGAGGATCGCGTTCACGGCAGGACGCCGATCCGCTGCGGCGCCTCCTGCCGGTCCGTGGCCGCCCCGGCAGGGGTGACAGGACATGCCCGCCGGCGCCCTTCCTTCGCCGCGAGGCGGCGAAGGAAGGGCAGGATGTCAGACCGGGCCGATGCGCGGCGAGGCCGGCGGCGTTGGCGTGACGGCGGGTCCCTCCTCGCGCCGCGGCTGGTCCTCGCCGCCCTGCACGGCGCCGCGTGCCTCGCCGGCGATGTCCTGCGCCGCGTCGCGCGCCGCGTGCCGGACCTCGCGTGCCGCCTCGGTCAGGGCCGCGCCGACCCCGCCTGCGCCGCCGGCTTGGTCCGTCGCCTGCCCAACGGCCGCCTGGGCGCGCTCCAGATGCTCGCCCGCACGGTCCTTCACCCGTTCGTAGCCTTCCTGGGCCGTGGCCTGCACCCGGTCCGCCACGGCGTCGCGGGTCTGGCCCATCAGCCGGTCCTCGGTCTCGGTCCCCGGCAGCAGCGCCCCGACGGCGGCGCCCAGCGCCACGCCGATCGCGCCCAGCACCAGCGGCTGCTCCCGCATCAGCCAGGTCACGCCCTGCCGCGCCTGCTCGCCCATCTCGCCGGCCTGCGCCCGGATCTCCTGCCCGGTCCCGGCGGCGCGATCAGCGGCCATGGAGGCCGCGCCCCGCATGCTGTCCGCCACCGACCCCGCGGTCTCGCGGACACTTTCCGCGGCCGAGGAGGCCGCATCTGCCGCGCCGCGATAGGCCTGGCCGGCCCTGTCGATCGCCTGGTCGGCGGCGCCGGCGACGCTGTCCCGCGCGCTGCCCATGGCGGAGGAGGCGCGCCCGGTGAGCGACTGGCCTTCCTCGCCATAGACGCGCACGCGCGTGCCGCCGGACCCGACCGTGCGACTGGTGCCCGTCATGCCGGCCCCCGTCATGCGGCCGGAGGAGGGCATGGTCGCCGATGCGCCGGCCGGGCGGTTGCCCGCCATCATCAGCCAGCCGATGCCGGCGCCGATCAGCAGCAAGGGCAGCGGATTGTCCCGCACCTGCTGGCCGAGATTGCGCATGAACTCCGTGCCGCCGGAGCCGCGGGCATAGTCGATCGCCTGCTCGAAGAGCTGGCCGGGCGAGGCCCGCTCGCGCAACTCGTCCAGCGTGTCGGTCAGCCCGGCGCGGGTTTCCTCCACCTCGCGCTCGATCTCCGCGCTGGAGCGCGCGCCCGGGTCGGTGTCGCTCATGCTCATCGTACCTGCTCCTTCGCCACCTGCGCGTCGCGGGACAGTTGCTCGGTCGTGCGGCTGGGCACGAGGTTGGAGGTCTTCAGCTGGGCGAGGCCGCTGCGGATCAGCACATAGCCGCCGATCGCGGCCACCACGCCGACGATCAGCTGCGCCCAGCCGGTCGGCACGCCGAAATGCACCAGCAGCGAGGCCAGCGCGAAGAGCAGCAGGATCAGCGCGCCGACCAGCAGGCCGCCGCCCGCCGCCAGTGGCGTGACGGCGCCGGCGGCCTCGCCGAGCTTCTCGCCCATCTCGGCGCGGGCGAGCTGCACTTCCTTGCGGAAGAGAGTCGAGATCTGGCCGATGGCGCTGCCGAACAGGTCGGTCACGCTGCGGTCGCGCTCAGGCGGCCGCGGATTGTCAGAAGGCATCGTGGTGCTCCCTAGCCGGCGTCCTTGACGGGGCTGGTCTGGCCGGCCTGCGCCTGGGTCCGCGCCGCGGCGCCGCCGAGCGAGGCAGCAGCGACGGTCGCCGGCCGGGGCGCGTCATCCGGGCCCGCCTGCACCCAGCCGGGGGCTCCCGCGGCGGTGGAGTGCGGCACGGCGCGGCCGCCGCCGATCGCGGCATCCGCATGCCGGCCGGGCTGGGCATGGCCGAAGGAGGCGCTGCCATAGCGCGCCTCCTCGGCCGAGCTCTTGGCGAAGCGCGCCAGGGCGAAGCCCGCCAGCACGGCGGCGCCAAAGAAGGCGACGGGCTGGCGGCGGGCGAGATCCTCCATCTGCCCCATCAGCTGCCCCGGGCTGCTGTCACGCAGGCTGCGGGCCAGCCCGTCCACGGCCGAGGCGGCGTCATGGACATAGCGGGCGATCTGGGGGGAGCTCTCCTGCAGCTGGTCCGCCGCGCCATGGACGGCGCGTGCCAGCCCCTCCGCCTGGTCGGCACCGACGCGCTTCTGCTCCTCAGCGAAGCCCATGGCGCGCTCCTTCGCAGCTTCCGCCACGCCGGTGGCCTCGGACTTGATGTCGGCGGCCGCGCCGGCCGCCTCCTCCCGAAGCTGGCCGGCGACGGCGGTCGCCTCGCCCTGCACGCCTCGCTTCGCCGGATCACCAGGCATCCTGCTGTCGCTCATCCCCGCATCCTCACCTGCTGCCGCGTGCCCGCCGCCGTTGCGACGGGCCCACATGACCGGGCGACAACAGCAGGCGGCCGCAGACGTTCCCGCGGCCGGCGGCAGGGCAAGGTGCCGTTACCGCCCGGAGCCGCGATCGGGTCCGGCGCCGGGCTGGCCGCCGAGCAGGCTGCCGATCAGCCCGCCGAGGCCACTGCCGCCCAGTTCCTGCTCGTGCTGCGGCACCCTGCCCTGCGGCGTCATCCGGTCCACTGCCTGCGGCAGCATGGCGCTGAGTTCCTGCAGCAGGGTGCCGCGGTCGGTCCCCGCCTGCCGGGCGGCCTCGTCCAGTTCCTGCGGATCGAAACCGCGCGCGAGTTCCTCCGGCGAGACGGCGCGGTTCGGCCCGGACCCGACCCAGGAATCGACGTGCTTGCCCAGGCCCTGGGTGCGCAGCCCGCCGAGCAGGCCGCCAAGGCCGCCCAGCAGCCCCCCAAGCCCGCCGCCCGCGGCCCCTCCGAGCAACCCGCCGAGGCCGCCACCCTGGCCGGATGCCGGCGCGGTGGAACCGCCGCCGCCGAGCAGCCCGCCGAGCCCGCCGCCCTGGCCCGAGGCCGGCGCCGTGGAACCGCCACCACCTAGCAGGCCCCCCAGCAGCCCCCCAAGCCCGCCGCCCTGCGGTGAGGCGGCACCGGATTCGGAACGCGAATGTTTCATGAGCTGGTGAACCAGCAGCGCGATGGCCGCCATCTTCACGCCACCGGACAGTCCGCCGGCCAGACCGCCGCCGGAGCGGCCGGAAAGGAAATTACTCATCCTGGGCGTCTCGCTTCTTGCAATGTCGGGCGACAACGCGGCGCCGGTGGACCTGTTGCCCGTCATTTCCGGCCCGTCCCCGCGCGGTGGCATACGCCAGTTCCGCGCAACTGCCGCCTGCTGCGCACCTCCCGTGATTGTTCTTGCACACAGGGGCGTTACTGCTAGAACGTATACCATGCTCTGCAACCGAGCCACGGATCGCGCCGAGGACAAGGCTGCGGTGCCCGTCCGGGCCGGAGCCGTGCGGCGCCCTGTCCGGCAGGCGCCGGTGCATCTCCTGCTGCTCGGCCTCTCCGTGCTGCTTCCCCTCGCCCTCTTTGCCTGGACGGCCTGGAGCGAGCGCGGCCATGCGCTGGCCGAGGCCGAGCGCGCCGCAGCCCGCACCACCGCCGTGCTGCACGAGCATGCAGCCCGCGTGCTGGAAACCAACGAACTCGTTCTCTCCGAGGTGATCCGCCAGACCGAGGGCCGGCCCTGGGAGGAGATCGGCGGCGACGGCCGGCTCTGGTCCTACCTGCTGCGCGTCGCGGCGGATCTGGGCCAGCCGACCGACATCACCCTGGCGGATGCCGAGGGCCGGGTGCGGATGACCACCGCCCGCTTCCCGGCCGCGCGCGACGACAGCCTAGTGGGCCAGGAGGATTTCGAGGCGCTGCGGGGTCGCCAGGGCTGGTCATATATCGGGCTTTCGCCGGAAACGGCGATGGCGCCGCGCCAGGTCACCGTCAGCCGCCGGCGGATCGGCCCGGATGGCCGGTTCGACGGCATCGTTCGCATCGGCGTGCCGGTCGGCCAGTTCACCGAATTCTGGGGGCGGTATGCCCCCAGCATCCGCCATGTCGTGGGGCTCGCCCGCAGCGATGGACGGTTGCTCAGCCGCTGGCCGGCATCCGATCAGCCGGAATGGCTCCCCGGCGACAGCCCGTTCATGCGCAACGTCCTGGCGCGGCGCGACGGCAGCTACACCGCCTTTTCCCGGATCGACGGCGTCGAGCGGATCAACGCCTTCGCGCAGGTGAAGGACTATCCGCTCCACATCGCCTTCAGCGTCGAGACCTCGGCGGTACTGGATGCCTGGACGACCCGCATGCAGTTGCTCGGCGCCTATACCGCGCTCGCCGCCGCCGCGCTGCTCGGCATGGCCCTGATGGCAGTGCGGAAATACCGCGAGCAGCAAAGCGCTTCCGGGCGCTGGCGGGAGATCGCCGACCGGCTGGCCGCCGAGAGCGCACGGCGCGAGCAGGCCGAGGCGGCGCTGCGCCGGGCGCAGACGCTGGAGGCCGTCGGCCAGCTGACCGCCGGCGTCGCGCATGACTTCAACAACCTGCTGCAGGCGATCCGCAGCGGGCTCTACCTGCTCTCGCCGCGGGTGCCGGAGAGCTCCCGCAAGGTGCTGGATGCCAGCCTGCAGGCGGTGGACCGCGGCGCCAAGCTGGTGCGGCAGCTGATGGTCTTTTCCCGGCGGGAGGCGCTGGAGCCCCGGCCGGTCGATGTGCGCGCGCTGATCGCCGGCGTCGGCGAGTTGCTGCAGAAGGCGGTAGGCGCGCCCGTCGCGATCGAGACGGCGATCGACGCGGATGTCGCTCCTGCCCTGGTGGACCCGACCCAGGCCGAGCTGGCCATGCTGAACCTGGCGATCAACGCCCGGGACGCCATGCCACAGGGTGGCACGCTGACCATCGGCGCCCGCAATGCCAGCCTGGCCGAGCCGCAGGGCGCCGCGCCCGCGGGCGATTACGTGGTGCTCTCGGTGAGCGATACCGGCATGGGCATGCCGCCGGAGGTGCTGGAGCGGGTGCTGGAGCCCTTCTTCACTACCAAGGCGGTCGGCAAGGGCACCGGCCTCGGCCTCTCGATGGTGCATGGCTTCGTCACGCAATCCGGCGGCGACCTGCGGATCGAGAGCCGGCCCGGCCTCGGCACCACGGTCAGCCTCTGGCTGCCCAGGGCCGTGGCGGCGCCGGCCCCGGAGGCGGAGCCATCCGCCGCGCCGGCCGCGCCCGATGCCAACGGGATGGGCTGCAGCCTGCTGCTGGTGGATGACGATGCGCTGGCGCGGCTGGCGACGGCGGCGGCGCTGCGGGAGCTGGGGCATGAGGTGGCCGAGGCGCGCGACGGCGAGGAGGCGCTGATCGTGCTCGGCCAGCGGCGCGACCTGCGGGTGATGGTGACCGATTACGCCATGCCGCAGATGAACGGCGCCGAGCTGGCGCTGGTGGCGCGGCGGGGGCGGCCGGACCTCACGGTCATCATGATCACCGGCTATGCGGCTGGGCTGCCGGGCGGCAAGCCGCCGGGGGTGCAGAGGCTGCTGCGGAAGCCCTTCCGGATGGAGGAGCTGGACGCGGCGGTACGGGAGGCCGCGGGGCTGGAGGCGGTGGCGGGATAAGGTGGCGGCCCGCCGGCGGCGGCGAGCCCGGATGCAGGCCAACCGCCCCGGTATCCGGCAAGGCATTCCCGCCCCGGCAACGCCGGATCGCGTTCATGACCGAACGCAACCCGCTGTGGTTGCCCGGCCGCTCGCGCCCCCCCCCCCCGGCGATCCTCCCTATCCCGGGATGTTTGGATCCGTCAGCCGCCGGTGCTCCTCCAGCGCATAGCGGTCGGTCATGCCGGCGATGTAGTCGCAGACGACACGGGCCGCCTGGGGCGAGCCGGGCTCCCCTGCCCGCTCCCGCCATTCCTCCGGCAGCATCTGCGGGCCGCCATGGAGAAGCTGGAACACCATCTGGCTGGCGCGCTTCGATTTCTGCATCGCCCGGTTCACCCGCCAGTGGCGGTACATGCGGTGGAACAGGAAATCCCGGATCAGCAGGTTCGCTTCCTGCATGGGGGCGGAAAAGGCGATCACCGGCTCCGGCGCCGCGCGGATATCGTCCGCCCCGCGGGGATCAAGCGCCGCGATCCGTCGCCCCGCCTCGGCCACCACATCCTGCACCATGCGGTTGATCACCCGCCGCACTGTCTCGGTGATCATCCGATCGCGGGCGATATTCGGGTGGGCCGCCCGCGCCTCCTGATAGGCATCGCCGATCAGCGGCAGGGCGGCCGCTTCCTCCAGCGTGAAAAGCCGGGCGCGGACGCCGTCATCGAGGTCATGGTTGTTGTAGGCAATGTCGTCCGCCAGCGCCGCCACCTGCGCCTCGGCCGAGGCATGGCTGGCGAGGTCCAGCGGATGCTGCGCATCGTATTCGGCGATGTAGCCGCTGGGGCGGCGGACCGGGCCGTTGTGCTTGGCCAGGCCCTCCAGCGTCTCCCAGGACAGGTTCAGCCCGTCGAAGCTGGCGTAGCGCGCCTCCAGCAGGGTCACCACCTTCAGCGACTGGGCGTTGTGGTCGAAGCCGCCATAGGGGCGCATCTGGGAATCCAGCGCCTCCTCCCCCGCATGGCCAAAGGGCGGGTGGCCAAGGTCATGCGCCAGCGCCAGGGCCTCCGCCAGATCCTCGTCCAGCCGCAGCCGGCGGGCGATGGCGCGGGCGATCTGTGCCACCTCGATGCTGTGGGTCAGGCGGGTGCGGAAATAGTCGCCCTCATGGAAGACGAAGACCTGGGTCTTGTACTGCAGGCGGCGGAAGGCGCCGGTATGGATGATCCGGTCCCGGTCGCGCTGGAAGGGGGAGCGCGCGTCGCCGCCCGGCTCAGGATGCAGCCGGCCGCGGGAGGCTTCGGGCCGGACGGCCCAGGGGGCACGGTCCAGGGGCGCGCGGGCCTGATCGGTCATGCTGTTTGCCTAACAGCCCCGTCCGACACCCGCAACCGCGGCGATGGTTGGAATTCGGGCGCCCCGGCGCCTATCTTCCGGGCCAATGCTTGCGGCGGCCGCCCCCGCGTCCGGCGCCGCCAGGAGAGAATGATGCCCGAGGGTTCCGACCTGCCCCGCTTCCGTGTCACGCCGCGCGCCGCCGCCCAGGTCGCGGAGATCGCGCAGCGCGAGGGCCGCCCGGCGGCCGGGCTGCGCGTTTCGGTCAGCGCCGGCGGCTGTTCCGGCTTCCAGTACGGCTTCGTGCTGGAGGACGAGGCCGCCGAGGACGATCTGGTGGTGGAGGCGGGCGGCACCCGTGTCTTCATCGACCCCGTCTCGCTCGACCTGCTGGCCGGCGCGGAGCTCGACTGGAACGAGGCGCTGATCGGGGCGCATTTCACGGTGAAGAATCCGCAGGCGGCCTCGGGCTGTGGCTGCGGTGTCAGCTTCTCGGTCGCCTGACGCCCTTATCAAACCCGGCCGGAGCGGCGATGGTGGCGGCATGACCCGCCTTGCCACCTTCAACGTCAATTCCATCCGCCGGCGCGTGCCGCATCTCAGGCGCTTCCTCGCGCGGCACAACCCCGACCTGGTCTTCCTGCAGGAGCTCAAATGCCGGACGGAGGAGTTCCCGGCGCTGGAACTTGCCGACACCGGCTATGAGTTGCGCGCCGTCGGCCAGCCCGGCGGGCGGAACGGCGTCGCCGTGCTCGGCCGCATCCCCTTCGAGGTCACTGCCGAGACCCTGCCGGGCGATGAGGCGGATGGGCAGGCGCGCTTCGTCGCGGTGCGCGCGGCCGGGATGGACCTGGCCGGAATCTACCTGCCGAACGGCAATTCCGGCGGCGAGGACGGTTTCGGCTACAAGCTGCGCTGGATGGAGCGGCTGGCCGACTGGGTGCAGGCGCGGCTGGATGCCTTCGCGCCGGTCGCCGTGCTGGGCGATTTCAATGTCTGCCCGACCGATGCCGATCTGGCGCCGGGTGCCCTGCCCCCGACCGATGCGCTGGTGCGGCCCGAGAGCCGGGCACGCTTCCGGATGCTGCTGCATGCCGGCATGACGGATGCGCTGCAGGCGCTGCACCCGCAGGACGCGCCCTACACCTATTGGGATTACGGCCCCGCCTTCGAATCGAACCGTGGCCTGCGCATCGACCATGTCCTGCTCAGCCCGGAACTGGCGGAGCGGCTGGTGGCCTGCGGCGTGGACGTCGCCGCCCGGGCGGAGGAGCAGCCAAGCGACCACGCCCCGGTCTGGTGCGATGTGCGCTGACAGTCACCCTGCCCCCTGCGGGAGCGGGGCGGGTCGTGCAGGCGTTGCGGCGTTGCGCCTCCCACGGAGCGCGGGCGCCAGCCCGCGCCGAGGCCGACCCTGCGGCTCGCCGCAAAAGCCGCGCTCCTGCCCGGACGCGGTCACGCATCCGGACCCTTGATATCAGTAGGTCGGGCGGACCGTGACCGTGGGCGGCGGGGATTGCACGACGGCGGGCGGCGATGGCTGCTGTTGCAGCACCACCGGCGCCGGCCGCTCACGCTCGACATAGGTGCAGGCCGTCACGGCCAGCCCCGCGGCAATGACGGCAAGAACGGGGAGAATTCGCATGGCGGGCTTCCTTCCGAACTGGACCGATCCCGCTCAACAACGGAATTTCCGGCCGGAGGTCGCAGCCCGAATTCGTGACGCTTGCGTGAGCACCTACCACCGCCGCCCGCCATAGCCATAACCATAGCCGTAGCCATAGGGGCGGTATCCGTAAGGCCGGTAGCCATAGGGACGGTAGCCATAGCCGTAACGGGGTGGCGGGGCGTAATAGGGCCGCGGCGCGACATAGACGCTGGCAGGGGGCGGGCCGATATAGGCGGACCCGGCCGGATAGACCGTACAGCCGCCGAGCGCGGCGAGCAGCGGCACAAGCAGGAGGGGACGGAGAGGACGCATGGGGGGCGCTCCTTGGCTCTCCCATGGAACGCTCCGCTTGCGGCGAAACCCTGGCAGAACCGCGGCGGCGTTGCTTAATTCCACGTCAACGGGCCAGGCAAGCCTGCGGCCGTCAGGACCCGGGACAGCCTTCCAGCGGCGCCACCGGAAGCCTCCCGGATCCGGGCCGGAAGGGATCAGCCCTGTATGGCCGCGGCCCCGGAGGTCGCGGAAGCTGCAGCCCTTCCTGTCTTGCGGCCGTCCGGCAGGCCGGTTGCAGCCCCGGACGATGGCCGCCCGGTACGCGCGCCTGCCGATTCCCCCGCCACAGGACCCGAAGCTATTCCCCCGGGTTCATGCCGGTCCGCCTTGATGTGGACCGGCATGAAGCTGATGCCCAGGGCGCAGCTGCCATGCGACGCCGACCCGCAGGTGGTCGCGGCAGGGCCCGGGCGCCCTGCTCCGGGCCTCATGAGTCCTGTGCGTGGGTGCGATCAGCCACAAGCTGCAGCGGTTATCGCAGGCATCCGAATACCAGACGCTGCGTCACCGGCGACCCGCGCACAGGTCTCATCAGGCCCGCCGCACCTCCCAGAAGGCGAAGACCTCCGACACCGGCTCGGTGATCGTCCGGCGATAGGCCGTGTTGCCGAAGAACTGCCCGGTCGGGAGATAGGGTGCCTCCTCGAACACGGTGCGCTGGATATCGGCCGCGATCGCCTTCTGCGCCGCCAGGTCCGGCGCGTCGAACCAGGCGGTCCGCAGCGCATCCAGCTTCGGGACATTGGGCCAGCCGAACCAGGCCTGGGCGCCATTGGCGCGGAGATAGGTCATGACACCGGGATTGATGCCGTCCAGCCCATTCCAGGTGGTGTGGAACATGCTCCAGCCGCCCTTGTCGGCCGGCTCCCGGCTCGCCCGCCGCTGCACCAGCGTGCCCCAGTCCGAGACGCGGAAATCGACCGTGACCCCGAGCTTCTTGAAGAGATCAAGCTGCACCTCGGCGAGGGCGGAGAGCGCCGGCTGGTCGGAGGGCGCGAGCAGCACCACCGTCTCGCCGCCATAGCCCGCCTCCCTCAACTCGCGCCTCGAGCGCTCGAGATCGCGGGTCGCGGTGATGGCCTCGATCCCGGCATCGGTCGCCAGCGGCGTGCCGGGGGTGAAGACGCCGGCATCAGCCCGCCAGAGCGCCGGGTCGGTGCCGGCCGCCGCGGTCATGAAGTCCTGCTGGCTCATGGCGCGCAGCACGGCGCGGCGCACGGCCGGCTTGTCGAAGGGCGGGTGCAGCGTGTTGAAGATACCGGTGCCGATGGTCCCCAGCGGGCTGCCGCGCTTGAGGATAACGTCGCGGGAGCGGCGGAGCGCAGGCGCCAGGTCATTGGGCGGGTTCTCCCACCAGTCCACCTCGCCGTTGCGGAGCGCGGCGGCGGCGGTGCCGGCATCGGGCATCACCGTCCATTCCACGCGGTCGAAATGCACGCGCTTCGGCCCGGCGGCCCAGCTCGGTCTGCCTTCGCGGGGGATGTAGTCCGGGTTGCGCTCATAGACCACGCGGGCGCCGACCACGCGCTCATCCGCCCTGAAGCGGAAGGGACCGCTGCCGATCACCTCGCGGATCTGGGTACTGGCATCGGTCGCCGCGATCCGCTCCGGCATCACGAAGAGCGCGCTGGGGCCGATCTTCGCCAGCGTCTCCAGCATCGGGCCGAAGCGGCGGTCGAGGCGGATGGTGAAGCTGCGGTCATCGGGCGCCGTCATCTCGGCGACCCGCGCCATCAGCACCTGGCCGAGCCCGTCCCGCTGCGCCCAGCGCCGGATCGAGGCGATGCAGTCGCGCCCGCGCACCGGCTCGCCATCATGGAATTTCAGCCCCTCCCGCAGGCGGAAGCGCCAGAGGAGGCCATCACCCTCCACCGCATGGCCCTCGACCATCTGCGGCTGCGGGCGCAGCTGCGAGTCGAGGCCATAGAGCTGGTCATAGACCATCAGCGCGTGGTGGCGGGTGACGTAGGCCGTGGTGAAGACCGGATCGAGGACGGTGAGATCGGTCTGCGGCACGTAGCGCAGCACCCCTGCGGCGGGGGTTTGCGCAAGGGCTGGCGCGGCGAGCGCGGCGGCGGCGCCGGTCAGCAGGGTGCGTCGGAGCATGCATTGTGTCCCGGGCATGGCTTGGGCCGGCCGGCATTTCCCCGCCGGCGAGGGAAGCAGCGGATGGCGGCGGGACGCAAGGGGTGTGGTATGGATCCCCGCAGGGGAATCGGGGACGCCGCCCGCTGCTGATCGCCTATGCCCAGCTCGCGCTGTCGATGGCGCTGGTCGGCGCCAATGTCGGCGTCGCCAAGCTGCTGGCCGAGGCGCTGCCGATCCCGCTAATCGCCTGCCTGCGCTGCGCCCTTGCCTGCCTGGTGCTCTGGCCGCTCGCACGCTGGCTGGACGGGCCCGTGCGGATCGGCGGCGCGGCCATGCGAAACCTCGCCCTGCAGGCGTTGTTCGGCACGGCGCTCTACAATGCCGGGCTGCTGGCCGGCCTGCGGCTGACCACGGCGCTGGAGGGCGGGCTGGTGCTGGCGACGCTGCCCGCCGTGGTCGCGCTCGGCAGCGCGCTCTGGCTGCGGGAGAGGCTGGCACCGCGGCAATGGGCGGCTGCGGCGCTGGCCGCGGGCGGCATGGCGGCCATCACCGTGGCGCGGCTGGGGGGCGAGGGTGGCGGCTCCGCGCTCGGCAATGCGCTGGTCTTCGCCGGAGTCTGCGGCGAAGCGATCTATGTGCTGCTGGCGAAGCGCCTGGCGGGGCGCGTGCCGGTCATCACCGCCAGCCTCTGGATGCAGGTCTTCAGCGCGCTGATGCTGCTGCCCTTCTCCCTGCCCGGCCTCGGCGCGGTGGCGGCACTGGCCGACCCGGCACTCGGGGGGCTGCTGGTCTTCCACAGCCTGACGGCGAGCGTGCTCTGCCTGCTGCTCTGGTATGCCGGGCTGCAGCGCGTCCCGGCGGGGGTGGCCGGGATCTTCACCGGCTTCCTGCCGGCGGCCGCGGCGCTGACCGCCGTGCTGGCGCTGGGGGAGCGCTTCACGATGACCCATGCCACGGGATTCCTGCTGATGGGGAGCAGCCTGCTGCTGGCGACCTGGCCGAGGCGAGGCAGTTCGTGAGGGCCTGGTTCGCCTGCACCGGCGCCGAGTTGCTGGCGCGCGATCCCGCCGACACGGTCGGCCGGCTTGCCTCGGCGCAGCAGGCGCGCGGCTTCAGCGGCTCTCCGGACCAGGAGGCGGCGTGGCAGGCGCAGGTCGCTACGCTGCGGGAGGCGATCCGCGCCTGCGGAGGCGAGGCCTGGACCATCGCCCTGGAGTTCGACCTGCTGCGGCTGGAGAAGCGCATCGATGCAGTGGTGCTGACCAACCGCGCGATCCTTTGCCTGGAGTTCAAGACCGCCGCCCCGACGCGGGCCGCCCTGGCGGAGGCGGAGGATTATGCGCTCGACCTGCGGGACTTCCATGCCGGCAGCCGGAACCACACCATCGTGCCGGTGCTGGTGGCGGGGCAGCGCGGCTGGTCGCCGCCGGCGCAGCCCTGGCTGCTGCCGAAGCACCCGACGGAGCCGCTGGTCTGCGGCGCGGCGGCGCTCGGTGCGCTCATCGGCTGGGTGCAGGCGGCACTGCCCCCGGCCGCGACGCCGCTGGACGGCAAGGCTTGGCTGGCGGCCGCCTACCGGCCGGTGCCGACGATCATCGAGGCCGCGACCATGCTCTATGCGCGGAACGGCGTGGAGGAGATTGCACGGACCCGCGCCGATGCCGCCAACCTGACGCGGACCGCGCAGGCGATCGCGCGCCATATCGAAGCGGCGCGGCGCGATGCCGCCAGGACGGTGATCTTCGTCACCGGCATCCCCGGTGCGGGCAAGACGCTCTGCGGCCTGAACGCGGTCTTCGGGCCGGCGCGGGAGGATGGCGCCGCCTTCCTCACCGGCAATGTGCCGCTGGTCGCGGTGCTGCGGGCGGCGCTGGCGCGGGATGCGGTGGTGCGCGGCGAATGCGACCGGCGCGAAGCCGTCCGCCGGGTGCAGGAGCGGCTGCAGAATGTGCACCGCTTCCTCGAGGACTGCGCCACCGATCCGGCCCGCCTGCCGCCCGAGCGCCTGATCGTCTTCGACGAGGCGCAGCGCGCCTGGGACGAGGCGAAGGCGCGCCTGGGCACGCAGAACAAGCGATCCCGCCTGACCATGAGCGAGCCGGCGCATACGCTGGAGATCATGAGCCGCCGTCCCGGCTGGTCCGTGGTGGTGGCACTGATCGGCAACGGGCAGGAGATCAACACCGGGGAGGCCGGCCTGGCCGAATGGGGCCGTGTCATCGCCGGCCATCGGGGCTGGCGCGCCGTGGCGGCGCGGCGGGTCCTGGGCGCGGCGGACCCGGTGCAGCACCTGGCCGCGGGGGAGCAGTCGTGGCTGACCCTCGATGACGATCTCGACCTGACCGTGCCGATGCGCAACATCCAGGCACAGGCCGGCGCGCTCTGGGTCGATGCCATGCTGGGTGGCGATGCGGCCGCGGCGCGGCGGATCGCCGCGGAGGCCGGGTCCCTGCCCTATCTGCTCACGCGTGATCTCGGCGCCGCACGTACCGCGCTGCGCCGACTGGCGCGGGGACGGCGCCGCGCCGGACTCGTCGCCTCCGCGGGCGCCAAGCGGCTGCGGGCCGAGGGACTCGGCGTGCAACTGCCCGAAGTGGCGGAGTGGTTCCTCGAATCCTGGCCGGATGTGCGCGGCTCCGACGCGCTGGAGACCTTTGCCACCGAATATGACTGTCAGGGGCTGGAACTCGATCTGGTCGGCCTCGCCTGGGGCGGCGACCTCATCCGGCGTGGCGCGCACTGGCTCTGCCGCCGCTTCGTCGGCGATGGCTGGCATGTGGTCCGCAACGAGGACCGGGTCCGCTACATCAGGAACAAGTATCGCGTCCTGCTCACCCGCGCCCGCTACGAGACGGTCATCTGGATCCCGCGCGGCTCCCCGGCGGATGATCCCTTCCACGACCGCACCCGCCCGGCCGCGGAGATGGACGCGATCGCCGACTACCTGCTGGCCTGCGGCGCCCGGCCGCTGGAGGTGGCGGCGATGCCGCAGGCCCGGCAGCCGGCCCAGCCCATGCTCTTCGCGGAGAACAGCGCATGACGCAGCCCGAACCCAGTGCCACGCTGATACAGGCCGTCGCCGACCTGCATCGTGCCGCCTTCACCGGCCTCGTCCTCGCCACCGTCGCGCGGCGCGGCACGCCGGCCGCGGCCGAGCTGGTCTTCGCCGTCTTCCGGCGGCAGCAGCAGGAGCGTTTCCTGCCCGGGTTGCGGAAGCTCGGCCTCAGCCACCTGCCGCATGCGGTCGCGGCGGCGCAGTACCACTACCTCTCCAACCGCATCGGCGGCGTCTCGGTCGAATACATGCGGGAGAGCGACCGCAAGGCCTGGATCCGCTACGCCCCGCCGCGCTGGCTCTGGCATGGCACGGCAATCTGCGGCGTGCCGGGGGAGGTCTCGCGCGCCATGCTGCGCGGCTGGCATGCGCATAACGGCGTCTCGCTCGGCAATCCGCGGCTGGGCTTCGTCTGCACCGGCCAGGTGGCGGAGGGCGATCCGGCGCTGGAGGGCTACTACCTGGAGCATGACCGCGACCTCGCACCGGAGGAGCGGCTGCGCTTCGCCCGGCATGAGGAGGCGCCGCCCTTCGACCCTGCCGCGGCGCCCTGGATGGAAGCGAGCGCCTGGCCGGCGGAGCGGCTGCGCAAGGCGCATCGCACTTACGCCATGGAGTATCTCCGCACCGCGATTCCGGCCGCGATCCACCTCTTCGGCGCGGCGGAGGCGACGGCGCTGCTTGGCCTGGCGCTGCGGCAGGTGGGGATGCAGTGGCATGCGGACCTGGCCGCGGCGGCCGGGATCGCCGGGCGCGGCGCGGCCGATTTCGCCGAACTGCTGGCCGTCATCGCCACCGCGCAGGGCGACCGCCTGACGGAACGTGGGGAGGACCGGGTGGCGCAGGCGAGCTGGACGCTGATGCGCGGCCTGCCGGACCTGCACCCGGCCGCCTTCGCCTGCTGGAATGCGCTGTGGGAGGGGCTGCTGGCCGCGCATGACCCACGGCTGGAACTGGCGGTCGAGCACCGTCTCGATCTCGGTGAGGCGGTCTTCGCCTGGCGCATCCGGCCGCGCCGACGGGCGGTGGCGGTGTAGCGCGGGACGCCGCCGTAGCGGGGCCGCCACCGGCCGCGGCAAGCAGCCTTGACGGGCAGGCCGGAGCGGGCGGGTCAGGGCGGATCCGAAATGCGCGCCAGGTCGGGTCGGAGGAGGACCACAGGGGAGTCCGGGGCAAGGCCCTGGGGAAACCGCCGGCGTGTGCAAGGCGATATCCCCTGACATCTGCGTGATATTATACTTTCGATATACTCATGGTTCTCTCGGCTCCCGCTAGCCTTGGCCTCCGGCCCCCAGGGAGCCGGGGGAGATTTTTCCATGCAGCGCATTCTCGCTTCCATACCGGTCGGCCTCGCGCTCGTTTCCGGCGCACTCGCCCAGCAACAGGCGCCAGCCGTCACCCAGCCCTTGACCCAGGTGGTGGAGACCCGATCCGGCGCATCTGCCCCCCTCCTCGCCGCCGAGGCGGATGGCGCCAGGGATATCGGCATCGAGGGCTTCACCGCGCGGCCCTGCACGCCGGTCTTCTCGCGGGAGGTGGTGGCCGTCGGGCCCGCATCCGGCGAGGCCGAGAAGGACACCTATGGGCACACCGTCATCGGCGACGCGTGCAGATAGGCCGCCTGCTCGATTTCCTGCTGGGCTACCTTGTCATCCTCGTGACGCCCGGCCCGAACATGCTGGTGGTGGGCGGTGTCGCGGCGTTGCGCGGGGTCAGGGGCGCCCTCCCGATCTGCTGTGGCATCGCCATGGGTGCCGCAGCACTGGTCGCGAGCATCGCCCTTGTTGCCGCCGGGGTCACCTCGAGGGATCCGGAGTGGGAGGTCGCGGGGCGCTGGCTGGCGGTCGGCCTCCTCGCCTGGGGGGCAGTCTTCGTGGCGCGCCTGCGTCCCCCGGGCGAGACCACCATGCCAGGCCGACGCTCCGGCGTGGCGGCCTTCGGGACCGGCTTCTGCACCGCGGCGACCAATCCGTTGACGGCCGCCTTCTGTGCTGCCCAGGCGATCGGTCCTCTGGCCAGCCATCCCGAGGTTCTGGTCCTCGCCCCCGCACTCGTCGGCATGGCCGCCCTGGGATTCGCCCTTCTCGTGGCCGTCCTCCTCGCCAGGCCAAGGTTCCGCGCCGCCGCCCTGGCATGGCACAGGCCGATCCGCCTGACAGCCGCCCTGTCGCTCGCGCTGATGGCCCTCACCACCGCGACCACCCCGCCCTGAGGCGAGAGCGTGCCTGGGAGATCTGCAAGCACCAGGAGCCGGAAGAGCAAGCCCTCTCATGCTGCCGGGGGACAGCCTACCGCGAGCGGGCGCGCCGAATGCGAGGCTCCCCGCCTATTCCGGCTCGATCCCCGCCGCCCGTGCCATGCGGCCCCATTTGCCGATCTCCTCGCGGATGAAGGCGGCGAAGGCTTCGGGCGAGGAACTGATGGCGTCGAAGCCGATATCGGCCAGGCGCTTCACCGTCTCCGGGCGGTCCCAGACCTTCCGGAAATCGGCGTTGATCGAGGCCACCATCTCCGGCGGCATCCGTGCCGGTCCCACCAGCCCGGCCCAGGCCACGACATCGAAGCCGGGCAGCCCGGATTCGTGCAGGGTCGGCACCTCCGGCAGCAGCTTGCTGCGCTCGCGGCTCGTGACCCCGAGCACCCGCATCTGCCCGGCCCGCACCTGGCCGAGCGAGGAGGACACATCCACCACCATGCAGGAGATGCGGCCGGCGACGACATCGGTGATGGCGGGCGGGGTGCTGCGATAGGGCACATGCGTCATCTCGACGCCGCCCATGGCGGCGATGGTGCCGCCCGCGACGATGCCGGTGGAATTGCCGGAGGCATAGGTGATGCTCCCCGGCCGCGCCTTCGCGGCGGCCAGCAGCTCGGTCACGCTGCGGAAGGGCGAGCTCTCCGGCACCACCAGCCAGAAATTGTAGTTGCCGGAGCGGCCGATCGCGGTGAAGTCGCCGAGCGGGTCATAGTCCAGGCGCCGCATCAGCGCCGGGTTGGCGGCATGCGGCGTGTTGGTGGTCATCATCAGCGTGTGGCCATCCGCCGCGGCACGCGCGGTGGCGGCGGCGGCCAGCGCGCCATTGGCGCCGGCCCGGTTCTCGACCACTACGGGCTGCCCCCATTCCTGCTCCAGCAGCCCGGCCAGGATGCGGGAGATGGCATCGGTGCCCGAGCCGGCGCCGAAGGGCACGAGGATGGTGACCGGGCGGGACGGCCGCCAAGCCTGGGCACGCGCCGGCAGGGCAGCCAGCGCGGCGCCGGCGGCGAGCAGCGCCCGCCGTCCGAGATGGGTCATGGTATCCTCCCTTTCCGTGTCGGCTTCAGCCGATCTCGACCACCACCCGGCCGCGCACCTTGCCGGCCAGAATCTCCTCGGCGACGCGCGGGACCTCGTCGAGACCCACGGTCGTCGTCATCGCCTTGAGCCTGGCGCGGTCCAGCTCCTTCGCAAGACGGGACCAGGCCTCGAGGCGCAGGGCGCGCGGCGCCATGACGGAATCGACCCCGAGCAGGCTGACGCCGCGCAGGATGAAGGGCGCGACCGAGCTCGGCAGGTCCATGCCCTGCGCCAGGCCGCAGGCGGCGACGGCGCCACCATACCTGATCTCCGCCAGCACCCCGGCAAGCGTCTTCGAGCCGACCGTGTCCACCGCCGCCGCCCAGACCTCCTTGCCGAGCGGCCGCGCGGGACCGCCGGCATAGCGGTCCCGCGGCACCACCTCGCGGGCGCCGAGGCCTTCCAGATAGGCCTGCTCCTCCGGCCGCCCGGTGCCGGCCGCGACATACCAGCCGAGCCCCGAGAGCAGCGCGATGGCAACCGAGCCGACGCCGCCGGCAGCACCGGTGACCAGCACGGGGCCGCGATCAGGCGTCAGCCCGTGCCGCTCCAGCGCCATGACGCAGAGCATGGCGGTGTAGCCGGCGGTGCCGATCGCCGCGGCTTCGGCCGGCGAGAGGCCGGCCGGCAGCGGCACCAGCCAGTCGGCCTTCACGCGCGCCTTCGGTGCGTAGGCGCCGCAATGCGTCTCACCCACGCCCCAGCCATTCAGCACGACCTGGTCGCCGGCCTTGACGGCGGGATTGCTCGATTCCTCGACGACACCGATCAGGTCGATCCCCGGCACCATCGGGAAGCGCCGCACCACCGGCGCCTTGCCGGTGACGGCCAGGCCATCCTTGTAGTTGACGGTGGAGTGAGTGACGCGCAGCAGGACATCCCCGTCCGGCAACTCTGTCTCGGAAAAGTCGCGGAAGGCGGCGCGGGCGGGCTGCCCGGCCTCGGGCTTGTCCACCACCAGGGCTCTCATGCCGGCATTCTCCCCTCTGTTGTCGATGTCATTCGGCCTGCAGCGGGCAGACCACCGCCTCCAGCGCCGCGGTCAGGTCCGCCGGGGCGAGCGCGATCTGCAGGCCACGACGGCCACCATTCACCACGATCTCGTCGTGCGCTGTCGCGCTGGCATCCAGGAAGCAGCGCAGCCGCTTCTTCTGCCCGAAAGGGCTGATCCCGCCGACGACATAGCCTGTGATGCGCTCCGCCTTGGCCGGATCGCTCATCTCGGCCCGCTTGGCGGCGGCGGCGGCGGCGAGCGCCTTCAGGGACAGGCGGGCGTCGGAGGGAATCGCCGTGCAGACCATCTCCCCGCCATCCAGCACGCAGACCAGGGTCTTGAAGACGCGCGCGGCCGGCAGGCCCAGGGCCTCCGCGGCCTGCAGTCCGACCGCCTCGGCGTTCGGGTCGTAGTCGTATTCCAGCAGGCGGAAGCGGATGCCGGCGGCCTCGGCCGCGCGCACGGCGGGAGTCTTCCTTGATGCCATGGCGCTGTGGCGGGCCTCCTTCCTGAGCGGCGGGAGGTTAGCAGCCACCCGCCCGGCGGACGAGGGCAGGAGGGTGGGACGGCGAATTTCACCTCGGCCACGACGTTGCAGGAAGGACAATCGCTGCACGTGTTCCGATGCGGTGGCCCGGGCGCAGGCGCCCCATGGTCAGGCTGCCCAGGGGAGCGAGGAGCGCATCCGGAACGGGGACGGCGCCGAAGCGCCGGCATCGCCATGCTGGGCAGAGATGGCCGGCGCTGCCGGTCAGGATCTGGCGCGGAAGAAGGGAGCGCAGCCCCCCTCCCTGCCCTAGCGGCTGCGTATCTCGGCGCCCGCCCAGCCTTCCATGACGCGGACCAGTTCTGAGATGTCATCGCCACCTGCACCCTGGCTGGCGGCGAAACGCCAGAGACGCGCCGCCTGCTCGATGCCCCACATCGGGACACCGAGCGACCTGGCCTCCTCCAGCCCGAGCAGGACATCCTTGTCCACGACATCGATGGTCGCGCCGAAGCCGAAGGCGCCGCTGAGGATGCGCGGCATGATGGCGTCACTGACGAAGCTGCGGCCAGTACCGGCATTCACCACCTGCACCATGGTGTCGGGGTCGAGCCCGGCCTTGGCGCCGAGCGAGAAGCCCTCGAAGGCCGAGACGACATTGGCGGCGAAGATCAGGTTGTTCACCAGCTTCATGACCTGACCCTGGCCGGGCTGGTCGCCAAGGACGAAGACGCTTCTGCCGATGCGCTGCAGCCATGGCCGGAGCGCCTCGACCGCCGTCGGCTGGCCGGCCACCATCATGGCAAGCGTGCCGGCACGTGCGCCGGCGGGGCCACCGCTGATAGGCGTGTCGACCAGGGCGATGCCGCGCGGCGCGAGCCCTTCGGCGATGCGCTGCACCGTGGGGCGTCCGATGGTCGACATCTCCGCATGGATGCGGATGGAGGAACCGTGGATCACGCCCTCGGAGCCAAGCGCCGCGGCCTCGCTGACCTTGCCGCTGGGCAGGCAGGCGAAGACGATGCCCGCGGCATCCGCGACGGCCTTCGGTGAGGCATGGGCCTTGGCGCCGCGCGCAACGAAGGGGGTCATTGCCGCCTCGCGCGGATCGAAGACATGCAGTTGCACGTCCGGGCCGAGGAGGCGCTCCGCCATGGGCGCGCCCATCTGGCCGAGGCCGAGGAAGCCGATATGGGTCGCGTCGCTCATCGGCGTCACACCGTCACGAGGCCGCTGTCCACCGGCAGGATGGTGCCGGTGATGATGCGGCTTTCGTCGGAGGCGAGGTAGAGCGCGGCCTGCGCCATGTCCATCGGTTCGCCGAGGCCGAGCAGGTGCTGCTCGGCGAGGCCCTGCATGGCGGCATTGCCGGCGAGCAGCGCGCGCACGCGCTCGGTCAGCGTCACCGTCGGCGCGATGGCATTGACGCGCACGCGCTGCGGCCCGAACTCGACGGCAAGCGAGCGCGTCAGCGCGGCAACGCCGCCCTTGGCCGCCGTGTAGCAGTCGCGTCCGGGAAAGCCCATCAGCGCGACGACGGAAGCCATGTTGATGACCGAGCCGCCACCGGAGCGAATGATTTCCGGGATGCCGAAACGGCAGCCGAGGAAGGTACCGAAGAGATCGAGCTTCACCGCGCGCCAGAATTCCTCGAGCGGCGCTTCGACGACATTGCCATCGACACTGGTGGATCCACCGGCATTGTTGTGCAGGACATGCAGACCGCCGAAATGCTGCACCGTGTGGCGGATGGCAGTGGCGATGCTCTCGGGCTCGCTGACATCAGTCTGGAGGAACAAGGCTTCACCGCCAGCGCCTGTGATGCGGTGCGCTGTCTCCTCCCCGCTTGGCGCATCGATCTCGGCGATTGTCACCTTCGCGCCCTCACGCGCGAAGAGTTCCGCCGTGCAGCGCCCGATGCCGGTACCCGCCCCGGTGACGAGGGCCACCTTGCCCGCGAGCCTTGCCATGATTGTTCCCTCCGGTCTTGGCCGGACGATGGCAGCAGGCGAGGGCGATGGGCAAGGCGTTGGAGGACGCCCTGAACGACAAACGCCCCGCGGCCTGGGGCTGCGGGGCGTTTGTCGTGATATGGATGCGGGGACAGGATTTGAACCTGTGACCTTCAGGTTATGAGCCTGACGAGCTACCGGGCTG
>NZ_JAJAQI010000061.1 GCF_020523605.1 Roseicella aerolata | reverse complement strand
GAACCAGTTGCCGAAGGTCATCCAGGGTGTCAGGTTCCGCAATGGCGTCGAGGTCAAGGAGACGCCAGCACAGACCGCCGCCTGATCGGCTGGCCGTCACCCAGTTTCCCGCGTAGCTCCATCCAGGGCCTGACACGGGCCATGGCGAAGGAATGGGGCCGCTACAAGGTCAATGTGAATGCGGTCGCCTTCGGGCTGATCATGACGCGGCTGACCGAGGCGCCGGCGCATGGCGGCGCGACCATCGACATCTCGGGCCGCGAGATCCCTGTCGGTGTGCGGCCGGAGGTGCTGCAGACCGCGGAGAAACTGATCCCGCTCGGCCGCGGCGGAAGGCCGGAGGAGGCGGCAGGCTCGGTCTACCTCTTCTGCATCCCGGAATCGAACTACGTGACCGGCCAGACCCTGGTCGTCAGCGGCGGCCGGCCGTGAAGGGGGCGCTGCCCCCGGGACCGTGCTGACTGCGCGGCGCCCGGCCTGGTCGGCCGGGCGCGCGTCATCACGCATGCCCGGCGGTTCAGGTCGTGGATGGCGCCGCCTGTCCGGTTATCGCCCAGGCGACGCGCCAGTCCACTCCCTGCGCTATTTGTCGAGCCACATGGTATCCATCCGCACCACGTCATAGATGCCGAAATAGTCCTGCGGCACGTGCCCCTTCACGTAGTTGTACCAGCCATCGTTGATCTTCTCCCAGGCCACAGGCAGCAGCGGCGGGTTCTCCTCCATGATCGTCTCCGCCTGGCGGATGAGGGCCAGCCGCTTCGCCGCGTCCACCTCGCGGTCGATCTGCGGCAGCAGTGGCTCGAGGCGGTCATCCTTCCAGGATGAGTAATTCTGCGACCCGCCATCCTTGTACCAGGCGTTGAAGTAGTCCGACGGGTCAAGCAGCGTGGACACCACGGCGCCGATCGCCAGATCGTAGTTGCCTGACCGCACATCATCGAACCACACGGATTCCACCACGGTCCGCAGCCGGCACTCGACGTTCAGCGCCTGCTGCAGCATCGCCTGGATCGCCTGCGCCCAGAGCTTGAAGGTGGCGACATCGCGAATGACGAAGTCCAGCCCGCGGATGCCGCGACCCTGGCCGGCCGCCGCCATCAGCCCGCGTGCCTCGCGCATCGCCGCGGTCGGATCGGCCTGGTAGCCGGGGCGGCGTGCCAGTTCCTGCGGTGGCGTGGCGAATTCCGAGAAGGGATAGATGAAGCCGCCGACCATCATCGGCGCGACATCCTTCACCACCTCCACCAGCACGGCCTTGTCGAGCACGAGGTGCATGGCACGACGCACCCGCGGGTCATCCAGTGGTTTCTTCTTCGCATTCACCCAGGTTGCCTGGATGACGCTCTGGTAGAAGTCCACGCCGGACATGCCAGGGGTCTGCTTCACCCGCCGTTGCGTGACCGGGTCCAGCAGCCGCGCATAATCCACCCGCCCGGACAGGAGCGCCGAGCCGAGCTCGGGCGAGAAGGGCAGGGCGTGGTAGAACTCGATGCCGTCCAAATAGGGCACCCCCTTATTCCAGTAATCCGGGTTCCGCTCCATCACCCAGATCTCGTTCTCCACCCGCCGGACGGAGCGGAAGGGGCCCGTACCGGGGATGTTGACCACGCGGCGCAGGTTGTAGCCGTTATCCTCCAATGTCTTCTTGCGGAAGATCACATTCCAGCCGCTGGCGAAGGCGCTCATCATGAAGTTGGCCGGCCGCGGCTCCGCCAGCTTGAACTCGATGGTGTGCTTGTCGCGGGCGTTGATCTCGCTCACAGCGGTGAACAGGGTGCTGCGCGGGATGCTGATGCCCTGCGGCGGGCGGACGATGCGGTCATAGGTTGCCTTCACATCCTCGGCCGTCAGCTCCGCCCCGTCATGGAACCGCACGCCCTCGCGCAGGAAGAAGGTATAGGTCTTGCCGTCCGGCGCGATCTGCCAGCTATGCGCCAGGTCCGGGATGATCGTCTTGCCGCTGTCGCGCGGATCGCGGCGGATCAGGTTGTCGAACATGCAGCCCTGGCAGCCCAGGCTGTTGATGGTGCCGGACTGGTGCACGTCGAAATGCGGCGGGCGGCTGGTGATGGCATAGCGGAGCACGCCACCCCGCTTCGGGTTCGGCTCAGGCGCGGCGAGCTGGAATTTCGACCCGTCGAACTCCATTGGAACCTTGGCCGCGAGGGATGTTCCCGCTGCCATCAATTGGGTGCCGAAGCTGGCAGCCGCCGCACCCTTCACGCCCGCTTCCAGAAGCCGGCGGCGCCCGAATGGCCGGCCCGGCATGCCAGTGCGATCCGTCATTTCCTTTTGCCTCCCTGATGTCGGCGCCCTCGTTGCGCGGGGCGTCCCGGCCGGCATCTGCAGGATCGCCGTTGAGGCGGGTGCTGCCTGGATGATACCGTCCCAACAAAAGGCTACACGCCGCACCTGGGAGGAGTCACGTTGTGAACGAACTCGTGTCGACTGACGCGGGTGCCCTTGCATCCGCCGTTTCGCCCGATATCGACACGATCCTGGAGATCGACGACCTGCAGACGCATTTCCGCAGCCCGGGCGGCATCGTCCGTGCTGTCGATGGCGTTTCCTACTCGGTCAGGCGCGGTGAGACGCTCTGCGTCGTCGGTGAATCCGGTTGCGGGAAAAGCGTCACCGCTCTCTCAATCCTCCGTCTCATTACCAGCCCGCCGGGCCGCATCGCCGGCGGCGAGATCCGCTTCGAAGGCCGCAACTTGCTGGCGCTGAGCGAGGCCGAAATGGAGCGGATCCGCGGCAATGAGATCTCCATGATCTTCCAGGAGCCGATGACCTCGCTCAACCCGCTCTACACGGTGGGCCGGCAGATCGCCGAGGCGATCGCGCTGCACCAGGGGCTGCCGCGCCGCGAGGCCATGGCGAAGGCGGTGGACATGCTGCGCCGCGTTGCGATCCCGGATGCCGAGAACCGCGCGCGCGCCTATCCGCACCAGCTCTCGGGCGGTATGCGGCAGCGCGTGATGATCGCCATGGCGCTGTCCTGCAATCCCAAGGTGCTGATTGCAGACGAGCCGACCACCGCGCTCGACGTCACCATTCAGGCGCAGATCCTGGCGCTCATCCGCGAACAGCAGGAGACGCTCGGTACTGCCGTCGTGCTGATCACCCATGATATGGGTGTCGTGGCGGAAACCGCGGATCGCGTGGTGGTGATGTATGCCGGCAAGAAGGTGGAGGAGGCGAAGGTCGCCGACCTCTTCGAGCAGCCGGCGCATCCCTATACGCGCGGCCTGCTCGGCTCCATCCCGGACATGGCGGGGGCGGCGCGCAGCCTGCGCCGGCCGCGGCTCACCGAGATCAGGGGAACGGTTCCTTCGCTCGCGCGCCTGCCCCCAGGCTGCAGCTTCGCGCCGCGCTGCGCCTTCGCCACCCCCATCTGCCAGCAGGCCGTGCCGCCGCTCGAGCAGCACCGGCCCGGCCACTGGGCGGCCTGCTGGAACGCCGAACGCGTGTTGGAGGGGAGTGCGGCGGCATGAGCAGCAGCATGGCCGAGCGCGGGACCGCGCCACTGGTCGAGGTGTGCAATCTCGAGAAGCGCTTCCCCGTGCAGCGCGGCCTGTTCGGTCGAGGTGTGGGGCAGGTCCATGCGGTCGATGGCGTGTCGTTCCGCATCGCCGCGAGCGAGACGCTGGGGCTGGTGGGAGAGAGCGGCTGCGGCAAGTCCACCGCGGGCCGCACGCTGCTCCGTCTGCTGGAGCCGAGCGGCGGCGAGATCCATTTCCGGGGCGAGGAGATCACCGCGCTTAATGCGCAGGCCATGCTGCCCTACCGGCAGCGCATGCAGATGATTCACCAGGACCCCTACGCCTCGCTCAACCCCCGCATGACAGCGGGGGAGATCGTTGGCGAGCCTCTGACGATCCATGGCGTTGGCCTCAGGGCTGAGCGGCGCGAGAGGGTGGCGCAGCTTTTCGACCGTGTGGGCTTGCGGCCGGAGCAGATGCACGCCTATCCGCATGAGTTCTCCGGCGGGCAGCGCCAGCGCATCGGAATCGCGCGGGCGCTGGCGCTGAACCCGGCGCTGATCGTCTGCGATGAGCCGGTCTCCGCGCTTGATGTCTCGATCCAGGCGCAAATCATCAACTTGCTGACCGACCTGCAGGAGGAATACGGCCTCTCCTATCTTTTCGTCGCCCACGACCTGGCGGTGGTGGAGCATATCAGCCACCGCGTGGCGGTCATGTATCTCGGCCGCATTGTCGAACTGACGGACCGATCGACCTTGTTCGAGGCGCCGCTGCATCCCTACACGGAAGCGCTGCTCTCGGCCGTGCCGGTCCCGCGCGTCTCGGCACGCCGGCGCAAGCGTGTGATCCTGGCCGGCGATGTGCCAAGCCCGGTGAATCGGCCGACGGGCTGCCACTTCCACACGCGCTGCCTGTACGCGCATGCACGCTGCCGTGCCGAGGCGCCGGCCCTGCGCGAGGTGAGCGAGGGCCACCTCGTCGCCTGCCACTTGCATGATGCAGGGCCGAAGCTCCCGCTCGCCAAGCCGGCCTGAAGCGTCCTCGTTACACCGACCCGCGCAGGCGCGGGTCCAGGACGTCGCGGATCCCGTCACCCAGCAGGTTGAAGGCGAGGACTGTCAGGGTGATCGCCAGCCCCGGGAACAGCACCAGCCACCAGGGCGGCACCAGGCCGGCATTCAGGCTGTCCGCGAGCATGTTGCCCCAGGTCGGCGTCGGCGGGGGAATGCCGACGCCGAGGAAGCCGAGCGAAGCCTCGATGATGATGGCGACGCCGAGATGGGCGGTCGCCAGGATCAGATAGGGCGCGATGCACTGCGGCAGGATATGGCGGAACATGAGCCGTGCGTTCGAGGCACCGAGCCCGCGCGCCGCCTCGACAAAGGGCATTTCCCTCAACGACAGCACGACGGAGCGGATCACCCGCCCGCCGAAGGGGATGCGTGTGACGGCAATGGCGATGATCACGGTCCAGGTGCCGGCGCCGAGTGCCATGGCGATCGCCATGGCCAGGATCAGGTCCGGGAAGGACTGCATGAATTCCATGGCGCGCTGGCTGATCGTGTCGAACCGCCCGCCGAAGAAGCCACAGGCCAGCCCCCATACCGCACCAAGGGTGGTCCCGAGCAGGACCGCCGCCACCGCCACGGTGATCGAGGTCCGGCTGCCATGGATCACCCGGCTGAACACATCGCGCCCGACCTGATCGGTGCCGAACCAGCCGGCTTCCCCTGGTGGCTTCGCCATCATGCGGAAGTTCGCCATCAGGGGGTCCTGTGGCGCAATGACCGGTGCAGCGATCGCGACCAGCACGATCAGAACCGCGACGCAGCCCCAGAAGGCCGAGAGCGGTGCGCGGCGTGCGAAATGCAGCAGGCTGGCGCCGAGGCGCCGCAGCCATCCGGGTTCGGCGGCCGGCGTGGGTCGGGTCGCCTCGGCGGGCTGGGTGACGCTCATCGGAGGCGGATCCTCGGGTCGAGCCAGGCGATCAGGATGTCGATCATCAGGTTCAGCGCCACGAAGACCACGGCATAGAGGAATACCAGGTTCTGCATGACGAAGACGTCGCGCTCGCTCACCGCGGTGAACATGGCATAGCCGAGCCCGGGCGTGCCGAAGGCCCGCTCCACAGGAATGGAACCGGCAAGGACAAAGCCGAGGAGGATGCCGGAGAGGGTAACGACGGGCAGCAGCGCATTGGGCAGGGCGTGCAGCCTCATGACCGCACGGGCATTCAGCCCCTTGGCACGCGCGGTGCGCACATAGTCTTCCCGAACCACCTCCAGCAGGCTGGAGCGCGCCATGCGGGCGATATAGGCCGCCTGTCCGAGCCCGAGGACGAGTGCCGGGCCGATGATCATCTGCAGCGTGGTCCAGGGATCGCTGAACAGCGAGGCGCCGGTCAGCGGCGCCCGGTAGCCGAAGGCGAAGAGCAGCCCGAGCACGATCAGCATCCCCAGCCAGAAGCCGGGCACGGCGAGGAACAGGATGCTGAAAAAGCGCAGGATGTGGTCGGCCAGGCTGTTCGGCCGCAGGGCGCTGATGATGGCGACCGGCAGACCCACGATCCATGACAGCAGCACGGAGAGGATCGCGATCTGCGCCGTCAGCGGGCCACGGCGCAGGATCATCTCGGCGACGCTTTCCGAACGGAAGAAAGACCGCCCGAATTCACCGCGCAGGATATCCGCCATCCAGTTCAGATATTGCTGCGGCAGCGGGTCGCTCAGCCCCAGCTCGGCCATGTAATGGGCGCGCTGTTCCTCGGTCAGTCGGGTGAAGCCGTCAGGGCCGAAGACGGCAACCAGCGGATCGCCCGGCAGGATGCGCATGATGATGAAGACGACGATGGAGACGCCTATCACCGTCAGCGCCCCGTAAGCCAGGCGCCGGAGGATGTAGGCGGTCATTGCCCTGCAGCCGGCGTGATCATGCCGGCACCGCCAGACGGCAGGTGCTTACCATGCGACGTTGTCCTCCCAGGGCGGCCTTCCTGAAAGCCGGGCCCATGCATTCATGGTGCCGGACGGAACGCTAGTATTCGGCGCGCAACCGGGTCAACGCGAAGTTTGCATCGCTGGCGCCTGTGATCGCAGAATCGATCCCAAAGGACAATCGGTGCTCGTCACTGGACTGGTCCGGTGCGGATCGCCACGCAGCAGCGGCTTCGGCACCGGTGCATTCCAGTCGGCATGTTTCTCAACGGATGGTAGAGGAATGGCGTGATGCCTGGTCCGGCGAATAGCGGCGGGTGGCGGAGCCGACCGCCAAGGCCGGCGCCGTCGGCACATCTCGGTCGAGACCTTGCCGCGCCGCCCCGTACTTGGTGGGGCATCAGCATGCCCAAGCGATGCCTGGTCGGTCAGGCTGCCTTGCGCGCTAGCTCGAGCACGCGGTCCGTCTCGGGAAGAGTTCTTGACTGCCCTCTGCCCCGGCCGCTTCTCAGGGTGACGATCGCAAGCACGATCCAGCCGGCGTGGAAGACGAGGCCAGCCAACAGCACCAGCTGCCCCGGCACGGGACCGACCGTCGCCCGTAACCAGAACGCATCGAGCGAACCGATGGGCTCCGGGTGGATGAGGAGCTTCCCCAGGTAGGCTGCCGCCTGAATGGCGAAGATCCAGCCGTAGTTGCGGCGCAGCCGGCGGCCCAGCGCGTCGGGGTAGGTGATGTGCAACCGGGGTCTCTGGTAATCCTCATGCAGGATCGTGTTCCACCCATTGCCGACCTGCACGCCGCGTCCCTGCAGAATCGGTCCGAAGAACTGGGTCTCGAGAATGTGTGCGCGCACACGCCAGAAATCGAAGAAGCGATAGCGCCGTGCCTCGGTGTGCAGGAACACCGCCACGAGCAGACCGACCAGCAGAAGCGGCAGCGGGGAGGCGGATGCGCTGCTGAAGGTGAGCGACAGGGCAAGCCCGGTCGAGACAACGGCCCAGTTGGTCGTGGCGTCCAGCCGTGTCCGCCAGATGGTGCTGCGGTAGAGCTCGCCGCGGTAGAGATGGGCGAGCGCACCGATCTCTGCCGCATTGAAGGCCGTGGAGGTCTCCTGCTGGTTGTTTTCGTGCATGGGCTGGCCTTCCTCTCCGTGCCACGGTTCCAAATGCCGCACGGCCGGGGAATGATAGGGCGCAATGGCCAGGCGTTTGCGATGCACGAACTGCCTGCCGCTCGCGCTCCGGCGGCGATCCCCCGACTGGCGCATTCCCGGACGCGCAGGTCGCGGGTGATCCGCGCGATCCAGCCGGCCCCTGTTGGTGCACGCATATTCCTCCCCAAATGCTTCGCGTGATCGCTTCGCGTTGCGCCAGAGATACCCAGGCGGATGGCCTGGCTGACCATGTGCCGGGCGGTCACGGCCGGAGAGCCAGACCAGATCTCGGGAGGGTTTGATGACGCGCATCGTCACCGGATTGTTCGACGGTCATCGCGCAGTGGACCTGGTGGTGGAACACCTGGTCCAGGAATTCGCCGTGCCTCGGGAGAGGATCCAGGTCCATGCGGCGGATGCGGCCAGCGGGGAGGAAGCACGCTCGCCGCAGGATGATGACCAGGAGGCATCCCTGTTTGACCTGGGCCTGCCGGATGATATCGCACGGGCCTGCGGTGAGGGAATGCGCCGCGGCCGGATCCTCGTTGCAGCCTGGGTAGATGACCGGGCGGCAGAGCACGCCACCTCGGCCTATCTCGAGTACGGCGCAGAGAATGTCGAGGCCTGTATGGCGGACATGCCTGCGGCCTCGGGCCGGGACCCCGATCGGCGGGTCCGGACCCTCGCTTACTTCCTTTGGGAACGGGAAGGCCGGCCGGAGGGCCGGGATCAGGAGTTCTGGTACCGCGCCCGGCAAGCTGTTGAAGCGGATGGGGACGAACTCGCCGCACGTGCTCCGCGCGAATTTGCCGGGGAAACCGGAGCGGCACCCATGCCTGAGCGGGATGAAGGACCACGGCGGTAAGGAGACGGGCGGTCGGTGCCGGCGGCGGCGCTGCGGTCGCCCGTGTCCAATCCGGTCCGAGACCCTTCTGGGGAACCCTGGTTTGCGCGATCCGCTGGCCTTGGATGGTGCGTCCGGGCCATGGTGAGTGGGCACGATTGAAGGCGGCACTGGCTGCGGCGCGGTCCGGGGCAGATCCGCGTTCGTGACGCCCGGAACTCGCGGCGTCATTCGAGAGCGGCCATGAAGACCTGGCGCCATACGGCGTTCTCAGCCGCGGCTGGCAGTGTCAGGCCGCCGACACGCGGCGATGGGGCCACCGTCGCCGGGGCTTCGCCACGGCGGAGCCGACGGCGACGGCGTCACCCGGGCTCTACAGCCTCACGACCTCATCCGAGTTCGATATCATCCTCGACCACATGCGTCAGGCCGATCGTCTCGATGGTGAGCGTCACCTTCGCCTTGAGGCGCTCGTCGCCACGCAGGCGGCCCGCCTGGATGGCGTCGTGGACGGCCTTCTCGATCTCGCGCTGCGAGGTGACCCCCACCACCTTCAGAAACTTGCGGACCGACATGTTGAAGCGGTCTTCGTCCATGATCGCCTGATCCCCATGCTGCCGGGCATAGATGCCACGGTGCCTTGCCAATGACCACATGGCGCGTTGCCACGGATCAGCGCTCAAGAAGCAGCATCGCCGGCATCTCCAGCATCTGCTTGATGCGCTGGATGAACGCTGCCGCGTCATGACCATCGATGACCCGGTGGTCGAAGGAGGAGGACAGGTTCATCACGGTGCGCGGCACGAAGGTGCCGTGTTGCCAGACCGGCCGGATCACCATGCGATTGACACCGATGATCGCCACCTCCGGCAGGTTGATCACCGGCGTGCTGGCGATGCCGCCAAGCGCGCCGAGGCTGGTGATGGTGATGGTCGAGCCGCTGAGCTCCTCCCGCCGCGCCTCGCCGCCGCGCGCGGCCTCCGCAAGGCGCTTCACCTCGGCCGCGCAGTCCCAGAGGTCGCGGGCCTCGGCATGGCGGAGCACCGGGACCGTCAGCCCGGACGGTGTCTGGGTGGCGATCCCGACATGCAGGGCGGCATGGCGCCGGATCACCTGCTCTGCGTCATCGTAATGGGCGTTCATCTGCGGGAAGTCGGGGACCGCCCGGACCAGGGCCCGCACGAGGAAGGGCAGCAGCGTCAGCCTTGGCCGTGCCGCGCCGGAGTCCGCATTGAGCGCGCCGCGCAGTTCCTCCAGCGCGGTGACGTCGATCTCCTCCACATAGGAGAAATGCGCCACCCGCCGCGTCGCCTCCGCCATCCGCTCGGCGATGCGCCGGCGCAGGCCGGTGAGCCGGATCTCCTCCACCTGCGTGGCCGCTTCAGGGGCAGCGTGGCGGCGCCCGGAACCAGCCTGCAATACGGCGTCGAGATCCTCGTGGAGGATGCGCCCTCCGGGACCGCTGCCGCGCACCTGGCGGAGGTCGATGCCCGCCTTGCGCGCGCGGTCGCGGATAGCGGGCGAGGCGGTTGGCCGCCCGGCCCGGGATGCCGGTTCCGGTTCGGCGTGTGGGGCGGCATCGGCGACGGGCTCTGATGCCGGTGCGGCGGCCGCGCTGGCAGCCGGAGCCGGCCGGTCTCCCGCCTCCGGAACCTCGATCCGCACCAGCTCCGCACCGATGGCCAGCATGCTCCCGACCTCGCCGCCGAGCGCAACAACGGTGCCGGCGAGGGGAGAGGGGATCTCGACCGTCGCCTTGTCGGTCATCACCTCGGCCAGCACCTGGTCCTCCCGGACGATGTCACCGGGCTTCACCTGCCAGCCAACCAGCTCGGCCTCGGCCACGCCCTCACCGACATCGGGGAGCTTGACGCTGCGGGTCGCCATGTCAGCTCTCCAGCACGGCCCGCAGGGCGCGGCCCACGCGGGCCGGCCCCGGGAAGTAGTCCCACTCCTGCGCATGCGGATAGGGCGTGTCCCAGCCCGTCACCCGCAGGATCGGCGCCTCCAGATGGTGGAAGCAGCGCTCCTGCACCTGGGCGGAGAGCTCCGCCCCGAAGCCGGAGGTGCGCGTCGCCTCATGCAGGATGACGCAGCGGCCGGTCTTGCGGACGGAGCGCCCGATCGTCTCCACGTCCAGCGGCACCAGTGTGCGCAGGTCGAGGATCTCGGCATCCACGCCGCTCTCCTCCGCTGCCGCCTCGGCCACATGCACCATGGTGCCATAGGCGAGCACCGTGACGGCATCGCCCTCCCGCCGGATCACCGCTTCGCCGAGCGGGACGGTGTAGTGGCCGTCCGGCACCTCGCCGAGCGGGTGCCTCGACCAGGGTACCACAGGCTGGTCGTGATGGCCGTTGAAGGGACCGTTGTAGATCCGCTTGGGCTCCAGGAAGATGACGGGGTCGTCATCCTCGATGGCGGCGATCAGCAGCCCCTTGGCATCGTGCGGGTTGGAGGGAATGACGGTCTTCAGCCCGCAGACATGGGTGAAGAGCGCCTCCGGGCTCTGGCTGTGGGTCTGCCCGCCGAAGATGCCGCCGCCGCAGGGCATGCGCACCACCAGCGGCGCGGTGAACTCCCCGGCCGAGCGGTAGCGCAGCCGCGCCGCCTCGGAGACGATCTGGTCATAAGCGGGGTACATGTAGTCGGCGAACTGGATCTCGGCGACCGGTCGCAGCCCATAGGCGCCCATCCCGACGGCGACGCCGATGATGCCGGATTCCGAAATGGGCGTGTCGAAGCAGCGGGAGGTGCCATATTTGCGCTGCAGCCCGTCCGTGCAGCGGAACACCCCGCCGAAGTAGCCGACATCCTCGCCGAAGACGACGACCCGGGCGTCGCGTTCCATTGCCACGTCCAGTGCGTCCCGGATGGCCTCGACCATGGTCCTGCGCGCCATGTCAGACCCCCAGCTCCGTGCGCTGCTCGCGCAGGTGGCGGGGCATCTCCTTGTAGACGCCCTCGAACATCTCGGCCGGGCCGGGCTTCGGGCCCTCATGTAGGGTGCCGTGGCGTTCGGCCTCGCGCATCGCGGTCAGCACCTCCTCCTCGATCTCGGCCGTGAGCTGCCGGTGCCGCTCCTCGCTCCAGGCACCCAGTACGATCAAATGGTTCTTCAGCCGCATGACCGGGTCGCCCAGCGGCCAGGCATCGGATTCCTCCTTCGGGCGGTAGCGCGAGGGATCATCCGAACTGGAATGCGGCCCGGCGCGATAGGTCACCCATTCGATCAGGGTCGGGCCGAGATTGCGCCGCGCCCGCTCCACCGCCCAGGCGGCGACCGCGCGCACCGCCAGATAGTCATTGCCATCAGCCCGCAGGGAGGGGATGCCATAGCCATGCGCCCGCGCAGCGAAGGTGACGTTCTCGCCGCCCGCGATCCCCTGATAGGCCGAGATGGCCCACTGGTTGTTCACCACATTCAGGATCACCGGCGGGCGGTAGACGGAGGCGAAGACGAGGGCCGCGTGGAAGTCGCTCTCGGCGGTCGATCCCTCGCCGATCCAGGCCGCCGCGACCCGCGTATCACCGCTGATGGCAGACGCCATGGCCCAGCCTACGGCCTGGATGTACTGCGTCGCCAGATTGCCGGAGATGGAGAAGAACCCCGCCTCCCGCGCCGAGTAGAGCACCGGAAGTTGCCGGCCCCGCAGCCGGTCCTGCGCGTTGGAGAGGACCTGGCACATCATGTCCGTCAGCGGCCAGTCCTGCGCGATCAGCAGGCCCTGCTGCCGGTAGGTCGGGAAATTCATGTCGCCCCTGCCGAGCGCCATCTGGAAGCCGCAGGCGATCGCCTCCTCCCCGCTGCACTGCATGTAGAAGGAGGTCTTCCCCTGCCGCTGGGCCATCAGCATGCGGGCGTCATAGGCGCGGGTCCGCATCATGGCGCGCAGGCCGTGCAGCAGCGCCTGCGCGTCCAGCCCCGGATCCCAGGGACCGACCGCCTCGCCCTGCCGGTTCAGCACCCGGATGACGGAATAGGCGAGGTCGTGGATGTCATGCGCCGGGGTATCGAGCGGCGGCCGCCGGGTCCTGCCGGCCTGCGGGATCGTCATGCGGCTGAAATCGGGCTTGTCGCCCGGCCGCACCGGAGGCTCCGGGACATGGAGCGAGAGGGGGGTCGGCTTGGTCATGGCGTGCTCCCCGCCGCGGCGACACGGAAGAGCCGGTCGCCGCGTTCGGCCGTGAGGCTACAGCGCAAACGACCGGGTATTGTTCTGAGTTCTCCGCGAACGGACCACGTCATGGTGCCACTGTGGAAACGAGGGCCCGAAGGCCTGCACGGATCCTCGGGATCGCGGCCGGGCCAGGCTGGGGAGGAGGGCTGCGGCCCAGCCATGCGGCTTCGTCCTGCCGGAGGACAAATTCCAGGTGCTGCAACGCCTCCATGCAACCCCGGAAGCCTTGCCTCGCTGCCGTTTCCGTGGCCGCCATCCCGGGCGTGCCCGAGCTGACAGGGAGTATCGCCGATGCCTGGGAACGCCTCTCGGCCGCTTGAGGGGCAGGTCGCGCTGGTCACCGGCGGCAGCGGCGGCATCGGTGCGGGCATCGCGGTCGCGCTCGCCGCGGCCGGGGCCTCGGTCGGCGTGAACTACGCCTCCAGCCCGGGGGCTGCCGCGGCGGTCGTGGCCAGGATCGAGCAGGCGGGCGGCACGGCCATGGCCCTGCAGGCCGATGTCTCGCGCGAGGAGCAGGTCGCGGCGGCGTTCCGCGAATTGCTCGGGCGTTTCGGCTGCCTGGACATCCTGGTGGCCAATGCCGGCATCCAGAAGGATGCCGCCTTCGCCGAGATGTCGCTCGACCAGTGGCGGGCGGTGCTCGACATCAACCTCACCGGGCAGTTCCTGTGTGCCCGGGAAGCGGTCCGGATCTTCGAGCGGCAGGGCAGGGATCCCGGGCGGTCGGCCGCGGCGGGCAAGATCATCTGCATCAGCTCGGTGCACGAGCTGATTCCCTGGGCGGGACATGCCAACTACGCCGCCTCCAAGGGCGGCCTCATGCTGATGATGAAGAGCCTGGCGCAGGAGGTCGCCGAGCGCGGCATCCGCGTGAACGGCATCGCGCCCGGCGCGATCCAGACCGAGATCAACCGCACGGCCTGGGAGAGTCCGGAGGCGCTGAACAGGCTGCTCGCCCTCATTCCCTATGGCCGCATGGGCCAGCCCGAGGATGTGGCCCGTGCAGCCGTCTGGCTTGCCTCCGACGCCTCCGATTATGTCACCGGCACCACGCTCTTCGTCGATGGCGGGATGACACTCTATCCGGGATTCCGCGGCAATGGTTGAGGCAAGGGAAAAAGCTGCGGTGCCGCCCTCCAGCACGCATCCTGTGGCGGAGACGCTGCGCATCGAGGATTATGCGCTGATCGGCGATACCTTCACAGCCGCGCTGGTCGGCCGGAACGGCTCGATCGACTGGCTCTGTGCGCCCCGCTTCGACAGCGGCGCCTGTTTCGCCGCCCTGCTGGGCAGGCCGGAGAACGGCCGCTGGCAGATCGCCCCGGCCGCCGAAATCCGATCGGTGACCCGGCGCTATCGCGACGGCACGTTGATCCTCGACACGGAGTTCGAGACGGATACGGGCGCGGTCGTCGTCACCGATTTCATGCCGCTGCCGAGCACCGAGGAGGAGGTCGATGTCGTCCGCATCGTGCATGGCCTCCGCGGTGAGGTGCCGATGCAGATGGAGGTGCTGTTCCGGTTCGACTACGGCCATGCCATCCCCTGGCTGCGCCGCCGACCCTATGGTGTGCAGGCGATTGCCGGACCGGATGCCCTGCAGCTCTGGTCGCCGGTGGCGCTCTCCAACCATGATTTCACCACCACGGCGGAGTTCACGGTGCGGGAGGGGCAGCGCATCCCCTTCTCCCTGTGCTGGTACAAGTCGCACCGGCCCGAGCCGCCGATCCAGCACCCGGATGTGCTGCTCGAATGCACGGCCCGGTGGTGGCGCGACTGGTCGGCCAAATGCACCTATGACGGGCGCTGGTCCGAAGCCGTGCGGCGGTCGCTCGCCACGCTCAAGGCGCTGACCTACAGCCCGACCGGTGGCATCGTCGCCGCCCCCACGACCTCGCTGCCCGAGGAGATCGGCGGCGTGCGGAACTGGGATTACCGGTATTGCTGGATCCGCGATGCCACCCTCACCCTCTACTCACTGGTGACCTCGGGCTACACCGAGGAAGCGGTGGCCTGGCGGCGCTGGCTGCTGCGCTCCGCCGCAGGGCGGCCGGAGGAAATGCAGATCATGTACGGGATCGCCGGCGAACGCCGCCTGCCGGAGATGGAACTGCCCTGGCTGGCGGGCTATGAGGGCAGCCGCCCCGTCCGCATCGGCAACCTGGCCCAGGAGCAGTTCCAGCTCGATATCTATGGCGAGTTGATGGACGCGCTGCATGTCGCGCGCAAATCCCATGTCGAGCCGGATGCCGAGGCCTGGCGCATACAGAAGGTATTGATGCGCTTCATCGGCGCGCGATGGGGCGAGCCCGATAACGGGATCTGGGAGGTGCGCGGGCCGCGGCGGCACTTCACCCATTCGAAGCTGATGGCCTGGGTCGGGGTCGATCGGGCCATCGCGGATGTCGAGCAATTCGGCTTCGAAGGTCCGGTCGCCGAATGGCGGGCCCTGCGCGCCAGGATCCATGACGACATCTGCCGCAACGGCTACAGCGAGAAGCGCAAGAGCTTCGTGCAGTATTACGGCGGGGAGGAACTCGACGCCGCCCTGCTGATCATGCCCATGGTCGGCTTCCTGCCGCCGACCGATCCGCGCATCACCGGCACCGTGGCGGCGATCGGGCGCGACCTGACGGTCGATGGCTTCGTCTGGCGCTACCGGCCGGAAACGGGGGTTGACGGGCTGGTGGGCGGGGAGGGGGCCTTCCTGCCCTGCACCTTCTGGCTCGCGGACGCCCTGGCGCTGATCGGCCGCCAGGATGAGGCGGTGGAGACCTTCGAACGGCTGCTGGCCATCCGGAACGATGTCGGCCTCCTCGCCGAGGAGTACGATCCGCGGAACCGGCGCCAACTCGGCAATTTCCCGCAGGCCTTCTCCCATATCGGCCTGATCAACACCGCGCAGAACCTCACCCGGGCGATGGGTCCGGCGCAGTGCCGCGCGACCGACACGAAGCCCGGAGCGCCGTAGCCGCCCCGAACATGCCGGGCCGGCATGGAGGGCGGCGGGAGTGCGCGGGACACCCGGCTTGCATCCCGCCCCGGGCCTCGGGACACTGCCGCAAGCCCATGGACCCAGCCCTTGCCGATCATGCCGACATCGGACGTCCTCCTGCGGGAGATCCTGCTGATTGGGGGCGGCCACGCCCATCTCGGCGTCCTGCGGTCCTTCGCGCGGCGGCCCTTGCGCGGCGCCCGCCTGACGCTGGTGGCACGGGAGGCGGAAGCCATCTATTCCGGCATGCTGCCCGGGCTGGTCGCCGGCCGCTTCACCCCGGATGAGGTCGTCATCGACCTGCCGCGCCTCGCCCGCGCCGCCGGGGCACGCTTCCTGCGCGCCGAGATGACCGGGCTCGACCTGCCGGCGGGCCGGGTACTGCTGCAGGGCGAGCGGCCCGCCCTGCGTTTCGACCTGGTGTCGCTCAATCTCGGTGCGGTTCCGGCCCTCGTGCCCGGTGCGGCCGAGCATGCGCTGGTCCTGCGGCCCTTCGATCGCTTCCTGGCCGGCTGGCACGACCTGCTGGCGCGCGCCGCGGGGGCGGCGCGGCCACTCGCCGTGCTGGTGGTCGGCGCGGGGGCGGCCGGCGTCGAGGTGGCGCTGGCGCTCCGCCACCGGCTCGGCGCGGCCGCCCGCATCGGCCTGCTCTCCGCCGCGACCGAGGCCCTGCCGGAGAAGGCCGAGGCGGCCAGCCGGGCGGCGCAGCGCGCGCTGGCAAGGGCGGAAGTCACGCTGGTCCCGGACGCCCGCGTGGTGCGGGTCGCGGCGGATGCGGTGATCCTCGAGGATGGCCGCCGCCTCGGCTCCGATGCCGTGGTCTGGGCGGCCGGCGCGGCGCCGCCGGGATGGTTGCGGGAGACCGGCCTCGCCCTCTGCTCCCGTGGCTTCGTCGCCGTGGATGCCGCGCTCCGCAGCACCGCAGACCCGCGCGTCTTCGCCGCCGGCGACGTCGCCACCGTGCTGCCCCATCCGCGTCCGCGGGCCGGCGTCTTCGCCGTGCGCCAGGGGCCGCCGCTGGCGCGCAACCTCCGCCTTGCCGCCGCCGGCCGCGCGCCCCGGCCCTTCCGTCCGCAGCGCCGGTATCTCGCCCTGCTCTCTACCGTGACCGGCGCGATCGCCGCCTGGGGCCCGCTGGCGCTGACCGGTGGCTGGGCGCTGCGGCTGAAGGACCATATCGACCGGCGCTGGATCCGCATGCATGCGGGGATGCCGCCGATGCGTCCCGCCGCGGCGGCCCCGGTGGAGGAGGCGATGCGCTGCGGCGGCTGCGGCGCCAAGCTGCCGGCCCCGGTGCTGGCGCGGGTCCTGGCCGCGCTGCCGCGGGGCGCGCCGGATGCAGCCATCCCCCTGGGGCTGGAGACGCCGGACGACGCGGCCCTGCTCACCCCGCCCGCCGCGCCGGGGCGGCTGCTGGTGCAGACCGTCGACATGTTCCGCGCCCCTCTGGACGACCCCTTCCTCTTCGGCCGGATCGCCGCGACCCATGCGCTTGGCGACATCGCCGCCATGGGGGGCGAACCGCGCGCCGCGCTGGCCATCGCCGGCCTTCCGCCGATGGCCGAGGCGCTGCAGGAGGCCGACCTGCTGGCCATGCTGCGCGGCGGCCAGACCGTGCTGGAGGCGGCAGGGGCCCGGCTCGTCGGCGGCCACAGCGCCGAGGCGGCGGAGCCGATGCTGGGCTTCGCCGTGACCGGGGAGGTGGCGGCGGACCGCGTGCTGCGTCGCAACGGGCTGGTGCCGGGCCAGGTGCTGGTGCTCACCAAGCCGCTCGGCACCGGCGCGCTGCTGGCCGCTGCCATGCAGAGCCGTGCCCGCGCCGCCTGGCTGGAGGCGGCGCTCGGGCGCATGCAGGAAAACCCCTTCCCGCATGCCCGGCTGCTGCTGGCGCATGGCGCGACCGCGGCGGCCGATGTCACGGGCTTCGGCCTGCTCGGCCATCTGCTGGAGATGCTGCGGGCCTCGGGCGTCGCGGCCGTCCTGGACCCCGTGGCGGTGCCGGCCCTGCCGGGGGCGGAGGCGGTGCTGGAGGGTGGCATCCGCAGCACGCTCGACCCCGGCAACCGCGCCGCGGCGCTGCCCGCGGTGACGGGGACGGAGGCGCTGGCGCCCGCGCGCCTGGCCCTGCTGCTCGATCCGCAGACGGCGGGCGGGCTGCTGGCGGGCGTGCCGGCGGAGCGCGCGCCAGCCTGCCTCGCCGCCCTGCGCGGGGCCGGCTGCGAGGCCGCGGCGATCGGCCGGGTACAGGCCGGGAAAAGCGGCATCAGCTTGCAACCGCATCATATGGAGGGGGTTTAACCCACGCGCCGACCGCTGGCGCTCAGGGGGCCGCGACCATATGCAGACCGCAACCGGAACCGTCCTGGCCGTGCAGGAAAGCCGCTTCCGGCTGCTGACGGAGGACGGGCGCGGCCTGCTCTTCCTGCTGGCCTCCGACACGCCGCTGGAGCCGCAGGATCTGCCCGCGCTGGCGAACCGCCGCGTGCGCGTTCGCTACACCCAGGGCGAGCAGATGCTCGCCGGCATTGCCCAGGACATCCAGTTCCTTGATCGTCCGGAGACCCGGTCATGACCGAGCGCCGACGCCCCCGCCGCAGCCTGACCCGCAAATCGGCCGGCGCCCTCGCCGACTGGTCGGTGCCGCGACAGCTTCGCGGCGCCCCGGACAAGACGAAGGCGGCCGAGAGCGCGATGTCGCGCGGCCTGCGCCCGCGGCTGGAGCAGGCGGACAAGGTCGGCACCTCCATCTGCCCCTACTGCGCCGTCGGTTGCGCGCAACTGATCTATGCAAAGGACGGCAAGCCGATCCATGTGGAGGGCGACCCGCGCAGCCCGATCAACCAGGGCACGCTCTGCCCCAAGGGCGCCGCGACCTTCGGCCTGATGCTGAGCCCGCAGCGCCTGGACCATTGCCTGCACCGCGCGCCCGGCGCGGGGGAATGGCGGCGCGTCACACTCGACTGGGCGATGGACCGCATCGCGCACCTGGCGAAGCGGACACGCGACGAGGGCTATGTCGCGCGGCTGCCGGACGGCACCCGGCTGAACCACACGCTGTCCATCGGCTCGCTCGGCGGCGCCACGCTGGACAACGAGGAGAACTACCTCATCAAGAAGCTGTTCTCCGGCGGCCTCGGGATGGTCTTCCTCGAAAACCAGGCGAGGGTCTGACACTCCTCCTCGGTGCCCAGTCTGGGTGCCACCTATGGAAGGGGCGCGGCGACGCTGCCCCAATGGGACCTCGCGAACAGCGACTGCGTGCTGGTCATGGGGTCCAACATGGCCGAGAACCATCCGATCGCCTTCCGCTTCGTCCTCCAGGCGAAGCAGCGCGGCGCCACGGTGATCCATGCCGATCCGCGCTTCACCCGCACCAGCGCGCTCGCCGACATCCACGCGCCGCTGCGCGCGGGATCGGACATCGCCTTCCTCGGCGGGCTGATCCATCACGTGCTGGAGCACGACCTCTGGTTCCGTGACTACGCGCTGCCCTACACCAACCTGTCCACCATCGTGGACGAGGAGTACCAGGGGCCGGAGGAGCTGGACGGCCTCTTCTCCGGCTGGTCGGAGGAGAGCAAGCGCTACAGCCCGCAAAGCTGGCAGTACCAGGGCGTGATGATGCCCTCCTCCCTCGCCGAGGCCTTCATCGAGACGGAAGGCTTCTGCGAGGCGGTGAAGCGGCTGCATGAGGGGCCGACGCCGAAGGACCCGACGCTGCAGCACCCGCGCTGCGTCTACCAGATCCTGAAGCGCCACTTCGCCCGCTACACGCCGGAGATGGTGGAGCGGGCGACCGGCTGCCCGCGCGAGGTCTTCCTGAAGGTGGCGGAGGCGCTGGCACGGAACAGCGGGCGGGAGCGGACGGGCGCGATCTGCTACGCCGTCGGCTGGACGCATCACAGTACCGGCGTGCAGATGATCCGCGCCGCCGCGATCCTGCAGGCCCTCCTCGGCAATGTCGGCCGGCCCGGCGGCGGAATCCTGGCGCTGCGCGGTCATACGAGCATCCAGGGCAGCACGGATATCCCGACGCTCTATGACATGCTGCCCGGCTACCTGCCGCAGCCGCATGCGCTGAAGCCGCACCAGGACCTGGCGCAATACCTGGAGGCCGAGACCAACCCGACGGGCTGGTGGCACAATTTCCCGAAATACGCCGTCAGCCTGCTGCGCGCCTGGTATGGCGGCGCGGGCAATAAGGAGAACGGCTTCGGCTACGACTTCCTGCCCCGGATCGTCGGCGACCATTCGCAGCTGCCGATGACGGTCGCCATGCGCGACGGCATCATCAAGGGGCTGTTCGTCATGGGGCAGAACCCGGTGGTCGGCGGCAGCAACTCCCTGCTGGTGCAGCGCGGCCTCGCCCAGCTCGACTGGATGGTGGTGCGCGACTTCGCCGAGACCGACACGGCGAGCTTCTGGCGCGACGGCCACCTGGTCCGCAGCGGCGAACTGCGGCCGGAGGAGATCGGCACCGAGGTCTTCCTGATGCCCGCCTCCCTCTCCGGCGAGAAGGCGGGCAGCTTCACCAACACCCACCGCCTGCTGCAATGGCACGACAAGGTGGTGGACGGGCCGGGCGACAGCCGCTCCGAGCACTGGTTCACCTACCATCTCGGCCGGCGGCTGAAATCCCTCTACGCCGACAGCACGCGGGAGGAGGACCAAGCGATACGGGCGCTGACCTGGGACTATCCGGTGGATGAGGAAGGCGAGCCCGACGCCGAGGCGGTGCTGCAGGAGATCAACGGCTATACCTGGCCCGAGCGAAAGCTGGTGCAGGACTTCAAGGAGCTGAAGGAGGACGGGTCCACCGCCTGCGGCTGCTGGATCTACAGCGGCGTCTTCCCCGAGGAGGGGCGCAACCTCGCCCGCGCCCGCAAGCCGGACGGGCCGGATGGGCCGGGCACGCATCTCGGCTGGGGCTTCGCCTGGCCGGACAACCGCCGCACGCTGAACAACCGCGCCTCCGCCGATCCCGAGGGACGCCCCTGGTCGGAGCGCAAGCGCCTGGTTTGGTGGGACGAGGACAAGGGCGAGTGGCAGAGCCCGGACAAGGTCGATTTCATCCCGACCAAGCGCCCGGACTATGAGCCGGACTGGGAGAAGAAGCCGGCGGGGATGGACGCCATTTCCGGCCACCAGCCCTTCATCATGATCCCCGACGGCGTCGCCGGGCTCTTCGTCCCCTCGGGCCTCAAGGACGGGCCGCTGCCGGCGCATTTCGAGCCGGTGGAGAGCCCGGTGTCGAACCCGCTCTACCGCCAGGATGCCAACCCGGCCGCCAAGCGCTGGGAACATGCCGACAACCCGATCCACGCGACCGGCGACCCGCGCTTCCCGCATATGCTGACCACCTACCGGCTGACCGAGCAGCATTCCGGCGGCACGCCGACGCGCCTGGTGCCGACCACGGCCGAGCTGATGCCAGAGGGCTTCTGCGAGATCCCGACCGAACTCGCCGCCTCCCTCGGCATCCGCAGCACGGACTGGGTGGTGCTCTCGACCGCGCGCGGGGAGATCGAGACGCGCGCCCTAGTGACGGACCGGCTGCAGCCCTTCCGCCTCGATGGCCGGCTGATCTTCCAGCTCGGCCTGCCCTGGCATTACGGCTGGGCCGGCTACGCCACCGGCGACATCGCCAATGTGCTGACCGCGGTGGTCGGCGACCCGAACACCGCGATGCACGAGAACAAGGCGCTGACCTGCGCGCTGCGCCCCGGGCGGCTGCCGCGCGGGAAGGGAGAGAGCTGATGGACGGCGGCCTGGCCCATCCCCGCGTGCTGGAGCACACGGATCGCGACCCGCAGAAACCGATCCCGCAGGAGGCGGAGGTGACCGCCGGCTGCCGGGTCGAGCCCGGGCGATCCTACGGGTTCTTCACCGACACCACGCTCTGCATCGGCTGTAAGGCCTGCGAGGTGGCCTGCAAGGAATGGAACAACCTGCCGGCCGACAATCTCGGCATGACCGGGCAGAGCTACGATAATACCGGCAGGCTCGGCGCCCATACCTGGCGGCACGTCACCTTCCTCGAGCAGGACGCGCGCGCCACCAGCATGCCGCCCTTCCAGTCCAACTGGCTGATGATGTCGGATGTCTGCAAGCATTGCGACCCGGCGCCCTGCCTGGAGGCCTGCCCGACCGGCGCGCTGTTCCGCACCGAATTCGACACCGTCGTCGTGCAGCAGGACATCTGCAACGGCTGCGGCTATTGCGTGCCCGCCTGCCCCTTCGGCGTCGTCGAACTGGCGAAGGAGGACGGCAAGGCGCACAAATGCACCCTCTGCTACGACCGGCTGAAGGGCGGGCTGGAGCCGGCCTGCGCCAAATCCTGCCCGACCGACAGCATCCAGTTCGGCCCGGTCGAGGAATTGCAGCGCCGCGCCGAGGCGCGCGTCACCGATTTGCATGAGAAGGGCCAGCCGAAAGCCTATCTCTACGGCACGCCGGGCGCCCCGGGCACCGGCAAGGGCCTGCATCACCTCAACGCCTTCTTCCTGCTGACCGAGCGGCCGGAGCTCTACAACCTGCCGCCCGCCCCGGCGCGGCCGGCGCGCAATGCCAGGCCCTCGCTGCTCTCGGGCCTCGCCACCATCGCCGGGCTTGCGGTCGCGGCGGCGCTGGTCGGGGTGGGGCGGCGATGAGCGCGCGGCTGCCGAACACCGTCCCGCAGGACTGGCAGGGCGAGACCTATCACGGCCGCCCGGTGGTGAAGGCCAGCAGCTTCGACTGGAAGGTCTCTGCCTATATCGTGATGCTCGGGATCGCCGGCTCGGCGCAGGTGATCGCCGCCGTCGCGCGGCGGCAGCCGGGCTCGGCCGGGCTGGTGCGGCGGGCGCGCTGGCTGGCACTCGCCGGCAGCATGGTCGGGCCGCTGACGCTGGTGCAGCACCTGAAGACCCGATCGCGCTGGTTCAACATGCTGCGGATCGTCCGGCCGACCTCGCCCATGTCCCTCGGCTCCTGGCTGCTGACGGGCTTCGGGGCGCTCTCGGGCGCGACAGCGCTCGGCGCCTGGCTCGGCCGACGCTGGCCCCTGGCGGGGCGGGTGGCGGAGGCGGCGCAGGGCCCGGCCGCCCTCGCGGGGGCGGGGATGAGCATCTACACCGCTTCCCTCCTCTCCTCGACCAGCACGCCGCTCTGGGCCGCGGCGCCGGCGCCGCTCGCCGCGCAATTCGGCACCGCCTCCATGGCCGGCGCCGCCTCGGCGCTCGCCCTGGTGCAGCGCGCGGTGGGGGAGGAGCGGAGCGCGAGGCGGCTGGAGACCCTGGCGATGCTGGCCGGCGCCGCCGAGCTGCTGGCGAAGCGGGAGACGGAATCGCGCTGGCGCCGCGCCGGAATCGCCGCCCCGGCGAAGGAAGGGGCGCCCGGCGCGCTGCTGCAGGGCGGCGGCACCTGGCTTGGCCTGCTGGCACCCATCGCGGCGCATGCGCTCGGCCGCGCCGCGGACCGGCGGGGCGGCCGCGCCGGCGAGGTACTGCCGGAACTTGCCTCGCTCGCCATGATCCTGGGCGGCGCCGCGATGCGCCATGGCGTGCTGCTGGCCGGCAACGAGAGCGCCTGCCGGCCGCGCGACGCCTTCCGGGTGACGCAGCGATGACGCCGGCCGGGGAAGCGGAAGCCCGCCGCGCCGCGCTCGCCGCGCTGGACCGGCTGATCGCCGTCTCGCCGCCCTGCACGGTAGACGAAGCGATGGAGGCGCTGCGCCGCATGGTTGCGCTGCGCGACGGGCTGGTGGCACGGCAGCGGGCGGAAGGGGCTTCGCCGGCGTTCGCGGCGCGGCTTGCCTGCATCAATGCGGTGCTGAGCCTCACCTGGTCCGGCGCGGTGCCGATCATGGGTTTCCGGCGGGAGCGGCTGGAGCAGGCCCGCGCCGCCCTCGCCGCGCTGGAGGAGGTGGCGGCATGAGCGACACGGCATCGACGGCTCCCGACGTCCATCCGCCGAAGAAGATCGCCAGGCAGGCCACCAGCAAGGGCGAGAAGAAGGCCGGGCTCGACCTGCCGGTACTCGTCGCGCTCGGCCTGCTCGCCGGCGCCTACATCGCCTTCGGCGGGCTCTTCGCCCTGGTGGCGCTGGCCGGCACGAGCGAGGCGGTGCCCTTCGGCCCGGCGCAGGTGCTGGCGGGTGTCGTCTTCTCCCTCGGCCTGATCCTGGTACTGGTCGGCGGGGCGGAGCTTTTCACCGGCAACACCCTGCTGGTCGTCGCCTGGGCGGAGGGGCGGGCCGGCTTCGCGCCGGTGCTCTGGGCGCTCGCCGTTGCCTATGTCACGAATTTCCTGGGCTCGGTCGCGATCGCCGCGCTCGGCTTCGCCGCCGGGGTGCATCTGGGCGGCGATGGCGCGGTGGGCGTCGCCGCGCTCAACCTCGCGGAGCGGAAGGTGGAGCTCGATTTCGGCACCGCGCTCGCCAGCGGCATCGCCGCCAACATGCTGGTCTGCCTCGCGGTCTGGCTGGCCTTCGGGGCGCGCAGCGCGGCCGACAAGGTGCTGGTCATCATCCCGCCCATCGCCGCCTTCGTTGCCATGGGCCTCGAACATTCGGTCGCCAACATGTCGCTGATTCCCTTCGCCTGGATGGTGCAGGACCTGGCGGCGCCGGAGTTCTGGGTACAGGCGGGGCTGGATCCGGAGAGGAGCGTGATCGGCCTCGGCGGCTTCATCGCCAACTTGGTGGCGGCGACGATCGGCAATGTCATCGGCGGCGGGCTGGTCGGCGCCGCTTACTGGTTCGCCTATCTGCGGCCGAAGGAGGAGGAGGGCTGACCGCCCCCTGGCGGAGCCAGATGGGAATCGAACCCACCACCCGAGGCGAGCGGGTCGCCGGTTTTGAAGGTCGGACCGGAGAGTAGTAGGGCTGTACCGTGGGGCTGAAATGACGGTAGCTCGGCACGCTGGGCGACACGGCTCTCCGCCCGTGGCGGAGCACCGCCTGGGGAGAGTGGGCGCAGTCGGATATTCCACGGCTAGACCCGAGTAGCCCTGGCTGGAATCGGCTTGTGATTGGCTGCGGCGCGAGGTGGTGTGATTCGTAGGTGTCCAGCTTGGGCTGGAGGCTTCGATGGCGTGGCGTCGTGGGCAGGCCT
>NZ_JAJAQI010000060.1 GCF_020523605.1 Roseicella aerolata | reverse complement strand
AGACGATCGGCGCCGTCAGCGATACTGTCACCGTCAGCCTGCCCGCCGTGGCCGCCTGATACGGCGGCCCAGCCCGCCGGAGATCACCGCACTCCTACACCACGCCCCGGGGCACGACCCGCGGCAAGTATCGCGCGCAGGGTTGGTGTGGCGGCTGCGCGCCCAGCAAGAGAGTCATGCCGGCCGCACGACCGCGGACCATGGGTCAGGCATTCGTGCGGCCGGTATGAGTCCAGCCCGCACAGGGCCTGACCTGCAGCCGCCGCCGGCGGCTGAGGCCGCGGACATCCGCCGGCATGTCCGCGGCGCGGCGTGATGCCGTGAAACCGGACGCATCCTCCCTGTCCCGGGGCAAGTCGATCGGCGCGTGAAGCGCCTGTTCAGCCGGCCAGGTTCCCACGGGCCAGGGACCACCGGCTGGCCAGAATGCGGCGGCGATGGTCAGGAAGCGCAAGCGGGCGCCGGCCATTCCCACCGCCGGGCCGCCCCGCATCGCTGCCGATCCACGCGTCGCCGGGGCCGTTCGCATTTGCCTTCGGGGTCGATCCCGGCAGAGGAGCCGAGCCGCGCAACCCGGCCCCGGGAACCGCCAACCTGCATCCCTACCGTGGACGCAAATCGGCCAGCGGGAGCGTCAGCACGACCGCTCTGTCCTGCGTTCCCGCCGCGCCGAAAATGTCGCGCCCGGCCGGGAGTTGCAGCTCGGGATCAAAAGTGGAGACGATCACCGTATCGGCGGAGAAAGCCGGTCCCCCGGCGCGCTGCCGGCCCCGGAGGTGGTGCTCAAGGTTGTAGGTCTTGAGCAGGTAGGGGCCTTGGGTGGCGAGGCTGGGAAGATTGGTGATGTGAACGGCCGGCGCCGCCATCTCAGGGTGGGAAAGGATGTATTCGACCGTGTTCCGCGCCAGGGCGGTGGCGAAGCGCCACAAGCGGATCTGGCTTATCGTGCTGACATAGGCAGTCGCGAGCAATCCGGCCAGCAGGCCGACAGCGGCAGCCCGGCCGATGCCGGCGAAGGGGCGGCCGCCGATCATGGCAAGCCGGCGCCAGAGCACGGCACCGCCGATCCCGACAAGAAGGCACCAGGGCAGCCCCGGCATGTACAGGAACCGCCCATTGGCCGTGGACAGCGTGCTGGCGCCCGCCCACAGGACGGGAGCCAGTGCCGCTGCCAGCAGAAGGGTGACGAAAGCGGCAACCAGGGGCCGCGCCAGGGCGGCGGCAAGGCAGACGAGTACCACGCCCGTATACACGAAGGAGAGCGGAGCCGCCCTGTAGAAGAACTTTCCATTCAGGAAAAGAAGCGCCTCAATGAAGCTTCTGGTCGTCTCCCCAAGGTTCGCCCGGAAGTACAGGTTGCCGATGCTGCCATAGGCGCCACCGAGGCTGGAGAGTACCCAGGACCTGAGGACAAGATACGCAGCCGCCGCCAGGACGAACGGGATCAGTGGCCCGATCAACTGGCCGAGAGGACGGAGGCCCCGTTTCCGAACGGCAATGGCCGTATAGAACAGGGGGAGGACGACCGAGGTCTCCTTGCACAGCAGCGCCATGGCAAACAAGGCGAGGGACCCGAGCAGGAGTGTCGGCGAACGCTGATCGAGGTACCGCGCAAACAGCAGGAACGACGTCATGGAGAAGACGACGGAGAAGACGTCGAACTGGGAACTCATCCAGAAGGTTGCTTCCGTCGCCCAGGGGGAGGCGAGAAACAAGCCTGCGGCCAGCACCGCGGCGTTCCCGAAGCGCAGATCCTGGAGCAACCTGTAGAACAGGATGGCGGAAATGGCATGGACTGCCATCGAGACGGCAGAATCGCCTCCGGGATTGTCCCATCCGAAAAAGCTGTACTGCACCTTGAGCAGGGCGAAGACGGCAGGACGGTAGAACCCGATCAATGCCTGCGAGAAGATATCCGCAATGGGCAGATGGGAAGCATAGGATATCAGTGCGGTATCATCAAAGATAAAGAAGTATTTCTGCGAATAGACAATTATCAGACCTGCCGCGTAGGCAAGAGCAAAGGCGATGAAAAGCATGGACTGGCGATCAATCACTGATAGGTCCCCGGGCCGACAGGCCATGCACCGTTAGCCAGCGCTGCAGGATGCTACAAGGCCGCCCCCGGACAGCCCGGCATCATCTGGCAGGATGACGAGCCTCATCTTCGGCGGCCACAAGGAAGAACAAATAAAGGGAAGCGCCAGGATCCAGGAATGGCAGGGCTACGGGCGGCAGCAACGGCTCGTGGCGGGCAGGCCAGATCCATGTGCGCCGAGAGGCGGCCGGACAGCCACGGCCGGACCTTCGGCGTCGCGGCTCTCGACCAGGCGCGACACCGAAGCGGCAGGGCGGTGCTTGCGCAAGGCGCTCACGCAGCCATCCCTGGTGAAGCCGCGGCTGGGCTGAAGGAAGACGGAAGGCTGCGCAGGGTTTGAAGTAACCTCCAACGCCACCTTCGCGGCCCCTGGGCGTTCCGGTGCGGGATCGTCCAGGAGGATCATGATGACTCGTACCATCCTTGCCGGCTTTCTCGTCCTCGCCCTCGCCGCCTGCGGCACCTCGCCCGGCGGTCGCGCCGTCTCGGGCGGCCTGCTCGGTGCCGGGGCCGGTGCCGGCGTCGGCGCGCTGACCGGCGGCAATGTCGGCACCGGCGCGCTGATCGGTGGTGGCGTCGGCGCTGCGGGCGGCGCGCTGACCGCCCCGCGCTCGCGCTACTGAACGGTCCGGGCCGGCCCCGCGAGGCCGGCCCGTTCCAACCCAGCGGTTTCCACCGGGCCTGAACCTGGCCCCGCATGCCGACCGGCGGGGCCTTGGTTGAACAATGGCCCACCCTGGGCGGCGGGATCAGCCCTTCGTGGCAATAGTCGTCAGCCGCCCCGCCAGGTACCCGCCAGGCATAGGCGTGGCTCGCGACCGTGCCGATTTCCTCGACCGGCCCCGCCTGCGGCCTGGCTGCAGCCGCCCTCGGCGGCTGACGCCGTGCATGCGGCCCATGCCGCGCAGCCAAGCCGCCGGAGGCGGCATGAATGCGCCGGCATTCATGCGGGCCGGTGTCAGTTACCCACCGGAATGGCTGACCCGCCGGGGGCGAAACCGGCCGCAGCCTTCAACCTGACGGCACCGTTTTCCGTTTAGTCCCGCCGGTCCTTCACCGCATCAGGGTTCGACCCGGCATCCTCCTCGAGATCCTGCACCACCTCGCGCAGCGCGCCCTCGTCGAGTTTCTTCGCCTGGTCGATATGCCGATCCGCCTCCCGCTCCCGGCCCTGCGCCAGGTCGTCGAGCGCCCGCTCGGCGAGGTCGCGGGCCTTCTCATGCGCGTCGTCGGGACGCGGGGTCTTGTCCTGGGGCATGGGCTTGCCTGTCCTGCTGGTGGAGCCAGAAGAACAGGCCGTGCGGGCGGGGGTTGCCGGCGCGTGGCTGCCCTTGCTCACGCAGATGCGTCCCGGCCGCCCCGCCTCGGCGCCTACCCTGCCCCCCGACGCCGCGGCGCAGGAGCGCAGCCATGCAGACCAGGATCGACGAGGTCGCCGATGGCATCTACCGCCTCTCGACCTTCGTGCCGGAGATCGCGCCCCCGGCCGGCTTCACCTTCAACCAGTTCCTGGTCATGGGGGAGGAGCCGCTGCTGTTCCACACCGGCCTCCGGCGCATGTTCCCGCTGGTGCGGGAGGCCGTCGCGCGCCTGCTGCCGCCCGAGCGGCTGCGCTGGATCGGCTTCGGCCACTACGAGGCCGACGAGTGCGGCGCGGTGAACGAGTGGCTGGCGATCGCGCCCCGGGCGGAGGCGGTGCATGGTCATACCGGCTGCCTGGTCTCGCTAAACGACCTGGCCGACCGGCCACCGCGGATGCTGGCGGATGGCGAGGCGATCGAGCTCGGCGGCGGGCGGCGGGTGCGCTGGCTCGACACGCCGCACATCCCGCATGGCTGGGATGCCGGCGTCTTCTTCGAGGAGGCGAGCGGCACGCTGCTCTGCGGCGATCTCTTCACCCAGGCCGGCGACGGCCCCGCGCTGACCGAGGGCGACGTGGTCGGCCCGGCGATCGCCGCCGAGGACCTGTTCGGCTTCTCCAGCCTGAACCCCGGGATGGGCGCCACGATCCGCCGGCTCGCCGCTCTTTCGCCCCGCGGGCTCGCCCTGATGCACGGCCCGTCCTTCGCCGGCGACGGCGCGGCGGCGCTGCGGGCGCTGGCCGAGGATTACGACCGGCGGGTCCGCGCCGCCGGCGGGCGGGCCATGCCGGCCGTGGACGCCTGATAAACCCAGTCGGCCTGGAAATCTGTGCTCCGCGGAGCAAAGAACCGCATCAGTTCAAGGGCTTGCTCGCTGGTCTGGCGCAGACTTTCTCGGGCGATGGGTTTACCCGGCGCATGACGTCCCGCCCCGCGGCCCGCGGAGCGGCCCATGCCACGACGCCAAGGCCCGGGGGCCGCTGGCGTTTGAGGCAGGACAGGCGTCAGCCTGTCATGCGCCAGGCATGAGGCCTGCCGGGCAGCAGGAACCGCCCTTCGGTCGGGGTGCCGCTCAACTCTTGGGCGGCGGGCGCAGCGGCTTGTACTCCTCGGTCGCCACGTCGCGGCCGAACTGGCCGTGATCCTCCGGCAGCAGGCCGGGCCGGGGCTCCACCGCCTGGCCCTCCCCGGGCGGCATCGGGTGTTCCGGCGCCCCGGCCGGGCCCATCATCGGCTCGTCCACCGGGGCCGGCATGCTGCCGTGCTCGCCATCCCAGGGCGTGCCCTGCACCAGGTCCAGCGGCAGCGCCCTCTCCGCGGTGCAGGAGCAGACGACGCTGCCATCCGCCAGCATGTTGGGCATGGTGACCTCGTCGCAGTGCGGGCAGAGCACGGCATCGAGGCGTTGCTGTTCGGGGCGCGGTTCGAGGTCGCTCATGCAAAGGCTAAAGCGGCTGCGGCCCCGCGGTTCTGCTCCCCGGCGGCGCCCCCCCTTGCCAGCCGGCTCAGTTGAGCTGGTTGAGGTCCTCGGCCAGGACCACGATCTGGACCGAATAGGACACCTCGCCATCCTCCGCGTCGCGGTGGACGGTGCCCACGAACTCGCTGCCGACGAAGAGCTCGACGGAGGCGTTCTTGCGCTTCGGGGTTGAGAGCGTGATGCGCTCATTGCCCAGCAGCCGGCGCAGATGGGCCTGCACGGCGGCCAGTTCGGCTGGGTTCATGTCGACGTGTCCTGCTGCGAAACTGCGGACCCATAGCGGCGGGCCGCGGTCGAGGCTAGCCCGCACCCCGCTGCAACGATGCGGCGCGGCGATGGTGCCGGCAGCCCTGGATCGCGCCGTCGCATTCCGCCGGGGCGTGGCGCCGGGCGCACGCCACCGGTCAGGCCGTGCCCGGCCCGGCCTCCTCCGGCGTCAGCAGCCGGAGCGAGAGGGCATGCAGCCCGGCCCCGAACTCCGTCTCCAGCACGGCATGCGCGGCGCGGGAGCGGGCGAGGCGGTTCATCCCGGCGAAGGCGGGGCTGACCACCAGCACGGCGTAATGCGTCTCCCCTTCCGGCCGCGCCCCGGCATGACCGGCATGGCGGTGGCTGTCATCCCGGACCTCGACCCGCGCCGGCGGGAAGGCGGTCTCGAGGGCGTGGCGGATGCGCTCGGCTCGGCTCTGCATGCGCGCTATTTCAACGGTTTCCGCGCTGCGGGCAAGGCATGGCGGGGTGGCGTCGCGCAGCCCTCGCGCGGCTTGCGCACCCGCGGGGGCACGCCCATAAAGCGGCAATGCCCCCCCGCCGCGGCCGTAGCCCCGAGCCTGATCCGGACCGGCCGCAGCGCCCCTGCGATGCCCCGGGCTGCACCGCCGCCGGGGAGTTCCGGGCGCCCCGCTCCCGCTCCGCGCTGAACGAATACCTCTGGTTCTGCCTGCCGCATGTCCGGGAATACAACTCCGCCTGGGACTACTACAAAGGCATGGGCCCGGCGGAGATCGAGGCGAATCTGCGCAACGACAGCGGCTGGCAGCGGCCGACCTGGCCGCTCGGTCGGCTCGGCGGCACCCGCCGCTTCGATGCGGAGCAGCTCCGCGACCCCTTGGGGATCCTGCGCGACACCCCGCTGCATGCGAAGCGCGGCCGCGCGCGCGAGGAGAAGCGCGAGGCGCCGCCCGAACTGCGCGCCGCGCTCGACGTTCTGGGACTTGCCTGGCCGGTGGAGCCGCCCGCGCTCCGGGCCCGCTACAAGGAGCTGGCCAAGCAGCTCCACCCGGACGTCAATGGCGGCGACCGCGGGGCGGAGGACCGGCTGAAGGACGTCAACCGTGCCTACAGCCTGCTGCGCCAGCGGATCGGCACGGGCCGGGCCGCCGCCCCGGCCGAGCCCGCCGGGGCCGCCCCGTGAGCCTGTAGCGCCCGCCCCCGGCCCGGCGGTTGGGAATTCGCCACGCACCGGGTAGCCTGCTAGCCAAGCCTGCCGTAGTCTCCTGACCAAGAACCTGAGCGGATGCCGATGAACAAGGTCGCCAACCTCGCCGAAATCCGTCCAACTTCGGCGATCGATACCCCCGACACCACCGTCGACGCGCGGGAGGCCTTCGGTCTCGACATCGACATGCAGGTGCCCGCCTACTCGACGCGCACCGAACATGTGCCGGAGGTGGACAGCACCTACCGGTTCGACCGGGAGACGACCCTGGCGATCCTGGCCGGCTTCACCAACAACCGGCGCGTGATGATCCAGGGCTATCACGGCACCGGCAAGTCCACGCATATCGAGCAGGTGGCGGCGCGCCTGAACTGGCCCTGCATCCGCGTCAACCTGGACAGCCACATCAGCCGCATCGACCTGATCGGCAAGGATGCGATCGTCCTGAAGGACGGCAAGCAGGTGACGGAGTTCCGGGAGGGCATCCTCCCCTGGGCCCTGCAGCATCCCTGCGCGCTGGTCTTCGACGAGTACGATGCCGGCCGGCCGGACGTGATGTTCGTCATCCAGCGCGTGCTGGAGGTCGAGGGCAAGCTGACGTTGCTGGACCAGAACAAGGTGATCCGGCCGCACCCCTATTTCCGCCTGTTCGCCACCGCCAACACGGTCGGCCTCGGCGACACCACCGGCCTCTATCACGGCACGCAGCAGATCAACCAGGGCCAGATGGACCGCTGGTCCATCGTCGCCACGCTGAACTACCTGCCGCATGCGCAGGAGACCTCGATCGTGCTGGCGAAGATGGGCGCCGACGCCTCCAACGCCAAGTTGAAGAAGCAGGTCGAGGCGATGGTGGCGCTGGCCGACCTGACCCGCGCCGGCTTCATCGCCGGCGACATCAGCACCGTCATGTCCCCGCGCACCGTCATCACCTGGGCGGAGAATGCGCGCATCTTCGGCGATGTCGGCTTCGCCTTCCGCCTGACCTTCCTCAACAAGTGCGACGAGGCGGAGCGCAGCACGGTGGCGGAATACTACCAGCGCTGCTTCAACGAGGATCTGCCGACCGGCACCCTGCTGAAAAAGGCGGGGTGAACGCATGACCGAGGAGCGGGCGAGCCTCGACCAGCACAGCCTGGCGCTGCTGCGCCGGATCGATGCGAAGCTGGACGACGTCATCGCCCGCCTCTCCATCCTGGAACGGCGGGGCGCCCTCCGGGACGAGGAACAGGTGATGGACCGCCTCACCCAGCTCGAGCTGCGCCAGCGGCTGGAGCGGCTGGAGCGCCGCATCGACCTGGTCGACCCCGCCCTGCCCCCAGACCCTTAAGCCCGCTCCGCACACCGGGGTATCGGCCGCAGCAGCATCGGTTGAGCGAAGCATGTCCAAGCAGGACCTGACCCGCCAGGAAGAGTTCAAGCGGGCGACCGCCGGCACGCTGCGCGCCATCGCGCATGCCAATGCCGAGGTGCAGGTCGCCTTCCAGCCCGGCCCGGGCGGCGTCTCCGGCAAGCGCGTGCGCCTGCCGCTGCCCACGCGCGCCCTGCCGCCGGGCGAGATGGCGAAGCTGCGCGGCGCCGCCGATGCCGCCGCGCTGCGGCTGCGCCACCACTCGGATGCCATCCACAATGCCCGCCTGCCGGCGCGGCGGGAGGCGAAGGAGGTCTTCGACGCGCTGGAGGACGTGCGCGTCGAGGCCGTCGGCAGCCGCCACATGGCCGGCGTCGCCGCCAATCTCCGCGCCCGCCTCGCCGACCAGTGCGAGACCGAGGGCTACGACCGCATGACGCGGAAGGACCAGCTGCCGCTGCCGGCGGCGCTGTCCCTCCTCGCCCGCGAACGCATCACCGGCGATCCGGCGCCCGAGGCGGCGCATCGCGTCCTCGACCTCTGGCGCGACACGCTGGGCGAGCAGGCCGAGGCCGCGCTGGCCGAGATGGCCGGGACGACCGAGGACCAGGACGCCTTCGCCCGCGCCGCCCGCAAGCTGCTGACCGCCCTCGACCTCGCCGAGGCCGAGGTGGAGGCCGAGGCCGAGGAGCAGGAGGACGGCGAGGAGAGCGGCGAGCAGTCTACCCAGCAGGACCAGTCCGGGGAGGGCGAGGCCCAGGCCCAGGACCAGGAGAGCATGCTCGGCGCCCAGCCCGAGACGATGCAGGGGGAAGCCTCCGACGAGGAGGTGGAGGAAGCCGAGGAAGAGGGCGCCGCCGCCGAGGGCGACGACAAGCCGGGCGGCCCGCAGCAGCGCCGCGAGGTGCCGCAGACCGACGATTCCAGCCGCTACCACCCCTTCACCACCCAGTTCGACGAGGTGGTGGAGGCGGACGAGCTCTGCGACCCGGAGGAGCTGGGGCGGCTGCGCCAGCAGCTCGACCAGCAGCTCTCCCACCTGCAGGGCGTCGTCTCCAAGCTGGCGAACCGCCTCCAGCGCCGGCTGCTGGCGCAGCAGCAGCGCGCCTGGGAGTTCGACCTCGAGGAAGGCACGCTGGATGCCGCGCGGCTGGCCCGCATCGTCGCCAACCCGCTGCTCGCGCTCTCCTACAAGCGGGAGCGGGAAGCGGATTTCCGCGACACGGTGGTGACGCTGCTGATCGACAACTCCGGCTCCATGCGCGGAAGGCCGATCACGGTGGCCGCCATGTGCTCCGACATCCTGGCGCGCACGCTGGAGCGCTGCGCGGTGAAGACCGAGATCCTCGGCTTCACCACCCGCGCCTGGAAGGGCGGGCAGAGCCGGGAACGCTGGGTGCAGGAAGGCAAGCCGCGCAACCCCGGCCGCCTGAACGACCTGCGGCACGTGGTCTACAAGGCGGCCGACGCGCCCTGGCGGCGCGCGCGCAAGAATCTCGGCCTGATGCTGCGCGAGGGGCTGCTGAAGGAGAATATCGACGGCGAGGCGCTGGAATGGGCCTACAAGCGCATCCGCACCCGGCCGGAGCACCGCCGCATCCTGATGGTGATCTCCGACGGCGCGCCGGTGGATGACAGCACGCTGTCGGTGAACCCCGGCAATTACCTGGAAAGGCATCTCAGGAAGGTTATCGCCGATATCGAAGGCCGGGGTGACGTCGAACTGATTGCCATCGGCATCGGCCACGATGTTACCCGGTATTATCGGCGCGCCGTGACGATCGTGGACGCCGAGGAGCTGGGCGGTACCATGATGAAGAAGCTGGCGGAACTGTTCGACGAGGATGCCGCGGAAGCCTGGCAGCGGGCAGCCATGGAACGCGCCCCGCTCGTCGCCTGAGCTAGGCCATGTCGCATCCGCCCGGCGGCGACTGGCGCCGCCGGTCCCTGGTGGCGGCGGGCCTCGCCTCGCTCACCACCGCTGCCTGCGTGCTGGGCGGCCCCGCCGCCCCGGCCCAGGCGCCGGCCGCCCGGCCGCTGACGCTTCCCCCCTCCCCGCCCGGCAGCCGGCTGGAACTCCTCGGCGGCCTCGTCATCGATGACAAGGCGCTGGGCTTCGGCGGGCTCTCGGCCCTGCACCTGGCCGAGGACCTGCAACTCACCGCCGTCAGCGATCACGGCCATTGGATGACCGCCCGGCTCGACCTGCGGGAGGGGCGCCCGGTCGGGCTCAGCGGGCTGCGCACCGGCACGCTCGGCGACGGCGCCGGCAGGCCGCTCGGCCGCGGCTTCGCCGGCGATGCCGAGGCGCTGGCGCGCCTGCCGGACGGCACCTGGCTGGTGGCCTTCGAACGCTGGCACCGCATCCGCGCCTATCAGCGGCTGGACGGCGCCGGCCGCTATGTCGAGGCGCCGCCCGGGCTGGAATGGTCCGGCGGCAATGGCGGGCTGGAATCGCTTGCCGTGCTGCCCGATGGCCGTTGGCTGGCGATCGCAGAGGCGAATGCCGTGCCGGACCGTCCCGGCCTGCTGCGCGCCTGGCTGGGCGGACCCGGGCGATGGATGCCGGTGGCCTACCGGCCGGGTGCCGATTTCAGCCCGGCCGATGCCGCGCCGCTGCCGGATGGCGGGGCGCTGGTGCTGGAACGGAGCTTCTCCCTCTTTGCCGGCTTCGGCGGGCGGCTGGTGCGGCTCTCGCCCGAGGCGCTGCGGACCGCCGGGCCCGGGACGGTGCTGGAGGGGGAGGAGCTGCTGCGCATCGCCTCCCCCCTGCCGGTCGATAATTTCGAGGGGGTCAGCGCCGTCCGGATCGGCGGGCGGACGCTGGTGGCGCTGGTCTCGGACAACAACGAGAACCTGTTGCAGAAGACCTACCTGCTGCTCTTCGTCCTGGCGGATGATTGACGGCCTGGGGTGCACCCGCTGGACGGGAGGGGTCAGGTGATGAAGTCGCTGGCCTGGAGCGTGCCGGTGAAGCCCGCCAGCGTGATCGTCCCATGCGTGCCATCGGCATCGACCAGAAGCACCGTGCTCTGCCCGATCCGCGCAAGCCGCACGTCCTCGATACCGAGATTGACGAGGCTCCCTCCGGGATAGGCACCGATCGAGAGCCCGTCGTCGCCCTGGGCGAAGTCGCCGATCACGTCATGGCCGAAGGCGCCGGTGAAGACGAAGCGATCGTCGCCGAAGCCGCCGAACAGCACGTCGTTCCCACCGCTCGGGGTGGCGCCGCCCGGAACCGAAGGCGGGGGCATGTTGCCATCGCCCCAGAGCAGGTCGTCGCCGCTGCCGCCAATCAGGATGTCGTTGCCGCCCCGGGCCCGTTCATGCAGGCTGAAAGAATCTCCCCAAAGGGTATCATTGCCACCGCCGCCGATCAGGGTGTCGTTGCCGCCACACGCATCGGCCAGCATGACGCCGCTGTCGCCCTGCAACCAATCATTGCCGGCCCCACCCCAGATGAAATCACTGCCCCCCTGGGCCGCATCGCACAGGTTCGCGGCATCGCCATAGACCGAGTCGTCGCCGCCGCGGGTGGCGATGCTGTCGTTCCCGCCCCGGGACCTGCCGGTGAGCGTGATGGCGTCGCCATGGACCGTGTCGCTCCCGTTGCCGGTGATGATCACGTCGTTCCCCAAGGTGCCCTGGCGGCTGACACCGGCCATGTCGTCCTCCCTCCTGGAATGCAGTGGGTTCGAAGCGCGGTGGCAACCGCCCGCCATGAACCCGGCCCAGGCATCCGCGGTTGCCGCGCGGCCGCGGCACCCCAGGCCATCACCTTCCCGCCCGGCGCTGCGCCGGTTCGAAGGCCCGCACGGCATCGCCGCGGTTCCGCGCCAGGACCGGGCACCGGCCTTGGGATGGCGGGCGAGCACCATCGCATCACCCTGCTGTCCTCGTGCCGCGGCCCCGCTGCGCGGCCGGGCCGCCTGCCGCCCGCCTTGGACCCGGCGCGCGTTCCACGCTAAGCCTGCCCGCCGGGGAGCCGCATCATGAACGCCATCGCCGATGACATCGCCCGCTTGCTCGAGACCGCCGCCCGCGCCGCCCGCGCCGCGGCCGGGGAGCTTGCGCGTGCGCCGCGACCGGCAAAGGACCAAGCGCTGCATGCTGCCGCCGCCGCGCTGCGCGCCCGCACCGCCGGGATCCTGGCGGCGAACGAGGCGGATGTGGCCGGCGCCCCCGATCTCTCCGCCGCCTACAGGGACCGCCTGACCCTGACGCCCGCCCGGATCGAGGCCATGGCGAAGGGGCTGGAGGAGGTGGCCGGGCTGCCCGACCCGGTGGGCCGCGTGCTGGCGGAATGGACCCGCCCGAACGGCCTCCGCATCCGCCGCGTCGCCCAGCCGATCGGCGTCATCGGCATGATCTTCGAGAGCCGGCCGAACGTGACGGCCGACGCCGCCGCGCTCTGCCTCAAATCCGGCAATGCTGTGATCCTGCGCGGCGGCAGCGAGAGCACCCGCAGCGCCGCCGCCATCCATGCCTGCCTGGCGGAGGGCCTTGCCGTCGCCGGCCTGCCGGAGGCCGCGGTGCAGATCGCCCCGACGGCGGACCGTGCCTTCGTCGGCGCCATGCTGCGCGCCGCGGGGCTCATCGACCTCATCATCCCGCGCGGCGGCAAGGGGCTGGTGACGCGGGTGATGGAGGAGGCGCGGGTGCCCGTCCTCGCCCATGCCGAGGGGCTCTGCCATACCTACATCCATGCCGCGGCCGATTTCGCCATGGCGCGGGACGTCCTGGCGAATGCCAAGATGCGCCGCACCGGCATCTGCGGCGCGACCGAGACGCTGCTGATCGACGCGGCCATCGCCCCGGCCCTGCTGCCGATCCTGGTCGCGGACCTGAAGGCGCTCGGCTGCGATTTCCGCGCCGATGAGCGCGCGCGGGCGATCTGCCCGGAATTGCCGGCGGCCTCGGCCAAGGATTTCTCCACCGAATGGCTGGACGCGATGCTCTCCGTCGCAGTGGTGGACGGGGTCGAATCCGCGCTCGCCCATATCCGCCGCCATGGCTCGGAGCATACCGAGGCGATCGTGACCGAGGATGCCGAGGCGGCGGCGGAATTCCTCAACGGCCTCTCCTCGGCGGTCGGCATGTGGAACGCCTCCACCCAGTTCTGCGATGGCGGGGAGTTCGGCTTCGGGGCGGAGATCGGCATCGCCACCGGCCGGATGCATGCGCGCGGGCCGGTCGGGCTCGAGCAGCTCTGCACCTACCGCTACCATGTGATCGGGACCGGGGAGATCCGGGCCTGAGCAGACCTCCGGAGGTTCGCGCCGCCAGGAGCAACCCGGGCAGATCGCCGCAGGGCCGGAAGGCGCGCAGCCGTGACCCTGCCCTGCAACGAAAGGCCCTGGACCAGATCGCAGGCCGGCCTGAACCTGTTCTGCAAACAATGAGCTACCGCGGATTGCGTTCGGTTCCGAACGCAATCCGCGGTAGCCTGCGGCGGCCCCGACCGGCCAGGCTCGGGGCAAGGATGGCTGTGGGAGGAAGAATCATGCGCCGATGGATGCTCGCCTGCGCCCTGCTTGCGCCCGCCGCGGCGGGCGCCGCCTGCCCGGACACTGAGCAGGTGGCCCGGATGGCCGAGGCGCTCACCAGCGGGCAGCCGGCGCAGCCCTTCCCGGGGCCGCTCTCCATGGCGGATGCCGAATGCGCCCGCGACAAGCTGGTGCCGCTGCTGGCCCGCAGCTTCGGCCAGCCCGTCGGCTACAAGGTCGGCGCCGCCAGCCAGGCGGTGCAGCAGCGATTCGGACTCTCCGGCCCCGTCTACGGCGTGCTCTTCGACACCTCCATCGAGCGGAAGAGCGGCGCCACCGTGCAGCTCACGCCGCAGCTCGCCGGCCTCGGGGTGGAGGCGGACCTGCTGGTGCGGGTGAAGGATGAGGGCATCAACACCGCCGGCCGCGACCCGGTGGCGATCCTCCGCCATCTCGACCAGGTGATCCCCTATATCGAGTTGCCGCGCGGCGGCGTCACCGGGCCGATGGACGGCCCGACCCTGGTCGCTGGCAATGTCTCCGCCCGGCTGGGGGTGGTGGGGGAGCCGATCCCGGTGCAGGCCACGCCGGAATTCGCCGCCCGCCTCGCCTCCATGACCGTCACCTTCCTCGACAACGACAGGGAGCTCGCCCGGGTGCCCGGCAGCGTGCTGCTCGGCCACCCGCTGAACGCCATCGCCTGGCTGGTGGACGACCTGGCCAAGAGCGGCAAGCGGCTGAAGGCGGGCGACATCGTCTCGCTCGGCGGCTTCGCCCCGGCCGTGCCGGCCCAGGCGGGCCATGTCTATACCCAGCGCTATGAGGGGCTGGCGGCGCAGCCGGTCAGCGTCGAGGTCCGCTTCCAGTGAGGCCGCGCTGACCCGCCGCCGCATCCCCGCGCCGCGCGGGCGGACCCCGCCCGGCCCCTGGGGCGATGGCCGCCGGGCGCGAATCGGCCTGCTCGGCGGCAGCTTCAACCCGGCGCATGAGGGCCACCGGCATGTGGCGGAGCTTGCCCTGCGCCGGCTCGGCCTGGATGAGGTCTGGCTGCTGGTCTCCCCCGGCAACCCGCTGAAGCCGCGCCGCGGCATGGCCCCCTTCGTGGAGCGGCTGGCCAGCGCCCGGCGCATTGCCGATGGGCGCCGGGTGATCGCCGCGGATGTGGAGGCGCGGCTCGGCACCCGCTACACGGTGGATACGCTGGCGCGGCTGCGGCAGCGCTTCCCGCGGGCGCGCTTCGTGCTGGTGGTGGGGGCGGACAATCTCAGCCAGTTGCCGCGTTGGAAGCGCTGGCGGCGGATCGCGCGGGAGACGCCGATCGCGGTGCTGCCGCGCCCGGCGGAAACCCGGCGGGCGCTGCACGGCAAGGCGGCGCGGGCGCTCGCCCGTCACCGGCGGCGGCCGGAGGCACTGCTGGCGGGGCCGGCGCCGGCGCACGCCCCCTGGGCGCTGCTGCCGGTGCGGGAGCACCCGGCCAGCGCCACCGCCATTCGTGCGGCGCGGGACGCCGCGCTGCTGTAGAGTTCGGCCGGCAACGGCCAGGCATATGGATAGGAGGCGCACATCGCGCGCAGCCCGAAGGCCCCCGGCGGGGGCAAGGACACACCGAAGCGCCGCACCAGCCCGGCCGGCGCACCCAAGGCCCGCCCGGCCCGGCCCACCGCCAAGCGCGGCGCGGAGGAAGCCGCAGTGACGCCGCGCGCGGCCAGGCGCCCGGCGGCGAAGCCGGCCGGCCGCAGCGCCGGCGCGGCCGAGCCGAAGGCAACGCGCGCCGCGAAGCCGGCCGCACCCGCCAAGCCGCGCGCCGCGAAATCCGCTGCGACGCCCAAGCCGCGCGCGACGACATCCGCCGCGCGCCCGAAGGCGACCACCACGGCGCGCCCGAAGGCGGCGGCCCCCAGGCCCGCCGCGCCGGAGACCGCGCGCAAGCGCCAGGTCGCGGCCGGACCGGAGGCCGCGCTGAAGCGCCCGCGCAAGCCGAAGATCGCGCCCGACCGGCTGGAGCAGCTCGTCGCCGCCGCCCGCACCAGCCTCGAGGACGACAAGGCCGAGGACATCCTGGTGCTGGACGTCACCGGCCGGTCCGACTTCACCGACCGCATGATCATCGCCACCGGCCAGGTGGAGCGGCAGCTCCAAGCCATGGCGGTGCATCTTGAGGAAGCGCTGGAGAAGGCCGGGCTCCGGCTGCGGCGGAACCAGATCCAGGCCTCCCCGGACTGGGTGCTGATCGATGCCGGCGACCTAGTGATCCATCTCTTCCGGCCGGAGGCACGGGTGACCTATGCGCTGGAGCGGATGTGGGGGCCGGAGAGCCCCTCGCCCGAGGGGGCGGCGGGGGCCTGAGGCCATGCCCGGCGGGTGCCATTCCCGGCCCCGCGGGCTGCGTCCGGGGCCGGCGACATGGCCCCGCCCCGGCGGGGCGGGGCAGGACCGGGCCAAGGGCAGGGGCAGGGGCAGGCCGTGAAGCCCCCGCGCCTGCTCGCCATCGGCCGGCTGAAGCCGGGGCCCGAGGCCGACCTCTTCGCCCATTACAATGCCCGGCTGCGGCCGCCCTTCATCGTCACCGAACTGCCCGAGGCGCGCGGCAGCGCGGCCGAGCTGCGGCGGCGGGAGGGGGCGGCACTGCTGGCCGCCCTGCCGGAGGGCGCGCTGCTGGTGGCGATGGACCTGGGCGGCCAGGCGCCGAGCAGCGAGGCGCTGGCCCGGCTCGCCGAACGCTGGGAGGCGACGGGCCGGCCGCTGGTCTTCGTGATCGGCGGGGCGGAGGGGCTGGACCCCGCGGTGCTGGCGCGGGCCGACCATCGGCTTTCCCTCGGCCCGCTCACCTGGCCGCATTTCCTGGTGCGCGGGCTGCTGGCGGAGCAGTGGTACCGGGTGCAGGCGATCCGCGGCGGGCATCCCTATCACCGCGCCTGGCGGCCATAGCGCGTGCGGGAAGCCGCCGGCCGAGCCCAGGGCGGGGTTCATCCGGCCGGCAGCGGATGGCGGTCCTGCCGGAGCGGCGATCCGCTGCAGGCCGTCGGGCAACGCGCAGTTTCCTGCCCTTCCGCGATCCGCTCTGCAGCGGCTTGCACTCGTGTCTGAACGCCCTCGCTGCAATCCTTTGCTTCTCGGGCAGATTCACGCGCGCGGTCGTTCACGCCCGTCCGCGATCCGCTCTACAGCGGATTGCGTTCAAAACTGAACGCCAATCCGCTGTAGACCGCTGTTTGTAGAGCAGATTCACGCTGCGGGGCGTTCACGCTCCTCCGCGATCCGCTCTAGCCTTCGCCCCGGCAAGGAGGGAGGCGGGACCATGGCCTGGCTGCTGTTCGCGGCGCTGATCTGGGTCGGCGTGCATGTCGGCATCGCCGGCCCGGCGCTGCGCGGCGCGATCGTCGCGCGTCTCGGCGAGGGCGGCTTCCGCCTCGGCTTCTCCCTCCTGTCCGTCCTGGCGATCGTCCTGCTGGTGCAGGCCTGGCGGGGCGCGGAGACCGCGCCGCTCTGGTTCGCGCCCGGCTGGCTGCGCTGGGTGCTGGCGCTGCTGATGCTGCCGGCCTTCATCCTCTTCGTCGCCTCGGTCGCGAAGCGGAACCCGACCGCGCTGGGCGGCGAGCGCCAGCTCGGCGCCGAGCCCACCGGCATCCAGCGCGTGACGCGCCATCCGATGCTCTGGTCCTTCGCCCTCTGGGCCCTGGCCCACATCCTCGGCAATGGCGACAGCGCCAGCCTGGTGTTCTTCGGCGCCTTCCTGGTCACGGCGCTGGCCGGCATGCCCTCGATCGACGCCAAGCTGGCGAAGCGGGCGCCGGAGGCCTGGGCGCGGCTCGCGGCCGGCACCTCCATCCTGCCCTTCGGCGCCATCGCCGCCGGGCGCAACCGGCTGGTGCTCTCCGAGATCGGCTGGGTGCCGCCGGTCCTGGGTGTCCTCGCCTGGGCGGCGCTGCTGCACTTCCACCGCGCCCTCTTCGGCGTGCCGGTGCTGATCCCGGGCTGAGCCCAGCCGGCACCGGCGCCGGACCCGGCGGGCGCCGCCGGGGAGACCGGCACGGACAGGCTCGACGGCGCCATGCCGGCCCTGCGCCGGCGCACCCGGCCTGACCCAGGACCCGATCGGCGGGACGGACCCCATTGTGCCGGATGGCAAGGGGCCGGCCGGGGTGGCGCGGCGCGTCTGGCCCCTTGATCCCCGGGGATCGCTTCGCCATCCCTGCCCGGCCACCACAGCCGGGACCCAGCATGCAGGAAGTGCTCACCGCCGCCGATGCGGACAACACGCCGCGCGCGCGCCTCGCCCGCCTCATCCTCTCCACGCCCTTCCAGCGCGCCGTCATAGGCCTGATCCTGCTGAATGCCGTGACGCTCGGCCTGGAGACCTCGGAGTCGCTGATGGCGCGGCATGGCGGGCTGCTGCGGACGGTGGACCGGGCGCTGCTCCTCGCCTTCACCGCCGAGCTCGCCCTGCGGATCTATGCCTTCCGCACCCGCTACTTCCGCGACCCCTGGGGAATCTTCGACCTGCTGGTGGTCGGCATCGCCTGGGTGCCGGCGGCCGGACCCTTCGCCGTGCTGCGCGCGCTCCGTGTGCTGCGCGTGCTGCGCCTGATCAGCGCGGTCCCATCCCTGCGCAACGTGGTGGATGCGATGCTGATGGCGCTGCCCGGCATGGGCAGCATCATGCTGCTGATGGGGCTGATCTTCTATGTCGCCGCGGTGATGGCGACCAAGCTCTATGGCGGCGTGCTGCCGGAGCGGTTCGGGACGCTGGGCGACAGCCTGTTCACCCTGTTCCAGCTCATGACGCTGGAATCCTGGGCCGAGGCGACCGCGCGCCCGATCCTGGCGCAGGAGCCGCGGGCCTGGCTGTTCTTCATCCCCTTCATCGTCGTCTCGACCTTCGTCGTCCTGAACCTCTTCATCGGCGTCATCGTCGAGAGCATCCAGAGCCTGAAGGCGCAGCGGGAGGGCGCGCAGGCCATGGAGGCCCGGGCGGAGGCGCATGCCGATGCCGCGGTGCTGCTGGAGGAGATCCGGGCGTTGCGGCGGGAAGTGGCGGCGCTGCGGGAGGCGCGGGGCGGCGGCTGATGCCGCGCCGCATCCCCGCGGGCCGGCCTCATGCCGGCGGCATGGAGGTTCCATTCCTGCCGAGCGACCGGGCGGGCGCCGCCGTGGGTGCGGCGCCGCCAGGCTTCGCGGAGCGGACCGCCCGGCGATGGAGGGGCCGTTGACGGCCACCCTCGACGGCCGTCGGCATGAGGTCTCCCGCCGCTTGCCCCCGCCGGCCCGGCGTTCCAGGCTGCCCGGGCGAACCGGGGCCGCCCGCGCGGCGCGACCGGCCTGCCAGCCAGGGAGAGGCGCCGGGGATGGAGCAGCCCGAGACCGACGACCACGCCGCCGGCCGGATCGCCGCGCGGCCGCGCCCGCCGGCCCATGGGGCACGTTGGCCGCTGCCGCCGGGGCAATATCCGCTCGGCATGGGCGACGGCCGGGACGGGCTGCTGCGCGTGCCCGCGGCGCCGCCACCCGCCCGCGATCCGCCCGGCCCGCAGGGAGCGGGGCGCGAAGCACCGGCGCAACCCGCGTCGCTGCCGCTGATCGTCATGCTGCATGGCGCGACCGGCGATGCGGCCCGCGCGCTCCGCCGCATCGCCCCCATCGCCGATGCGGCGCTGCTGGTGCTGCCGGACAGCATCGGGCGCAGCTGGGACATCCTGGAGGGCGGCTACGGCCCGGACATCGCGCGGATCGAGGCGGCGCTGGACCGCGTGCTGGCGGCATGGCCGGTGGATCCGCGCCGCATCGCCGTCGCCGGCTTCTCGGACGGCGCCTCCTATGCGCTCTCGCTCGCGCTCATGAACGGCGGTCTCTTCACCCATTGCTTCGCCTTCTCGCCCGGCTTCGTCGCGCCGATGCGGATCGAGGGCAGGCCGCGCCTCTTCGTCAGCCACGGCACGGAGGACGCGGTGCTGCCGATCGACGCCTGCAGCCGCCGGCTGGTGCCGAAGCTGCAGAAGGCGGGCTATCCCGTGATCTACCGGGAATTCGCGGGCGGGCATGAGGTGCCGGCGGAGATCGCGGTCACCGCCCTCGCCTTCCTCATGGCGGATTGAGCCCGGCCCCAGGGGGTGCCAGCATCCCTCCAACCACACGGAGGAAACGGGTCATGGACGAGATCAGGGAGGATCTGGCGGGCAAGGTCGCGATCGTCACCGGCGCCGGATCCCGCCCGGGGGAGGGCGTGGGGAATGGCCGCGCCGCCGCCATCCTGCTGGCCCGCGCCGGCGCCCGCGTGGTCTGCGCCGACAGCATGGCGGCCTGGGCCGAGGAGACGCGCCGGATGATCGAGGCCGAGGGCGGCGAGGCGATCATGGTCGAGGGCGACGTCACGAGGCCCGGGGACTGCAAGCGCATCGTGGAGGCCGCGACCGGGCGCTGGGGCCGGCTCGACGCCCTGGTCAACAATGTCGGCATCAGCGGCCCGAAGGGCACCGCCGAGGAGGTCGACCCGGAGGAATGGGCCCAGGGCCTGCTGGTGAACGTCACCTCCATGATGCTGATGGCGAAATACGCCGTGCCGGCCATGCGCGCCGCGGGCGGCGGGGCGATCGTCAATATCGGCTCGGTCGCCGGGCTGCGCGGCGGCCACCCGCATCTGCTCTACCCCACCAGCAAGGGCGCGGTGGTGAACATGACCCGTGCCATGGCGGTGCATCATGCGAAGGACCGCATCCGGGTGAACTGCGTCTGCCCCGGCATGGTCTACACGCCGATGGTGCAGGCGGGCGGGATGTCGGCGGAGAAGCGGGAGGCGCGGCGGAAGCGCAGCATCCTGCAGGTGGAGGGCAGCGGCTGGGATGTCGGCGCGGCGGTGGCCTTCCTCTGCGGCGGGAAATCGCGCTGGATGACAGGGGCGATCGTGCCGGTGGATGCGGGGGCGACGGCGATCGCGGCGCTGCCGGAGGGGGTGCAGTAGGGCGGCGCATCGGCGCGGAGGACCGGCCGCCCGGATCCGCGCTGCCGCTGGTGACCCGCGGCGGACCATCGGCCGCGCGGAACCGGCATCCGCCGGATCGCGCCCGCCCGCAGGCCGCGGCGCCGGGCACGAATGCCGCAGGCCGGCGTTGCCCGTCCCGGATCCCGGTGAAGGGAGGCGGGCGGTATGTTCGGCAAGCGGTTTCAGGTGGCCTGGGACGGGATCCGCACCAGCCTCTGGCTGCTGCCCTTGCTCATGGTCGCGGCCGGGGCTGTCCTCGCCTGGGCGATGCTCGCGGTGGATGCCGGGGCGGGGGCGGAGGATGCGCTGCGCGCCTGGGGGATGAGTGCCGGCGGGGCGGAGGATGCGCGCGAACTGCTCTCGACCCTGCTCAGCGGCGTGGTCGCCATGGCCGCCATGGCCTTCTCCTCCGCCGTGGTGGTGCTGACCCTCGCCGCCAGCCAGTACGGGCCGCGGCTGGTCCGGGTCTTCCGCGCCGACCGGGGCACCCAGGCCGCGCTCGGCACCTTCGCCGGGACCATCGTCTATCTCGTGCTGGTGCTGCGCACCGTCCATGGCGATGCGGCGTTCCACGACGTGCCGCATGCCGCGGTCAGCCTCGGCACCGCCCTCGCCCTGGCCTGCGTGCTCGCCCTCCTCGCCTTCATCCAGGAGGTGGCGCGCGTCGCGGTCGCGGATGACGTGGTGGCCCGGGTCGGGCGCGAATTGGACGCGGCGGTGGAAAGCCTGCCCCCCCTCGATGAGGAGGACGCGGCGGGGCCGCCGCCCGCGGAGACGGAGGCCGCCTTCTGGGACGGGGTGTGCGGCGTCACGCAGCGGCGGGAAGGCTATGTGCAGGCCATCGACCATGCCGGGCTGCTGGCCTGGGCGGAGCGGAACGATGCGGTGCTGCGCCTCGATTTCCGTGCCGGGGATTTCGTGGTGGCGGGCGACCGCCGCATCCTCGTCCGGCCGCGCGCCGCCCTGCCCGCCGCCGAGGCGGAGGGGATCTGCGAGCACGCCGTGACGGGGCGGGAGCGCACGCCGGCCAGGACCTGGAATTTTCCGTCCGCCACCTGGTGGAGGTCGCGGTGCGGGCGCTCTCGCCCGGCGTCAACGACCCCTTCACCGCCATCGTCGTGATCGACCGGCTGCGCGGCTGCCTGACCCGGCTGGCGGGGCGGCGCCTGCCCATGCCGGTGCTGTGCGATGCGTCCGGCCGGGTGCGGCTGGTGCGGGAGACGACGAGCTTCGGCGGGGTGATGGACGCGGCGCTGCACCAGATCCGCCAGGCCGGCGCCGGCCATCCGGCGGTGGTGATCCATATGCTCGAGGCCCTGGCGCGGATCGCCGAGCATGCGCGGCGGCCGGAGCAGCGCGAGGCGATCGCCCGGCATGTCCGCATGGTCGCCGCGGCCGGCCTGCGCGAGGCGGCGGAGCCGGGCGACCGCGGCGATATCGAGCGCAGCGTCGCCCGGGCGGAGCGGGCGCTGCGCGCGGAGGAGCGGCCCGCCACGCCCCGCCGCGGCAGGACGGCGCCGCTGCCCGCGGCCCTGGGGGTGGCAGAGGGGGCGCCCGGCGGCTGAGCGGCACCTGGCCATCATACTTGGCGCATGGCGTCCCGACCTGCGGCCCGCAGGGCGGGGCGGGCGCGCGGCGGCCAAGGCCGCGAAGCCGGGGCCCGGAGGGCCGCTGGCGGCGGCAGGGCGTGCGGTAGCGTGTCATGCGCCGGGGATCAGCCCCGCGCATCCTCCCGGATCAGGTCCGCCGCCTTCTCGGCGACGCTCAGCACCGTCGCGTTGATGTTGCAGACGGGGATGTCCGGGAAGACCGAGGCATCCACCACCCGCAGCCCCGCCACGCCGCGCAGCCGCAGCCGCGCATCCAGCGGGGCCTGCGGGTCGCCGCCCATGCGCACCGTGCCGCAGGGGTGGTAGACCGTCCCCCCCGTCGCCCGCGCGAAATCCAGCAGGTCCTGCTCCGTCTCCGCGTGCGGGCCGGGCCGCGCCTCGCCCGTCACGATGCCGGCGAGCGGCGGTGCCGAGAGCCAGCGCCGCGCGAGGCGGATGCCGCGCAGCACGCAGGCGCGGTCGCCCTCCGTCGCCAGGTAGCGCGGCGCGATGCGCGGCGCCGCGGCCGGATCGGGGGAGGCGAGCGTCACGCTCCCCCGGCTTTCCGGCCGGCATTGCCAGACGCCGATGGTCAGGCCCGGCGCCGCATCCGGCACGCCGATGCGCAAGCCCGGCCAGCGCCCGCCCGTCTCCTCCTCCGCCCAGGAGAGCGGGCCGCCATTGAGCTGGATGTCCGGCGCCTCCAGCCCAGGGGCCGTCCGGGCGAAGAGGCTGAACATGCCGGGCGACCAGGTCAGCACGCCATCGCCGCGCAGCGCCCAGCGCAGCGCCTCCAGCGGCAGGCGCCAGCCGGCGATGCGCCGGTTGGCCGACCAGGCGTGGTCCGCCAGGCGGAACGTCATGCGCGTGATGTAGTGGTCCTGCAGATTGGCCCCGATGCCCGGCATGTCCCGCAGCACGGGCAGGCCGAGCGCCGCCAGGTGCTCCGCCGGCCCGAGGCCCGAGAGCATGAGGAGCTGGGGCGAGCCGATGGCGCCCGCGCTCAGCACCACCTCCCGCCGCGCCCGCACCACCTCCTCCGCGCCGCCGCGGCGGAGGACGACGCCGGTAGCGCGCCCCTCCTCCACCAGGATGCGCAGCGCCAGCGCATGGTCGATCACGCGCAGGTTCGGGCGCTTCATGGCGGGCACCAGATAGGCCCGCGCCGCGGAGATGCGCCTGCGCCCGCGCCGGGTCTGCTGAAAGGTGGAGAAACCCTCGCGCTCCGGCCCGTTCATGTCGGCCTGGACGGGCAGGCCGATGGCCCGCGCCGCCTCCGCCAGCTTCGCCACCAGCGCCGGCACCTCCGCCAGGTGCTCGACCGGCTGCGGGCCGGCCGTGCCGCGCCCCTCGCCTCCTTCCGCAAAAGCCTCGTGCCGCTGGAAATAGGGCAGCAGCCCGTCCCAGCCCCAGCCCGTGCAGCCCTTCTGCGCCCAGAGGTCGTAGTCCGAGGGATGCCCCCGCACATGGCCGAGGCCGTTGATCGAGGAGCAGCCGCCCCAGACCTTCCCGCGCGGATAGTCCAGCGCGCGGTTGGCGGTGCCCGCATCCGGCTCCGTCCGGTAGCCCCAGGTCAGGCGCGGATGCGTCAGGATCTTCGCATAGCCGGCGGGGATGTGGATCCAGGGATGGCGGTCCGGCCCGCCCGCCTCGATCAGCGCGACCGTCGCGCCGTCCCCGCTCAGCCGGTTGGCCAGCACGCAGCCGGCGCTGCCGCCGCCGATGACGACGTAATCGAACATGTCCATGCCGGTGGTCCCGCTCATCGATTCCCGCGGCGCGCGGCGGGGGCCGCGGCGATGCCTGTCCGGCCGGCCGCCGGCCATCCGGCTGCAAGCCGCATCTGCAAGCCGCGTGCTGCGAGCCTCACACCGCCGGCGGCTCCAGATTCGCCGGCGCCACGTCCCGCGCGATCGCCAGGATCAGCCGCCGCAGCCAGGCATGGCCCGCATCCGCCTCCAGCCGCCGGTGAAAAACCAGGGAGAGGCGCGTGTGCCGCACCTCGATCGGCGGGTCCCGCAGCACCAGGCGATGCGCCAGTGCAAGCTGCGCGGCGAGGCGGGAGGAGAGCGTGATCACCATGTCGGTCCGCTGCAGGATCTCCGGCACCGCCGAGAGATGCGCGACCACGGCGCCGAGCCGGCGCGGGTGCCCCGCCTCCCGCAGCACCGCGTCCAGCGCGCCGTCGCGGGAGCCGTTGGGCGAGTGCAGCAGATGCGGCACGCTGACGAAGCGCGGCAGCGTCAGCTCGTCCTCGGCCAGCCAGTGTCCGCGCCGCATCAGCGTGCAGAAGGCTTCCGGCAGCAGGCGCAGGCGGGTGTAGAGCGCCGGTGGCTCCGGCAGCACGCCGACCGCGAGGCCAACCTGGCCGCTTTCCAGCAACGCCTCCCAATTGGTGCGGTCGGCATGGGCGATGGCCAGCAGGCAGCCCGGTGCGTCCTGCGCCATGCGCTCCAGCAGCGGCGGCGCCAGCACGGCTTCGGCATATTCGCTGAAGCCGACGGCGAAGACGCGCTCGCTGGTCGCCGGGTCGAAGGGGGCGCGGGCGGCGAGCGTATCGCGCAGGCGGTCCAGCGCCTCGGCCACCGGCGCGGCGAGGGACTGCGCCAGCTCGGTCGGCTCGACGCCGCCGGGGCGGCGGAGGAACAGCTCGTCGCCCAGCGCCGCGCGCAGCCGGGCCAGCGCGTTGGAGACGGCGGGCTGCGAGAGGTTCAGCCGCTCCGCCGCCCGGGTCACGTGCCGCTCCCGCGCCACGGCGTCGAAGACCCGCAGCAGGTTCAGGTCCAGGCTGCCGAGATCGGCCAATGCTCCGCCCCCGCGTCATTCAGCGGGATGATGATGGCCGTTCCGACCCTGCGTTGGAAGCGGCGGGGCGGCCCCGGCACTCTCCCGCCATCGCGGCGCATCCGCCGCCCCCGGAACAGGTCGCCGCAGGCTCGCAGGCGCATGCTGCTCCGTTCGAGAGGAGAGAGCCATGTTCGACGAGAAGGCCACCAGCCCCTACGCCGCCCTCCTGCTGCGCGTCAGCATGGGCGTGATGTTCCTGGCCCATGGCGGGCTGCTGAAGCTCGGCACCTTCGGGCTCGCCGGCACCATGGGCTTCTTCGGCTCGCTCGGCTATCCGCCCGTCTTCGGCGCCATCGTCGCCTTCGCCGAGATCCTGGGCGGCATCGCCCTCATCCTCGGCCTCTGGGTCCGGCCGGTGAGCCTGCTGTTCCTGCCCATCATGCTGGGCGCGCTGGCCCTTCATGCCGGCAATGGCTGGCTGTTCAGCGCCAAGGGCGGCGGCTGGGAATTCCCGGCCTTCTGGATCGCGGCGCTGCTGGTGCAGGCCGGGCTCGGCGCCGGCGCCCATGCGCTGGACCTCCGCCGGGTCCTGGGTTCCCGCCGCGCGGCGGCGGCCTGACAAGCCCGACCGCACCAGCAATCTGCGGGCGCTTTCGTCGCAAGCTCTGGCGTGACGCCCGTCGGCCGCGCAGAGGATTACCGACGGCCCGGATGCGTGACCGCATCCGGGCCGCAGCGCTGCCAGGGCCCATGATGGGACCGCTGGTATGCGCCGGCGTGCGGTCCCCGGCAGGCCTAGCCCGATTGGGCCCAGGGCTGCACAATCGTCACAAAGCCATTCACAATCTTCGGTTGAGTGTTGTGACCGTTTGCCTTACTGAAAATAAACCATACTTCGCGATTAATCCCTTCGATGTGATGCGGCTTTCCTCTAGTCTTACTGTGTCACTTGCTTCTTGGCCGTATACGCTGTTTCTGCAGGCAGCAGGGGCAGCGCGGGAGGAGGTGGACAAGGCCGACGGTGAGGCGGCGGCGAATGCTGGCGATTGAGTGCGGCACGTGGCGCTCAGGCCGGACCGGCACCGCGCGGCTGGAAGCCTTTGGATAGCGCAGGTGTCTTGAGCCGCCGCGCGGTGAAGCGGGATTGAGGGGGGAAAAGGCAGCGCTCGGCCACGAGGAAGCCGTAGG
>NZ_JAJAQI010000059.1 GCF_020523605.1 Roseicella aerolata | reverse complement strand
CGCCATGTCCAACACTCCCACCGCCCCCGACCAAAGGCCCGAGGCTAGCGTCCGAACATGGGTCAACTCTCAGTGGCAACTTAACCCCAAACCGGGTCAGCTCTCAGTGGCAATCAACAGGGACCCACTCAGGCGTCGTTTGAGCTAGGCTATGCCTGACTCCTGGCGCGGGTCCCCTCCGCGCCGCATCCGATCTGGCGGGAGACGACGTCATGGAGAGTCTGGCGCAGCATGATCTCCAGGCCTGCGCGACGGCCGACGACGTGAGCCAAATCGTCGCCCGCGTCCCTGGGCTGATGCGCCGCATGCTGGGCGAAGGGCAGAGCACGCGCATGATCGGGCATGCCGTGTCTGACATCGCGGACGCGGTGACCACCCGGCTGCTCGGCCAGGCGGAAGACAGGCTCGGCCCCCCACCGGTGCCCTACGCCTGGCTTGCCGCCGGGTCGCAGGGGCGCCGGGAGCTGACCGCCGGATCCGACCAGGACAACGGCATCGTGCTCGACGACGCCTTCGAGGAGGGGGGGGCGCACCGCGCTTATTTCGCGGCGCTCAGCGCGCATGTCTGTAACGGGCTGCACGCCTGCGGCTATGTCCACTGTCCCGGCGAGATGATGGCGATGACGGAGCGCTGGTGCCAGCCGCTCTCGGTCTGGCAGGGCTATTTCCGGGAGTGGATCGAGCAGCCGGAGCCCAAGGCGCTGATGCTGGCCTCCGTGTTCTTCGACTTCCGAACCATCGCCGGCACCGCCTCGCTGTTCGAGAGCCTGCACGGCTTCGTGCTGGACAAGACGCGCCGGAACACGATCTTCCTCGCCTATCTGGCAAGGAACGCGATGAGCCGGCAACCACCCATAGGATTCTTCCGCAATTTCCGCCTGGCCCGTGGCGGCGAGCATGACGGGACGATGGACCTGAAGATCCGGGGCGTGACCCCGATCGTCGAGCTGTCGCGCGTGCACGCGCTGTCGGCCGGGATCGCGGCGGTCAACACCTTCGAGCGTCTGGAAGCGCTGGGCGCGGCGGGTGTCCTCAGCTCGAACGGCGCGCGCGAGCTGGGGGAGGCGCTGGAGCTCATCGGCACGCTGCGCCTCCGGCACCAGGTCAGGATGGCAAGCGAGGGGAAGAGGCCGGATAATCACGTCCGGCTCGATACGCTGTCCGGCGCCGAGCGGAAGCGGCTGCGGGCCGCCTTCGTCCTGGTCCGGACGATGCAATCCGCCATGGCGGCACGGTACCGGCACGGCTACCTCTGAACCGGGAAGGTCGCTGCCGAAGAGCAGGGAGCAAGGCAAGGGAGGAGTGGCAAGACACCATGAGCCAGACGATCCTGGTGGCGGACGACGAGCCGAGCATCCTTCTCTCGCTCCAGTTCCTGCTGCAGAAGGCGGGCTACACCGTCCGGGTCGCCCGCAACGGCGAGGAGGTGCTGCAGGCGGTCGAGGAGGCCGTGCCGGACCTCGTGATCCTCGATGCCATGATGCCGGCGCACAGCGGCTACGACGTCTGCCAGCGCCTGCGGCAGGAGCCGCGCTGGCGCGAGGTGCCGATCATCATGCTGACCGCCAAGGGCCGCGACATCGACCGCGAGAAGGGCATGGCGCTCGGCGCCAGCGACTACGTCACCAAGCCCTTCTCGACGCGCGAATTGGTCGAGACGGTGCGTCGGCGGCTCGGGCCCGCGACATGAGGGCCTGCCGGCAGGCGGGACGGAGGCCGGGGCGGTGACCGGAGGCCACGGCCGGGTCGCGGGAGCGTTCCTCCTCCTCGGCGTCCTCGGCGGCTGCCTGGCCGGGCTCACGGTCGTCCTGTTCGGCGAGACGATTCCCGGCACCGCCGCCGGGCTGGTCGCCGCCATCCTGATCGGCACGCTTTCCGCGGCCTGGAAGGTGGTGGACAGCCAGGTGCTGCGGCGCCTGGCGGCGCTGGCGGGCGAGGCGCGGGTAGTCGCGCACGGCACCGCGGAGGCGCGGATCCCGGCCGAGCGCTTCGCCGCCCTGGCCCCCCTGCCGGAGGCGGTGAATGAGATCGGCGAGAAGCTCCTCCAGGCCCGCCGCCGGGTCGAGGAGGCGGTGGCGCAGTCCACGCTGCGGGTCGAGGAGCAGAAGAGCCGCCTGGCCGCGATCCTGAACGACCTGCATGACGGTGTCCTCGTCTGCAACCTCGAGCATCAGGTCCTGCTCTACAACCGCGGCGCCCTGTCGCTGCTCGGGCTGCGCGGCGGGCTTGGCCTGGGCCGCAACCTGCTGCAATTCGTCGCCCCCGAGCCGGTGCTGCACGCGCTGGACCGGCTTCGCCGGCCCTTCAGCCAGGACGGCGCCGCAGGGCAGGCCGAGGAGCGGCACGCGGAGGTCCTGACCGCGCCCGCCGAGGGCCACACGCTGCTCCGTGGCCGCATGGGGCTGGTGGTGACGGGCGAACAGGTCACCGGCTATGTGCTTACCTTCTCCGACGCAACGGCCGAGTTGGCGATGCTCGGGCGCTGCGATACGCTGCTGCGCGAGGCGACGGAAGGGCTGCGCCAACCCGTGGCGAATCTGCGCGCGGCCGCCGAGACCCTCGTCGACCATCCCGACCTGCCGCAGGACAGCCGAGCCGAATTCGAGCGCGTGATCCGCGACCAGGCGGAGGGGCTCTCGGCGCGGCTGGAAGCCATCGCTGCGGAATACCGCGGGATCGCCGGCCGCATCTGGCCGATGGCCGATATCGACTCTGCCGACCTGATCGGCCTGGTCGCCTTCCGGGCCGCACGCGGCGGCCGCACCGTCACCGCGACCGGCCAGCCGCAATGGCTGCACGGTGACAGCCACAGCCTGGTCATCCTGTTCGGCCGCCTGATCGAGCGGGTTGGCCGCCAGGTCGAGGTTGCGGCCTTCGAACTGTCGGCGGATGTGGGACCGTCCCGGGTCTATCTCGACCTTTCCTGGGCAGGCAGGCCTGTCCCCGCAGACGCGCTGTCGGCCTGGTCGGAGGATGCGCTGGAGGGTGCGCTCGGGGGGCTAACCGTCGGGGATGTGCTGCAGCGCCACCACAGTGACCTCTGGAGCGAGGCAGCCGGCGAGGGCCGCGCGCGGCTGCGCATGCCGCTGCCCGCACCCGCCCGGCCGCCGCGCTCCGCCGCACCCGCCATCCTCGCCTCGCGGCCGGAGTTCTTCGATTTCGACCTCCTGCACCAGCCGCTCGCCACGGGCGCGCTGGGGCGCACGGCGCTCGACCAGCTCAGCTACGTGGTGTTCGATACGGAGACCACGGGCCTCAACCCGTCCGGCGGCGACCAGCTCATCTCGATCGCCGGGGTGCGCATCGTCAACGGCCGCATCCTGACGGGCGAAACCTTCGACGCGCTGGTCAATCCCGGACGCCGGATCCCGGCCGCCTCCACCCGCTTCCACGGGATCACTGACGACATGGTGCGTGACTGTCCACCGGTGGCGGCCGTGCTCCCGGCCTTCAAGGCCTTCGTCGACGACGCCGTGCTGGTCGCCCACAACGCCGCGTTCGACCTGAAATTCCTGCGCATGGCGGAGGCGGCGGCCGGCACGCGGTTCGACAACGCCGTCCTCGATACCATGATCCTGTCGCGCTACCTAAAGGGCGACGAGGGCACGCATGCGCTGGATGGCATCGCCGAGCGCCTCGGCGTCCCGATCCATGGCCGCCACTCCGCGCTGGGCGACGCGATAGCGACGGCGGCGATCTTCCTCCGCCTGGTCGGGATGCTGAAGGCGCGCGGCATCGTCACGCTCGACGACGCCATCCGCCGCTCGAACATGCAGGTCGAGTTGCGGGCCCGGGGCCACGGGCTGTGACCCCGCAGGAGCAGGCGCCCGCGCGCGAGGCCCCGGGCGATGCCGACCGGCTGGTCGCGCTCTGCCTGCTCGCCGCCGTCCTCTTCAGCCCCTGGTTGCTGCGCATCTTCGGCGGTGAGGCCGGCGAGGGGCCGGGCTGGCCGCCGCTCTATCTCTATCTGTTCGGCGCCTGGGCTGCGGTGATCCTGCTGGTCGCCCTGCACACCGAGCGCCGGGGCGGGAACCGCCTGCCGCGCGCCAGGGACGGCGCCGGCGGGCAGGACGAGGCCTGATGCCGGCCTGGGCCCTGGTCGGCGTTGCGCTGGGCTACCTCCTGCTGCTCTTCGCAATCGCCTGGTGGGGCGACCGGCGGCCCCGGGGCGCCGCCGGCGGCGGCCTCGGCAGCGGCGCCACGGTCTATGCGCTGTCGCTGGCCGTGTTCTGCACGACCTGGACCTTCTATGGCAGCGTCGGCCGCGCGGCCTCGATCGGCCTCGGCTTCCTGCCGATCTATCTCGGGCCGACGCTGGCGATGACGCTCGGCCTCGTGCTGCTGCGCAAGATTGTCCTGGTCGCAAAGACCCAGCGCATCACCTCCATCGCGGATTTCATCGCGGCGCGCTATGGCCGCAGCCACGCGCTGGGCGGGCTGGTGGCGGCGCTCGCGGTCGTCGTCATCATCCCCTACATCGCGCTGCAGCTGAAGGCGGTCTCCGTCAGCTTCGAGTTGCTCACGGGCGTCGCCGGGTCCACCGAAGGGCCGCGCCCGCTCCTGCTCGACACCGCTTTCCACACGACCTTGCTGATGGCCGCCTTCACCATCCTGTTCGGGGCGCGGCAGATCGACGCGGCCGAGCACCACCCGGGTGTGGTGATCGCGGTCGCCTTCGAATCCGTGGTCAAGCTGGCGGCCTTCCTGGCCCTCGGCGGCTTCGTCGTCTTCGTCCTCTTCGAGGGCTTCGGCGACCTCTTCGCCAGGGCCCGCGCCATGCCGGACATCGCGCGCTTGCTCACGGCGGCGCCCGTGCTGGAAGATGGAGGCTGGGTGACCACCACCATCCTGGCGCTGCTGGCGATCATCTGCCTGCCGCGGCAATTCCAGCTCCTGGTCGTGGAGAACACCGATGAGCGGCAACTGCCGCGGGCCATGTGGCTGTTCCCGCTCTACCTGCTGCTGATCAACCTGTTCGTGCTGCCGGTTGCGCTCGCCGGCCTCCTGCTGCTGCCGGGCCAGGGCACCGATCGCGACATGGTCGTCCTCGCCCTGCCGCTGGTCCATGGCTGGACATGGCTGGCGCTGCTGGTCTTCATCGGCGGGCTCTCGGCGGCAGCCGGCATGATCGTGGTGGAGACGATCGCGGTGAGCACCATGGTCTCCAACAACCTGGTGATCCCGAGCCTGCTGCGGCGGCGCCTGGCCTCAGCCGAACAGGGCCAGAACGGCGAACCGCGGCTGCCCGTGCTGGCGATCCGCCGCATCGCGATCGTGGCGATCCTGCTGCTCGGCTACACCTATTTCCGCCTCGCCGGCGGTGCCTATGCCCTGGTTGCCATCGGGCTCATCTCCTTCGCCGGCGTCGCGCAATTCGCGCCCGCCCTGATCGGGGGCCTCTACTGGGCCGGCGCGACGCGGCGCGGGGCCATCTCGGGCCTCGTCGCGGGCACCTTTGTCTGGGGCTACACGCTGTTGCTGCCCTCCTTCGCACGCTCGGGCTGGCTGCCGCAGGGCTTCATCCTGGACGGCCCCTGGGGCATCACGCTGCTCCGGCCCTATGCGCTGCTCGGCCTCGAGGGGCTCGACCCGCTCACCCATGCGCTGTTCTGGAGCGGCCTCGCCAATATCGGACTCTTCGTCGGCGTTTCCATCTTCGACCGAGCCGGGCCGGGCGAGCGCGCCCAGGCGATCCCCTTCGTCGAGGCCTTCCAGGCGGAGGACGACAAGCCCCGAACCCGGACCGGCTGGGGTGACGCCGCGCTCGCCACCGGCGAACTGGCCCGCCTGCTGCGCCGGCTGCTCGGCCCCGAGCGCGCCGAGGCGGCGCTGACCGAATTCGCGGCGGAGCGGGGCATCGGCCTCGATCCCGACCGCCCCGCGGATGCCGAACTGCTCCTCTTCGCCGAGCGGCTGCTGACCGGCGTGATCGGCGCGACCTCGGCGCGCGTGGCGCTTGCCTCGTTGTCCCAGGGCGGCGGCATCGGGCCGCCCGACCTCATGCGCATGCTGGACGAGGCATCGCAGGTCATCGAGTACAGCCGCCGGCTGGAGCAGAAATCGGCCGAGCTCGAGGCGGCCTCGGCGGCGTTGCGGGCCATGAACGACCGGCTGCGCGAGCTCGACCAGCTCAAGGACGATTTCCTCTCGACCGTCACGCACGAGCTGCGCACGCCGCTCACCGCCGTGCGGTCGCTGTCGGAGATCCTGCATGACAACCCCGAGCTGGAGCTGGCGCAGCGCCAGGAATTCCTCGGCCTCATCATCAAGGAGAGCGAGCGGCTGACGCGGTTGATCAACCAGCTCCTCGACATGGCGAAGATCGAGGCCGGCGCGGTCGAGTGGCAGGTCAGGCGCGTTGACCCCGCGGCGGTGATCGAGGAGGCCGTGGCCTCCACCGGCCAGCTCTTCCGCGACAAGGGCGTGGCCTTGGAGGTGCGGATCCCGCCGGAGATACCGCCCGTGCAGGGCGACCACGACCGGCTCATGCAGGTGCTCGTCAACCTTCTCTCGAATGCCGCGAAATTCTCCCCTGCTGGGACCGGCCGCGTCGAGGTGTCCCTTCGCCTGGAGCCGGGCTGGATCGAGGTGTCGGTCCGCGACAATGGCCCCGGCATCCCGGCAGCGGAGCTGGAGGCGATCTTCGACAAGTTCCGCCAGTCCGGCAAGGCGATGACGGACCGACCTGCCGGCACCGGCCTCGGCCTCACCATTTGCCGGCGCATCGTCGAGCATCTCGGCGGCCGGATCTGGGCCGAAAGTCGGCCGGGCGAGGGCGCGGCCTTCCGCTTCATGTTGCCGGTGGCGCAGCCGGCGCAGAGCCGTGACGGCGGCAGCTCCTCCGCGATGGCGGCGGGCGGCGCCGGGCCCCGTTAACCGCTGCGACTCCTGCTGCGATCCTGGTCCGGGGGGCATTGCCGCCGGTCCCGCGAGGCGACCGGGCGCGAGGGGACCACAGCCGGGCGGCCAGCCGCAGGACGGGGCCGCAGGCCGCTCCGGAGGCAGGAGGCGCCCGCCTGGGCCCGACCATCAGGCCCGGGGCGCCAGCGGATTGCGCCGGGTGGGACCGGATGCGGCCCGCTGCCGCCCCGCCCGCCTATAACGGTGCGGCACAGACCGCACGCCGCAGCGGGTCAGCGGGGTCGAGTTCGACCCATACCGCGCCCTGCGGCATGTCCCCGGGGTCCAAGGCGAGGTCGCGCGGCACATCGGCCCGCCGGGGTGTGGCGCAGTCAAAAAGCTGCAGCGTGGTGAAGGTCGGCATGTAGCGGGCGATGAGGAACACCTCGACCATCCGAAGGCCCGGCGCGCGCTCGTTCCAGCGGATTGCGCGCGGGTCGATGGCGGCGAAGCGCTCGACGCGCGGCACCACCAGGGTCCAGGGCTGGATGATGCTGGTGCTGGCAGGCGCCATGGCGACCGTCAGCGGTGGCGGCAGCGCCGCTGCGGTCCGCCGGAACCACGTGTATTCGCTCCAGATATGGAAGCCGAGCATGGCGGCGCCGGCGGCGACCGGCAGGATCCAGCGCGGCGCGCGCCGGCCGAGGGTGCGATAGGCGACCAGCAGGACACCCGCTGCGGCGACGCCGAGCACCACCGTACCGAGAAGCTGAAAGAGCATCACGTCTCCGGCGGGGGGCGGCGGCACGCCGGGTCGGTGCGCCGCCGGTACGGGGATCAGGGCCGCGCCGCGGCCCCTTGGGCGGGCGAGGGCGGCCATGCCCTTCACCGGCCGGCTGTGGGGAAGGGGCGCCTGGCGGCGTCCCTTCCCCGTTGTATGCCGTCAGTGGCCGACGGCCGTCCCCGCGCCGCGCGGGATGCGGATGCTCTCCACCATTTCCTGGATCTCCACCGGCGGCGGCTGCGTCGCGCGCGAGACGGCGAAGGCGACGCCGAAGTTCAGGAGCGCGCCGATGGTGCCGACCGAGGTCGGGGAGATGCCGAACACCCAGTAGGCCGCGGTATCCGGGAACTGGTTGGTGCCGGGGATGAAGAACCACCCCTTGTAGACAAAGATGTAGATGGTTGTGAACAGCAGCCCCGCCAGCATGCCGGCGATCGCGCCCGTGCTGTTGATGCGCTTCGAGAAGATGCCCATCATCAGCACGGGGAAGATTGTCGCGGCGGCCAACCCGAAGGCCAGTGCCACAGTCTGCGCTGCGAAGCCCGGTGGATTGAGCCCGAGATAGGTGGCGAAGACAATCGCTGCGGCCATGGAGATCCGCGCTGCGAGCAATTCCCCGCGTTCGGATATGTCGGGCTTGAGCGCGCTCTTGATCAGGTCGTGCGAGATCGCCGACGAGATTGCGAGCAACAGTCCCGCCGCGGTGGACAGCGCGGCGGCGAGGCCGCCGGCTGCGACCAGGGCGATCACCCAGGCCGGCAGGTTGGCGATCTCGGGGTTTGCGAGCACGAGGATGTCGGCGTTCACCGTCAGCTCGTTCCCCTGCCACCCGTTCTGCCGGGCCTGGTCGGCGAAGGCGGGGTTCCGGTCGTTGTAGTACTGGATGCGGCCATCGTTGTTCCGGTCCTGGAAGCGGATAAGGCCGGTCTGCTCCCAGGTGCGCATCCAGTCGGGCCGCTGCTCGTAGACCAGCGCCCCGGCGGGCTGCCCGGCGCCGCCCGGCCAGACGGTGTCAATCAGGTTGAGCCGCGCCATCGCGCCGACCGCCGGCGCGGTGAGGTAGAGCAGGGCGATGAAGACCAACGCCCAGCCCGCGGACCAGCGGGCATCGGACACCTTCGGCACGGTGAAGAAGCGGATGATGACGTGCGGCAGGCCGGCCGTGCCGATCATCAGGGACATCGTGAACAGCGCCATGTTGAAGGTGTTGTCGCGATGAGCGGTGTAGGCGCCGAAACCCAGATCCGTCACCACCTGGTCGAGGCGCTGCAGCAGCGGCACCCCGCCTTCGGTGTCGGCGAACAGCCCGAGCGGCGGCACCGGGTTGCCGGTAAGCTGCAGCGAAATGAAGATCGCCGGGATGGTGTAGGCCGTGATCAGCACCACATACTGCGCCACCTGCGTGTAGGTGATGCCCTTCATGCCGCCGAGCACGGCGTAGAAGAACACGACCGCAGAACCGATGAAGAGGCCGGTGGTGGTGGACACCTGCAGGAAGCGCGCGAAGGTCACGCCGACGCCGGTCATCTGCCCGATGACGTAGGTGACGGAGATGACGATCAGGCAGATCACGCCGACGAGGCGCGCGGTCTGCGAGTAGAACCGGTCGCCAATGAACTCGGGCACCGTGAACTTGCCGAATTTGCGCAGATAGGGCGCGAGCAGCATGGCCAGCAGCACGTAGCCGCCGGTCCAGCCCATCAGGTAGGTGGAGTTGTCATAGCCGACGAAGGCGATGAGGCCGGCCATGGAGATGAAGGAGGCGGCCGACATCCAGTCGGCCGCGGTCGCCATGCCGTTGGTCACCGGCGGCACGCCGCCGCCGGCAGTGTAGAACTCGCCCGTGGACCCGGCGCGTGCCCAGAAGGCGATGCCGAGATAAAGCGCGAAGGTCGCGCCGACGACGAGGTAGGTAAGCGCCTGCTGTCCCATTGCTTGCACGCCCCCTTACTGCTCGTCGACGCCGAACTTGCGGTCGATCGCGTTCATCCGCACCGCGTAGAAGAAGATCAGCACGAGGAAGACCAGGATGGAGCCCTGCTGCGCGAACCAGAACCCGAGGTCTGTCCCGCCGATCGCGATGCCGGAGAGGAGCGGCCGGAGCAGGATGCCCAGCCCGAAGGACGCCAGTGCCCATATGATCAGGCAAAGTCGGACGAGCCGAAGGTTCGCCTTCCAATAGTCATCCGGTGAACTTGTGTTTCCGCTCATCTTGTCCCTCTCTGTTTTGTTGTCATTCGGCTGGACGTTGTGGCGCGACTGTGGCGTGCTGACCTTCCTCCTGATGGAACCTGACCTGAACCCGGCAGTCGGCCCGCTTTATGCACGAGGGCTGGCGGGCATGGAGCGGACCGCCGAGCGGCCACGGGATTTGGATGCGACCCGCAAATCCAGCCATCCTCGGAGACCATGCCCACCAAGGTTGAACCTACGCTGCCGCTACCGATCTTGTCACCGGTCGTCGGCACGCCGCTGATCGCCCGCATCGATGATGGGCAGTTATCCCGGGATGGTGGCCTGCTGGCCTTACGCGAGGTCGAGCAGCGGCTCGTGGTCTTGCTGAGCGGCTTGCCGCCTGCATTGACGCCCCCCGCCGCCCCCCCCCGGGGACGCGTCCGACACGGCATCGCCGCGATCCTGCACTGGTGGTGTCCCCGGTAGCGGCGCAGGAGCCTCGGAGCACGGCGCGGAGCGCCCCGTGCGGCGGCCATTACAGGTCTCCTTGGCAGGGTTCGGTTGTTGGGGCCCTTCAGCCCGGTTGAGCGCCGAAGGCGGTCAACGGGAGCCACCATGATGGTCGATGAGACGGTGGTGCCGCGCAGGGGGCTGGGAACGCCCTCGGACGTCGATCTCCTGCGCGGGATGACAGGCCTGCCGCCCAGCGGCCGATGGAATTGGGGGCGGATGGCCTTTGCGGCCCATGGCGAGCGCAGCCCCGATCGGGTGAACCAGCGCACGGCTACAGCGGGCGGGACTGGCAGACCCGGGCCGGCGCGGCCGAATCCCGGCTCCCGAATCTCGGGAAGGGCAGCGGCTTCCCGGGCCTTCCTGCAACCCCGCCGCCTGGCCGGAAGCCTGTGTGGCTAGAGCAGATCGCGGAGGGGCGTGAACGCCCCGCAGCGTGAATCTGCTCTACGGACAGTAGCCTGCAGCGGATTGGCGTTCAGTTTTGAACGCAATCCGCTGTAGGCCCTGGTTGCCCTCCCTCCCGCACGCCCACCCAGGACGTCGGGGCAGCGGCCGCGATCCTGGGCGCGCCTACCGCCCAGGCCCGCCCGGCGCGGCCTGGGCACCAGCCGGTCCGCCGCCGAGCCTGCCTGAGGTCGCGCCCCGCCCTGGCGGACCTGCCGGGCGCTTCGATGCCTGGCCGCCCAACCTCCGGCCTGGGTGCGGCTACTCTGCCGCGACCTGGTCGTGCAGTCCGGCTTCCCGGGTGACGCCGGTCAGGGCACGGCCGGCCAGCCGCGGGGTCTGGCCCCCCGTCGCCAGGTCACCGAGCGAGACGATGCCCACCAGCCGCTTGTCGCGGTTCAGCACCGGCAGCCGCCGCACCTGCTGCTCGGCCATGGTCTCCACCGCCCGGTGCAGGCTCTCGTCCTCGAAGACATAGCGGACCTCGGGCGTCATCACCTCGCGCACCCGGGTGCGGGCCGGGTCCTTGCCCTCCGCGACCAGGCGGAGGGCGATGTCCCGGTCGGTCACCATGCCGACCAGGCGGTCGTTCTCGCCCACCGGCAGCACGCCGGTATCCTCGTCGCGCATGAGGCGCGTGGCCTGCTGCACCGTGTCCTCCGGGCTGGCGGTCCGCACCTCGCGGCTCATCACCTCGGCCACCCGGCCCGCGGGCCGCGATTGGCCCGTCCGGTCAGCCTGCTGCCGTCCGCGCCGGCGCTGCTCGAGCTGCAGCTCGATCGGGCGCAGCGCCTGCTCGGCGGAGTGGCGGGCCGCCCGCAGCAGCTTGGCCTGACCCTCGACCATCGTGTCGAGGTACTCCCGCGCGAAGCGCCGCTGCAGCTCGATGATGGCGCCCGGGTTGGCGAGGCGGAACAGCTCCTGGGCAATGTGCAGGTTGGTACGGGTCGTGCCCTCGATGAGACCGGTCAGGGCCTGCTGCATCTCCCGCAGCCCGCCGGCCGCGACATTGGGCTGCGGCAGCAACACGCGCACGTCCTCCGCACTCTGCTGCACCGCCTCGGCCAGCTTCTGCCCGGCTTCCTTGAGCTGGTTGACGGCATCCTCGACGAAGCGCTGCTGCGCCTCGGCCGCTTGCCAGGTGCCGCGCTGTGCGACCTCCGCGGCAACGTCGCTGGTCCGCTGGGCTGTCTCGGTCCCGGCCTCACTGGCGCGGCGCACCGCTTCGGTGGCGATGCGGCCGCCCTGCTGCACGGCCTGGCCGCCCGATGCCCCGCTGTGCCGCAGCGCATCGCCTGCCGCCTGCGCGGTCGAGGCCGCGGCCGCGCTGCTGCGGCGCGCCACCTCATCCAGGCTGCCCGGCCCATTCTGCTGCCTCTTCGTATCCGACATACTGGAACCTTCCTTCTCCTGGGCCACAAAGGCGGGGATGCGCGCGGGCTCTACCTGCACCGTACCCGCCACCGGATCGCCGGGCGTCGTGGCCGGGTTGAGTTGCTCTCAGAGGCCCGGATCGCCGGCGGTCCGCCGGATCTCGATGGCGAGCTGCACGCGCTCGCGCCGGAATGCAGGCACGACGGCCGCCACGCGCGCGGTGGCGGACAGGCCAGCATCCAGGAATTCCCCGACCGTTTGGGCGTCGTCCGGTGGCAGTTGGCCAATCCGGCGTCCGTCCGGCGCTTGGACCTCGATGGGGCGCGGGAGCTTTCCCACGCCGTCCGCACTGTGCGGCCGCTGGCGCAGGAGCAAGCGAGCACCCACATGCAACCAAGCCTGAGCCCCTGCGTCACCAGCTAGCAGGTAGGTCATACCGGCAAGGGCTACGCCGCCGTCGCGGACCTGCGGCGCGATTGCCAGGCCTTCACACGATGTTGCGTGGGTTGCGCGGATCACGTCCGGTGTCTCACCGGAGCCGCCGCGCGCAGCGGTGCCCGCAGCAACGGTCGGCATGGTATCTGCCACCAGCTGCGCCTGGCGGTCAGCCTGTACGTCCATTCCCTGTTCCTTTTCGGAGATCCTTCCCTGACCCGACGAAGGATCCATGTGGCGCACCATCACTCGCGCCTTGGCTGGGCGTGGACATTTGCCACGCCGCCTGCGTGCTGCCATTCCGTGAAATTACGTAAGTCCCGGGATCGCAACGTCAGCTTCCTGACCACGCAAGCCTTCGGTTCCGCATCAACCTTCGCAGTGTCAGGTGCGGACCGCCCTCGTGACTTCGCCGGGGTGACCTCGCCAGCCGGCACGTCGCCGGTTCTGCCCAGGATGCGGCGAAGCGGGTTCGGTTCTGGCTGCCGCGGTGGTCGAACAGTGCGCTTGTGCGACGGCGCCCCGCGCGAGGGTGACGTCGAGGCGCGTGATGCCCACCTTGCCCGGTGCCAAGGAACACAGGCCCAATAGCCGACCGATCGGCACCAGCGTTGCATGTCTTGGCACACACGGAACAGTCCGGCATGACCGATGCCACCGTAGACCAGCGCCTCACAGCCCAGGATGCAGTGGCTGGGCCGCGCCTTTCCACGGTCGGCGCGACGGAGGTGCCCACCACTCCGGCCGAGGAGCGGTTCAATCGCCTGACCCGACTCGCCCGGCGGCTGCTGCGCACGCCGGTGGCCACCGTCCTGCTGGAGGCCAGCGGGCAGTTCCTCCCAGCCGCCCAGGGCCTGCCTGAGCCTTGGGCCAGCCTCCGCGGCACGCCGCTGCGGCAGTCCTTGCGCTCGGCCATGCGGGCGGGGCTCCCGCTGTTGGTGACCGACATGCGCGAGGACCCGCGCGTGCGGAGCAAGGAAGTGGCCGAGGACCTGGGTATTGCCGCCCTTCTCGCCGTGCCGCTCGCGCTGCCGGGCGGCCGCGCCATCGGCGCGCTCTGTGTCATCGACCACCAGCCGCGCGCCTGGACCGCGATTGAGGAACAGGCGCTGGCGGATCTGGCGAGCACCGCCATGGACGACATGGCCGCAGGCCTGCACCGGCGCGAGCCGGTGGCGGGCACGCTCAGGGCCTCGAGCAAGGAGGCGGACAGGCCCGCCGAGGCGCTGGCTAGCGGCTCGCGCGGTGCAACTGTGCCCCTCGCCTGCGAGCGCGACGCCCTGACCGTGGAGTTCCATGCCAACAGGGCAGCCTTGGAGAAGCGGGCCGAACCGCAGATCATGGCGGAGGCGTTGGCCGAGGCTAATGCGCGGCTCGAGTGCGACGTGGCGGCGCGCACGGCCGAGCTGGCGGCTGCCAACGCGGTGCTGCGGGAGAGCGAGGCACGCTTCCGTGCGCTCTTCGACATCTCGCCGCAGATGGTGTGGGTCGCAGATGCCTGCGGGCGCCTCACCTATGTCAATCAGCACTGCGCCGACTTCCTCGGCCTCGCGGCAGACCAGGTCACTGTCGAGGCCTGGATCGCGGCGCTGCATCCGGAGGACCGCGAGCGGACGCTGGCGGCCTGGAGCAACGCACTTGCCAGCGGCGATGCCTACGAGACCGAGTTCCGTCTCAGCCGCGCTGCCGACAAGGCCTGCCGCTGGTTCCTCGTCAGGGGTGCACCCCTGCGCGATCCGGACGGGCGGGTCGAGCGCTGGATCGGCGTCGGCATAGATATCGACGATCGGCGCCGCGCCGAGGCGGCGCAGCGCGGGCTGATCGAGGCGCTGGCGGTGGCCGTCTACACCACCGACACAGTCGGGCAACTCACCTTCTACAACGACGCGGCCGTTGCCCTCTGGGGCTGGCGTCCCCCGCTGGATGATGCACAGTGGTGCGGCAGCTGGCGCCTTTACCGCCCGGACGGGACGCCACTGCGGCATGATGACTGTCCCATGGCCCTGGCGCTCCGCGAGAACCGGCCCATCCGCGGCGAGGAAGCCGTGGCGGAGCGGCCGGACGGCACCCGCGTCCCCTTTGCCGCCTTCCCGACGCCCCTGCGCGACAGCGAGGGCGCGCTCCTCGGCGGGGTGAACGTGCTGGTGGACCTGACGGAGCGGAAGGCGGCTGAAGCGGCACTGGCCGAAAGCGAGGCACGGCTGCACCTGGCGCTGGAGGCAGGCCGGCACGCCTTCTGGGAACTCGATATCGCAACCGGAGCCGTGCTGCGTGCCTCCTTCCACGATGCGATCTTCGGGTATGGCACGCCACTGCCGGAATGGAGCTACGCGGCCTTCCTGGACCACGTGCTGCCGGAGGACCGGCCGCTCGTGGAGCGCGCCTATGCGGCAGCCGCCGAGAGGGAGACCAGCGAGCAGATCGAATGCCGCATCCGGCGCGCCGGCGACGGCGCGATACGCTGGCTCGAACTGCATGGCCGGTCTCAGCGCGGGCCGGACGGGCAGGTGGTCCGCCTTCATGGCGTGCTGCGCGACGTCACCGATCGCAAGCGGACCGAGGCGGCGCTGCGCGAGAGCGAGGCACGCCTGCGTCTGGCACAGGAGGTGACGGGCATCGGGACCTGGGAGTGGGACCCGGGAACCGGCGAGAATCTCTGGATGCCCGAGAAGTACGCGCTCTTCGGTCTCGACCCGGCGCGCGACGGCCCGATGACCTACGCCCGCCTCCTCGCCGAGATCGTTCACCCGGGAGACCATGCCAAGCTCAAGACCGCGCTGGAGAAGGCGCTGGCGACGGGTGAGACCTATGAGTGCCTCTTTCGCGCCTACCGCCGCCGTCCTGACGGGCAGCGGGAAACCTGCTGGATGATCGCGCGCGGGCGCCGCATTCCCCAGGCAGACGGCTTTCCGGGCCGCATGCTCGGGGTGACCGTGGACATCACCGAACGCCAGGAAACGGAAGCGCAGCTGCAGGAGTTGCAGGCGGAACTGCTGCACGTCTCCCGCCTCAGCGCGGCGGGCGAGATGGCATCGGCGCTGGCGCATGAGCTGAACCAGCCCCTGACCGCGGCCACGAGCGCCCTCAGGGCAGCCCAGCGCCTGCTCGGCGCCTCTTCCCTCAAGAGCCCGGGAGACATGGGAACGGCGCTGCGCGAGGCGATGGACCTCGCCGCCGAGCAGGCATTGCGGGCTGGGCAGATTGTCAGGCGCCTGCGCGATTTCGTCGCCCGGGACGAGGCCGACAAGCGATTGGAAGATCTGCGCGCGCTGATCGAGGAGGCAGGCACCCTGGCGCTGGTGGGCGCAAGGGAGCGCGGCATCCAGGTCGAGCACCGCCTGGCCGCCGCGCTGCCCCCGGTGGTCGTCGACCGGATCCAGATCCAGCAGGTGCTGTTCAACCTGATCCGCAACGCATTCGAGGCAATGGCCCCGGGAGACGGCAGGGGGCCATCATGCCGCCGCGCGCTGGTGATCGCGGCGGCGTCCGCCGGCCCCGAGCTGGTGGAGATCACCGTCGCCGACACCGGTCCGGGCCTCGCGCCCGACATCGCCGGCCGCATCTTCGAGGCATTCGTGTCGACCAAGCCGAGCGGCATGGGCATGGGCCTGCCGATCTGCCGCTCGATCGTCGAGGCCCATGGCGGACGGCTCTGGGCGGAGCCCAATCCTGGCGGCGGCACCGTCTTTCGCTTCACCCTACCGGTGGCGCCCCCGGAGGAGGCGGACATGTAGCGGGGAGCAAGCGAGATGACCGAGGACGAGCCCCTGCGGCAGGAGCGGCCGACCGCCCCCGAAAGCGGCAGCCCTAGGGTGCACGTGATCGACGATGACGAGCCGGTCCGCCGCGGATTGGCCATGCTGCTCAGATCGGCTGGCATCCCCGTCGAGACCTACGCCTCCGGCATCGCTTTTCTCGACGCGGTTCCCGGCCTCGGCGAGGATATCGGGTGCGTCCTGACGGACATACGGATGCCGGATCTGGACGGCGTGGAGCTGCTGCGCCGGCTCAGGGCGCGGGGCTTCCGGCGCCCGGTCGTCGTCATGACCGCGCATGGCGACGTCCCCACCGCGGTCGAGGCGATGCGGGCGGGCGCGTTCGACTTTATCGAGAAGCCGTTCGACGATGAGGGCCTGCTGGCGATCCTCAAGGAGGCGCTGGCGCTGCGGGGCTCACCGCCCTGGGCCGCCGGCCTGGCCGATCCTGCCGTCGCCGAGGCCGCCGCACGGATCGCCGCGCTGTCGCCGCGCGAGCGCGAGGTGCTGGAGCGGCTGATGGCCGGGAAGCCGAATAAGGCCATCGCGAACGAGCTTGGTCTCAGCCCGCGTACGGTCGAGGTCCACCGGGCGCGGCTGATGGCGCGGCTCGGGGTGGGCAGCGTCGCCGAGGCGGTCCGGCTTGCGGTGCAGGCCGAGCTCGGGGCACGCGCCGCGAACGGCAGCAGCTGACCGCGTCTGCGTCGCCCCCGAGAAAGATGGCTTTCAGGCGACCGGCCGCCCCGGGGGCGGGCCCTGGACCGCAGGGTGGGTCAAGCCTGCCTGTCTCGACCCGAAGCCGCCCTCATGCCCTGCGCCTGCGGCGCACCGCTCGGCAGCGCCGGCTGGCCCATCGGATTTCGCATCCCGACGATGTTCAGCGGCCGGGCAAGCCGTGCGCGCACGGGGGGGGGCGAGATGATATCCCGACTGAGTGCGGGCTGGCCGCTCGGCAAGCCTGCTGAGAAAAAAGCCATCCGGACCCTACTGGCCGGATGGCTGTACAGTTTCCCTCAACGTACGTCACACAGGCGGCAGGAATGGAGCAGCGACAAAGGCAGGTACTGTCCTGCTCCCCCCCCACCGCGCAGGACTGTGGATCAGGGATTGCTGGAGGCCAATTGCGTATAACTACGTAAATGCGTAGTCGTGCGTGACCCGCATGGATTCCGGGGCGCGGGCGCGACGGCATTGGTGGTGGCGCGCGAGACCTGCGCGCCGGACTCGCAGCGGGCCTGCGCCTTGCCCTTGCCGATGCGCTCCACCTCCGGCGCGTGCAGCGAGCATGGCGTGCCGCGGCCGCGGTCCTCGCGCCATTGCCGCAGCAGCCGGGCGATGGGGCAGGGCGGCCTGGCCCGCGATCCTGTGGCCGATATCGCGGACCAGGCGGCCGCGCCTCGAATGCGCCATCGGCAACGCGCCGTTCGCCCCGCCGGCGCTCCGCGCCAGTTCAGGCGGCCGAGCTGCGGCTTCAGCACCTGGCGGGTCCTGCGTGGCCCCTCCCTCACCACGGGCGGCAACGGTGATCCGGGCTCCCGAGCCTGCCTGCGATTCAGGCCGGGCGACCACCGCCGGAAAACAACTCGAACCCCGCCGGCACCTCCCGGGGCTGGTGGCCGTCCAGCATCTCGCGCGCCATCTCGACACTGCGCAGCACCGTCTCGGCCTCGTAGGGCTTGCGGATATAGCCCAGCGCGATGTCCCTCACCCGCCGCGCCTCCATGAGCTGTCCGCTGGCGAAGATCGACAGCACGCCCCATCGCTCGAAGAGGGCCCGCGCCACGTCCACGCCGTTGCTGCCGTCCTGGAGGTCGACATCCAGCAACGCCAGCTCCGGCGGCGCCGGCTCGCACAGGGCCAGGGCCTCGTCCAGGGTCGCGGCCGGCCCCATCACCTCGTGCCCCGCACGCTCCAGGCTCTCCGTCAGCATCAGGGCGATCAGCGCCTCGTCCTCAACCACCAGGATCCGCATCGCCGCGCCTCCACCCTCTGAAAGCAACCTGAGGGTGGGCTACCAACGTGCGGGCGGCGCCCTGGTGCGTACGGAAATGTACAAGACCCGCCACGGCTCGCGATGTCGTTCCCCAAGGCCGGCAGTGCCTGCCCAGGGCACATCACTGGCCACCCCGCCGGTGCGGGCAGAATTCAGCCGCGGGCGGTTTTTCCCCCGGTCCGTGCGCTTCCGCGCTGACACCCGGCGCCTCATGCCACCATATGCGGCACATCGCCCGCCGCGACCTTTCCGGCGCGGGCGGCTGAGAGACGCGCCAGTGCTCCCGCCGACAGCCCGTTGCAGGAGCTATTCTTGGTCCTTCCCGGTCAATTCCCCCCCGCACCCCGCAACCGCCTGCTCGCGGCCCTGCCGCCCGGGGATCTCGCCCGGCTCTGGCCACGGCTCCAGCCGGCCGAACTCGCGCTGCGCCAGATCCTGCACGCGCCGGAGGAGCCGGTCACCGCCGTCTACTTCCCGGAGAGCGGCTACGTCTCCCGCCTCGCCCCCATGGATGACGGCGACAGCGCCGAGATCGGCCTCATGGGCCCCGAGGGCATGATCGGGCTGTCCATCCTGCTCGAGGGCGACCGCGACAGCTTCGAGACCATGGTGCAGGTGCCCGGCACCGCGCTGCGGATGGAGGCGGGGGCGTTCCGCGAGGAGGTGGACCGCATTCCGTCCTTCCGCTCCATCCTGCACCGCTACACGCTCGCGCATTTCGAGCAGGTGGCGCGGACGGGGGCCTGCAACGGACGCCACAACATCGACCAGCGCCTCGCGCGCTGGCTGCTGATGGCGCACGACCGGGTCGAGGGCGACGGGTTCCCGATGACCCACGAATTCCTGTCCATGATGCTGGGGGTGCGCCGCGCCGGGATCACCGTGGCCGCGGGCACGCTGCAGAAGGCGGGCTTCATCCGCTACGAGCGGGGCCGGATCGAGATCACCGACCGGCCCGGCCTCGAGGCTGCCTCCTGCGAGTGCTACGGCATCGCCCGCCGCGCCTCTGACCGCCTGCTCGGGCCACCGGCGGGAGCCACCAGGCCCTACTGGCGCTGAAGCCGCCCTCGCCGGAGGTCCGGTCCCCGCCGGGCCTCCGTGAAAATTCGATCAGTGTCGATCACCACGCAATTCGCCTGGAATTGCAGGCGGGGCGCCGCCGGGGGCGGGGACAGTGGCGTTGTCCCTCCCGGTACAGTCCCATCGCAGGCGGATGTCGTATGCCAGGGTCCCGGTTCTACTACGAGATACGCGACGGCGGCATCCTTGCCCGTGATGACGAGGGGCAGGTGTTCGCCGACGGCAAGGCCGCCCGGGAAGATGCCGTGATGCTGCTGACCGAAATGGCCCGCAGCCTGCCGGGCAGGGGCAAAGACAAGAACAAGATCACCGCCCGTGTACGGGATGGGGCGGGAAAGCTGATCTTCACGGCAACACTCTCACTGGACGTGGAGTGGAATGATTAGAACCGGTGGGGGAAATTGCCCGGATGACAGGACGGGCGGTTGAGGACTGTACGATACTTGCATTGGGTGGCGCGCGGCACCAGATAAGGTTCATCGCCCGCTGACACCCTCCGGCGCGGGCGGCCGAGAGAGGCTTGTGCTCCCGCCGACATCTTGTCGCATGGGAGCCCATGATGGCCCTCTTCGACCACGCCACATCCGCTCCCCGCAACCGCCTGCTCGCGGCCCTGCCGCCTGAAGACCTCGCCCGGCTCCGGCCCCGGCTCGAAGCCGTCCCACTCACGTTGCGCGAGGTCCTCTCCGCACCGGGCAAGCCGATCACGGCCATCTACTTCCCCGAGACCGGCTATGTTTCCATGCTGGCCTATCTGAAGGACGGCGACGTCATCGAGGTCGCGGCCGTCGGCAACGAAGGGATCGTCGGGATGCCGATCCTGCTCGGGGACGACAGCGACGATTGCGAAGCCATGGTGCAGAACCCCGGCACCGCCCTGCGCATGGACGCAGCGGCATTCCGCGCGGAACTCGACCACACACCCGCCTTCCGCAGCCTCCTGCTCCGCTCTGCCCTGTTTCAGCACAGGCAGGTGGTGCGCACGGCGGCCTGCAACGGGCGCCACCACACCGACCAGCGCCTCGCGCGCTGGCTGCTGGTGGCGCGCGACCGGGCCGAAGGTGGCGCCTTCGCGATGACCCATGAGCTCCTCGCCATGATGCTGGGCGTGCGCCGCGCCGGGATCACCGTCGCGGCGAGCCAGCTCCAGAGGGCGGGCCTGATCCACTACGAGCGGGGCCGCATCGAGGTCACCGACCGGCCCGGCCTGGAGGCGGCCGCCTGCGAGTGCTACGGCGTCGCCCGGCGTGCCCTCGATCATCTGCTCGGGTCGAATCCGAGGGTGCAGAGCCTCCGCTGCCACTGAGGCCCTGCCCGCCAGGCGGCCGCGGCACGGCCGCGCGCGGTCCCCACCGGCCTTGTTCAGGCGTGGGCCGCGGCAGGCAGGCTGCAGAAGGCGGCCTCATTCGCTCCGCGCGGGCCGGTTTCGGGGTCGCCTCCTGCGGGTGCCACGGCATCGCCCGGCGCGCTACAGCGGATTGCGTTCGGAACTGAACGCCCATCCGCCGCAGATCATTGATTGCAGGACGGATGCCGCGCGCGGCCGCGGCGCTCAGGGCCCACTGCGGTTGGTTCGCCTGACCTCCTGCGCTCCGGCGCGCAGGAAGCGCTGCACCGCCGCCCCGCCCTGTTCCCCGCTGCCTTCCGCCCCGGGGGCCGGGTTCGTCTCGCCGAGCAGGCGTGCTGCCAGATGCTGCCGCGCACGGAAGACGCGGCTTTTCGCGGTGCCCACGGCGCAGCCGGTGGCCTCGCCGACCTCCTCGTAGGACATGCCCTGCAGCACGACCATGAACAGCGCCTCCCGCTGGATGGGCTGCAATTCGCCCAGCGCCCGCTGCAATTCTTGCAAGGCAAGGCGATCCTCGTGCCCGGCCTGCACCGCAAGGGATGCCGGCGGCGCATCATCGATGTCCATGATCTCGCGGCGCTTCCGCAGGCCGCTGATGAAGCGGTTGCGCAGGATCCGGTACATCCAGGCGCGGAAGTTGGTACCTGGCGTGAAGCTGTGCTGCGCGGCGAGCGCGTTCATCGCCGCGTCCTGAACGAGATCATCTGCCGCAGCCCGGTTGCGCGTCAGCGCAAGCGCCTGGATGCGCAGCTTCGGCAGGAAGGCGACGAGGTCTGCGTGGAAGTCACCCGTCATCGATTACTCCTGAGCCGCGATAGGTCTGTTGCGGTCGGTCGGCTTGTCCGGTGGTCCACCGGGTGCCGGTGGTGCTGCCCGGCCCGGGGACGGCGAAAAGATGCGTCGGCCCGATCATGCTCGCGGCCGCTCACGGAACCGCAACCAGGGCAGGTATCCCGGCGGCTGTTGGCGCGGTTACGTACCGCGCCTGCCGGGTTCCCAGCACCGTGAACCTGGCATGTCCGCGGCAGCCGCTTCCGGCAGTGCGCCTTGGCCTGCGCCGGACGGCCATCCGGAGCCGGGTGAACCGACCCGGCCGCAGGGCCGCCGCCGCGCGCGGGTGAAGAAAGACTTGTCACGTGACCGGGCGTCCCGCGTTGCACGTCCCTGGCCGCGCGGCGGCCCATCTCGGCATCGGAGCCAGGTCATGCGACGTCCCGCCCCCACCCTCGTCATGCTGGGCGCCTTCGCGCTCGGTGTCCTGGCGGCACCTGCCGCGCCGGCCCAGCCCGCGGCGGACACGCTCGGCACGGTGCGCGCCCGCGGCGTCCTCGCCTGCGGCGTCGCGCCATCCGATCCCGGCTTCTCCATCCCCGATGCGCAAGGCGTCTGGCGTGGCCTGGATGTGGACTACTGCCGCGCCGTCGCGGCGGCGGTGCTGGGCGATGCGGAGAAGGTGCGCTTCGTGCCTTCCTCCACCCAGCAGCGCTTCACCATGCTGCAGTCGGGCGAGGTGGACCTGCTGGTCCGCAACACCACCTGGACCCTGGGCCGGGAGGCCTCGCTCGGCCTGGTCTTCGCCGGCGTGAACTTCTACGATGGCCAGGGCTTCATGGTGCGCAAGGATCTCGGCGTCTCCTCCGCCCGCCAGCTCGACGGCGCCACCATCTGCGTGCACCCGGGCACCACGACCGAGCAGAACCTGGCGGACTACTTCCGCACGCACGGCATGACGTTCAGCCCGGTGCTGATCGAGGGCACCGAGGAGTTGCGCGGCGCCTTCCTCGCCGGCCGCTGCGATGCCTTCACCGGCGACGCCTCCACCCTGGCCGCCTTCCGCGCCGCACAGGGCCCGAAGGCGGACAGCCTTGCCATCATGCCGGAGATCATCTCGAAGGAGCCGCTCGGGCCGGCAGTGCGTCAAGGCGACTGGCGCTGGTTCCAGGCGGTGCGCTGGAGCCACTTTGCCCTGCTGGCCGCCGAGGAGCTGGGGGTCACTAGGCAGAACATCGACCAGTTCGCGTCCAGCCCGAACCCTGATGTCCAGCGCTTCCTGGGCCGCACCGGCGACCTCGGCCGCGCGATGGGGCTGGAGAATGACTGGGCAGCCCGCATCGTGGCGCAGGTCGGCAATTTCGGTGAGCTGTGGGAGCGCAACATCACGCCGCTCGGCGTACCGCGCGGCCCCAACGAGCTCTGGACCCGTGGCGGGCTGCACTACGCGCCACCCCTCCGATGAGGGGCAGCCGGGCAAGGCGCGTCCTGGGCGTCGCGGCTGCCGGGCATGTCCGTGCGAAGGCCGCGAATGCCCTGAACCATTCGGCACGGGGCCGGTGGCGCAGGCGCCCGGCCGCGGGTCATCCCGGCGACAGGGTTGCGCGCAGGCCATGCCAGGTCAGGCAGGCAGCAGCGCCTCCTCTCGCTGCGCCCTGGCCGGCGGCCCGGCGCGCCGGCCTGCCTTCAGCGCGCTGCCGATCGGGCTGGCCGCGCGACCGGCAGTCCGGCGCGGGCCGCCCTTCGCGTCGTGACCCGCCTCAGGCCGCTTGGCGGGCAGGCTGGTCCTCCGGCGCAGTCCGGGTGACCAGGGCGAGGCCGGCTTCCAGCAGGCCGAAGACGAGATGCGGTGCCCAGACGCGGTCGGCGAAGCCGAGCAGCCAGGGCGAGGCGGCCAGCAGCAAGCCAGCAAGCACATCGATCCCGAGATGGACCGGCATCGGGACCAGGCGGATCACCCCGAGTTCGAACCTGGTCAGCAGGGCCAGGCCGATGACGCCGAAGCCGAGCAGCCAGAACGCCCATTGCGGCGCACCGCCGCCCGAGAAGTCCAGCACGTAGGGCGCGCCGATCAGCAGCAGCGCGTAGATGTAGTCGATGACACCGTGCACCCGGGTGGGGACGAAGCGCATTGCTGGACCCTTTTCATGCTGGCTGCCCTCGACGGCCGGGAGCGGCGAGGCGAGGTCGCCCGGCCTCCGTCACTCTTGCCGCCAGGGCTGTGTCGTGCGGCGTTCCGATGATGGCCACGCAAGCTCAGCCGGGTATTTCCCGTCACGGCGGAACTTCCTGCGACCAGGGCCGGGCTGAGCGAAACCGGGCGCGGGGCGTCCAGGCGTGTCGCCTGCGAACCCCGCGAAACGCGCCCGACCTGTGCTGCCGCCCGGCCGCTTGCACTGTCTCCCGCGTCGCCGGGCGGCGATGTCCCTGCCGGCAGGAAAGCTTGCCGCTCATCGGCATCGGGCCTCGTTCTCCGATGACCTGAGAGCGCGCTGCACAGCGGCCGCGCTCCCAACCCACAGACAGTGCCCGCCGCCGCTGAGGCGCGCTGCCCGAGACCCGCTCGGGCCCAGGCCGGATCCCTGGCGCCGGCGCATCGCACCGGGTTTGAGGTGTACGGAACTGGACAGACAGACTCATCCCTGCAGGCGATGACCGGCGCGAGCGGTCTGGCGGCGACCTTCCCGGTCACCCTGGCGCCACTCGGATCGCCAGCAGGGTTCAGGAAGGCAGGCCCATGCACAATCGACCTGCCCCTTGCCTGCCGGCCATGCTGCGGGGCCGCCGGATCTTCATCGTCGAGGACGAGGCGCTGGTCGCCCTGGTGGTCGGGTACGGCCTTGTCGATGCCGGTGCGGAGGTTGTTGGTCCCGCTGCCTCGGTCGGCGAGGCATTGGAGCTGATCAATCGCGCGCAGCATGAGGGCCGACTGGATGCCGCCGTGCTGGACATCAACCTCCAGGGCCTCGCGGTCTCGCCAGAGGCCGACCGTCTCGCCAGCCTCGACGTGCCTTTCGTCTTCAGCACCGGCTATGGCGAGAACTGCGATCGGGGTGCGCATCCGGCCGCGCTGGTCCTGGCCAAGCCGTTTGGTCCCCACGCGCTGGTCGCCGCCGTCGAGGGCCTGGTGGCCGGCCGGTGAGCGCGGCCGGAGCGACGATCGCCAGAGGTCGCATCGCGCAGGCCACCGGCCCGACGCAATGGTCCGGAGGCAGGCTGCCGACAGGCACCTGCGATGGTGTCCCGGAACGTCGTGCAGACCGACCCCGAGACCGTCGGCTGCCCGCGGCACGGCGCAACCGCGCCCCTGCGGGCGGGTTCCCTGCCCCCCTCCCCCATCCGGACCAGAGCCTTGGCACCACGCATCGGCTTCCATGCCTCGCACGAGCAATTCCCGCCCTCCGAACTGCTGCGCCTCGTGCGCGCCGCGGAGGCGGCAGGCTTCGATGCCGCCATGTCATCGGACCATTTCCGCCCCTGGGGCACGGCGCAGGGGCATTCGGGCTTCGCCTGGTCCTGGCTCGGCGCGGCCATGGCGACCACAAGCCTGCCGATGGGCGTCATCTCCGCCCCCGGCTACCGCTACCACCCCGCCATCATCGCCCAGGGCGCGGCGACGCTGGCGGAGATGTTCCCCGGCCGCTTTTGGCTGGCGCTCGGCAGCGGCCAGCGGCTGAACGAGGACATCACCGGCCTGGCCTGGCCGGAGAAGGCCGAGCGCAACGCGCGGCTGCGCGAATGCGCCGAGGTCATCCGCGCCCTGCTGGCCGGCGAGGCGGTGACGCATCGCGGCCGCGTCACGGTGGTGGAGGCAAAGCTCTACAGCCGCCCGGAACGGCCGCCACCGCTGCTCGGCGCGGCGGTGACGGAGGCAACGGCGGAGCAGGTCGGCGCCTGGGCGGACGGGCTGCTGACGGTCTCCGCCGCGCCGGCGCAAATGCGCAAGGTGATCGAGGCCTTCCGCCGCGGCGGGGGCGTGGGCAAGCGCGTGGCGGTGCAGGTCGGGCTGAACTGGGCGCCGACCGAGGCGGAGGCGCTGGCCGGCGCGCATGAGCAGTGGCGCACCAATGTCCTCGGCGGCGAGGTGAACTGGCAGCTCCGGACGCCGGAGGAATTCGACACGGCGACGCGCTTCGTCCGGCCGGAGGACATGCGCGGGTCCGTCTGGATCTCCGCCGACCTCGGCTGGCACGCCGCACGGCTCCAGGAACTGGTCGCGCTGGGTGTCGAGGAGATCCAGCTGCACCAGATCGGCCGCAACCAGCAGGAGTTCATCGACGCCTTTGGCGCCCGCGTGCTGCCGGCGCTGCGGCCGTGACCGGGGCGCGCCTGGTCTGGGCGGCCGGTGCCCGGCTGGGCGAGGGCGCGCTCTGGGACGATCGCCTTGCGCGGCTCTGGTGGGTGGATATCGAGGGGCGCCGCCTGCACCGCACCGACGCGGCCGGACGGGACCGCGCCTCCTGGCACCTGCCGCACCGGCCGGGTCATGTCGCGCTGACGGAGGACCCGGAGCGGCTGGTCCTCGGCCTGCAGCCCGGCCTGTTCCTCTGCGCGCCGCGCACCGGCCGGATCGATCCCCTGGCGGTGCCGGAGGGACACACGGCGGCGCACCGGCTCAACGACGGCAAGGTGGATGGCGCGGGCCGGCTCTGGTTCGGCACCATGGGCATCGACGAGCAGCCCGGATCGGGCGCCCTGCACCGGCTGGAGCGGCCGGGGCGGTGCCTGCGCCTGGAGGGGCCGTTCACCGTGCCGAATGGCCCCGCCTTCTCCCCGGATGGCGGGCGGCTGTACCTGGCCGACAGCCCGGCGCGCCGCGTCTTCGTCATGGAGATCGAGGATGGCCGGCCCGTCCGCCGGCGGGAATTCCTTCGCTTCGCCGAGGAGGAGGGCTACCCGGACGGCATGACCGTGGATGCGGAGGGCTGCATCTGGGTGGCGCATTGGGATGGCGGGCGCGTCTCTCGCTTCGCCCCGGACGGGGCGCGGCTGCAAAGCATCGCCTTGCCGGCGGCCAGGGTGACGAGTTGCGCCTTCGGTGGCGAGGGGCTGCGCACGCTCTTCATCACCACGGCGGGCGGGCGGGGCCGCCCCGGAGGCGCGCCGGAAGGAGAGCCGCCGGAGGGTGGCCTGTTCGCGGTCGACACCGCGACCTCCGGCCTTCCAGCGGGGCGCGTGCGGCTCGGCCAGGAGGTCGGGCCGGACCGGATGCGCTGACCGGGCTGCGACGCCACGGGTTCGGTGGACCGGCGCCGGCTACAGCGGATTGCGTTCATATCTGAACGCTCATCCGCTGGTGCTCCTTGTTTTTTCGAGCAGATTCACGCCTTCGGTCGTTCACGGCCTCCGGCGATCTGCTCTAGCAGCCTGTCGGATTCCCAACGGGCCTGAGATCGGCGAGTCTGTTCGGCATGACGCAGTTCATTCCGTTCAGCCGCGACCAGGCTTTTCTGCTGCCGCCGGATGCCAAGGATTGGT
>NZ_JAJAQI010000058.1 GCF_020523605.1 Roseicella aerolata | reverse complement strand
CGGGTTCGGTCGGCGGCGCTCACCTCGACGACAATGCCTGTGCGCATGGCCCAGACTCGCATGCCGGGCCGGGCGCCGGAATCCCTACCAGGACTCTTCCGTCAGGCGCGATCCACTAGTTAAGCAGGTTAAGGCAGTGAAGGACCGTGCTGAGCTCACGACTGCATTGCGTAAGGTCGGGAAGAAATTTGATGTCTCTACGGGTGGCAATTGGAGTGCAAAACAGCGATCCGAGGTGGTGGAAATTATAGTTTCTGAAATATCTTCTTGTTTTATTGACCGAAAGGATGGAGATCCCGCAACTGATCTTTGGACCACGCAGTTTGAGAACTTACTGTACCAGTCGCTCACTGAGCAGCAGTTGTATGATTTTAAGCAGGGATTTCTGATACTAGATGGAACTCACAAGCTTGACGAGAAGAGTTTCTCGAAAATCATGAGGACTCTTGCCGCAATGCCTAATACGAAGCAGCCCTCACGAGGCTATGTAGTTGTTGGTGTGGCAGACAAAGAGGCTACCGCAAAGACCGTCGAGGCGCTTTACGGAGTTAGCTCGCTTAAACGTGGAAATTTTTACGTCGTCGGCATCGATCATGAAATACAGCATATCGCTAAAGACGCTGACGAATTTCTTCTGAAAATAAAACAGAAAATTGGGGCTGAAAATATGAGCGACGAGTACAAAGCGCATATCCAAAAGGAATTCCGATTCTTTAGATATAACGGCAAGACGGTGCTCGCCTTCGTTGTTGATACACTTGAAAAGCCCTGTCATTATCAAGGTGGATTTTTTCAGAGACTCGGCAGCAATGTTGAGCCGATTCCCGTAGAGCAATATGCCACATTCTTTGCTCAATACGCGAAACGCGGTTTGCATTAGTATCGGCCAAAGGGCAGCGAGTTTTCTTCCGCTGCCCTGAGTTCCTGGTCATCGCTTATGCCGCGACGCTTGTCACCGCCAATCTCGGGGAGTTCCGGCGCGTGCCGGGCCTTGCGGTGGAGAACTGCTCACGGCGTGACCCCGCCGCCGCGCGCTAGGAAAATCGTCTTGATTGCCCCAGGCCCGCCGTCCTAACCTCTCCCCCAGGCCCGCCGACGAGAGAGGGAGCACCCCCATGCCCTTCACCCCCCGCCGCCCCTGGGAACCCCTCTCCGACGCCGAATGGGACGCCCTCCGCCCGCATCTGCGGCCGGAGGACCGGCCCGGCCGCCCGCTCGCCGATCCGCGCGCCAGGTTCGATGCCATCCTCCACATGGCGGTCACGGACCAGCCCTGGCGCCTGCTGCCGGCGCGCTGGGGCAAGGGCGACACGGTCGGGCGGCATTTCCGCCGCCTCACCCATAACGGCCTCTGGCTGCGGCTGCTGGAAGCGCTGGCGGATGCGGATTGCCCGGCCGCGCTGCGGGCCATCGAATACTGGCTCTGCCGCGCCGCCCGCCGCGCCATGCGCCTGCTGCAGATGGCGGGCCTGGTGCTCGCCCGCCGCCTGCAGCTCTGGACCGCGCTGCCGATGCTGCCCTGGATGATGCCGGACCCGGATTTGTCCGAATGGGTGTTCCGGCGCATCCAGCAGGAGATCAGGGACATCCCCCGCCGCTGGCCGCCGCCCGGATTCCTGCGCGCGGCGGGGAAGGTGCTGGCCGTCGTGGGTGGCCGGCGGGTCTGGTCGAAGCGTTTTGCCCCGCCCTGATGCAGCCCGCCCGCCCGGCTGCCTCCCGCCCGGATGATGCCTCGCCGCGAAGCCTATTCCGGTGCGGGGCCTTGCTGGACCAGGGCCCGGCACAGCGCCGTCTCAAGCTCCTCCAGGTCGAAGGGCTTGCGCAGGATCGGCCAGGTGGCGCTGCGATAGGTCGTGTAGCCCGTCACGAAGATGATCTTCAACCCGGGCCGAAGCGCCAGGATCCTCTCCGCCAGGCCCGGGCCGTCGAGCCCGGGCATCCGGACATCGGTGACGAGCACCTCGATCTCCGGGTGAAGCGCGAACTGGCCGAGCGCGCCCACACCATCGGCCGCCTCGTACACCGTCATGCCGAGCGAGGTGCAAAGCTCGCCCAGGATCTCCACGATCATCGGCTCGTCATCGACCACCAGGGCGACGCGGCCCGCGAGCGCGGGGCGGGCCATGTCGCTGACGGAGTCATGCCCGGCCGCCTTGCCCTGGCGCCGCTCCAGGCCAGGGCAACAGGGGCGGGAGCCGCCCAGCACGACATGCAGATTGAGGGGCGTGGCGCGCTGCGGCACGGTGGCCGCGGCGCTGTCGCGCCTCCCGGGCTCTGGAAGGGCAGGCTGGGCCTCCGCGGTGGTTCTGCGCCGGCCCGGGATCATGCCACCCTCCCGGCCGAGGGATGAGAGGGAAGGTGCTCGATCCCGCCGTCACCGGGCGCGCGCGGCAGCCAGATGGTCACGCAGGTGCCTTCGCCCGGTTGGCTGGTGATGGCGACCGCTCCGCCGGATTGCTGGGCAAACCCGTAGACCTGCGACAGGCCGAGGCCCGAACCATGGCCGACAGCCTTCGTGGTGAAGAAGGGCTCGAAGGCACGCGCGATCACCTCCTCGGGCATCCCGGTGCCGGTGTCGGACACCGAAATGGCGACGTAGTCGCGCGGCGGCAGGCTGTCACGGACCTTCTCCGGCAAGGCTTCGCTGCTGGCGTTCCTGGCCGCGATGGTCAGCAGCCCACCCTGCGGCATGGCGTCACGCGCGTTGATGGCAAGGTTCAGCAGGGCCGCCTGCAACTCGCCCCGGTCGGCGAGTGCGGGCCAGAGCTCCGGCCCGATCTCCGTCTCGACCCGCACCGCGCCGCCCAGCATGCGCGAGAGCACATTGTCGGCGATATCCGGCAGCAGCGCGGTGAAATCGATCGGAGCGGGTTCGAGCGGCTGTTCCCGGGCGAAGGCGAGCAGGCGCCGCGTGATGTCCGCCCCGCGCCGGAGGGCTTCCATCGCGCCGCGGGCGAAGCGCAGGAGCACCTCGTCGGAGGTGCGGCGCACGAGCAGCTGCAGGTTTCCGGAGACCACCATCAGCAGGTTGTTGAAATCATGCGCCACCCCTCCGGTGAGCTGCCCCATCGCCTCGAGGCGTTGCGCGCGCCGCAGGGCCTGCTCCGCCTGGACCTGGGCCGTGACGTCCTGGAAGGTGGCGATGGCCAGTGTCACCTGATGGCCTTCGTCGCGCACCGGGGCGGCATTCACCTCGAGATGCACCACCGACTGGTCGCCCCGCCTGTAGAGCATCTGCTCACGCTCCACCCGCTCGCCCAGGAGCACGGCCCGGGCCAGCGGATACTCACCGGCCGCCAGGGGACGGCCATCGGCATGCAATGCGCCGAAGCGTTCGGCATAGGCATGCCAGTTGGGTGCATCGCCAAGCTGGTGTCCCAGGGCGCGCGCCGCCTCCGGATTCGAGAAGACGATCTTGCCGGATGTGGCATCGGCGACGACGACGCCGATCGGCAACTGATCGAGGATGGCGCGCAGGCGTCCCTCGCTGCGCCGCAGCGCTTCCGCCTCGCGCAGCGCCATGAGTTCGAGGCGGCGGTCGAACATCGCCGCGGTCAGGGCGAGGACCAGCAGGAGAAGGGTGCAGGCCGCGATGCCGATGGCCAGCATCTGCGCCGGGATATCGAACGCATTCCCGAACTGCGTCTCGGGCGCCGGGGTGAAGGAGACGGCGGCCATGCCCGTGTAGTGCATGCCGGTGATGGCGAGGCCGAGCACCAGGGCGCCGACCGCGCGGGTCGGACCCGGAGGGTTCCCAAGGGCGAGCACAAGCGCCAGGCTTGAGGCGCCGACCGCGATGATGCCCGAGGCCAGGACGAGCATGATCTCGTAGGAAGGCGTGGCGGCCAGCCGCATCGCAGCCATTCCCGCATAGTGCATGAGGCAGATGCCGAGGCCCATGACGGTGCCGGCGCAGGCGATGCGCACCGGCCCTGGCGAGGGGGCGGTGCCACTCACCGCAGCGAAGGCGATGCCGGTGGCTGCGATGGCCAGGACCAATGACAGGACGGTCAGGTCGAGATCGTAGCGGACCGCGATATCGAGGTTGTAGGCGAGCATCGCAACGAAATGCGTCGACCAAATCGAGGCGCCCGTTGCGATGGCGGCGCCGGCCAGCCACCAGCGCCTGGCGGTTCCCGCATTGGCCCAGACGCGCCGCAGCAGATCCAGCGCGGTCCAGGAACCCAGGACGGCGAGCAGGACAGCAAGCCCGACGAGCAGCGGATCGTGGGTGCTGTGGAGGTGGTGCATCTGCGACCTGCCCGCTTCCAGTGGCACAAACTCAGGGATGACAACTTTGGCGTGCATGAATTCGAATGCCAAGTCGGCCTGTCGGGCATTCACGGATTGCGGCGGCCGCAGAGCAACAAATAGGCTTGAGAAGGGCTCGCTCCCTGCCGCCGGACTACAGCTGTTGCACGCTTCCCCGGTCTTGAACCTGGAAGCCCGCCTTCGGGATGATGTACCGAAAACGGCAAACAGTTCAGTCAAATAGTCCTCGTCTCATCTCCTGCTGTTCCTCCGGGCAGGTGCAGCACCTGGCGGAGCAGCGTCCAGCCGGATCGAGACCAGGCCGGCGACCATGACGTCGGCGGCGCGACCACGCACCGCTACGCCCTCCCGTCGCGCTCACCCCCGCATCCCCCGGGCCTGCTCCCTACCGCCCGAACCCCGCCGCCAGATACATCAGCACCGTCAGCACCTCGCCCGCCCCCAGCGCATCCGCGCCCTGGATCAGCAGGAGGATCCCGAGGAAGCCGAGGATCGGCAGCCAGCTCCGCAGCGGCAGCCGCGCCACCCGCCAGGCGATGACCAACAGCGGGATCGCCAGGACGGCGACCGACAGCGCGCCCATCGCCTGCATCGCCGCCGCCATGCTACCGCCGGGGCAGCCCGGGGTCGGGCAGCCCGGGGTCGGGCGGCCCGGGCCGGGCGGCCGCCGGGCGGCATCTGGTCCTCGGGGCGGCCTGGCGGGTCGACATCGGGGCAATCCACCTCACCGGAACAGTCTGCCTGCGGCCCGGCCGGGGCGGCAAGCCGCCCCGTCCTCGCTGCCGGCGATTTGTTGCGGTGCCGTCATCGGCGGCGCCCCGTGCCGGGGGCGGCCGCCCCGTCTGGTCGAAGCGTTTCGCCCCGCCCTGATGCAGACCGGCCCCGGGGCTGCCTGCGGCGCGGGCAAAGCATGGCCGGCGGGCGCCTGCGATCCGCTCCGCAGGGGGTGGCGCGCCGCCGCTGCTGTGCCAAGCTCGGTCCGCGGACGGAGCGAGCGCATGGCACCCGGGATCGATCCGATCGAGTTCGAGCTGTTCAAGAACGCCCTCTTCTCCATCGCGGACGAGATGGCGCTGACCGTCCACCGCACGACCTATTCGGCCGTGCTGAAGGACAACATGGACTACAGCACCGCCTTCTGCGACGCGGAGGGCCGGCTGGTCGCGCAGGGGCTGACGCTGCCGAGCCACCTCGGCAGCATCCCGGAGGCGCTGGCCGCCGTCATGCGCCGCTATGGCGACAGCATGGCGGAAGGCGATGTCTTCGTGCTGAACGACCCCTTCGAGGGCGGGATGCACCTGCCCGACATCTTCCTCTTCCAGCCGATCTATGTGGAGGGCGAGCGCGTGGCGATCGCCGCCACCATCTGCCACCACACCGATGTCGGCGGCCGCGTGCCCGGCTCCAACGCCTCCGACAGCACGGAGATCTACCAGGAGGGCCTGCGCATCCCGCCGCTGCGGCTCTACGAGCGCGGCCGGCCGAACGAGACCCTGCACGCGCTGATCGAGCGCAACGTGCGCGTGCCGGTGAAGGTGTTCGGGGACCTGCGCGCCCAGCTCGCCGCCTGCACCATCGCGGAGCGCGCCTTCCGGGAGCTGGTGGCCCGCACCGGCGTCGAGACGACGCGCTTCTACATGAACGAGTTGCTGGACTACGCCGAAGCGCTGACCCGCGCGGCGCTGCGGGCGCTGCCGGACGGCGAGTGGCGCTTTGAGGACCATATCGACGACGACGGCGTGGAGGTGGGCAGGCCCATTCCGCTGAAGGTGCGGGTGGAGAAGCGTGGCGACCGCATGGTGGTGGACTGGACCGGCAGCAGCCCGCAGGTGAAGGGCGCGATCAACAACACCTTCAGCTATACCCGTTCGGCCGCCTATTGCGGCGTGAAGTCCATCCTGCCACCCAACATCCCGAACAACGAGGGCTATTTCCGGGCCATCGAGGTGATCGCGCCGCCCGGCACCATCGCCAATGCCCTGCCACCGGCGGCCTGCGCGGCGCGCGGCCTGACCGGCTTCCGCATGGTGGACTGCCTCTTCGGGGCGCTGGCCATGATGCTGCCGGACCGCGTCGGCGCGGCGGGGGATGGCGGCAATATCGGCGTCTCCATCGGCGGCTGGACGCGGGAGAGGCAGCCCTTCATCTATGTGGACTTCACCTGCTCCGCCTGGGGCGGCCGGCCGTTCGCCGACGGCTGCGACGGCAACAGCCATATGTTCGCCAACATGGCGAGCCCCTCCATCGAGGTGACGGAGGCCGAGCAGCCCATCCAGATCACCCGCTACGAATTCCTGCCCGACACCATGGGGCCCGGGCAGTATCGGGGCGGCGCGCCCTTCTGCCGGGAATACCGGTTCCTGGAGGAGGAAGGGGTGCTGCAGGTCCGCTCGGACCGCCGCGCCTTCCTGCCCTTCGGGCTGCAGGGTGGGGGCGCCGGTGCGCCTTCCATGAACTGGCTGGTGCGGGAGGGGAGGGCCGAGCCGTTGCCCTCGAAATTCTGCATCACCCTCAGGCACGGTGATGTCTTCCGCCTGGAGGTGCCGGGCGGCGGCGGCTGGGGCGACCCGCTGGCCCGCGATCCGGCCCTGGTGCTGCGGGACGCCCGGAACGGACTCGTCTCCCTGGACGCCGCGCGCCGCGACCATGGCGTGGTCATCACGCCCGGCTGGACCCTGGACGCCGCGGCGACCGGGGCGCTGCGCGCCGAGCGCCTCGCCGCCCGCGGCCCCCTGCCCAGCATCTCCCGGGAGCGCGCGGCATGACCTGGCGCGTCTCCGCCGATATCGGCGGCACCTTCACCGACCTCGTCGCCATCGGCCCCGGCGGTGCGCTCCGCACCAGGAAGGTCTCGTCCAGCGTCGGCGACTACGGCCGCGCGATCGTGGAGGGGCTCGGTGAGCTCTTCGCCGAATGCGGCATCGCGCCGGCGGAGGTGGAGGAGGTGCTGCACGCCACCACCGTCGCCTCCAACGCCATCCTCGAGCACAAGGGGGCAAGGACCGGTCTCATCACCACCGCGGGCTTCCGCGACGTGCTGGAGATCCGCACGCTGCGCATGCCGCGCCTCTATGACCTGCGCTGGGAGAAGCCGGCGCCGCTGGTGCCGCGGCATCTCCGCCTCGGCGTGACGGAGCGGGTCAACCATCGCGGCGAGGTCGAGACGCCGCTGGACGAGGCCGAGGCGGCCGCCGCGGTGGAAGCCCTGCTGGCCGAGGGCGTCGAGGCCATCGCCGTCTGCCTGCTGCATTCCTACGCCAACCCGGCGCATGAACGCCGCATTGGCGAGATCATCGCGGCGCGCGCGCCCGGCCTGCCGGTCTCCCTCAGCGTGGATGTGCTGCCGGAGATGAAGGAGTATGAGCGCAGCTCGACCACCGTCATCAACAGCTATATCGGCCCGGTCCTCGGCCGCTACCTGACGGCCCTCTCGCGCGACCTGCAGGGCGCCGGCCTCCAGGCGCCGTTGCTGCTCATGCAGTCCTCCGGCGGGCTGATGCCGGCCGAGGAGGCGGCGCGGCTGCCGGTGCATGTGGTGGAGAGCGGCCCGGCGGCCGGCGTCATCGGCGTGCAGATGCTGGCGCGGCGGATCGGCCTCGCCAACGCCATCTCCTTCGACATGGGCGGCACCACGGCCAAGGCCGGCGTGATCGAGAATGGCACGGTGACGCGCGCCGGCGAGTACAGCGTCGGCGGCGGCATCATGGTCGGCTCGCGCCTGCTCTCCGGCGCGGGCTATCAGCTCAAGGTGCCGGCGATCGATCTGGCGGAGGTCGGCGCCGGCGGCGGCTCCCTCATTTGGCTGGATGCCGCCGGCGCGCCGCAGGTGGGGCCGGAGAGCGCGGGGGCCTGGCCCGGCCCCGTCTGCTACGGCAAGGGCAATGCCCAGCCGACGGTGACGGATGCCAATGTCACCCTCGGCTATCTGAACCCCGTGGCGCTGGTCGGCGGCGCCCTGCCGATCGACGCCGCCGCGTCGCGTGCCGCCATCACCGAAAAGGTCGCGGCGCCGCTCGGCCTCTCGCCGGAGGAGGCGGCGCATGGCGCGCATCTCATCGCCGCCTCCAACATGATCCGCGCCATCAAGGCGGTCTCCTCGGAACGCGGGCGCGACCCGCGCGCCTTCGCCCTGGTCGCCTTCGGCGGCAACGGGCCGCTCTTCGCCGCCGGCATGGCGCGGGCGCTGGGCATGACGCGGGTGGTGGTCCCGCCCTCGGCAGGCGTCTTCTCCGCCGTCGGCCTGCTCGCCTCGGATGTCGAGGTGCATCTCTCCCGCTCCTGGCGGCGCCTGGCGCGCGGCCTCGATCCCGCGGCGCTGGAAGGGGCCGCCGCGGCGCTGGAGGCCGAGGCCCGCACCCGCCTGACGGCCCAGGGCTTCCCGCCCGGGCGCATCGCGATCCGCCGCGCCGCCACGCTGCGCTACCAGGGCCAGTCCTTCGAGTTGCAGGTCGGCTTCGCGGCCGGGGAGGGGCCCGCCCTGGTCGAGGAGCGCTTCGGCGCCGAGCATGAGCGGACCTATGGCCACCGCGCCGGCGCCGAGGAGCCGGTGGAGTTCGTCACCCTCCAGGTCGTCGGCACCGGCCTGCCGGAGCGGCCGCGCATGCCGGACCGCCTTTCCCCCCATGCCGTGACGCCGGCGGTGCCCGCCCGCCCCGCCTATTTCGGCAAGGCGCTGGGCTGGCTGGAGACCGCCGTGCTGCCGCGCGACGCTCTCGCCAGGCCGGTGCAGGGGCCCGCGATCATCGAGGAATATGACTGCACCTGCCTGGTGCCGCCGGGCGCGACCGCCTCGCTCGACCATTTCGGCAACATCATCATCGACCTGCAGGGGGAGCCTTCCGCATGAAGACACTGCTTCTGGGTGCCGTCGCGGCGCTTGCGCTCGCCGGTGCCGCCTCGGCGCAGGGCCTGCCGCCCGGGCCCAAGGTCAGCGTCGTCGCCGTGACGCAGCCGCTGCCGACCCAGCCGCAATACACCCGCGTGGACGTGCCGCTGCTGCGCGAGCAGACGGCGCAGCGCAGCAATGGCCGGGTCGAGGTCCAGCTCTCCACCCATGCCGAGCGCAACCTCTCGGGCACCGAACTCGTGCGCCTCGTCCGCTCCGGCCAGGCGGATATCGCCGCGGCGACCCTGACCACGCTTTCGGGCGACGTGCCGATCCTGGACGGGGTCGATCTCGCCGGCCTCGCGCCCGGGATCGACGGGGCGAAGCGGATCGCCGAGGCCATGCTGCCGGTGGTGAACCGGGACCTGGAGCGGTTCGGCGCCCGGCTGATGGTGATCTATCCCTTCCCGGCGCAGGTGGTGTGGTGCCGGCAGCCCTTCTCCGGCCTTGCCGAACTGAAAGGGCGCAAGGTGCGCACCTTCGGCAATTCGCTGGTCGATTTCTTCACCGCCCTCGGCGCCCAGCCCGTCTCCATCGGCTTCCCCGAGGTCTATTCGGCGCTGGAGCGCGGCGTGGTGGATTGCGCCATCACCGGCACCGGCAGCGGCGTCGCGGCGCGCTGGCCGGAGGTGACGACGCATGTCTCGAACCTGCCCGTCTCCTGGGCGCTGGCCGGCTACATGGTGAACATTGCCTGGTGGAACCGCCTGGACCCGCAGGTGCGGAGCTTCCTCGAGGGCACCTTCCGCGAGATCAACGACAAGCAGTGGGAGCTTGGCGCCGCGGCGACGCGCGACGGACTCGACTGCGCCACCGGCAAGGCGGAGGGCTGCAGGATCCACACCCTGGCGACCCGCCCGATCACCGAAGTGCCGGCGACGGAGGCCGACCGCGCCGCGCTGCGCGAGATCCTGGAGAAGTCCGTCCTCCCCGGCTTCGTGAAGCGGTGCGGCGCCCGCTGCGGCGAGGTCTTCAACCAGGTGATCGCGCCGATCGCCGGCGTGCGTGCCGGCGGGTGAGCCAGGCCGCCGCCATCCCCGCGCCGCTGCGTGCGGCGCGGGTCCTCCGGGCGGGCGTCTTGGCGCTCGCCACGGCCATGGCCTATGTCGCGGGCTGGAACTACATCGCCTGCGCGCTCTTCATCACCTTTGATGTGGTGGCCCGCAGCCTGCTGGGCTTCTCCTCCGCCGCCACCATCGAGGTCACGGGCTATATGCTGGCCGGCGGCATCGCCTGGGGACTGGCGCATACCCTGGCACGGCGCGCGCATATCCGGGTGGATGTCTGGGTGAACCGCCTGCCGCTCCGCCTGCGGGCGGTGCTGCACCTGGTCTCCCTGCTGCTGCTCGGCGCCTTCGCGGTGTTCTGCGCCTGGTCCGCCGCGGCGCTGGTGGATGAGAGCCTGCTTTTCGATGCGCATGACAACAGCGCGCTTCGCATCCCGCTGGTGATCCCGCAGGGCATCTGGACCTTCGGCATCATCGCCTTCTGCCTGATGATCACCGTGCTGGCGCTGGAATCGGCGCTCTCCCTGCTGCTCGGCCGGCCGGCGGAGCTGGATGCGCTGCTCGGCTCCCGCACCCTGGAGGACGAGACGGAGGAGGCGCTGGAAGCGGTGCAGATGGCGCGGGAGGGGACGCGGTGATCGCCGTCGTCTTCCTCCTCCTGCTGCTGGCCGCCGCCGTCTTCGCCGCCGTCACCGGTGGCCAGACCGTGCCGGTCTGGGAAATCCTGGCGCTGACCGGCGTCTTCCTGCTGTTCTTCGGCGCCGGCGTCTATATTGCCGCGGTGCTGGGGCTGCTCGGCATCCTGATCGGCCTCACCTTCTCCGACCGGCCCTGGTGGGCCTTCGCGGGGCAGACGCTCTGGGGGCCATCCTCCAACTTCGTGCTGGTGGCGGTGCCGCTCTTCCTGCTGATGGGGGAGATCCTGCTGCGCGCCGGGCTTTCGGACCGGCTCTACCGCGCGCTGAATGTCTGGCTGAACCGCCTGCCGGGCGGGCTGCTGCACACCAATATCGCCTCCTGCGCCCTTTTCTCCGCCATCTCCGGCAGTTCCGTGGCGACGGCGGCCACCATGGGCTCGGTCGCGCTGCCCTATTTCCGGGACAGTGCCTACAACCAGCGGATGGTGCTCGGCTCGCTGGCCGCCGGCGGCGCGCTCGGCAACCTCATCCCGCCCGGCATCACCTTCATCATCTACGGGCTGATCACCGAAACCTCGGTCGGCGCGCTCTATATCGCCGCGCTGCTGCCCTCCATCCTCGTCACCGGGCTCTTCATCCTGGTGATCCTGGCGCATGGCCTGACCCACCGGATGGACCGGCCGCCGCCGCTGCCGCTCGGGATGAAGCTGCGGGCGCTGCTGGGCCTGGTGCCGACGCTGCTGCTGATGCTGCTCGTCCTCGGCTCGATCTATGCCGGCTTCGCCACGCCGACCGAGGCGGCGGCGCTCGGCGCGGTGGGCGCCGCGGTCTTCGCCGCGGCCGAGGGCAAGCTCACCTTCCGCCTGCTGCATGCGAGCGCGGAGGCGACGGCGCGCAACACCGCGCTGCTCGGCCTCATCATCTTCGGTGCCTATCTGCTGAACTACCTGCTGACCACGATCAACGTTCCGCAGGCGCTGGCAGGCTTCATCGGCGGGATGCCGTTGCCGCCCTGGGCCATCATGGCCTGCATCCTGGCGCTCTATCTCGCGCTCGGCACCTTCATGGAGGGCTTCTCCATGATCATCACCACGGTGCCGGTGGTCTTCCCGATCGTCACCGCCCTGGGCTACGACCCGATCTGGTTCGGCGTGATGGTGACCATGCTGGTGGAGATCGCGCAGATCAGCCCGCCGGACGGGACGGTGATGTATGTGCTGCAGGGCATGCGGCCGAAACCGGGGCCGATCACGGATGTCTTCGTGGGCGTCACGCCCTTCCTCGCGGCCTATCTGCTGGCCGTGGTTCTGATGATGATCTGGCCGGAGATTGCGCTCTGGCTGCCAGGGGTTATGGGTTAGGCCATGAGCGAGCGTTCCATCCGCATTGCCGTCGATATCGGCGGCACCTTCACCGACCTGCAGGTGCTCGAAGCGCGGGACGGCAGCGTTCGCGCCTGGAAGACGCCGACCACGCCGGAGGATCCCTCCATCGGCCTGCTGCACGGCGTGACGGAGGCGGCGGAGCGCTTCGGCTTCGCCCTCGCCGATGTCGGCCTGCTGCTGCACGGCACCACCATCGCCACCAATGCGGTGCTGGAGCGGAAGCTGGCGCGCGGAGTGCTGCTGACGACGGCGGGCTTCGAGGATGTGCTGGAGATCACGCGCCATGTTCGGCGGGAACTCTACAAGGTGGATCCCGACCCCTTTCCCTGCCTGATCGAGCGCGACCGGCGGCTCGGCGTGCCGGAGCGGATGCGGGCCGATGGCACCGCGGAATTGCCTCTGGACGAGGCGGCCTTGCCCGGCCTGCTGGCGCGGCTGGATGCGCTGGGGGCGGAGGCGGTCGCGGTCTGCCTGCTGCACGCCTATGCCAACCCGGCGCATGAGCAGCGGCTGAAAGCGCTGATCCAGGCGGCGCGGCCGGCGCTGCCGGTCTCCCTCAGCAGCGAGATCAGCCCGGAGATCCGGGAATACGAGCGCAGCAGCACCACCGTGCTGAACGCGCTGCTGATGCCGGTGGTGAAGGCCTATCTGGACCGGCTGGAGGCGCGGCTGGGGGAAGGGGGCTTCCACCCGCTGGTCTTCCTGGTGCAGTCGAATGGCGGCGTCTGCAGCCTGCGCCAGGCGGCGGAGCAGCCGGCGCGGCTGCTGCTCTCCGGGCCCTCGGGCGGCGCGCTGGCGGCGGGACGGATCGCGCAGCTGCTGGGCCGCCCGAACCTGGTCGCGGTGGATATGGGCGGTACCAGCTACGACGTCTCGGTCGTGCAGGATGGCCGCGTCTCGGTCGTGACCCAGGGCGAGATCGACCGCCTGCCGGTGCGCCTGCCGATGGTGGAGATGCGCACCATCGGCGCCGGCGGCGGCTCCATCGCCAGCGTGGATCAGGGCGGGCGCCTGACGGTCGGGCCGCGCAGTGCCGGCTCCCGCCCCGGGCCGGTCGCCTATGGCCGCGGCGGGGCCGAGCCGACGGTGACGGATGCCAATCTCGCGCTCGGGCGGCTCGACCCGGACTACTTCCTCGGCGGCATGATGACGCTGGACATGCCGGCGACGCGCGCGGCCATCGCGGCGAAGGTCGGCGCGCCGCTCGGCCTCGCGGTCGAGCCGGCGGCGCAGGGCATGCTGACGGTCGTCAACGCCAATCTCGGCGCGGCGGTGCGGCTCTCGCTCTTCGAGAAGGGGCTCGACCCGCGCGACTTCTCGCTGCTCTCCTTCGGCGGTGCCGGCGGCCTGCATGCGACCGATGTGGCGGCGGAGATGGGCATCCGCGAGGTGATTTTTCCAAGAGAGCCCGGTACCTTGTCCGCTTACGGGATCCTGTACTCGGATCTTGTGCAGGATATCGCCCGGTCACGCGTGATGCCGGCGGTGCCGGCCAGCCTGCCGGCGGTCGCGGCGCTGGTTGCCGAGCTGCGGGCCGAGGCGGAAGCGGGACTGGCGCGGGATGGCGTGCCGCCGGAGCGGCGGGAGGTCGCGATCGCGGCCGATATGCGCTACCACGGCCAGGCCTTCGAGCTGCTGGTGCCCTGGCCGGAGGCGACCGAGCTGCCGCCGCTGCTGGCGCGCTTCCACGCCATGCACCGCCAGCGCTTCAGCTACGCCGACGAGCAGGAGGCGGTCGAGATCGTCACGCTCCGCGCCATCGCCACCGGCCGCCTGCCGAAACCGGACGCCGCCGAGGCCGCGCCCGCCGCGCGACCGGCGCTGAAGGGCAGCCGCCGCGTCTTCGAGGACGGCGCCTGGCGTGACGTGCCGGTCTGGGACCGGGAGGCATTGCCGCCCGAGGACCGCATCATCGGGCCCGCCATCGTCGAGGAACCCTTCGCCACCCATTGGATCGGCCGCGGCTGGACCGCCTCGCTCGGCCCCGCCGGCGCCCTGATCGCACGGAGCGACGCATGAGCAGGCTCGGCCCCATCGAGATCGAGGTCATCCGCAACGCGCTGACCGCCGCCGCGGCGGAGATGGATGTGACGGTCTGGCGCACCAGCCGCAGCACCATCGTGCGGGAGCTGCTGGACTACTCCACCGCCGTCTTCGACGCGGAGGGGAACAACCTGGCGCAGTCCGCCCGGATCCCGAGCCATCTGAACAGCATGTCCCACTTCCTGCGGGAGCTGCTGGACAGATGGGTGGACCCCGAGACCTGGGGTCCGGAGGATGTCGTCATCTCCAACGATCCCTATTGTGGCGGCCAGCACCTGCCGGATATCTGCGCCTTCAAGCCGGTCTTCCACGAAGGCCGGCGGATCGCCTTCGTCGGCACGCTCTGCCACCACATTGATGTCGGCGGGCTGGTCGCCGGCAGCTATGCCGCCAAGGCGATCGAGATCTTCCAGGAAGGGCTGCGCATCCCGCCGCTGAAGCTGATCGAGAACGGCCGCCGCAACGAGGGCGTCTGGGCGATGATCCGGCAGAACATCCGCAAGCCCGACCTGCTGCTGGGCGACCTGCAGAGCCAGATCGCCTCGCTGGAGGTGGGAGCGGTGGCGCTGCGCCGCCTCGCGTCCCGCTACGGCGCCGAGGGGATGATCGAGGCCGGCCGCCGCATCCTCGACATGAGCGAGCAGGCAATGCGCGCCGCCATCAGCCGCATGCCGGACGGGACCTATGAGTTCACCGACTGGCTCGACGATGACGGGATCGACCTCGACAGGCCGATCAAGCTGCATGTGGCGCTGACCATCAAGGGCGATGAGATCGCCGTCGATCTTTCCGGCTGCTCGCCGCAGGTGCAGGGGCCGACCAACGCGACGCTGGCCAGCAGCAATGCCGCGGTGATGTTCGCCGTGATGTGCGCCTGCGACGAGCCTTTCGCGGCGAATGCCGGCTGCTACCGCCCGGTCAGCACCTTCGCGCCGGAGGGGCTGGTGGTGAATGCCCGCCACCCCGCGCCGGTGGTGCACCGCATCGCGGTGACGCACCGGCTGCTGAACGCCATGTTCGGTGCGCTGCACCAGGCGGTGCCTGACCGCATCCCCGCCGCCTATTACGGCAATTCCTATGTTTGCACCTTCCAGACCGTCGCCGAGGACGCGAAGCGCGAGGTGCTGGTGGAGATCGAGATCGGCGGGACGGGGGCGCATCCGGCGAAGGACGGCGTCAATGCCCTCTCGTCGGGCATGCACAACAACAGCAACATCCCGATCGAGATGATCGAGGCCCAGGCGCCTCTGACCATCACGCGCTACGGCCTGCTGCCTGACAGCGGCGGTGTGGGCGAGCGGCGCGGCGGGCTCGGGCTGCTGCGCGAATGGCGGGTGGACAGCCCGCGCTGCTTCTTCACCGCCAACATGGACCGCTTCGTCCATGCGCCCTATGGGCTGGCGGGCGCCGGTGCGGCCTCGGTCGGGCGCCTCACGCTGACGCGGGACGGCGCGGAGAGCCCGCTGCCGCCGAAATCGGACAATGTCCCGCTACAGAAGGGCGACCGGGTGCGGCTGGAGACCTCGGGCGGCGGCGGCTTCGGCGATCCGGCCGCGCGCGACCCCGCGGCGCGGGCGAGGGACCTGGCGCTGGGCTATGTCACGCGATGAGCTTCGATCCCCGTCAGCATCGCCTGGTGCCGGATCAGCGCTGGTTCGATGACTTCACCCTCGGCGAGCGCTTCCCGCTGCCTTCCCGCACCATGACCAGCGGCCTCTTCGCCGCCTTCCAGGCGGCCTCCGGCGACAACCATCCGATCCATTACGACGCGGAATACTGCCGGGCGCATGGCCTGTCCGGCATGCTGGCGCATGGCTATCAGGTGGCCATCCAGACCTGCGCCGGCGCCGGCCTATTCCCGCATATGGTCGAGGAGTCGCTGAAGGGCTTCCTCGAGCAATCCTCGCGCTTCCTGCATCCGGTGGTGCTGGGCGACACGCTCTACCCCCTGCTGGAGGTGGACGAGCTGACGCCGCAGCGCACCACCGGCATCCTCGGCCTGCGCGCCACCATCCACAACCAGCACGGGGTGCAGGTGCTGGAGGGACGGCACCGCTACCTGCTGCGCAAGCGGCCGGCATAGCCCGCCGGCCGCTTGCGGCCCGGCCGCCGCCTAATCCGCCTGCCGCAGGCCGGAGGCCTGGATCAGCTCGGCATATTTCGCCGCTTCGGTGCGGACATAGGCGCCGAATTCTCGGCGATCCAGGTAGCGGATGGGGTGGGAGGCGCGCGTCATGCCCTCCACCACGGAAGGCGTGCGCAGCGTACGGGCGCAGGCCCCGTCCAGCCGCTCCAGCACGGCCTCCGGCGTGCCGGCCGGCGCGAAGATCCCGGTCCAGAGCGGGAAGACCAGGTCATGCCCCAGCTCCCGCAGGGTCGGTGCATCGGGCATGTCCGGGCTGCGGCGCTCGGCGAAGACCGCGATCGCGTGCAGGCCGTATTGCTGCACGAGGTTGGCCTCGGCCGTCAGCAGCGCGACGGTGCCCTGCTGCATCGCCAGCACGCTGTCACCGGAGCCGCGATAGGGCACATGGTTCATCTCGATGCCGAGGGCGCGGGTCAGCCCGGTCATCGCGAGGTGGCCGAGGCCGCCGACGCCGCCCGAGGCATAGGGCATCTGGCCCGGCGTGGCGCGGGCCTTAGCCGCGATGTCTGCGATGGTGCGCAGGCCGGAATTCTTTGGCGTCATCAGCGTCGCCGGCGCCTCGGCCACCAGGCAGACCGGCGCGAGCTGCTCGACGCGGTAGGGCGGGTTGGCGCGGAAGCTCGGCTGGATCACCGCGGCGGCCATGGAGGTGAGCAGGATGGTCGAGCCGTCCGGCTTCGACCGCACCACCTCCGCCGTGCCGATGGTGCCCGTGGCGCCGCCGACATTGCGGATGACCAGCGGGGCGTTGAGCTCCTCGGCGAAGACCGGCTGGATGAGCCGGCCGATGATGTCGGAACCCCCGCCCGCCGGCCAGGGAATGATCATCTGGATCTGGGCCCGGGCCTGTCCGGCCAGCGCCAGCAGCAGCCCGGCCGCCAGCGCGCCCAGGCGCGATGCGTTGCGCATCCTTGCGTCTCCTCTCCCTGCGGCCCCGCTTGTCCTCGCGGGTGCCGTCGGGTGAGGCTAGCGAAGCTGCTCCCGCGACTTCAATCGATAAGCCGCCGGACATAGCGCCGGGTGCTGCGGAACAATGGCCGCACGCGGTCACACCACGGCGTGCTGCGGGCTGCGACCCACTCGGCGGACTGGTTCACCTCCGGCCGCTCGAAGCGGTAGGCCGCCAGCAGGTTGGGCGCGCCGCCATCCAGCCGCCGGTAGCGGGTGCCGCCGATGCAGCCGGGCACGCTGGTCAGCAGCGGCAGGTGCTCCTTCTCGTACCAGTCATGGATCGCCGGCAGGTCGGCCTCGGCGATGTCAAGCTCGACCGTGTAGAGGAAGGGGGCGGGGCGGCTCACATCGCCGAGCGAGGCGATGAAGGCATAGGGGATGCCGCCCGTCGCACCGGCTGGCGGGTTCTCCAGCCAGTGCCAGGTATCGGCGGGGTTCTCGACATCCTGGTAGCGCAGGCCGGGCCCTTGCCCGTGCTGGATCAGCAGGTCGGCCACCGGGTTTCCTCCTCCCTCTTGTCGGGGCAGTATCGCTCGCCTGGTGCGAACGACAAGCGGAGGAACGGCATGACGGGGCAGGCCTCATGAAGGGCTTCGAGTGGCTGGCGCGCAGCCTGAAGGCATCCGGCCAGACGCATTTCTTCTTCGTCGATGCGGTGCTGCGCCGCAGCCTGCTGGAGATGGAACGGGTCGGCGTGCAGCCGGTGCTGGCGCATACCGAGAAGGCGGCGGTCTACATGGCCGATGCCTATGGCCGCGTCTCCGGCCGGCCGGGCGTGGTGGCGGCGCAGTCGGTCGGCACGGCCAACCTGGCTGCCGGGCTGCAGGATGCCTTCCTGGCCCGCAGCCCGGTATTGGCCCTGACCGGCCACAAGCCCATCGGCCATCAGCACCGCAACGCCTATCAGGAAGTGGCGCATGGGCCGCTGTTTGCGCCCGTCACCAAATTCGCGGCGCAGGTGCATGAGGCGGCCGACCTGCCGCGGCAGTTCCGCCAGGCCTGGGCCGCGGCGGTCGCGGCGCCGCCGCGCCCCGTCCATCTCGACCTCAACGGGCTGATGGGCGAGTTCGTCGAGACTTCGGACACGCCGGAGGAGCCCGCCGCGCTGGGCGCCTGGACCGCGCCGCGGCACCGGCCGGTTGCCGACCCGGCCTCGGTGCGGGCGGCGGCGGAGGCGCTGCGCTCGACGCAGCGGGTCGTCATCGTCGCCGGCGACGGCGCTGGCCTGTCCGGCTGCGGCACGGAGCTGCTGGCGCTGGCGGAGGCGCTGCGGGCGCCGATCGCCACCTCGCTCGGCGCGCGTGGCATCGTCTCCACCCGGCATCCGCTGCATGTCGGCGTGGTCGGCAACTACTCCGCGCCACCGGCGAACCGGATCGTCCATGCGGCGGAACTGGTGCTCTTCGTCGGCTGCGACACCGGCGACCAGGTGACGCATACCTGGCGCGTGCCGCGGCCGGGCACGCGGGTGGTGCAGATCGATGCCGATCCGCTGGAATTCGAGCGGAGCTACGCGACCGAGGTCGCGCTGCTCGGCGACCCGAAGGCCGTGCTGGCGGCGCTGGTGGCGGAGCTCGGCCGGCCGGCGCGGGACGGCGCCTTCCTCGCGGAGGCGCAGGCCATCCTGGCCGCCTGGCGGAAGGAGATCGCGCCGCGCCTCGCCAGCGACGCCATCGGCATCGACCCGGCGCGGCTCTGCGCCGAGATCAGCCAGGCGCTGCCGGCGGACGGCATCCTGGTGGCCGATACCGGCTATTCCGGCATCTGGACCGGCACGCTGGTGGAGATGGAGCCGGGCCAGACCTATCTGCGCGCGGCAGGCTCGCTCGGCTGGGCTTTCCCGGCCTCGCTCGGCGCCAAGCTCGCGGCGCCGGAGCGCAAGGTCATCTGCTGGTCCGGCGACGGCGCGCTCTACTACCACCTGCCGGAGCTGGAGACGGCGAAGCGGCGCGGCATCGCGGTGGTGCTGGTGGTGAACAACAACTCCGGCTTCGGCCAGGGCTGGCCGAACTACCTGAAGCAGGCGGGCAACCGGCCGGTGGCGGCGGAGCAGGTGCTGCGCTTCGGCCCGACCGATTTCGCCGCGGTTGCGCGGCAATTCGGCCTGAAGGGCATCCGCGTGGAGCGGCCGCAGGACATCGCCGGCGCGCTGGCCGAGGCGATGGCCTCCGATGAAACGGTGGTGGTGGACGTCGCCACCGATATCGATTGCAGGGCCCCCGAGCCCTGGACACCGAAGGAGGATGCGTAAATGGCACGCGTGGCGGTCATCGGCGCCGGCACCATGGGGCATGCGCTGGCGCTGGTCTTCGCGCTCGGCGGGCACCGGGTGCGGCTGACCGACAGCAACCCGGCGACCCTCGCCAAGGCGCAGGGGCTGATGGAGACGGCGCTGGCCACCCTGGTCGAGGGTGGCGAGGCGCCGAAGGACTGGACCTCCGGCCATCTCGCCCAGGCGGTGACGCGGCATGAGAGCCTGGAGGAGACGGTGGACGGCGCCGAACTGATCGTCGAGGCGATCATCGAGACGCCGGAGGCGAAGCGCACGCTCTTCCAGCAACTGGATGCCTGCGCGCCGCGGGACGCCATCATCGCCAGCAACACCAGCCATCTGGACGTCTTCCCGCTGATCCCGGAGGGGCGGCAGGGCAAGGCGATGATCGCCCACTGGTACACGCCGCCCTATCTGGTGGACCTGGTGGACATGATCCCGGGTCCCAAATGCGATCCGGCGGCGTTCGAGCAGGTCTTCGGCATGCTGAAGGCCATGGGCAAGCAGCCCCTGGGCCTCAAGAAATTCGTCCCGGGCTATGTCGCCAACCGCATCCAGGCGGCGATCGGGCTGGAGGTGCAGCACCTGCTGGATGAGGGCGTGGCGAGTGCGCCGGAGATCGACGCGGCCATCATCCACGGCCTCGCGCTGCGGCTGCCGATCCTCGGCTACTACGCCAAGGCCGACTTCACCGGCCTGCCGCTGATGCAGGCGGTGGCGCGCAACAAGAGCTACATGCCGCCCGAGCCGCGCGGCAGCAGTCCGACCCTGGACAGGCTGGTCGCGGAAGGCCGCACCGGTGTCCTCGCGGGCGCCGGCTACTATGACTGGCCGGGCAACCCGGCCAGGCTGTTCGAGGCGCGGGACCGGCGCCTGATCGCCCTCAAGCAGGCGATGCGCGGGATCGGGACCATGGCAGGGCTGGAGCGCAGCGAATGATCCGCTACGACCTCAAGGGCAAGGCGGCGCTGGTGACCGGCGCCGCCTCCGGCATCGGGCTGGCGCTGGCGACGCAGCTGGCGCGCAACGGCGCGAAGGTCGCCATCAACCACCTGGCCGATGACCCGCGCGGGCCGGAGCAGGTGGAGCGCCTCCGCAACGAGGGCTTCGACGTCATCGGCGCCCCCGGCAATGTCGGCGACGCGGCCGATTGCGTGCGGATGGTGGAGCAGGCGGTGCGGGATCTCGGCCGGCTGGACTACCTCGCGAACAATGCCGGCACGCCGGGCACGCGGACCAGCATCCCGCCCAGGGAACTGGACCGGATCACCGAGGAGCTCTGGGACACGGTCGTCCAGGTGAACCTGGTCGGCGTCTTCCGCTGCACCAAGGCGGCGGCGCCGGCACTGAGGGCGGCGCGCGGCGCGGTGGTGAATACGGCCTCCATCGCCGGGCTCGGCCATGTCGGGTCGTCGCTGGCCTATGGCGCGACCAAGGCGGGCGTGGTCAGCCTGACGCAGAACCTGGCGCGGGCGCTGGCGCCGGAGGTGCGGGTGAATGCCGTGGCGCCGGGCGCGGTGGACAGCGCCTGGATGATCGAATGGACGAACGAGCAGCGCAGCGGCTCGATCGACAAGGCGCTGCTGAAGCGCCGCTGCACCACGGACGACCTGGCGGAGGTGATGCTGTTCCTCCTCGCCGGCGCCGCCATGGTCACCGGCCAGACGGTGACGGTGGATGGCGGCCTGACGCTGGGCTGACCCGGGTCGGGGGCCGGGACCCGATACGGCCCCCGGCGGGGGGCTGGGGGACAGGGGCACCCTATCGCGCCGGCGATGAGGACCCCGCAGCGCCCCCGGGTCACTGCTGCGGCAGGACCACGACGGTCCCGCGCTTGGTCCCCGCCTCCACCGCCTCATGCGCCGCGGCGGTTTCGGCCAGCGGAAAGGTCGCGGCGATGCGGTGCAGCCGCGCCCCCTCCCGCAGCCAGCGCGTGATGTCGAGCATTGCCTGCCGCCGCGCCGCAGCGGGCGCGCTGTTCAGCACCACGCCGCGCAGGTTCACGTTCTTCCGCATCAGCGTGCCGGAAACCGGGATGGCGGGCGTGAGATTGCCGCGGCTGGCATAGCCGATGACGCTGCCGTTCAGCGCGATCACCGCCGACCACAATGCGACATTGCCGCCGACATCCACCTCGATGACGCGATCGACGCCCGCGCCGCCGGTCCAGGCCATGATGCGCTCCACGCAATCGGGCGCGCGGTAGTCGAAGACCTGCTCGGCGCCGGCGGCCCTCGCATCCTCGCTCTTCCAGCCGCCGCTCGCCGTCGCCAGCACCTGCGCCGCGCCGCCCCAGCGGGCGAGCTGCAGGGCGTAGTTCCCCACCGCCCCGCCGCCGCCCGAGACCAGCACCCGCAGGCCCCGCACCGGCCCGTCGGCGAAGAGGCAGCGATGCGCCGTCATGCAGGGAATGCCGAGGCAGGCGCCGACCTCGAAGGGGATGTCCTCCGGCAGGTCGTGCACATATTCGGCCGGCACGCAGGTGTATTCCGCCGCAGTGCCGAAGGGCCGGCCGCGCTGCGCGTTGTAGAGCCAGACCCGGCGGCCGAGCAGCGCCTGGTCCACGCCCTCGCCGAGCGCCTCCACCACGCCCGCCCCGTCGCTGTTCGGGACGATGAGCGGCCATTCGTTGGCATAGGCGGTGCCGGCGCGGCGGTAGATATCGGCCGGGTTCACGCCGGAGGCGAGGAGGCGCACGCGCACCTCGCCCGGCGCGGGCTGCGGCACCGGCCGTTCGCCGAGCTGCAGCACCTCCCGCGCCGGTCCCGGCCTCTCATACCAGATGGCGCGCATGGTGCCCGGCTCAGGCATGGCGGTTCCTCCCGTCTTGTCCCCGCAGTCTCGGGCCGCGGTCGCCGACCGGCAAGCCCGGCGGGTTTGACATCCCCCGCGCCGCGCGGCTTGCTGGCGCGATCGCAGGAGGAGCCCCGCATGTCGCTTTCGGTCGAGCAATTCGCCAGCCGCTGCCGGGAGGCGCTGCTGGCCGATCCCGGCCCCGCCGGCCGCGCCCATGTCGTCGCGCTGGTCCGGGAGGCGCTGAAGGATCCCGGCTTCGTCGCCGCCGCCATTCCGGAAGGGACGCCGGAGCGCCAGGTGCTCTACGAGGATCCGGAACTCGGTTTCACCGTCCTCGCCCATGCCTATGTCGGCGCGAAGGGCAGCAAGCCGCATGACCACGGCCCCTCCTGGGCGATCTACGGCCAGGCGGAGGGCGAGACGGTGATGACCGATTTCGAATGCCTGGCGCGGCCGGAGGGCGGCAGGCCCGGCCGGGCGAAGCCGGTGCGCGACTACGTGCTGAAGCCGGGCGATGCCTATCTGTACGAGCCGGGCGTGCTGCACGCCCCGCGACGCGATGCCTCCACCAAGCTGATCCGGATCGAGGGCATGAACATGGAGCGGGTGAAGCGCGACGCCTATGAAGCGGTGGAGTAGGCCACCACCTGCCCCTGCTGCCGGTCGCCGCCGCGCAGCAGGGCGATGCCGACCAGCAGCGCCGGCAGGCCGCTGACGACGAAGCCGAGGCCGTGGCTGCCGGTCAGGCTGAGGCAGGCGGCATAGGCGAGCGGCAGCAGGAAGGCGCCGATCTGCCCGAAGGAGAGCACGCCGCCGGTGGCGGCGCCGCGCCTGCCTTCCGGCGCCAGCCGCGCCGCCTCCGCCAGCAGCACGCCGTGCCAGGACATGGCGGTGGCGCTGAGCGCCGATGCCACCAGGCCGATCAGCACCAGACCCCAGCTCGCGCCGAACAGGCCGAGCAGCGCCGTGCTGGCGGCCATGCCGAGGGCGAGGCCCGCCATCACCAGCCGTGGCGCCACCAGCGCGCTGCCGAGCCAGCCCCAGAGGATGCGCCCCGGCACGGCGACGAGCATGGCCAGCGAGAAGAGCGCGCCCGCCGCCGTCAGGTCCTGGCCCAGCTCCACCAGGAAGATGATGAAATAGGCGGTGAAGACCGTCTGCAGCCCGTTGAAGGCGAAGCAGGCCATGGAGAGCATGCGCAGGTCGTGCGCCGCGGTGACGCTGCGCAGCGTCGTCCAGAAGTCGGAGAGGCGGAAGCTCTGGGAGGGGATGCGGTCGGAATCGAATTCCCGTCGCATCGGCTCCAGGACGAAGACGAAGGCGAGGCAGGCGAGGCCGGTGATCAGCAGCGTCATGCGCCAGCCCGTCCACTCCGTCAGCGGCGGGCCGAGCAGCCCGGCCAGCAGCAGCCCGGCCGGCACCGCGGTCTGCTTTACGGAGAAGACGAGCGGCGCGTATCGCGGCGGCGAGTAGCGGCCGAGGAGATGGGAGCTGGCGGGCGTCGAGACCGCCGCGCCGCCGCCGCCGATGATGGCCGAGAGGATGAAGAGGATGATCAGCCCGCCCGCGCCGGCGGCGAGGCCGACCGCCAGCATGACCAGCGCCACCTGGCTGAGGCGCAGCGCGCCATGGCGCAGGATGAAGCTGCCGCAGCCGAGCTGGAAGAGCAGGGAGGCCAGGGCCGAGAGGCTGACATAAGTGCCGAACCAGGCGGGGTCGAGCGCGAGGTCCTGGATGACCGCCGGCGCCACCACGGAAGGCAGGCCGCGGCCGAGGGAGGCGAAGGTCTGCTGCGCGAACATGGCGCCGAGCGCGAGCAGCAGCAGCTTCAGCGGGCGATCGAGGCGCATGGTCCCTTTCGGTGCGGGTGCCCCGCCGGGCCGGGCGCCCGGAGGAGGTGGCCGCCGATGCCTGGGCACCGGCGGCCCGGGACGTCAACCCGCGCAGCGCACCAGCTTGCCGGGCAGGGCGCCGGTCGCCTCCCCATGGCGGTAGGTGACGGCGCCGGCGACGATGGTCGCGTCATAGCCGCGCGCCTTCTGCATCAGCCGCCGCCCGCCGCCGGGCAGGTCGTAGAGCATCCCCGGCCGTTCCAGCGCCAGCGCATCCCAGTCGACGACGTTGATGTCGGCGCGGAGCCCCGGCTTGAGCAGGCCGCGATCCGCCAGGCCCGCGGCGCGGGCGGTGTCGCTGGTCTGGCGGCGCACCAGCTCCTCCACCGGCAGGCCGCGCTGCTTGCCCCAATAGGCCAGCAGGAAGCTCGGGAAGCTGCCGTCCGAGATGAAGCCGACATGCGCGCCGCCGTCGGAGAGGCCGACGATGGTGTTGGGATGCCGCAGCAGCTCCTCGCTGGCCGCGAGCGTATAGTCGGCATAGTTCGTCAGGGCGCAGAAGATGAAGCTCTGGCCCTCATCGGCCAGCAGCATGTCATAGGCGACCTCTTCCGGCCGGCGCCCCTCGCGCGCCGCCTGTGCCCCGATGCTGCTCTCCTTCGGCGGCGTGTAGTCCGGCGGGTCGCCGAAGGGGAACATGCGGTCGAAGGAGAGGCGGGCCAGCAGCGGGAAATTGCTGCCGGCGAAGCGGTCCTCCGACAGGATGCGCTCGCGCATCGCGGGGTCGCGCATGGCGGCGACGCGCTCGGGCACCGGCAGGTGGGCAATGCTCTTGTAGCTGGGCGTGCCGCTGAAGGGGTTCTGGCTGCCGAGCAGGCCCATCAGGATGCCGATCGGCCGGGGCGGGAAGACCGGGCGGATGTTGAGGCCGTCCTTCGCCGCCTGGTTCGACAGCGCCAGCAATTCCTTCCATGCCTCGGTCCGGTCGTGCCGCGCCGTGAGCGAGAAGACGATGGGCCGCCCGCAGCGCTCGGCAATCCGGCGCACCATGGCGAATTCCGTGGCCGGGTCCGGCGCGTTCCAGTCCGAGACCAGCTCCATGAATCCGGCGCCGGCATCGCGCAGGCCGAGGGCGAGGCCGGTCAGCTCCTCCTCCTGCGCCCGCAGCGTCGGGGTCGGGTCGCCCTTCAGCGTCTTGTGGCTGATGGTGCGGCTGGTCGAGAAGCCGAAGGCGCCGGCCTTCACCGCCTCGGCGACCAGCCGGCGCATCTCGGCGATATCGGCCTGGTTGGCATTCTCCAGCGCCAGCGCCCGCTCGCCCATGACATAGACGCGCAGCGCGGCATGCGGGAGCAGGGCGCAGATGTCGATGTCCCGCGGCTTCCGGTCCAGCACCGCCAGGTACTCGGCGAAGCTCTCCCAGCGGAAGTCGAGGCCCTGGGAGAGGACGGGGGCGGGGATGTCCTCGACGCCCTCCATCAGCTCGATCAGCTTCTCCTCCGTGCCCGGGCGGACCGGGGCGAAGCCGACGCCGCAATTGCCCATCACCGCCGTCGTCACGCCATGCAGGGCGGAGGGGGCGAGGTGGCTGTCCCACACCGCCTGGCCGTCATAATGGGTGTGGAGGTCGACGAAGCCGGGCATGACGAGCTTGCCGCGGGCATCGATCTCCACCGCCCCGCGCGGCAGGCCCTCGCCGATGGCGTAGATGCGGCCGTCCTGCACCGCCACATCCGCCTGCCGGGGCGGCGCGCCGCTGCCGTCGATGACGGTTCCACCACGGATGACCAGATCGGCCATGGTCCGTTTCCTTCTGCTCTTTGGGTAGCAGGCTAGGCGTTTTCGGCGGAGGGGCCAAGCACCGTTGCCTTCCCGCCACCCGGGTAAACGCGGCGGCGCGGCTCCGGCCCTCCCCTGGCCCTCCCCTGGGGCCCTCCCCCTGGGGCCCTCCCCCTGGGGCCCTCCCCCTGGGGCCCTCCCCGGCAGGCGGGGGAGGGAGTAAGCAGCCGGTCGCCACAGTGGAGGAACCCCATGCCGCACCTCGCCGCGCTCGACCGCGCCTTCGAGACCCTGCTGGTCACCGAACCGGCCGAGCACATCCTGCAGGTCACGCTCAACCGGCCGGAGCGGGCCAATGCCTTCACGACGCAGATGGGCCGCGAACTGGTCGAGGTCTTCCAGGCGTTGGAGGCCGAGCCGGGCGCCTATCGCTGCGTGGTGCTGACCGGGGCCGGCGACCGCGCCTTCTGCGCCGGCGCCGACCTCAAGGAACGCAACGGGATGACGGACGAGCAGTTCGCCGCCCAGCACTACCTGTTCGAGCGCATGGCGCGCGCCGTTCTCGCCTGTCCGCCGCCGCTGCTCGGCGCCATCAACGGCGCCGCCTTCGCCGGCGGGCTGGAACTCGCCCTCTGCTGCGATTTCGCCTATGCGTCGGAGAATGCCCGCTTCGCCCTGACCGAGGTGACGCTCGGCATCATGCCGGGCGCCGGCGGCACCCAGAACCTGCCGCGCACCATCGGGGAGCGGCGGGCGAAGGAGGTGATCCTGACGGGGCGGCCCTTCAGCGCCCAGGACGCCCTGGCCTGGGGGATGGTGAACCGCCTCTGCCCGCCGGGTGAGGTGCTGGGGACGGTGCTGGAGACGGCGAAGGCGATCGCGGCCAATGCCCCGCTCTCGGTCCGCCAGGCGAAGAAATCGATCACCCAGGGCCTGCAGATGGACCGCGCCAGCGGGATGCTCTTCGAGATCGAGGCCTATTACCAGCTGATCCCGACCGAGGACCGCATGGAAGGCATCCGCGCCTTCAACGAGAAGCGGAAGCCGAACTTCAAGGGCCGGTAGGCGGCGGAGACGCGCCCCCATTCTGCGCGGATCGGCCCCAGTCCGGGGTTCGGTCCGCGCCTCTCCCGACGCAAGCGCCGATCCGGGCCATGGTGGACCGGCGCCGGCGAGCCGCGTTCCCGCGCCGGTCCACCAAGGCCGGGCGGGAGGCCCATCCGCCCCATGCCGCCACTCCGCAAGCAGCGCGGCCTGCGCCCGGGCACCCGTCGCCTGCGACGGCCCTTTATTCCCGCTGCTGGCGGGAGATGCGCAGCGGCCCGAGGTCGTAGCCATTCGCCCGGGCGATCCCGAGCGCCTTGTCGAACTCGGCCTGCTCCAGCTTCGGCGTGCGGGACAGCACCCAGAGCCAGCGCCGGCTTGGCTCCCCTACCACCGCCCAGCGATAGTCGGGATCGAGGCCGATCACCCAATAATTGCCGTAGAAGGGCCAAAAGAAGCTGACGCGCAGCCGGGCGTTGTTGCTGCCCTCCACCGCATAGGCCTGGCCCTCCGCCGCCCGCGGCCGGTTGCCGTCCAGCGCGTTCAGGCAGCGGTTCAGCACGCCGATACGCCCATCCGGCCGCGTGGTGTAGGTGGCCGTCGTATCCTCGCAGGAGACGCTGGCGGAATCCTGCGCCCACATCGGCAGCCGCGCCACCTCGTGCCAGGTGCCGAGATAGCGCTGCAGATCGACGGCCGGCACCGGCTGCGGCGTGGTGGGGTCCGGCGCGCCGACGCAGCCCGCCAGCAGCAGCGCGGCGGCGAGGGCGAGGCGCCTCATGGCACCATCCCCTCGGGCAGTGCCTCCACATGGTCGAAGATCGCGCCCGCCGTGGTGATCCATACCTCCCCCCGTCGCGCCGCGATGGCCGAGAGTGCGCCGCGCAGCGCCCGCAGCCGGTAGGGCTGGCCGATGATGTAGGGATGCAGCGCGATGCCCATCACCTGCGGGATGCCGTCGCGCGCCACCTGCTCCAGCCTTTCCTCGAAATCCGCCAGCACCATGGCGGCGAACTGCGCCGCCCCGTCCTTGCGGGCGACCACCGCGGGGATGTCGTTCACCTCCTGCGGATAGGGGATGGCCAGCAGCCGCCCGGCGCGGGTCGCCATCCAGATGGGCTGGTCGTCCATGCACCAGTTGAGGGTGTAGCGGTAGCCGGCCTCAGCCAGCAGGTCGGGCGTCACCCGGCTCTCGGCGATCCAGGGGGAGAGCCAGCCGCGCGGCGCCCGGCCTTCATGCCGGGCGATCGCCGCCGTGCTCTCCATGATCAGCCGGCGCTCCTCCGCCTCGGGCAGCAGGCTCTGGCGCTCGGAATTGGTCCGGCCATGCCCCGCGATCTCGTCGCCGCGGGCCCGGTGCGCCGCGACCAGCGCCGGGGCGTAGCCGTACATCGCGCTGTTCAGCAGCACGGTCGCGGGCAGGGCGAGCCGGTCCAGCAGCTCCAGCAGCCGCCAGGCGCCGACCCGATTGCCGTAGTCCCGCCAGGCGAAATTCAGCACGTCGGGCTGCGGCCCGCCGGGTGCCAGCTCCGCCCCTAGTCTTACTGTGTCAAAGCTTTCCGGTCTTCCTATATGTGGGGGATGGTAGAGAGGCAGACAAGGCGGCCGAGGACGGGCGAGGCGCGGTTCGCGGCCTATCTGGGGGCGATCACGGCGGG
>NZ_JAJAQI010000057.1 GCF_020523605.1 Roseicella aerolata | reverse complement strand
CCGCTCGTCCGAGCAAGGCGTACCGCCTCGTCCTCAAATTCCTTCGTAAACCGTCGCTGCTGCTTCATGTGGGTCCTCTTGCATCATCGGGACCTCTCCACTTTCCCGAAGCAAGTCCAATCAACGGCCTCTACAAGGCCGAGGTGATCCACCGGCGTGGCCCATGGCGCTCGCTCGAGGCCGTGGAATTCGCCACCCTTGAGTGGGTCGACTGGTTCAACCATCGGCGGCTGCTGGAGCCCATTGGCAATATCCCGCCAGCCGAGGCGGAGGCACTCTATTACGCGGCCCAGGAAAACCTGCTCCTGGCGGCGTGACTCAAACCAATCAGCCTCCGGCGAACCCGGCGCGGTTCAGTCGGATCCATCCGCATCCGCCCCCAGTCGAGTCGGTTGCTGACGGTCGCCCCCAGGCCGTCTCGACGGGCGTCGCGGAAGAACTCACCCACTGTGCGCTGCTGGTAATTGTAGTAGCTGGGAAGGCTCTTCATGTGGGCGAGAAGCTGCTCGGGTGGCTCGAAGCTCCAGTCTGACAGCATGACCACATGGTCGCCGGTGTAGCGGAACGGCTCCGGCCCGGCAGGGTCGATGATCAGCGGCGCGTAGAGGCCGAGCAGCTCCTGCCCACCGGAGTGGCTGTGGCACCAGTAAGTGCCGCTCTGTCGCACCGGGAAGCGGTAGACGAAGGTCTCACTAGGCCGGATGCCGGCAAAGCGGACGCCCGGGACGCCGTCCACGCCCGGCGGCAGGATGAGCCCATGCCAATGGATCGAGCTTGTCTCCTCGAGACGGTTAGTGACGCGCAGGACGGCGTCCTCGCCCTCACGCAGCCGGATCACCGGACCGGGCACCATGCGATTCATCGCGACGGCGCTGCCGACGCGGCCATCAACCGGCAAGGCCACATTCTCGATGACGAGGTCGATGGGGTTTCCGGCAACCGAGGCGCCCCCCGGAGCACCAGCGGCCGGGTTCTCGGCGCGGCCAGGGGCGCAACCAGCCAGCCCCGTCAGCAACCCCGTCACTCCGGCGGCGCGCAGCAGGTCACGTCGATGCAAGCCAGGAGCCGCGGCCGCAGGGATGGACGGTGCTACCAGCATGGATCGTTTCCTTCGGTGCTTGAAATGTCTTTAACCGGGACAGCGCCGTCCGTTGCCTCCGCCGCCGTTGAACTGAAGCATGAAGAATTATTGCGGACCATCAGTCTCTCACCGAATTGCTTCCAGAAGTGGCGTAGTATAAGGGCTTGTTGCAGCTCACTGTCGTTGTTCATGATGATTTCCTGCGTCATTGAGCGTAGGGGGTATGCATGTCTGGACGGCAGTCGGGAGCGGATCCGGACTTCGTGGGGATAAGGACTTCGGTAGCGTCCGCGGAGGTGGTGGAAATTCCGGCGCTGGCCGGGGTGTAGGGCTTGGGTGGCCATCGGACCTGGCGGCTAGGGTGGAGTTGCGAAGCTCCCACTCCTAACCAGCCGATGACCGACGACAGAATGCCACTTGCCGACCTGCTGGCGAAAGCAGGAGACGCAGACTTCCTTCGCGGCGTTGCCGAGGCGGTGCTGCGGCCACCTCAAGCCCAACAGCAATTTCCACCGCGTTGACGGACGTGACCCTTGGATACACCGTGACATACGCCGTAGGGCACACGCTGCTGACCATCGCGGGGATAATCATTGTTCTCCTGCTCGCCTGAAGGAACACAAAGATGCAAAGGCAAATTGCGATACTTACCGCTGCGGCTCTGGCGGCAGTTATGCCGTTTGCGGCGCTCGCAACCAGCGTTGGGGAGTTTCGAGCGCCTGTCGTCCTCGCAATGATGGACATGATGCCGATGGGCGGTGGTGGCGCGATGCCTGGTATGCCGGCCACGCCCGGCGCTCAGCCGGCACCCCCCGCTGGTGGCATGGGCGATGACAGGATGCGCATGGGTGGCGCGATGCCTGGTACGCCGGCCACGCCCGGCGCTCAGCCGGCACCCGCCGCCGGTGGCATGAGCGATGACATGATGCGCATGGGCGGCGGCATGCCTGCCCAGGGGCAGACCCAGGCGCCAACGGGTCAAATGCCACAGCCGCAGGCCGCAGGCATGTGCCCGATGTGCGCAATGATGCAGAACATGATGCGCATGGGCGCGGCGCAGCCGGGGATGACCCCGCCGATGTCAGGTGGGCCGGCAGCGGGCGCGGGGATGGCGCCGGGTTCAGCAGCGTCGCCGGTAGCGGACTCCGTTCCCCGCCTGGAAGGGCGGATCGCCTACCTGCGAAGCGCACTCCGCATCACTGAGCCGCAGGCGGCTGGTTGGGACGCCTTCGCTGCCGCGCTCCGCACCGGGCGCGGCCACCTGGACGCCGCCCGCAACGCGCTTGAGGGCGCAAACGCGGCAGCAGACCCGATGGCCCGCCTGGAATCTTATGAAGGGCACTTGGTGGCGCGTTTGGAGGCGATCCGCACGACTCGGCTCGCCTTCAACGCGCTCTATGACCAGCTCGATGAGGCGCAGAAGCGCGCGGCGACCACCACCATGCTGCCCTTTATCGGAGCCTTCTAAAGGCGTGTGGCGAAGCAGCCTGAGCCGCTGGAGCATCGCCGCGACGCTGCTGGGTGCGGCGATGCTTGGGACTGCGGTGGCGCAGACCGGTCCTGTCGACCACGGCGCACATCATCCCGAAGCTCCCGCGCCAGCCGTGGAGATGAGGCCGCCGGCCGCCCCTGGCAGTGACACCATGCCAGCGCCGTCAACGTCCGGCGCCACGCCAGCGACACAGCCCGGCGGAGGGTGCGGCGGCATGATGGGCTGCATGGGCGGCGGTCCGCGGCCGTTCTATGCCGCACTCCTGGACATGCCCGCGCTCACTCCGGAGGCGCGACGTTTCATCGAGGCCGAGGCAGAGCGACGCATCGGCTGGGGCTCCCAGGCGATCGCGGCCGGCCATGCACAGCTGAGCTTGGCCTTGGCGTCGAACGACCCTGCGGCCGTTCAGCAGGCAGCGAACGAGGTTCGCTCGGGTGTGCTGCGGCTTGAGAGCGGCACGGCGGCCCTGCAGGCGATCGCGGCCGGAACGCCGCCACGCCAGTTTGCCCAAGCCTGGTTCAGGGAACAACTGTCGATCTCCTCCCCGGAGGCGGCGCCAATGGTTATGGAGGGCGGTCCATGGGGACTGTCCTGGTACCACCTGACGACGATGGCGTTCCTGGTCGCGTTCCTGCTGGGCGCCTTGATGATCCAGTATGCCCGGATGCGGCGGATCGGCGGGTTGGTAGAGCGCCTCACGCCGGGCGGTGCCCCTGGCGCCGCCGCCGCTCCGAAGCGTGATGATGCGACATCGCCGGGTACCCTCGCGCCGGACAAGGGCGTGGCGGAGCAGCCTGCGGCGCCCGCGGCCAGGCCCGTAGCTGCCACACCCGATGCCCCGGCCAGTGCAAAGAAGCCCTGGTCGGGAAAGCTCCGTGTTGCGGCGATCTTCCGCGAAACCGATACGGTCAAGACGTTTCGGCTCATGAACCCGGAGGGCGGCGACATCCCGTTTACCTTCCTGGCCGGCCAGTTCATCACCCTCGCGGCGGAAATCGACGGTAAGCCGGTGCGACGTTCCTACACGATCGCGTCCTCGGCCTGCCAACGCAGCTATGTCGAGATCGCAATCAAGCGCGAAGATCACGGAGCGGAATCCAGGCACCTGCATGACCAGGTCGCGGTCGGTGACCAGTTGCAAGTCTCGGGCCCCTCGGGCGCATTCACCTTCACGGGGGAGGAGGCCGACAGCATCGTCCTGATCTCCGGCGGGATCGGCATCACGCCGATGATGTGCGTGGTGCGCTGCCTGAACGATAAATCCTATTCCGGCGACATCTTCTTTCTGCACGGGGCGCGCAGGGTGGACGATTTCGTGTTCCACGAGGAACTCGGCTACCTGCAAAAGCGGCATCCCAACTTGCATGTCGTGGCCACGATGGGGAAGGTCTCGGCGACGCCGTGGGATGGCGCTCAGGGACCGGTTTCCAAGGAGTTCATTGCCCAGGCGGTACCCGACATCGCCCATCGGCGGGTCCATATCTGTGGCCCTCCGGCGATGATGGAGGCGGTCAAGACGTCGCTTCTCGAACTCGGCGTCGCGCAAAACAAGATCAAGACGGAGGCTTTTGGTGCGGCCCAAGGACGGGTGCCGTCAGGCCCCGAACCCACCGCCGCGGCACCTCCTGGACCGGTGCCCGGCGACGCGCCGGTGGCCCCGGCTCCGGCCGCACTACCTAGCGCCGCGGCGCAGGTCGAATTCACGACATCCGGCAAGACGGCGCCGCTGGCGCCTGATCAGACCGTGCTGGAAGCAGCCGAGGCGATCGGGGTTGAGATCGACTACGCCTGCCGCGTGGGCACCTGCGGCACCTGCGTGGTGCCGCTGAAGTCGGGCGAGGTGACCATGGCGGTCGAGGACGGTCTGCCGACGGACGAGAAGGCGAAAGGCATCATCCTGGCCTGCCAGGCGAAATCGATCGGCAACCTTGTGGTCGAGGCCTGAGCGTGGGTGGGCGAGAACGCCTTGCGCTTGGCATGCTGCTGATGGCGGTGGCACTGTTCCTGCCGGGTTTCCTGCTGCACACTGCACCGCGCTTTCCAGGCAGCCTCATCGGCAGTTTGCTCGGCATCATCGCTGCCTTGCTGTTCGTGCTGCTGCTGGCCTTTTCGCTGGCAAAGCGGATACCCTGGCTGAAGCGGCGCGCGTCGCTCTCCGCGATGCTGACCTTCCACGTCTATGCAGGCGCTATCGGCGCGGTGTTCGGGATCCTCCACACCGGCCACACGTATCAAAGTCCGCTCGGGATCACCCTGATCGTGGCGATGCTGGTCGTCGTCCTGAGCGGCTTCGTTGGCCGGCACTATCTGGCGCGTATTGGCAACGACATCCGCGCGCAGCGCGTGGAGCTGGGCACGCTGCGCACTCGCTACGACGCGATCGCCGGGGGTATCGCCTCGATGCTGAAGGGGGGGAGCATCCGCACGGCTGCTGCGGGGCCGCTCGACGTCCCCGTTCCGACCCTCGTTGCCGGCATCGCCGACCTTGAGGATTCGATCGGCGGGCGGGAGGCGCTGAAGCGGACGCTGTCGCGCTGGGTCGTGGCGCATATTGTCGCAGCACTCGTTCTCTACCCTTTGCTTGCGCTGCATATCTGGAGCGGCATTTACTACGGGTTACGGTGGCTGCCATGAAGGCAACCACCGTCGTATATGCCGTGCTGGGGCTGGTCGGCCTCGGCGCAACCATCTCGGTGCCGGTGTGGCTTACGCGCTCCGGCTCGGATGCCATTCCCTTCTGGACCGCGGCCGTAAATCCAGGCCCGCTCTCGGCCGCGCACGACTTCATCGGCGCGCAATGCGAGACTTGCCACACGCCGGTGCTCGGGGTTGAGGCCAGGGCCTGCCTTACCTGCCACGCCACCGCGGCACCGGTGCTGCTGACCAAGCCCACCACCGCGTTCCACGCCAACATCGGCACCTGCGCTGGCTGCCACGTCGAGCACCAGGGCCGCGATCGCCGGCCGATCAACATGGATCATTCGGTACTGGTCATGGCGGCTCGGCGCCGCGCGATCGAAGCCCGGCGGTCGCCATGAGGCCTATCGCGATCCTGACCGCAGTGCTGGGGATGGCTGGCCTTGCAGCGGCCGGCGCCCTGGCGTTGTGGGTGTACCCGTCCAGTCCGGCATCCACCGACTCCGACTTGCGCGGTGCCATGGCGAACGTCGGCATGTTGCTCGACCGTAGCCAGCAGGACCTGTCCAGCAACCCGCTGGCCCGTCGCTCACTTCCAGCGTCTGCAGCCGCGAGGCTCGACTGCATCGATTGCCACGTCAACAACGACCCGCACCGGACGTTGTTCGGCCGCGACTGCCAGGGATGCCACACGGTTGATGTCTGGACCGTCGCCAACTTTAGACACCCGTCGCCACGTTCGGAGAACTGCGTGGAGTGTCACCAGGCCCCGCCCAGCCACTACATGATGCACTTTCGGATGATGAGCCAGCCAATGGCGGGCCAGCCGAATGCTCAGGTCGAGCAATGCTTCCTCTGCCATCAGACCGACGCCTGGAACAATATCCGCGGCGTCGGCTGGCGCAAGATGCACTGATCCAGACGCGCTTGCACCCCGGCGTTGTTCTGGTCGCCGACGGATGTTGAGCGTGAGGCCTTGCGTGCCGCAAGTACATGGCAAGGGAGAGGTCCGAGATGGATGATCACTTCAGCAGGCCAGAGAACGTGCCGGGGAGCACCCGGGGCAGCGCAGGCCACGGGACGTCTCCGGCGCACCTCCGCGCCGCCATGGTTCCGGCCAAGCGGTGAGCGGGCCGAGGCCGCCGCATGCTGCTCGCGGCGCTTCCCGCCCTCGTGGTCGCGGCGGTGCCGCGCCATGCTACGGCGCTGGACCCGGAGGGCGCCTTCCGCCAGGCGGGCGGCCTCGCTATCTACCTCGCCGTGGTGCCGGCCGCCGTAATCCGTGGGCATCCACCAGAACACACCGGCCGCGGACTCCACGGCGGCGCGCCGGAGGGTCGTTACATCCATCACCTCCTGGTCGCGCTGTTTGGCGCAAGGACTGGCGCGCGGGTCACCGGTGCCGGTGTGACGGCGGTCGTGCATGGTCTGCGCCACATGCCCGAGGCCCGGATCGCACTCGAGCCAATGACGGTCGGGGGAGCAGAGGCCTACGGCGGCTCCGCCACGCTGCCCGCGCGCGACTACTACCGCATCGAGATCGAGGTGCTGCGGCCCGGTAGCGCCGCGGTGAAGGCGGTCTTCCCGCACCGGCACTTCCAGCCGTGAAGCGGGACTGTGGCGGCATCTTGGTAAGCTTCAGCCGAACCGTAACCGTCGTCTGGGCCCCACGGCGATCGCGGCTTGACGGTGCGGCGAAGGCCAGTTCAGCGCGGGGTTTGGTGGTGGCGCCAGTAGTCGCGGATGCCGCAGACGGCTTCGGGGATGTGGTGGTAGGCGCGGCCCACGTGGTCGCGGACTTCCTGCGGCCGTCCGGCAATCAGCTTCTCCACCTCCTCGGCTTCCGAGCAGGCGATGATCGGCAGCATGAGGCCGACGTGGTCATTGCGCTCGAACATGGGGCGCCAGGCGACGGGCCAGCGCTTGACGGCGAACATGAAGTCCGCGGCCCAGGGCTGGGCGAGGACGGTGCCGTCGTCGGTGCGCATGTAGATGGGGCGCCAGCGCCGGCCTTGGTCGATGTGAAGGGCGCGGTGGACGGCGTTGCGGTGATCCAGCACGGCCTGGACGGCGGCGAGGCCCATCGGCGTGGTCGGCAGGCTTGGCCCGAAGATCACGCGGAGCCAGGCCTCGAGGTCGTCGAGGGCCAGCGCCGGGAGGCGGGCGCGGCGGGGGCTCATGCCGCGGCGGCGGTGCCGGGCTGGCGCCAGTTCCAGGGCAGCAGGTTGGCAAGCTGGGTCGAGCGGACCTCGCCGCTGACCATCCGCTCCAGCACATCCGTCAGCCAGGCCTGCGGGTTGATGCCGTTCAGGATGGCGGTGCGGATCAGCGTGGTGGCGATGGCCCAGCTCTCGCCGCCACCCTCGCTGCCCGCGAAGAGCGCAGCCTTCCTGGTCACGGCCACCGGGCGGATTTCCCGCTCCACGATGTTGGTATCGAGCTCGAGCCGGCCATCGGTCAGGAAGCGCTCCAGCCCCGCCCAGTGGCGCAGGCCGTAGCGGATGGCCTTGGCGAGCGCGCTGTCGCTGCTGACGCGGTTCAGCTGGGCCCGAAGCCAGGTCTGCATGGCGGCGACGAGCGGCGCGGTGCTGGCCTGGCGGATGGCGACGCGTTGCTGCGGTGACTGGCCGCGGATTTCGCGCTCGATGGCGTAGATCTCGCCGATCCGCAGCAGGGTCTCGGCCGCGATCGGCGAGGCGGTGCCGGCATGGATCTCGAAGAAGCGTCGGCGCAGATGGGCCCAGCAGAAGGCGAGCACGACCGAGCCCTCTCACGCTCCGGGCCGTGCACGGCCTGCCAATGGCGAACCCGGCGTTCCAGCGTGCGGCGGATGTTGGGCGACAACTCCGGGTGGCGCCGGATCATCTCCTCGAACACCGCCACGGGGCGCAGGCCGGGCGTGGCCTGGAGCAACGGCACGATCTCCGTCTCCCAGACCGAGAGCAACGGGTCGGGGCGGCGTCGGCCGCGCGGCGGTTTGCGTTGAGAGGGCAGTCGGGGATCGGCCTCCAGCCGGGCGCCGGTGCTGGCGCCGATGCCAGCCCGTGCCGCGGCAAGCTGCCGGGTCTGGGTCCTGCGGTGATGCATGAAGAGTCTCGCTTGCTGGTCGGTGATGTGCGTGCCGGGCACAAGCCTCACGCAACCGCCGACAGGCCCTGCTCGGACCCGCCGCGCCGGGGGCTGACCTACGGCCGGGCTACGCCCAGCCTCCGGCCCGCCCCCGGCCACCACCATCCTGATTGACGCTAAAAACCATCCTGATTGTCGCGGAACACCCGCCCAGGGATCGAGCAACACCCCACCCCCGCAGGGGTGGCCGACTTCAGATCGGAATGGCCGACTTCATCCCGGAATCACCGGCCGACTTCAAATCGGAATCAGTGGCCGATATGCTCCGGAATCCGCAGCGTCGCTCCGCCTCGGGCATGTGCCCCTGGAGGGAGGCCTCGACACAGGCCCGGAGGTGGTCGCGCAGCATGTCGGGTTGCACGCGGCGCAGCGCGGCGATGACGGCGTTGATCTGGTGGGCCACGTCGACGCAGTAGCGCCCGTCCTCGATCATCTGCTGCAGGCCCCGGACCTGCCCTTCGATGCGGCGCAGGCGGGGAAGCTGGCGCGTGTGGCCGACCGTGACGCCCCCGTGCCTTTCTTCCGAGCCTGCCATCGCGACGCCTATTGCTGCCGGGCGGAGAACGCGTGGGACGCCCATCGGGTCGGAAACCATACCCTGGGCAGGTATGTTAGTCCCGCGGACGCCGCCGTGGCGTTCCGGCGGACGCGGTTGGCCGCCGGGCCGGACCCGGAGCCCGTCGTTCCCTTTTCGAGCATCTAGGAGGCGGCGCATGCACGCGCAACAGATGATCGGCTCGCACCCCCACGTCCAGGGCAGCACCAACGACGCGCTCATCCGCTGCCTGGAGGAGTGCTACGCCTGTGCGCAGACCTGCACCTCCTGCGCCGACGCCTGCCTCGGCGAGCAGACGGTCCAGCAGCTCACCCAGTGCATCCGCCTGGACCTCGACTGTGCGGACGTGTGCGCCGCCACGGGCTCGGTTGCGACGCGGCGGACCGGCTCAAACGAGGAGGTGATCCGCCAGATGCTGATGGCTTGCGAGACCGCCTGTCGCCTTTGCGGCGAGGAGTGCGAGCGCCACGCGAGCCACCACGAGCACTGCCGCATCTGCGCCGAGTCCTGCCGCCGCTGCGAGCGGGCCTGCGCCGAGGCGCTCCGCAGCATGTCCGCCTGAGCCCTGGCCGGCGCCATGAATGGCCCAGGCGGGTCCAGCCGCGGAATACACCCGACCTGGGCCGCCGCCTCGCGAGGAACCTCGGATGCCTCGATCGGCGGATCTGCTGGCGATGCTGCGGGCCGCGGCGTCGCCCGATTCGCCATTCGGCGTGAGGGCCCGTGCAGTGGCGCCGCACGCCGGGAAGGCCAGCGAGCAAGGACGCGATGCGGGTCGGTGAGGCCGGCGTGGTCTGCCTGGTGCCCGTAAATGATCGTCCAACCCGGTCGGGAACCACGGAAACCTGTCGGATTTTGAGACGCGCGGAGGTCGGTGGCTTGCTGGGTGCCGAGCACCCACGCCGTTATCGGCCGTGGCTGCACACGCTGCCGCCTCGTTCTCCGTGTCCAGCACACGCCGTCTTGGCCGCCAACCCGGCCGCGCGGCCGATCCACGAAGGAGATCAGTGATCCATGTCGCACAAGCCCAGCCATGCCCCGGGACAGCCGAAGCCGACGCCCGCGGACCTGGCCGACCAGCACATCGCCGAGGGCGGCCTGAGCTTCGACTTCCGGGCCGGCGAGCGCGAGTACCGCGTCGCCGTCGGCGGCGAGCAGCCCGACGCCATCGGCGGCACCGACGCCTTCGACTACTCCTGGGGGCTCGGCGGCGATGACGAGCTCGGCGGCGGGCCGGAGGACGACATCCTCTACGGCGACGAGGACAGTGATCTGCTGTCGGGCAACGACGGGCAGGATCGCCTGGACGGCGGCAGGGGCGGCGATACGCTCTACGGCGGCGCCGATGCCGACAACCTGCTCGGCCGCGAGGGCGACGACTACCTCGACGAGGGTGCCGGCCACAGCAACGTCGAGGGCGGCGAGGGCAATGACACGCTGGTCGGCGGCCAGGGTCCTGACGCCTTCGTGGTGAGCCCGACGAGCGGCGACGACGTCATCAGGGACTTCACCGCCGGCCCCGGCATGTTCGACCACATCGCGCTGATGGACCTGCGGTGGGAGGATCTCACCATCGAAGACACGTCCGCGGGCGTGAAGGTCAGCTGGGACGGCGGCTCCGTGCTGCTCGAGGACGTGGACAAGGCGGACCTCGCGCAGGACGACTTCATGTTCGCCGACAGCCCGGACCTGCCCCCGGGTACCCGCGACCCCGCAGGGCCGACCGAGGAGCGGCCGACGCCGAGCGTGCCGGGGCCGGAGATCGTGGGCGAGGCGCCGGGCGGGGAATTCGGCGACGAGGTCCGGCCGCAACTCAACTCGGGCCGGCTCGCCTTCGACTTCGACAAGTACGCCGTCGCGGTCGGCAACAACGGGCGTGACGCCCTCCAGGGCAGCGAGGCGTGGGACCACCTGTTCGGCCGCGGCGGCAAGGACGAGCTCCGCGGCGAAGGCGGCGACGACATCCTGCAGGGCGATGATGGCGAGGATCTCCTCGACGGCGGTGCCGGGATGGACCGCCTGGACGGCGGCGACGACGACGACCGGCTCATCGGCGGCGACCAGGCCGACGAGCTGATGGGCGGCGATGGCGACGACGAGCTCGACGAGGGCGCCGGCCACGGCATGCTGGAGGGCGGCCGCGGCAACGACCTGCTCACCGGCGGCACCGGCGCGGACGCCTTCATCGTCGCCCCGGACAGCGGCTTCGGCACGGTGACGGACTTTGAGGCCACGGGCCTCGCGCAAGGCGCCTTCGATCATATCGCCTTCCGCGACATCATGCCCGAGGACGTGAGCGTCACGGACACGGGCGAGGGCGCCCTCGTCGCCTGGGACGTGGACCACGACGGCGGGGCGGACGGCTCGATCCTGCTGGCCGGCGTCGCGAAGGCCGACCTGCGGCAGAGCGACTTCATGTTCGTCGAGGAGCCGGGCTTCGTCGAGGGCATCAACGATTTCGGGTCCTGGTACATCTTCCCGGAATCCACGAGCCCGATCGCCTGAGGCCCGCGCGTGCGCGCCTGGCGCGCACCGCGCGGCGGGTCGCATCCGGTCGGCGCCGCGCCTGCGGCGTGGCGGGCCACGGCCGCCCGGGCATGCCGGACCGGGCGGCCCCGTCACCACGGACTTGCCATTCCCATCGCGGGAAGCCCGACGTCTGGGGGCGTCACCCGTTGCGAGAGGAAAGAGCGATGCAGCGATTCAAGGTTCCCGACATGAACTGCGGCCATTGCGTGCGGACCATCACCGAGGCGATCCGCGGACTGGATCCGAAGGCGGAGGTCGAGGTCAGCCTCGACCGGCGCGAGGTGGCCGTGGCCACCGACGCGGATCCCGCCCGCATCTCCGGGGCGCTGCGCGAGGCCGGTTACGAGAGCGAGCGCATGGCGGCGGCCTGAGCCGCGCCGGCGTGCTCGAGCGTGTCCGCTTCGAGGCCGGCAGGCATGAAACCACCGGCGTCCTGGGCCTCAATGTCGCGGGCGATGCGTCCCGCCGTGTGCAGCTCGCCGTGGTCGCGGCGGCTGAGGGCGCGATGGCGGCCTTCGATCAAGACGGAGCTGCTGGAGGAGGATCTTCGATGAGCGCCACCGATCGAGGAGGGGCGGAGCCCGCATGGCGCCGGATCGTCGGTGGCATCGGCAGGCGTCCCGGGGAGAATTCTCGCATGCCAGGTTCTTCGCCCCAGGACGGGCCCGTCCTCATCACCGGCGCCAGCGGCTTCATCGGGTCGGCGCTGATCGGAAGGCTCGCCGACTCGGGCATCCCCCTGGTGGGCCTCGACCGGGCCGGGCCGCCCGACCCGCCCGCACCGGCCCACGCCGTCGACTTCGACCTGGGCTCGGATGAGGGCGTGAAAGCGGCGCTCGAGGAGGTGCGCCGCCGGTTCGGCAACCGCATTGCGTCGGTCGTGCATCTCGCCGCCTACTACGACGTCTCGGGCGAGCCCAACCCGCTCTACGACAGGATCACCGTCGAGGGCACGCGCCGGCTCATCGACGCCCTCCAGGCCTTCGAGGTCGAGCAGTTCATCTACGCGAGCACGATGCTCGTCCACAGGCCGACGGACCGGCCGGACGAGACGATCAACGAGGCCTCTCCGATCGAGCCATCCTGGGCCTACCCGGAGTCGAAGGTACGCACCGAGGCGCTGCTGCGGGAGCGGCACGGCCAGGTGCCCGTCGTGTTCCTGCGGATCGCCGGCGTCTACGACGACCTCGGCCACTCGCCGTTCATCGCCGAGCAGGTGGCGCGTGTCTACGAGCACCGGCTGGCCGCCCATCTCTACCCCGGGATGCTCTGCGCCGGTCAGTCCTTCCTCCATCTCGACGATCTGACCGACGCCATCGCCCGCCTCATCGAGCGCCGCCGCGAGCTCCCCACCGAGCTGCCGCTTCTCGTCGGCGAGCCGGAGGCGCTCGGCTACGCGGAGGTGCAGAACATCATCGGCGAGACACTGCACGGAGAGGACTGGACCACCGTCCGGGTGCCTAAGACCTTGGCCCTGGCGGGCGTGTGGCTCCAGGACAAGGTGCTGGGCGACGACGAGTTCGTGAAGCCCTGGATGGTCGAGCAGTCGAACGACCACTACGTCCTGGACATCTCCCGGGCGCGCAGCCTTCTCGGCTGGGAGCCCAAGCATTCCCTGCGCGAGACACTGCCGAGGATGGTCGATGCGCTGAAGCGCGACCCGGGCGGCTGGTACAAAGCGAACAAGCTCAACCCTGCGCTCGTCGCCTGGTACGGCCAGCGACCATCTGCGGCACCGCCGGGCGCAACCAAGGCCGAGGGCTCGCCCGCTGCGGCCCGGGGCGGCCCCATGGATCACGCCGCCATGGGCCACGCCGGGAAGGGCAAGGCGGATGCCGGGCACGGCGCGATGGCGGGCATGCACGGCCACGATGACCACATGGCGGCGATGGAGGCGGACGCGCGGCGGACCCGCTGGGCGCACTTCGCCAACATCGGCCTGGGCCTCTGGCTCGCCGCCAGCCCGCTCGTCTACGACGCGGTGACGGGGGAGACTGTCGGCGCCGCGGTGCGCGCGGTCACGCAGGAGCGCGGTTTGCCTTCGGTCGAGTGGCGGGCCGGCGCGCTCATGGCCAGCGACATCGCAAGCGGCCTGCTGATCGCCCTGTTCGGCGCCCTGTCGCTGCCGAAGCGCACGGCCTGGTTCGCGCAGTGGGCCAACGCCGGCATCGGGATCTGGCTCCTGTTCGCGCCGCTCCTCCTCTGGAGCCCGAGTGCCGCCCAGTACAACAACAATCTGCTCGTCGGTGCGCTGGTGATCGCCTTCGCCGTGCTCGTGCCGATGATGCCGGGCATGAGCATGGCGGGCATGATGGACCCCAAGGTCATCCCGTCGGGCTGGACCTACTGCCCCTCGACCGGGGCGCAGCGGCTGCCGATCGCGGCGATGGGCCTCGTCGGCCTCCTCATCTCCAGGATGCTCACGGCCTACCAGCTCGGGCATGTGGACTTCGTCTGGGAGCCCTTCTTCGCGGGCGATCCGGCCGACCCCAGGAACGGGACGGCGGAGATCATCACCTCCTCCGTCTCGAAGGCCTGGCCGATCCCGGACGCCGGGCTCGGGGCCGTGAGCTACATGCTCGAGATCCTGATGGCGGTGATGGGCACCCGCGACCGCTGGCGCACGATGCCCTGGATGGTGACCTTCTTCGGCATCCTGGTGATCCCGCTCGGGGTGGTCAGCATCTACTTCATCATCATCCAGCCGATCGTGATCGGGACCTGGAGCACGCCGGCGCTGATCGCGGCGTTCGCGATGCTGGTCATGATCCCCTTCGCGCTGGACGAGGTGATCGCCATGGGTCAGTTCCTCTACTGGGCGCATTGCCGGGGCAAGCCGCTGCTCCGCACCTTCTTCAAGGGCGACGCGGTCGACGGCGGACAGGAGGACACCTCGGACGCCCTGGCCAGCTGGTCCGCCTTCTGGGCGGACACGACGCGCGGCATCACGTTGCCCTGGACGCTTGCCGTCTCCATCGCGATCGGCGCGTTCCTCATGCTCACCCGGCTGGTCTTCGGCACGTCGGGGCCGATGGCGAACAGCGACCACGTGGTCGGCGCGCTCGCCATCACGGTGGCGATCATCGCCACGGCGGAGGTCGCGCGGCCGCTGCGCTTCCTCAACGCCCTGTTCGGCGCCTGGCTCGTCATGGCCCCCTGGATCCTGAGCGGCGCCAGCCCGACGGCGGCCTGGGCGAGCGTCGCCATAGGGCTCGCGCTCGTCGCCTTGAGCCTGCCGCGAGGGAAACGCACCAGCGAGCACTACGCGGGCTGGGACCGCTACGTGGTCTAGGGCCGGAGGGAGAAGCGGAGATGACCGAGGCGCACCGGCCCTTGCGGGGGCAGAAGGCCATCGTCACCGGCGGGAGTTCCGGCATCGGCGCGGGCGTCGCGCGCGCCTTCGCCCGGGCCGGCGCCGCGGTGGGGATCAACTACCGCTCCGGCCGCGAGGCGGCGGAGGCGCTCGTCGAGGAGATCGCCCGCGAGGGAGGCGAGGCGATCGCGCTCGGCGCAGACGTCTCGGACGAGGGGCAGGTGCAGGCGATGTTCCGCGCCGCCCTCGACGCCTTCGGCCGGCTGGACATCCTCGTCGCGAACTCCGGTATCCAGCAGGACGCGCCCATCGCGGAGATGACGGCCGCGCAGTGGCGCCGCGTGATCGACGTGAACCTCACGGGCCAGTTCCTCTGCGCGCGGGAGGCGGTGCGGGCCTTCCTGGCGCAGGGCGTGACGCCCGATGGCCCCTCGCGCGCGGCGGGCAAGATCGTCTGCATGAGCTCGGTGCACGACGTCATCCCCTGGGCGGGCCACGCGAACTACGCGGCCTCCAAGGGCGGCGTTGCGCTGCTCGTGAAGACCCTGGCGCAGGAGCTGGCGGAGAAGCGCATCCGCGTGAACGCGATCTCCCCCGGCGCGATCCGTACACCCATCAACCGCGAGGCCTGGGCGACGCCCGAGGCCGAGGCGAGGCTGCTGGCGCTCATCCCCTACGGCCGCGTCGGCGAACCCGAGGACGTGGCGGAGGCCGCCGTCTGGCTGGCCTCCGACGCCTCGGACTACGTGGTCGGCACGACCCTCTACGTGGACGGCGGCATGACGCTCTATCCCGCCTTCCGCGACAACGGCTGACCGGGAGGGACGGGCCTTGGCCCTGATCGAGGACTACGCCCTGATCGGCGATTGCGAGACGGCGGCGCTGGTGGCGCGCGACGGCTCGATCGACTGGCTGTGCTGGCCGCGCTTCGACAGCCCGGCCTGCTTCGCCGCGCTGCTCGGCGGGCCCGAGCATGGCCGGTGGCTGGTGGCGCCGTCCGACCCCGCCCCGCGCGTGACGCGCCGCTACCGCCCCGGCACGCTGGTCCTGGAGACCGAGTTCGAGACGGTGGAGGGCGCCGTCACGCTCGTCGACTTCATGCCGCTGCGCGGGCAGGCCTCCGACCTGGTCCGCCTCGTCCTCGGCCGCCGCGGGCGCGTGGCGATGCGCACCGAGCTGGCGCTCCGCTTCGGCTACGGCGCCGACGTGCCCTGGGTGACGCGGCTGCCGGAGGGAGAGCCCGGCCTGCGCGCGATCGCCGGCCCGGACATGGTCGAGCTGCGCACGCCGGTGCCGCTGCGCGGCGAGGGCCTGGCCACCCGGGGCGAGTTCGCGGTGCAGGCGGGGCAGGCCGTGCCCTTCGTCCTCACCTACGGCCCCTCGCACCTGCCCGCGCCCCCGCCCGCGGATCCCGGCGCCGCCCTCGCGGACACGGAGGCGTTCTGGACCGGATGGTCGGCGCGCTGCGGGCACACCGGCGACTGGCACGAGGCGGTGCTGCGCTCGCACATCACCCTCAAGGCGCTGACCTACGCCCCCACGGGCGGCATCGTCGCCGCGCCGACCACCTCCCTGCCCGAGTGGATCGGCGGGCCGCGCAACTGGGACTACCGCTTCTGCTGGCTGCGCGACGCAACCCTCGCGCTGATCTCCCTCATCGACGCGGGCTACCTCGAGGAGGCGAGGGCCTGGCGCGAGTGGCTGCTGCGGGCCGCGGCCGGGAGCCCCTCGCAGACGCAGATCATGTACGGCGTGGCGGGCGAGCGGTACCTGGGCGAGCGGGAGCTGGGCTGGCTGCCGGGCTACGAGGGCTCGCGCCCGGTGCGCGTCGGCAACGCCGCCCACGCCCAGTTCCAGCTCGACGTCTACGGCGAGGTGGCCGACGCCCTGCACCAGGGGCGGCGCGCGGGGCTCGCGCCGAGCGCGGCCGGATGGATGCTGGAGCGGGCGCTGACCGAGCGGGTCGCCGCGGTGTGGGACCGCCCGGACGAGGGCATCTGGGAGGTGCGCGGCGACCGCCGGCACTTCGTCCACTCGAAGGTCATGGCCTGGGTGGCGCTGGACCGCGCCGTGCGCGGGGTGGAGGAGTTCGGGCTGGAGGGCCCGGTCGAGCGCTGGCGCGCGCTGCGGCGGACCATCCACGAGGAGGTCTGCCGACGGGGCTTCGAGCCGGGCCTGAACAGCTTCGTCCAGTCCTACGGTGCCAAGACGCTCGACGCGAGCCTGCTGCTCATCCCGCAGGTGGGCTTCCTGCCGCCCGGCGACCCGCGCGTGCGCGGCACGGTGGAGGCGGTCGGGCGGCGCTTGATGGCCGACGGCTTCATGCTCCGCTACGACACGGCCGAGGTGGCGGACGGCCTGCCGCCCGGCGAAGGCGCCTTCCTCGCCTGCAGCTTCTGGTACGCCGACGCGCTCGCCCTGCTCGGCAGGCGCGCGGAGGCGCGGGCGCTGTTCGAGCGGCTGCTCGCGCTGCGCAACGACGTCGGGCTGCTGGCCGAGGAGTACGACCCGCGCGCGGGGCGCCAGCTCGGCAACTTCCCGCAGGCCTTCAGCCATCTCGCCCTGGCGAACACCGCGCGCAACCTCTCGGCCGCGGCTCAGCCGGCGCGGCAGCGCGCGGCGGGGGCCTGAGCGTGGGAACGAACGGCTGCGGCGCGCGATCCCCCGGCGCCGCGGCCGCGATCTCCACCGTGCGCCCGGCGAAATCGACGAACAGGCGCTCGCCCGCCGGGTGCACCTGCCGCAAGGTGGGTTTCAGGCGCCCCACCCACGCCCGGTACAGGTCGCAGAACCAGGAGTAGCCGAAGCCGCCCGGAGCGGCGGCCCTGTATTCCTCCCACACCAGCGCCAAGGTCACGTCGGGGCGCCGCATCTCGCGGTGCACCTGGGCCCAGTCCGGCACCGGTCGCCGGGCTTCCGGCCAGGGGCAAGAGCGAACCCCGCCGGGACGGGCACCGGCAGGCGCAGGGAGAGCGGGACCCAGGCGGGCGGGAGCCCGCGTCGGAGCCGCCGCGCCGCCGGCCTGTGTCCGGCGTAGCGACGGCAGAGGGTCGGTGGCATCATCCGGCATTCGGGAACAGATGGACGAAGGACCGATCTGGTGAGGGGAATCCTGGTGCTGGTGCTGTCCCTCCCGCCGCGGGCCGCAGCCCAGACGCGGCTGGCCGCCTAGGCGGTCAAGGCCATGTCCGAGCCCCCGTCTGCGCCGCCGCGCCGCGGCGGCCCGCCCGAGCCCTGCGCCCTCGTCCTGTTCGGCGCGGGGGGCGACCTGACGCGGCGCCTGATCGTGCCCTCGCTCCACAACCTCGCCCGGGCCGGGCTGCTGCCGGAGGGGTTTGCGCTGGTCGGCGTCGCCCGAGCCGAGATGGACGACGACGGCTTCCGCCACGCCATGCGCGAAGCTGCCCAGGCCTCCGCCGCCGTGCCGGACGAGGCCGCCTGGGAGCGGCTGGCGCGCGGCATGCGCTACCTGCGGGGCGACATCACCGACCCCGGCCTCTACGCGCAGCTTGGCCGGCAGCTGGAGGAGGTGGAGCGCGCTGGCGCCACGGGGGGCAACCGGCTGTTCTACCTCGCGGTTGCCGACCACCTCTTCGCGACCGTCGTCGGCCGGCTCGGCGCGGCCGGGCTGGTGCGGGAGGCCGCCGGGGGCGCTCCCTGGCGGCGCGTGGTGATCGAGAAGCCCTTCGGCCACGACCTCCCCTCCGCGCGGGCGCTCGACCGCGAGGTGCTCTCGGTGCTTTCGGAGCGGCAGATCTTCCGCATGGACCACTTCCTCGGGAAGGAGACAGTCCAGAACATCATGGTGCTGCGCTTCGCGAACGGCCTGTTCGAGCCGATCTGGAACCGCGACCACATCGACCACGTGCAGATCACCGTCGCCGAGGCGGTCGGAGTGGAGCATCGCGCCGCCTTCTACGAGCGCACCGGCGCACTGCGCGACATGGTGCCGAACCACGTCTTCCAGCTGCTCGCCCTCACCGCGATGGAGCCGCCCAACTCCTTCGACGCCGACGCGGTGCGCACGGAAAAGGCGAAGGCGCTGGACGCGATCCGCCCACTCACGCCGGAGGACGTCGCCCGGAATGTCGTGCGCGGCCAGTACGGCACAGGCACGCTCCAGGGTGCAGCCGTGACCGCCTATCGTGGGGAGCCCGGTGTGGCGGGCCGCAGCGGAACCGAGACCTTCGTGGCGATGCGGCTGATGCTCGACAACTGGCGCTGGGCGGGCGTGCCCTTTTACCTGCGCACCGGCAAGCGGCTGGCAGCACGGCGGAGCGAAATCGCGGTGCGCTTCAGGCAGGCGCCCTTCGCCCTGTTCCGCGGCACGCCGGCGGAGCGCCTGACCTCCAACTTCCTCGTCCTCCACATCCAGCCCGACGAGGGCATCAGCCTGCAGTTCAACGCCAAGGTCCCGGGGCCCCAGTTGCACATCGACGGGGTCCGGATGGACTTCCGCTACCGCGACTGGTTCGACGCGGCGCCCAGCACCGGCTACGAGACGCTGCTCCACGACGTGATGGCCGGCGACGGCACACTGTTCCAACGGGCCGACACCATCGAGGCCGGCTGGCGGGTGGTACAGCCGATTCTCGACGCCTGGCGCGACGGCGGGGGCGCCCCCGCGCCCTACGAGGCTGGCGGCCAGGGGCCCGAGGCGGCGGAGGAACTGCTGGCGCGCGACGGGCGGCGCTGGCGGCCCGTGCGGTAGGACGAGGATCGGCGGCAGCTGGACATCGACACGGAGCAGACGGCATGGAAGCTCCGGGCGCGCCCGGCTTTCCAGCGACCTGGACCAGCAGCAACAAGGGCATGACGGGCACGAGCCTCGGCCTGCCCGCCGTGGACCTGCCGACCGACCGCACCGGAGGCCGGTCGGACTGTCGGAAACGCCTCCGATGGCTGGCCTGGCCAGGATGGCTCGTCGAGGTCGCGGCGCCGGAGGAGGCCTGACCCGAACCGGGTGCCCGGACCCCAGGACGGCGGCTGGCCCCGATCCTGGGGCGGCGACCCGCACTCCACCCCCGGAGAGGCACGCCGGTCCCGATCGGGGGCGGGGACCTCCCGCGCACGATCGGAACGGCCGCGCTGCGACTGCACATGGCGCTCCCCTGCTGCGCCCCGGGGCCTGCCAGGCCGCGCGCGGCGTCGCCACCGGCCTGCGCCGGGCACCGTTCAGTCGGGTGGAGGCCGTTCCGCCGTCCGCTCCAGCTCGCGCCGGCGCCAGGGCCAGGTGCCCTCGATCTCGACGCTGAGCGAGACGCTGAGGAAGGTGCGGATGAGCACCACCAGGCCCAGGACGCCGAGGTTTTCGAAGGTGGGCGAGGCGGCCACCGTCCCGAGGATGTCCGCGGCCACCAGCAGTTCCAGCCCGAGCAGGACGCCTCGCCCGAGATCGGTGCGGTAGACCGGCAGCCCCGCGACCCAGTCGGACGTCGCTCGGGCGCGCCGCAGGAAGCGCGCCGTGGCGACGAGGGAGACGATGAGGATGGCCGCGACGCCTGCGGCCTCGAAGCCCACTGCAATCCAGCGAACCGCTCCCTCGAGCACGGCCGCGCTCAACGAGGGAGGCCCGTATGCGCAAGCACGGCGCCGCGGCACGCGGCCTTGGCGGCTTCGGCATCCAACCAGCCACCGGGATGTCCCCTGTGACCACCCTGTCGCCCGGGTATGGAAGTCAGGCCTGGGGCGGGACCGGGCCGGGCGCCTGGGGACACCGCGCCTCGCCGCTCAGGCCGGCTCATGGTGCACGTCGTGCACGGCGATGCCGGGGTCCTCCTCCGGCATCCGCAGCCACTCCCGCCGGCGCAGCGTGGCGCGCATGTCCTCCAGCCCGCTCTCCCAGTGCTCGCGCATCGTCTCCGGGCCGAACTCGTAGTCCCTGGTCTGCCCCTCATACGGCTTCCGCCGGTAGATCAGCTGCAGTATGAGCAGGCGCGGCAGGCGCTCGAGGCGCCGGCGCAGCACCCGCTCCTCGTCGTCCAGCCGCTCCTCAGGCACCTTGGCCAGCGCGTGCTTCAGCCGCAGCTGCCAGCGCCGGAGCCGCGTGTAGGCGTCGGTGTTCATGCGGGTGCGCGAGGAGTAGCGGATGTCCTTCTCCCGCCCCAGCACCTCGTCCATGTCGCGCGGCAGCGGACCGCGCGCCGGGAACAGGTCCACCTGCACCACCAGCCCGTCGCGTTCCTCCTGCTCCAGCAGGTACTGCAGCGGGGTGTTGGAGACGAGGCCGCCGTCCCAGAACCAGTCGGTGCCGACCCGCACCGGCGGCAGGCCGGGCGGCAGCGCGCCGGAGGCCATCACCTGCTCCGGCCCGATCTCGGTCTTGGCGCTGTCGAAGTAGGCGAAGTTGCCGGTCTCGACGTTCACCGCGCCGAACGCGACGCGCGGGTGGCCGCTGTTGAGCAGCCGCCAGTCCACCAGCTCCTCCAGCGTCTCACGCAGCGGCGCGGTGTCGTAGAAGGCAGTGGCACCGCGTGCGCCGCGCGGGGCAAGCCAGGGGTTCATCGGGTTCGGCCGGAAGAAGCCGGGCTGACCGAGGAGCAGCGTGGAGAACGCGCTGTGGAGGTTGCGCGCCCGGCGCCAGTCGTCGCCGTCCGGGGTTGGCACCGGCCACACGCCGCGTGCCGTGACGCGCTCCCAGAAAGCGCGCAGGCGTTCCACGCGGCGCCCGGGCGGGTTCCCGGCGATGAGGGCCGTGTTGACCGCCCCGATCGAGACTCCGGCGATCCAGTCGGGGTGCAGCCCCGCCTCCTCCAGCCCCTCGTAGACGCCGGCCTGGTAGGCGCCGAGGGCGCCACCCCCCTGCAACACCAGCGCGATACACTGACAGCCATCGGGCCGGCAGGCCGGTGCACGAGGTTCGGCCATTCGCGGCGTCGCGTTCAAGGCAATGCTCCTGGGGTGGGCGTCGGCCATTAACGAGGGGGACCGTAGGCACCGGTGCCGTAGCCCGCGCCGCCGTACTGGCCCCCCGCGTCCGGATCAAGGCCGTGCTCCTGGTGGTCCCGGACCCGGCCGGCCGCACCGGGGTACATGCCGCCGGCGCGGGTCAGGTCGGCCGAGGGCATGGTCGAGCCGTGGCCGTCCCCGCGCATCGTCGTCGGCGCGTGCCCCGTGTGCGGCGGGGGATGGTAGGGCACCACCGGGGCGCAGCCGGTGCCGGCGAGGAGCAGGATGGACGCGAGAGCGACTGGGCGGCTTACGCACATGACCTTCAACTCCAGTTCCGACGACAAGCCTTGATCCCGCTTTCTCACGGCTGGAAGTGGCGGTGCGGGAACACGGCGCGGACGGGGGCACCACCGGGACGAAGCACTTCGACCTCGATGCGGTAGTAGTCGCGTGCAGGCAATGTGGCGAAGCCGCCGTAGGCCTGGGCTCCTCCGACGGTCATCGGCTCCAGTGCGATCCGGTCCTCCGGCGTATGGCGCAGGCCATGCACGACCGCCGTCACCCTGGCATCCGTGATCCGCCTGCTGGCCCTCGCGTCGAACAGCGCGACCAGGAGGTGGTGGACGTATCGGCCTTCCGGCGCGCCACCATGCATCCCCTGCCCCGTGTGCTCCGGCGGGTGCCCACGCACCACAGCGGCCGGAATGGCGGCGAGGTAGACGACGAGGTCCCCCACCTGCCGGAAGGCACCCTCCGGGTCCAAGGCCGCAGCGCGGGGCGGCAGGGCCGCGACCGCGGCCGCGGCAAACGCGATCAGCAGGGCGCGGCGCGACACGTCGTCCCGTCGCGATGGCAGGACCAGCGCGGCGCGGGTCTGCTTCCGACGCCTCCAGCGGGCTCCGACGCCCCAGCCGGTCCGAGGCGGGTTCTCCTGCGCGCCTAGATAGTCACCCATCTCCTACGCCTCCCTTTCCTCGTTCGCGCCGCCCCGCGGTCGCCCGAGGTCGGAACGACATGCCGGTTGGGCGCAGCGGCCGTCAGTGCATGTCGAACCGCCCGACCCCCTTGATGCTGTTCCAGCTATCCGTCTGGTGGCAGAGGTAGCACTGCTCCACGCGCGCGGATTCCTGCCGCGTCATCATCCGCAGCATCATGTAGTGGCTGGGTAGCGCCTGGTGGCACTGCGCGCAATCGAGCCGTGCGGCCTGCCGCGGCGGCAGCGGCGCGCCTGCCTCGTCGAGCAGCCGCGCCAGCGCCGCGACCGGCCGGGTCCGACGCGCGGCCCCCCCGGCCGCCACGAGCGCGCCGCCAGGGCGCGAAAGGCCTCGTCGTAGTCGGTCCCCCGCCCATCGCCTTCCCGAAGATCGCGGGGTTGGAGGTGACGCCCTTCAGCCCGTCAGCCTCGACCAGCCGGCGCAGGGAGCCATCGGCGATGAAGCCGCGGCGGATGAAGTCGAGCCAGGGCGACTGGCCGAACTCCGCCAGCCGCCGCAGCGGGCTGACCGTCTCGGTGATAACGCTCATGCGGATGCTCCTCCTCGGTCCGAAGGGTCGCGTGCAGCACGCACAGGCTGAAAAATTCCAGCGAGGCGCCGATCCTGACGTTGTGCTCCTTGATCGTCCTCTCCTGCTGCAGGAGGCCACCACGAGCCATGCTCAGCGACGGACCGAGAGAAGGGCGCCGCATTGCCATGCGGCGGCCGCGACCCGTTAGTGCGGTCGCGGCGCGCGCAAGGCACCCGCCACCGCGTCGTCGCTACAGGCACCCTCCTGGATCGCGCGCGGCGTCCGCAGGACGGTTTCCGCGATGAAGCAAATCATGGCACAGCTGTTCGGTATCCCGGTGGTCCATGCGCTCATGTGGGCTCACGGGGGGTGTGTCGGTCTGCTGCCCGCGCGGCGCGCCGGTCACCACAGCCGGTCCAGGAGGAGTGCCGGTTCCGACGCTCTGCCGCGTGGCAGGAGCCGTCGTGCAACCCGCCACCAGCAGGGTCACGCCGGCCACGATAACGGTCCTCAAGGCAGGCAATCGCCACTGGTCCGTAGATCCGCGCATCCCATTTTACTCCATACGGTAAAGCCTGGCAGTGCCGCCTAGCGCACTCTGATGTTGAGCTGGCCGCGCACCGGCTCGGTCTCCCCCGGGACGCGCGCGGCCAGCGTCAGCGTCCAATCCCCGGCCATCGGCAGGGCGGCGTGGACCCGATAGACGCCATTGCTCTCCTCCATCGTCGGCACCGGGGGCGGGTTGGGTCCTTCCGCCATCCACGAGGGGAACACAGTCTCAGGCATCGCCCCGGGGGCCGGGGGCCACGCGGGCCGGGGCGCCGACATACCCACCCGCCGCCGCATCGGCCCGGTGCTGCATGTTGGAGGCGTGCTCGTATATCGTCGCGCCGGAGACCGGCCGGTTGTCCGGCAGGTGCAGCAGGCGCACCCGTACCTCGGCGTTCTGGCTCGGTGGGACATGCGGGCTCAGGAGGTCGAAGCGGTAGTTGCGGGCCGTCGGCGCGCCGGCACAGCCGGCAAGAGCCGCGGCGAGCGCCAGGGTGCAGCCTCTTCGCGTGACAGGACTGGACATCGCGGATCCTTCTCCCCCTCTTGCCCCGCATGACCGCAGGCGCCGGCGCCGCCATACTGGCTCCCCCCCAATCCGGAGGCCATGCGCCTGGTGCTCCCGGACGCCACCGCCCGCGTCGAAGCCGCCGGCGCGGCTCAGCCCGGCCGAGGGCAGGATCGAGCCGTGGCTGTCGCCGCGCGCCGTCGTTGGCGGGTGCCCCGCATGCGGCGGCGGATGATAGGGCACCACCGGCGCACGGCCGCTGGCGAGCAGGTCGGCGGCGACCTCCTCGAAGCTGGCGTACTCGGCCGCCCGAGATGTCCCCCCGGAGGAGGTCACTCCGCCTCAATGACGGCTTTCTCCGTGTCGTCACATCACCGGCCTCCAGCCAAATGACGCTGGAGGCCTCATCTTCTTACATACAGCAGAGGCTTCGCGACCGCACCTCCGCCCATGCCCATTAACGGCGTTGCTGGCCGCCCGGCTGGCCCGGCTGGCCCGGCTGTCCAGCCGGCGCCTGTTGCTGCTGTTGTTGGCTGCCGGACTGACCCGGAGCGTGCTCCCGCATCATCTGCTGTCCCGGGCCCATGCGCGAATGATCCATGCCGGGCATTCGCGAATGATCCATGCCGGGCATGCTGCCTTGCTGATTTTGCTGCGGCTGCGGCTGCGGCTGCGGCTGTGTCTGCTGCTGCGGTGGTTGCCGCTGCTGGGCTGCGGCCGGCAAGGCGACGCCGAGCGGCGCGGCGACAACCGCGGCAAGGACGGTGCGAAGAACTGCGCGAAGCATCACTCTACTCTCCTCTTCCAGGGTGGTGGCTCTAGCCTGTTGCAACCTCATGCCGCTGGCTCGGCGCAACAAGCAAATTTTCTTGACAAAGTATGTTCGGCACGGCGGGCCGGCGCATCGCCGCCGCGCGGCCGGTCACATGTGCCCGGCCGGGCCGGTAGCGCGGAAGCTGCGGAAGCTGTTAGTCTGGTGGCAGAGGTAGCACTGCTCGATCCGCGCCGGCCGCCGGGTGGCGACCCGCTGGGCCGTGCCCAGGAAGTGCTCGGCGGAGTGGCTGGGCGGCGGCTGGTGGCACTGCGCGCAGTCGGTCGAGCGCGGCGAGGGATGCCGCCAGCCCGCCACGGACCAGTTGGCCGTGCTGTGGCACGACTGGCAGGTGGCGCCGAAGCGGCCTTGGTGCGGGTCCTCGGCAGTGTGGCAGGTGGCGCAGGCGAGGCGCCCCGCCTCCTCCGCGCGCAGTGGCGCGCCCGGCGGCCCGAGCGTGGCGCCCGCCTCGTCGAGCAGCCGCGACAGCGCCGCGATCGCGCCGCGCCCGGCCGGGTCCGGCGCGCGGGCCGCTCCGGCCGCCACGAGCGTGTCGTGGTCCATGCGGATCGGCCGGTCGCCGCCCCGGTGCTCGACGTGGCAGCTCGCGCAGTCGCCGATGTTCGCGTGGAAGGCGGTGTCCGGCTTGGCCAGCAACTCCGGCGCGAAGGCGTGGCAGGTGAGGCAGGTCGCCGCCTCGACCCCGCGGTCGGGCGCGTGGCAGCTCTCGCACTGCGCGTCCAGGAAAGCATGGGCGGCTGAGAGCGGCCCCGGGGTCACCGCCGTGCGCCAGGCCGGGAGCGCCGGCGAGCCGGACCGGTACATCGCCAGCGGCACCAGCACGGCCGCGGTCGCGCCGAGGACCGCCAGCGTCAGGTAGATTGCCGTGGTGACCTTCACCGGAGCCACCGCAGCCCGAAGTAGATGCCATTCCAGATGTGCAGCGCGAGGAGGGGATACAGCACCAGCGCCGCCGCGATGTGCAGCACCGTCCAGCGGGAGAGGGTCCGCTTGACTGCCTCGCGCCGGCCGATCGCGTGCTCGAGGTCGGCGATGGCGCCGACCAGGCGCAGGAGCGGAGCCCCGGAGACCGCGACACCGTCGCCGGACGCCAGGAGGGCGAGGGTCCGGAGACTTGGCCCCGAGGACGAGGGGTTCGCGCTGCCGACCGGCGCCGTGCGGGCGGCCTCGGCCGCGATCTGGTCGAAGCGGGCCCGGAGCACCCCGAGCTTTTCCCGCTGCTCGCGCAGGTCGGTGCCGAGCTGGGCCAGATGGTAGCGGCCGACGAACCCGCTCAGCACGACGGTCAGCATGGCCACGACCAGCGCGATGCCGAGCGGGCTCCGGTAGGCGTGGCCGCTGTGCAGGATCCCAAGCAGCGCGCCAATCACGCCGGCGTAGACGTGGAAGGAGAGCAGCGCGCGCAAGGAGGCGTATTTCGACACGCGCGTCCGGACCCAGGCGCTGCGCCTGACCAGGGAATAGATCAGCAGCAGCACGAACAGGCTAGCGCCGACGATGCCGAGCAGGCCGCCCGCCAGGCTGCCCGGGAAGCGCGGCGCCTCGTGCAGCAGGAAGCCGGGCACCACCAGCACCAGGACGCTGACCAGCGCGCCGACCGTCAGCTTCTCGGTTTCGCTCACCTCACGCCTCCACCTCCAGGTTGCCGGTGGACTTCGCCTGGCAGGCCAGGATGATGCCGCGCGCCTTCTCCTCGGGGGGAAGCCCCTCCTCGACCTCCATCGTCACCTTGCCCTTCAGGAGCGGCACCTTGCAGACGCCGCAGATCCCGACCCGGCAGGAGTAGTCGATGTTCACCCCGATCGCCTCGGCCGCTTCCAGCACGCTCTGGTCCGGCGCCAGCGGCCCGGTCTTGCCCGACCTGGTGAACTGGACCTCGGCCGTGGCGATCCGCGGGACGGCGGCCGCGGGCGCAGCGGGCACAGGCCCTGGCGACGGGGCGGGGACCGGCAAGGGCGCGGGGGTCCCCGCCGCGACGCCCCGGGCCGGGCCGAACGCCTCCGTCTTGATCTGCTCCTGCGGCACCCCGAGTTCGGCCAGCACCGCCTTCACCGCCGCCATCATCGGCGGCGGGCCGCAGATATGCACCCGCCGCCGGGCGATCTCGGGCACGGCCCGCGCGATGAACTCCTTCGAGACGTGCCCCTGGTACCCCATCCAGGCGGTCCCCTCGACGCGCCCCACCGTCGCCGCGATGTGCAGATTGGCGTACCGCTTCTGCAGGTGCTCGAGCTCCTCGCGGAAGGTCAGGTCCTGTGGCGTGCGGGCCCCGTGGAGGAAGAAGATGTCCCCAGGGAAGGAGCGGTCGGTCAGGTACCGGGTGACGCTCATCATGGGGGTGATGCCGACGCCGCCCGAAATCAGGACGATGCTGTCGGCCTCGGCGCCCGTGAAGGTGAAGACGCCCATAGGCCCCGCCACCTCGAGCAGGTCGCCGACCGCCACCTTGTCGTGCAGGTGGCGCGAGATCAGCCCCTGCGCCTCCCGCTTGACGGTGACCTCGACGTAGCTGCGCCGGGTCGGCGAGGAGGCGATGGTGTAGGAGCGCCGGGCGCGCTCACCCTCGATCTCGGCCGAGAAGGTCAGGAACTGGCCCGGCATGAAGGTGAAGGGGACGTCCCCGCCCTCCGGGGTCATGAGGCGGAAGGTCTTGACGTCCGGGGTCTCGGAGAAGATCGCCGCCACCCGCAGCCTGCCCGACCACGGCCGCTTCGCGGCGGCGGTCGCTGCGGCGGGCGACGGAGCGGTGGCTGGGGGTGGGGCCGGGGCGGTGGGTGCCGCGGGCGTCGGGGCGGCGCCGCCGGCGGCGGGCGGTACCGTGGACGTTGCCGAGCCGGGCGGGCCCGCTGCGGCGGGCGCCGGGGCCGGCGCGGCCCTGGCGGAGGCGGTCGCGAGGCGCTGGACCAGGCCGCCGACCCGCCGCATCCGGACGAACTGGATCAGCAGGGTTCCGGCCAGGAAGGCGACCAGGAACCCCATCGTCGTCAGGTGGAACCAGGACAGGCCCCAGAGGACGCCGCCGCCGTCCATCGCCATCGGCGCCGCCGTGGCGGCCGGCAGCCCGAGCTGGCCGCGGTACCAGCCGAGCGCGGCCTGGGCCGGCGCCTGCCCCCCGCCGAGCGCGAGGTGGGTGGACAGGCCGCTGCGGTATAGGTTCAGCCCCTCGGCCATCCGTTCGCCGGCCTCGCGCATGCCCTGCGGATCGCCGGCCTGCAGGGCGCGCGTGGCCTCGTCGAGGCCGGCGCTGAGCAGCGGCAGGCCGGAGGTCATGCGCCGGTGGGCCTCGCGCAGCGCCGCCTCGCGCGCGGCCGGGTCGGCGGGCGGCGCGGCCATCAGCGAGGGATAGGTCTGCGGCGGCACGCCGCCGCCGTGCATCCCCATCTCGCCGCCCATGCCGCCCATCTGGGCGACCGCGGGCGGCGGGCCGGTCCCGACCAGCACGGCCGCCGCCGCGACGAGCGCGGCGGCGGCCGTGGCCAGACGGCGACGGCGCGGTGCGGCCCGCCCGGTCAATCAGAACGACTCCATGAACGGCACCACCAGCTCCGCGGCGGTGCGCTTCTGCGCCTCGTCCAGCATGCCGTAGAGGTGATCGAAGGTGGTCCGCGCCGCGCGCAGTCCCTCCAGCCGCGCCGCAAGGTGGCGCTCATAGGCCGCGAGGCGCTCGGCAGGCGTGTGGTTGGCGTGCCCGGCCACCTGGAGGACGTCGCGCGCCTCGACGAGGTGCTGGCGTGCCGTGCGCAGGCTCTGGGCGAACTGCTCCCAGGCGGGCGCCTGCTGGTCGGTCACGCGCAGCTCGGCGCGGAGGAAGGCCAGCCGGCCCTCGATCCGGTCGAGCGGCGCGTGCGGGCCGGCGCGCATCATCATGCGCGACATGTCGTCCATCGGCATGCCGGCGCCGCCCATGCCCGGCATGCCCATGCCCATGCCACCCTGCACCGGCTGCCCCTGCATGCCCCCCCGGCCCGTGTCGTCCATGCGCATGCCCATGCCCCCCCGGCCCATGCCCCCCATGCCCATGCCCATGCCGCCCGGCTGTCCAGGCTGCGAGGAGGGCTGGGCGGCACCCGGCTGCGGGGCGCCGCCGCCGGGCTGGCCCATGCCGGGCATTCCGCCCATTCCCGCCCCACCCTGTGCTTGCTGCCCTCCCATGCGCATGCCGTCGTCCATCATGCCCATGCCGCCAGGTGAGCCCTGCTGCTGCATCGGCATCTGCATCATGTCATGCATCGCCAGGCGCAGCGGCGCCTCGGCTGCGCGCGGGGCGCCCGGCTGGCCGAGTGCGAGCAGCAGCGCGGCCGCCGCACCGAGCGCCGCGGGCCGGCTCCCGGGAAGCGTCGTCAAACGAATCGTGGTCATTCCTTTTCCTCCTCGGCTTGCCGCATTCCACGCCGGACCGGTCGCCGCGTCCTTGATGCGTGTCAAGCGATACGGCCAGGCCGAACCGAGGTTGCGGGATGTGTGGGCCGCCGACCGTCCATCTTCGCTGGGGAGCCGGGACGATAAGGACCGCCCGCCAGACGCGCCCGGCGTCGCGGCGGGACGCCCAGCCCGCCCCCCGATGAGCGGCTTCCGGGCCTTGGCCCTCGGCGCGCCGCGTCGGGGATCCCACCTCAAGGCGGCCGCCCGCGTGCCGCACCGAGGGCTTCCTGCCGCGCGCGGATCTCCGCTGGCCAGGTGCTCTTGATGAAGCGAAGCACGGCGCGGATCTCGCCGTCGCCGAGGACCTCGCCGAAGCCCGGCATGTCGCTGGCGTACCCAGGCACGAGCGCCGCGGGGCCGCGCTTCGTCAGCTCGAAGAGCTGCGCGTCCGGGTGATGCCAGGTGTGCCCCGAGGCGTCGTGCGGCGGCGCCGGCAGGCGCCCGTCCGGCCGGCGCTGGCGCCAGTTCGGCTGCCCTTCCAGCGCGGCGCCGTGGCAGGAGGCGCAGTGTTGCGCGTAGAGAGACCGCGACCCCACGCGCCTCCGCGGCGCGGCTGCTGCGCCCGCCGGCCCGGGCGGCCCCGCCGCCGACCCGGTGTCGCCCTGGGCCGACCTGCTCGAGTACCAGCGCGACCTGTGGGAGCGGTCGATCCTCTTCTGGGACACGCTGCACCAGCGCGCGGACGACATGCTGGAGCACGAGCGGCTGGGGCTGCCGCCGCTCCTCGACTTCCGCACGGAGACGGTGGTGGACGCGCGCACTTTCCCCCGCCCGGCCAACTACGCCCTGCTCCGCATCCTCGGCCCCGCCGATGGGACCTCCGTCGTCGCTCCAGACCCGGCGAAGCCGCCGGTCGTCGTCGTGGACCCGCGCGCCGGGCACGGCCCTGGCATCGGCGGCTTCAAGCAGGAGTCCGAGGTCGGCATGGCGCTCGGGGAGGGCCATCCGGTCTACTTCGTCGTCTTCTTCCCCGAGCCCTGCCGGGGGCAGACGCTGGCTGACGTGCACCATGCCCTGCGCCGCTTCATCGAGACGGTGGCCGAGCGGCACCCG
>NZ_JAJAQI010000056.1 GCF_020523605.1 Roseicella aerolata | reverse complement strand
CGCCATGTCCAACACTCCCACCGCCCCCGACCAAAGGCCCGAGGCTAGCGTCCGAACATGGGTCAACTCTCAGTGGCAACTTAACCCCAAACCGGGTCAGCTCTCAGTGGCAATCAACACCTTCGCTTCCCGCTCGACCCGGGCGGGGAGCGCCTCCTGGCCGCCATCGCGCGTGCGGGCGGCACCCGCTTTGCGCCGCATGAGACGCTGGTCACGCTGCAGCGCGACGGCATCTCGGAATCCGCCCTCATGGCGGATATCGTGGCGGACCCCCGGCTGAACATCCAACTGGTCCCGGGCGACACCGTGGTGGTGGCCCGCCAGCAGCGCTACTTCCTGGCAATCGGCGCGGTCGGGCAGACCGCCAGCATCACCCAGCTCAACCGTCGCTTTCCCTTCGAGGACCGCAACCTGAGCCTGGCCGATGCGATCGCCCGGGCCGGCGGCTTGCAGGATGACCGCGCAAACCCGAGCGCGGTGTTCCTGTTCCGCTTCGAGCGGCGCCGGACCCTCGACCGCCTCGGCATCCGGACGGCGGAGTTCGCGGGCGAGGAGGTGCCGACGGTCTACCGCGCGGACCTGCTGAACCCCAGCATGCTGTTCCTCTCGCAGCGCTTCCCGATGCGCCACAACGACCTGATCTTCGTCTCCAACGCGCCGAGCACCGACCTGCTGAAGTTCATCCAGCTGGTCCTGCCGCTGGCGCAGACGGCTGCGAATATCGACGTCATCACCCGCTGATCGCCGCGCCCGGCCCGGCCCGTTGCCGGGCCGGGCCGATCGCATCCAGCCCGCGGCAGGCCTGCGCCGGCCCGGACGGGCGCGCAGGATCCGCCCGCTCCGCCCCTCCCGCATCGCGTGTGGCCTGACCCCGCCCGGGGGAGGAGAGGTCCGCGCACCGAAGCTCCGCGCCTGCACCCCATTTGCGCGCGCGGCCCGCCAGACGGCTGCTCGGACAGTCAGCGGGCGCCCAACGCATGCACCTGCGGCATTTGGAACGATATCGATATCGTTCGGCCCCATCGCGGCTTTTGTGATTGAGTATTGTACACGAACATGCGATGTGTGCCGGTGTTCGCTCGGCCAAGCCGTGGCCGGTTGCGCCGGAATCGGCCTTTGGGCTCGGTGCCGTACGCCCCTGGGCACGGCGCTTACCCCCTTCCGGAGGCTCCATGTCCAGCCCCTGGCGTGCAACTGGACGTCTTGGCGTTCTCCGGTCCGCCCCACCCTTGCTGTCGCCGGAACTGCTCCTTGCGCCGGCCCTGCGGATGCCGCTGCTCCTTCTCGCGGCGGTCGGGCTGAGTGTCGTGCTGGCTGCCTTGATCGCCGGGCCGTTCGGGGCCGGGCAGGCCGGGTTTTGGGAGGCCGTGCGCGAGCCCTTGCCGGCCCTTGGGATCGGCCTTGCCATTCCCGCCCTTCTTGGCGCGACGCTGCTGCGGCGCGCCCGCAACCGGGAGAAGGTCCTGCAGCGGGAGAAGGCGGCGCTGGAGGACCGGCTGCGCATGGTGGCCGACCTGTCGCACGCCTTCGATGTGAGCGCCGTCATCCTGCGCGACGCCGATGGGACGATCCGGCACTGGTCGGCGGGCTGCGAGCGGCTGTTCGGCTTCCCCGCTGCGGAGGCGATCGGCCAGCGGGCGCATGAATTGCTCGGGACCCGTTTTCCGGATGGCGGCCGGCGCGCCGCGCAGGATCTGCTGCTTGCGGAAGGGGAATGGCAGGGCGAGCTCCGCCACCGCCGTCGCGGCGGTGAGGCCGTGGTGGTCGCCGCCCATTGGATCCTGCGCCAGGATGCCGGCGAGGCCGGCGCGGTGGTGGAGGTCCATGCGGATGCCACGGCGCTGAAGGCAGCCGAGGCGGCGCTGCGGGCCGGGGAGGCGCGGCTGCGCCTGGCGCAGGAGGTTGCCGGATTCGGCACCTGGGAATGGGACCCGGAGGCCGACAGCTTCGTCTGGTCGCCCGAGCACTCCGTGCTCCTCGGCCCGCCCGGCGGCACGGTGCCCGAGACGCTGGAGGGCTTTCTTGCCCTGGTCCACCCGGAGGACCGCGCCGCGGTCCGGGCGAGTGCCTGGCGGGCGCTGGAAAGCGGCGAGTACGAAGCCGAGTTCCGCATCCTTCGCCCCGGCCGCGATGGCGGGGAGGATGTCCGCTGGCTGCTCGGCCGCGGCCGGCGCATGCCCGGGCCGGCCGGCCGGCTCGGCCCGATCCTCGGCGTCCATATGGACTTCACCGCCCGCAAGGAGGCCGAGGAACGGCAATCCCTGCTGATGCGGGAGGTCGATCACCGCGCCAAGAACGCGCTCGCCGTAGTGCAGGCCGTGCTGCGGCTGACCCGGGCGGACAGTCCGGAAGCCTTCGGCCGGGCCATCGAGGGGCGGGTTGCGGCGCTCGCTCGTGCCCAGACCCTGCTGACCGAGAGCCGCTGGATGGGCGCCGACCTCACCGCCATGCTGCGTGGCGAGCTCGATCCCTTCCTCGGTTCCGCCGGCAGCACCCGGGTCACCTTCGACGGGCCGGCGCTGACGGTGGCGCCGATGGCGGCGCAGCCGCTTTCGATGACCCTGCACGAGCTTGCCACCAACTCGGCCAAGTATGGCAGCCTTTCGCTGCCGGGCGGCGCGCTCGACCTGAGCTGGAGCATCGACTCCACGGCCGACCGGCTGCGGCTGCGTTGGGCGGAGGCGGGCGGTCCGCCGGTGGCCGGCCCCCCCGCCGGGCGAGGCTTCGGTTCCCGCGTCATCCGGACGACCATCCATGACCAGCTCGGCGGCGAAGTCGCCTTCGACTGGCAACCGACCGGCCTGGTCTGCCTTATCGAACTGCCGCTCGCGCGTGTCGTCGCGCGGGGGGAAAGCGGCCGCCGAGCCTGAGGCCCCATCATGGCGATGATCCTGATCCTCGATGACCGCGCCACCAACCGCAGCATCTATGCGCGGCTGGCCTCGGTCATTGAGGACAACGTGTCTGTCGAGGTATTCGGCGATTCGGCCGATGCGCTGGAATGGCTTGAGGGCAACCGGGTCGACCTCGTCATCACCGACTTCAAGATGCCGGGCATGGACGGTGCCGAGTTCACCCGCCGTTTCCGCGCCCTGCCGGGCGGCGCCACGGTGCCCGTGCTGGTCGTCACCGCGCATGATGACCGCAGCTTTCGCGTCCGCGCCCTGGATGCCGGCGCGACCGACTTCCTGCAGAGCCCGATCGACCATTTCGAGCTGGTCACGCGGGCGCGCAACCTGCTCGCGCTCGGCCGGCGGCCAGCGGCCCAGGGGCTTGCGGAGCAACCGCCGCGCCCTCTCTCCCCCGACCCCCTGCCGGCGCAGAGCGCCGAGGGCCTCGCCCGCATCCTCGACAGCCTCCCCGCCCAGGTCAGCGCGACCGACCGGGAAGGTCGCTGCATCTACGCCAACGCCGCCTTCGCCGCGGCGCTCGGCGCCCGGCCGGCGGAGCTGGTGGGCGCCCGCCCGACGCTGCTGCTCGGTCCCGGGCGCGGGGAGCGGAGCCGTGCCGGCGATCTCGCGGTGCTCGCCAGCGGCACCCCGCTGCCGCCCTACCGGGAGGCGGGGACGGCGGGGGAGTTGCTGACCAGCAAGGCCCCGCTGCGGGACTCCTCGGGCGAGATCACCGCCGTGATCACCACCTCCATACCGCTGGGGCCGGAGCCGGAGCGGTGAGCCCCGCGGCGGAGCCGCACAAACACGACGCCACGGCGGAGCCGCACAAACACGACGCCACGGCGGAGCCGCACAAACACGACGCCACGGCGGAGCCGCGCAAACACAACGCCACGGCGGAGCCGCGCAAACACAACGCCACGGCGGAGCCGCGCAAGGGGGGTGTTCAGGCTGGACCGCGGGACCGCCATGAGGCGGCGGCGGCGAGCCACCGGTCCCGCGGCCCGGCGGGGCCACGCCCATCCGGGATCGCCGCGGCGCTGCGTCGGGTCCGCCGCGGCGAGATCGGCTCGGAACAGGAAATGAGCGTCAACCGGCTGCTCTTCGCCGGTGTCTTCGCGCTCTACCTGCCGACGCTGGGCGCGCCGATCCTGGCCGAGGGCCTGCGCATGCTGGCGGTCTGGAGTGCCTGCGCCGTCCTCATCATCCTGCATATCCGGCTGCGGCCGGCGCCGAGCACCTCGCGCCGCGTCTTCGCGCTGCTGGCCGATATCGGCAGCCTCTCCTGGTTCCTGCATTTCGGCGGCGCCTGGGCCGCGCCCTTCTTTCCCGTCTATCTCTGGATCGCGCTCGGCAACGGCTTCCGCTTCGGGACGCGCTGGCTGCTGGCCGGCATGACAGCCTTCGTCCTCGGCTTCGGGACGGTGGCGCTGACCACGCCCTTCTGGCAGGCGCTGCCGCAACTGGCGGTCGGGCTGCTGATCGGGCCGGTCATCCTCGCCCTCTATGCCGGCACGCTGATCCGCAAGCTGTCACAGGCAAGGCTGGCGGCGGAGCAGGCGAGCGAGGCGAAGACCCGCTTCCTCGCGGGCGTGAGCCATGAGCTGCGCACGCCGCTCAACGCCATCATCGGCATGGGCGGGCTGCTGCGGGAGACGTCGCTCGATGCCGAGCAGCAGGAGATGGCACGCACCATAGACGGTGCGGCACGCGGGCTGCTCGGGCAGATCAACGGGTTGCTGGACATATCGCGAATCGAGGCCGGGGCGACGACGATGCGGGCGGAGAGTGTCGACCTGCCGGGGCTGCTTGTCGAGATGCGCGGGCTGCTGCTGGCGCAGGCGCGGGAGAAGGGCCTGGCGCTGCGCCTGCACGCCACGCCGCGCACGCCGCTCCGCATCCTCTCGGACACGGCGGCGCTGCGCGACATCCTGCTGAACCTCGGCGGCAACGCGGTGAAGTTCACCTCCGCCGGCAGCGTCACCATCGCCTTGGATGCCGAGCCGGGCGAGGGAAACGCACTGCTGCTCCGGCTGGAGGTGAGCGACACCGGGATCGGTATCGAGGAGGCGGCGCAGGCCCGCATCTTCGAGCGCTTCGCCCAGGCGGACGAGACCATCGCCGGGCGCTTCGGCGGTACCGGGCTCGGCCTCGCGCTCTGCAAGGGGCTGGCCGGGCTGCTCGGCGGCGAAATCGGGGTGCGCAGCCGGCCAGGGGAGGGCAGCACCTTCCATGTGACGATCCCGGCCCGGCGCGATCCCGCGCCGCTGCCGGCGGCGGCAGGCTCGGAACTCCCGGCGCTGCTGCTGACGCCCGACCTCGCCGCGGCCGCGCCGGTCGCGGCCGGGCTTGCCGCCCTCGGCGTCGCCGCCGTGCCGCGCGTGGTGGCGGCCGAGACCTTCGCGGCGATCTGGGGCGCCCAGGCGGGGGCGCCGCCGGCGCAACTGCTGGCCTGCGCCCCCCCGGGCAGCCTACCGGCGCCCGAGGAGGTGGCGGCGGCGCTGCGCGGCGCCGGCCCGGCGGCCGGCTGGCCGGTCTTCGCCCTTGCCGAGGGGGCAGGACCCGGCCTGCCGGACCCCCTGCGCCGCCGCAGGGTTGCCGGGATGCTCCCGGCCATGCCCACCGCGGCGGATTGGGCCATGCCGCTCGCGCTTGCCCGTGCCCTGCTGCCGCGGCCGGCCGCGCCCGTCCCGCGCGTCCCGGCCAGCGCGGCCATGCGCATCCTGGTCGCCGACGACAACCGGGTGAACCGGCTGGTGGTGCAGAAGATCCTGGAGCGCGAGGGCCATGTGGTCACGCTGGTGGCCGATGGTGAGGAGGCGCTCGACGCCATGGAGGCCGGCGGGTTCGACCTGGTGCTGATGGACCTCAACATGCCGGGGACGGATGGCGTCACCGCGACCAAGCTCTACCGCTTCGCCGCGCTCGGCCGGCCGCACCTGCCGATCCTTGGCCTGACCGCGGATGCGACGCCGGAGGCGGCCGCGCGCTGCCGGGAAGCCGGGATGGACGGCTGCCTGGTCAAGCCGATCGAGCCGGCGCAGCTTGCCGCGGCCGTCGCGGCCCATGCGCCGCGCCAGGACGGCGGGGCTGCACCGCCGACGGGGGCGCCGGGCGGCCTGCCGCCGCGCCACGAGCCCGTCGAGGCGCCGGCGCTGGATCCCGTGGTCACGGCGGAGCTGGTCGCCCTGGGCGGCCCGCGCTTCGTCGCCGAGCTGAGGGCGGATTTCCTGACCGATGCGCGGGAGGCATTGCGGACGCTGGAGGCTGCGGCGGCTCTCGGGGACGCGGCGCGCTTCCGGGCGGCGGCGCATGCGCTCCGCAGCAGCGCGGCCAATATCGGCGCGCGCGGCGTCTTCGCACTGAGCAGCGCGGCCGAGGCGATGCCGGCGGCCGAGGTGCCGGTCGCCGGCCAGCGGCAGGTGGCGCTGCTGGCGGAGGAACTGGAGCGGGTCGGCGCCGTGCGGGATCGCGCGTCCTGACGCGCGGTGCCTGGCGCTGCGGCGGCCAGGTCCCGGCGGATGGTGCGGATCCGCGGCGTCCTGCGCCGGGGCGAGGCACGCCGGGGGCTGCAGGGGCAGCGCTCCATGGAGCGGACGCTCCCCGAGCGGGCCCACTCCGGCGGTGTCATCGGATCGTCCGGCCAGCCCGGCCGGCACCGCCAGCAGGACGAGAGCCGAGCTCGAGCCCTTGGGCGTGGCAGGTATGGCCGGTGCATTGGCGCAGCAGGGCGGAGCACCCTCCTGGCCGGCTCGCCGGAAGCTGCGACCGCGCTCGTCAGCCTGCGGCGATGCGGCGGTCCTGTGCTCCGGTCAGCCGGGCCATGCGGCGGAGATCCTGCGGCGAGAGGCGCATCGCCGCCTCGGCCCAGACCTCGACCACGTCGCGCAGCTCCTGCAGCGTCACCGGGTCCACCCGGCGGCGGGCGCGGTACATGGCCGACTGGGCATTGTGGAAGCGTGCGCTGCGGTCGAGATGGGCGAGCAGCGCGGCCTCACCCTCGCCATCCTCGGCCAGCACGTCGACGAGACCCATGGCGTGCATCTCCTCCGCGGTATGGATGGTGCCGGAGAGGATGAGCCTCTCCGCCGCGGCGCGGCCGATGCGGCGGGAGAGGAAGCTGTAGGCGCCCATGCCGGGGAAGAGGTTGAACAGCACCTCCGGCAGGCCGAATTTCGCGCTGCGCTCCGCGACGATGAGGTCATGGGCGAGGGCGCATTCGAAGCCACCGCCGAGCGCGTCGCCCTGCACGAGCGCGACGGTGATCATCGGCAGGTCGAGCGCGGTGTGATTGCGGTGGATCGCCTCCACCGCCGCATGGCCGTAGCGCACCAGGCCGGCATGGTCGCCGGCCGCGATGAGGTCGCGGAACAGGCCGAGATCGCCGCCCAGGTTGAAGATTCCCGGAATGGCCGAGCCGCAGACGAACCAGCGCGGCGGGGGCAGGGGGGCGTCGGCGGCGAACAGATCGGGGAGGGCGGCATGCATGGCCGCGATGTCGCGCAGCAGTTCCGGGCTGAAGCAGGGGCGGCCGTTCGGGCGCAGGCGGCACCAGTAGACGCCGCGTTCCGGATCATAGGCGGTGTCGAGCGTCTCATGCGTCGCGGCCGGGTGGGCGGAGAGGCTGGCATGGGCCGGTGCCTGGCGGGCGATGGCGGCGAGATTGGTGGCCATCGGGCTGCGGACAAAGGTCATGCGTGGCTCCTCGTCTGGTGACCGCGGCGGTGCCGAGGCCGGTGCTCGCATCACGTCTTAGAGAATCACGAAGACGTTAGACAATATACAATGCGCGCAGAGGTTGGGTTTCTAACCCTTGGTCCGAGGCCGTATCCAATCTGCCACAGTTGCAAAGGCAAACTGTGAATGAGCGGCGTGGGGACATTCGCGCTGTCCGGCATGGCCGCGCCATGCCAGCGAAGGTTGAGACCCACGACGCGGCGCGCCGGGCGCACGCGGCGACGCGCGCCCGACGGTCCAATGCCTTGTTTCGCTTGAGCGGATTACGCCGCCTGACTGGGGGCATCCAGGCGGCACCTGCCTGGCCCCCAGGGACTGCCCTATTCCTCGTCCAGCAGGCTCGCCAGCTTCAGCGCCACGCCCTTGGAGCCCTCCACGCGCAGGCGCCCCGTGGAGAAGGCGAGCATCGGGCTCAGCCGGCCTGCCATCAGCTTGCTCAGGTTCTCGGCCGTGAGGCGCAGGACCGTGTCGGCCTCCGTCGCCTCGCTGGCCGGGCCGATCTCCGGCTCCGGCCCGCTGGCATCGAGCAGCACGCTCTCGCCGGTGTCCGTCAGATCGAAGCGTATGCGGTAGCCGAGCCGGCGCAGCACCGCCGCCTTCTCCCGCATCGCCGCCATCAGGGCTTCCGCATCTGCCATCGACTCTTCTCCCTCTACCCGTCGTGATGCCGCTTAGAGGCAATAACTGACCTATACGTCACCTAGCATGAGCGTCAGTGCCCAGGCCGGTCCACCCGCCAGGCGGCGCGGGTCATGCGCAGGGAGAAACAGCATGCGCATCCCGGGTGTGCAGCCCATTTGTTTCGCCTTTGGTGTTCTATCTTTCGCTGGCACTGCCGCGGCCACCGGTTATGAGCTGCGCGAGCAGAGCGCGGTCGGCCAGGGCGTCTCCTTTGCCGGCGCCGCGGCGCGCAACGACGATCCCAGCATGATCTTCTTCAACCCGGCGGCCATGGCTTCGCTGCCGGGCATGCAGGGTGCCATCGTGGGTTCCGGCATCTTCCCGGCCGGCGAGGCGACCTCCGGCACCGCCACGCGCAATGCGGCGCTCGGCGGCTCCCGCATCAACGGCACGCTTGGCGGCGACATCGCGCTCGATGCCTTCGTGCCAGCCACCTACGCGACGGTCGAACTGGCGCCTGCCTGGCGCTTCGGCCTCGGCATCACCGCGCCCTGGGGGCTGGTCACCAAGAGCCCGGCGGAGAGCATCGCCCGCTACCACGCGCTGACCTCCTCGCTCCGCACCGTCAACATCACGCCCGCCCTGTCCTGGCAGGTGCTGCCGAATCTCGCGCTCGGCGCCGGCCTGCAGATCCAGTATGCCTCGGCCCGGCTGTCGAGCGGCATCGACTTCGGCGCCATCGGCGCCACGCAGGGCCTGGCCGGCTTCGTCCCCGGCACGCGCGACGGCCGGTCCACCGCCAGCGGCACCGACACTGCCCTGGGCTTCCAGTTGGGCGCGCAGTGGGAGCCGCTGATCGGCACGCGCCTCGGCCTCGCCTTCCGCTCCGCCGTCTTCCACGAGGTCACCGGCGACGCGACGTTCGAAGGCGTGCCTTTCCCGCTGTCGCTCTCGCCCAGCTTCGCCAATACGGGTGCCCGGTCGAAACTGGTGACGCCGGAGACGCTGCATCTTGGCCTGAGCCAGCGCATCGACTCGCGCTGGACGCTGCTCGCCGGGCTGGAATGGACCAACTGGTCGCGCTTCCGCGAACTCGTCGTGGCCTTCGACAATGGCCGCGCCCCTTCGGTCACCGAGGAGAAGTGGCGCGACAGCGTCTTCCTCTCCATCGGCGGCGAGTATCGCTGGAGCGAGGCGCTGACGCTGCGCGCCGGCTTCGCCTATGACCAGACCCCGGTGCGCGAGGCCGACCGCACCCCGCGCATCCCGGACAACGACCGCTACTGGCTTTCCGTCGGCGCCAGCTACCAGATCCACCGGAACGTCACGCTGAGCGCCGCCTACACCCACATCTTCGTCGATGACGCGACCGTGACTCTGCGGGACCCGGGGCCGAATAATACGAATCTGTTCCGCGGCAATCTGGACGCCACCTACCGGGCTTCGGTGGACATTTTGACCGCTCAGCTGCGCTTCGCCTTTTAAGGAAGGGCCAGCGGCATGGACACGCTTTCTGAAGGTCCCGCACGGCCCTGGCTGCGCGCCTATCCCGCGGGTATCGCCTGGGACCTGCCGCTCCCGCCCTCGACCCTGGTCGATGTCTTCGAGGACGCGGTGGCCCGCTTCGCCGAACGGCCCTGTCTCGACTTCATGGGGCGGCGCTGGACCTATGGCCAGGTCGGCGCGCTGGTCGGCCGCGCCGCCGCAGGTTTCCGGCGCCTCGGCGCCGGGCCCGGCACGCGCATCGGGCTCTGCCTGCCGAACGGGCCGCACTATGTCGTCGCCTTCTTTGCCGCACTGCGCTGCGGCGCGACGGTGGTGAATTTCAACCCGCTCTACGTGCCGGCCGAGCTGGCAGCGCAGGCGAAGGATTCCGGCACGGAGATCATGGTGGCGCCGGACCTGGAGCCGGTCCTCGGTCGGGTGCTCGGGCAGCTGGACCACGGCCCTGTGCGGCAGGTCGTCGCCTGTCCCTTCGCCTCGGCGCTGCCCTTCCCGAAGAACCTGCTGTTCCGCCTGGCCAAGCGGAAGGCGATCGGGCGCATCCCCGCCGGGCATCCACGCGTGCTGCGCTGGGCAGGGTTGCTGGCCGATGCGCCGGTCCCCCAGCCGACGCCGCGGCCGGAGGATATCGCCGTGCTGCAATACACCGGCGGGACCACCGGCACGCCGAAGGGCGCCATGCTGAGCCATGCCAATCTGGCGGCCAATCTCCGCCAGGTGCAGGCCTGGTCGCCGCAATGCCGCCCCGGCGAGGAGCGCACGCTGGCGGTGCTGCCCTTCTTCCACGTCTTCGCGCTGACCGCGGTGCTTTGCAGTTCGGTCGGCTGGGGGGCGGAACTGGTGATGCTGCCGCGCTTCGAGCCGCAGATGCTGATCGCGGCGCTGCGCCGCACCCGCCCGACGATCTTCCACGGCGTGCCGACCCTGTTCAAGGCGGTGCTGGATCATGGCGCGACGCGGGAGGACCTCGCCTCTGTCCGGATCTGCATCTCCGGCGGCGCGGCGCTGCCGGCCGAGGTGAAGCGGGCCTTCGAGGCCCAGAGCGGCTGCCGGCTGGTGGAGGGCTACGGCCTGACCGAGGCCTCGCCGGTCTGCTTCTGCAACCCTCTGGAAGGCACGCCGCGCGAGGGGAGCATCGGCCTGCCGCTGCCCGGCATCCGGGCCGAGATCCGGGCGCTGGACGACCCGCAGCGCGTGCTGCCACCGGGCGAGAAGGGGGAGCTCTGCGTCGCCGGACCCAATGTCATGGCAGGCTATTGGAACCGCCCGGAGGAAACCGCGGCCGCCATCGGGCCCGACGGCTTCCTGCGCACCGGCGATGTCGGCATCATGGACGAGGACGGCTATGTGGTGCTGGTGGATCGCATCAAGGACCTGATCATCTGCTCCGGCTTCAACGTCTATCCGCGGATGATCGAGGAGGCGCTCTACGCCCACCCGGATGTGGTCGCGGCGACGGTGGTCGGCCAGCCCGACCCCTACCGGGGCGAGAGCCCGGCGGCCTTCGTGCAGGTGAAGCCCGGCAGCGCGGCGACGCCGGAGGCGTTGCGTGACTTCCTCAAAACCCGGCTCTCGGCCATCGAGATGCCGCGGCTCATCGAAATCCGGCCGGAATTGCCGCGCACCGCCGTGGGCAAGCTCTCGAAGAAGGAGCTGAAGGCCGAGCTGCTGCAACGGGACGGGGCCTGAGATGGCGGCCGAGGACGGAGCCGCGACGCTGCAGCTCTTCACCGTTAACCAGCTGGCGGAGCAGCTCGGCATCACGCCGCGTGCCATCCGCTTCTATGAGGTGAAGGGGCTGATCGCGCCGCGCCGGGCCGGCACCACGCGGGTCTTCGACCGGCGCGACCGCGCACGGCTGATGCTGGTGCTACGCGGCAAGCGGCTCGGCTTCTCGCTGGCCGAGATCCGGGAGTTCCTCGACCTGTACGATGCCGACCGCAGCCAGCACAGCCAGCTCACCCTGCTGCTGGCCCGCACGCGGGAACGGATCGCGGAGCTGGAGCAGCAGCGGCGCGACCTGGAGCAGACCCTCGGTGAGTTGCGGGCGGTGGAGCGCGAGGCGCTGGCCGCGCTGTCCGGGAAGGCTCCGGTGCCGGCCGAGGTGGAACGACAGGGATTCTGACGCGGCGCGCTGCGCCGCACGGAGAGGAACTCGGGCATGACCGATGTGGTGATCGCGGCCTATCGCCGCTCCCCCTTCCACCTCGCGCACAAGGGCGAGCTGACGAAGATCCGGCCTGACGAGATGGCGGCACAGGTGGTCCGGGCGCTGGTGGCCGATACCAGGATCGACCCCGCGACCATTGAGGACCTGGTGCTGGGCTGCGCCTTTCCGGAGGGCGAGCAGGGGCTGAACGCGGCGAAGCTGATCGCCTTCATCGCGGGCCTGCCCGAGAGCGTGGCCGGCGCCACGGTGAACCGCTTCTGCGGCTCCTCCATGCAGGCCGTACACCAGGCGGCGGGCGCGATCCGCATGGGCGCCGGCGAGGCCTTCCTCTGCGCCGGCGTGGAGAGCATGACGCGCGTGCCGATGATGGGCTTCAACCCCATGCCGCATCCGGGCCTGGCGAAGGATTTCCCGCAGGCCTACGTCTCCATGGGCGAGACGGCGGAGAATGTGGCGAAGCTCCATCAGGTGACACGGCAGGACCAGGAGGCCTTCGCGGTGCGCAGCCAGCGGAAGGCGGCAGCGGCGCAGCAGGAGGGAAGGCTGGAAGCCGAGATCGTCCCGATCGAGGCGAATGGCAGGCGGGTGGCGCAGGATGGCTGCATCCGGCCGGACACCACGGCCGAGGGCCTGGCGGCGCTGAAGCCGGCCTTCCGGCAGGACGGCACCGTCACCGCCGGCACCTCCTCCCCGCTGACGGATGGCGCGGTCGCGCTGCTGGTCTGCTCGGCCGACTATGCGAAGTCGCACGGCCTGACGCCTCTGGCCAAGGTGAATTCCGTGGCGGTCGCCGGCTGCGGGCCGGAGGTGATGGGCATGGGGCCGGTCGGCGCCTCGCAGAAGGCGCTGGCGCGGGCGGGCATCAGCGCGCGCGACCTCGACGTGGTGGAGCTGAACGAGGCCTTCGCCTCCCAGGCGCTGGCCTGCATGCGGGAACTCGGCATCGACGAGGCCAAGGTGAACCGGGATGGCGGCGCCATCGCGCTCGGTCATCCGCTCGGGGCGACCGGCGCGCGTATCACCGGCAAGGCGGCGCAGATCCTGCAGCGCGAGGGCGGCCGCTATGCGCTGGCGACGCAATGCATCGGCGGCGGCCAGGGCATCGCCACAGTGCTGGAGGCACTTTGATGTCGCTGACGACCGGCGCCCCCATGGTGGAGACCGAGTTGCGGTCCGCCACCGCCCCGGCCGGGCATCCGAGGCCGGCGATGCCGATCCGCAAGGTGGGTGTCGTGGGCGCCGGCGTGATGGGGGCCGGCATCGCGGCGCAGGTGGCCAATGCCGGGGTACCGGTGGTGGTGCTCGACATCCTCCCGGGCGGCGCCGCGCGCGCTGTCGAGCGGATGCTGAAGACCGAACCGGCGCCTTTCATGCACAAGGGTGCGGCGCGGCTGGTGACGCCCGGTGACCTGGAGGCCGACCTGGCGCTGCTGGCCGAGTGCGACTGGATCTGCGAGGCGATCATCGAGCAGCCCGAGGCCAAGCGCGCCCTCTACGCAAGGCTGCAGGGCGTGCGGAAGCCGGGCTCGATCGTCTCCTCCAATACCTCGACCATCCCGCTGGCGGCGCTGACCGAGGGGCTGGGCGAGGAGTTCGCCGCCGATTTCCTGATCACCCATTTCTTCAACCCGCCGCGCTACATGCGCCTGCTGGAGGTGGTGCGCGGCCCGGCCGCGCGGGCCGAGGCCGCGGCGGCCATCACCGAATTCGCCGACCGCGCCCTCGGCAAGAGCGTGATCCCCTGCAAGGACCGGCCGGGCTTCATCGCCAACCGCATCGGCGGCTTCTGGATGCAGTCCGCCATCAACCGCGCCTTCGACCTGAAGCTCACGGTGGAGGAGGCGGATGCGGCGATGGGGCGGCCGCTCGGGATCCCGAAGACCGGCGTCTTCGGCCTGCTGGATCTGGTCGGCCTCGACCTGATGCCGCATGTCGCGGCCAGCATGAAGGCGACGCTGCCGGCGGACGACCCCTATGTGCTGGGCCTGCGCGAGCATGACGTGATCCTGCGCATGATCGCCGAGGGCCGCACGGGGCGGAAAGGGAAGGGCGGCTTCTATGCGCGGGAGAAGGGGCCGGGGGGCGAGAGGCTGAAGCGGGCCATCGATCTCTGGACCGGCGAGTACCGCGAGAGCGAGAAGCCGCAGTTGGAGAGCCTCGGCCTGCGCGACCTGCGCGGGCTGGCCGAGCATCCGGACCGCGGCGGCCGCTATACGCGCGCCGTGCTGCTGGACACCCTTGGCTATGCCGCCTCCCTGGTGCCGGAGATTGCCGACAGCATCGCCGATGTCGATGCCGCCATGCGGCTCGGCTACAACTGGGCCTATGGACCTTTCGAACTGATCGACAGGCTCGGTGCGGCCTGGCTGGCGAAGGCCCTGGCCGAGGACGGCCGCCCGGTGCCGCCGTTGCTCGTGGCGGTGGGGGAGGGGAGCTTCTATCGCGTCCGGGACGGCCGGCTGGAATGCTTCGGCACGAACGGCGCCTACCACGCCGTCCCGCGGCCGGAGGGCGTGCTGCTGCTCTCGGACGTCAGGCGCCGCAGCAAGCCGCTGGCGAGGAATGGCAGCGCCTCGCTCTGGGATATCGGGGATGGCGTGGCCTGCCTCGAATTCCACACCAAGATGAATGCCATCGACCTTGGCACCGTCGAGATGATCGGCAAGGCGGTGGCGATGGGGAAGAAGGGCGGGTTCAGGGCGCTCGTCATCCATAATGAGGGCGAGCAGTTCTCGGTCGGCGCCAATATCGGGCTCGCGCTCTTCGCCGCCAATATCGCCGCCTGGGGCGAGATCGAGGGGCTGATCGAACAGGGCCAGAAGGCCATGCGGAGCCTGCGCGATGCGCCCTTCCCGGTGGTCGGCGCGCCGTCCGGCATGGCGCTCGGCGGCGGCTGCGAGATCCTGCTGCATTGCGACGCAGTCCAGGCGCATGCCGAGAGCTATATCGGCCTGGTCGAGGCCGGTGTCGGCCTCATCCCCGGCTGGGGGGGCTGCACCACCATGCTGCGGCGCTGGGCGGAGAACCCGCGCGCACCGAAAGGCCCGATGCCGCCCGTCGCCAAGGCTTTCGAGATGATCTCGACCGCCCAGGTGGCGAAATCCGCCTTCGAGGCCAGGGAAATGCTGTTCCTGCGCCCGACGGACGGCATCACCTTCAACCCGGACCGGCTCCTGGCCGATGCCAAGGCGAAGGCGCTCTCCCTGGCCGAGGGCTATGCGCCGCCCGAGGTGAAGCCGCTGCGCCTGCCCGGCGCCTCCGGCCGCGTCGCGCTGGCCATGGCCGTGCAGCAGCAGGTCGCCCTCGGCCGTGCCACGCCGCATGATGTCGTGGTCTGCGACCATCTGGCCGAGACGCTGACCGGCGGCCGCAAGGACCACACCGAGGAGACGACCGAGACCGAGTTGCACGCGCTGGAGCGCCGGCATTTCATGGCCCTGCTGAAGACGCCGGCGACCCTCGCCCGGGTCGAGCACATGCTCGAGACGGGTCGGCCCCTGCGGAACTAGGCAGGCGGCGAAGCACCCTGCCTCACCATGTCCTGCCCTGCCCGGTTGGTATGCCTGTCGCACCGGGACCCACGCATGACCGGGAGGGACCCGGACCGACGCAACGGGAGAGCCTCCGATGACCCTCTATTCCGCCCCGCTGCGCGATATGCGCTTCGTCCTCGACGAACTCGCCGGCAGCGAACGCCTGCGCGCCTTGCCGGGCTGCGAGGAGGTCGGGCCAGACCTGATCGGGCCGGTGCTGGAGGAAGCGGCGAAATTCTGCACCGAGGTCCTGCTGCCCATCAACCGCAGCGGCGACGAGGAAGGCTGCACCCTGGAGAACGGCGCGGTCCGCACGCCGAAGGGATTCCCGGAGGCCTATCGCGGTTTCTGCGAGGGCGGCTGGGCCGCCCTTGGCGCCGACCCCGCCTTTGGCGGCCAGGGCCTGTCGCGCTCCATCGGCATGCTGGTGGAGGAGATGATCTGCTCCGCCAACCTCTCCTTCAGCCTCTATCCCGGCCTCTCCCATGGCGCGACCATGGCGCTTTCGAAGCACGGGACGCCGGAGCAGAAGGCGCTCTACCTGCCGAAGCTGAGCAGCGGCGAATGGACCGGCACCATGTGCCTCACGGAGCCGCATTGCGGCACCGATCTCGGCCTGATCCGCACCAAGGCGGCCCCGGCCGGGGACGGCAGCTACGGCATCACCGGATCGAAGATCTTCATCAGCGCCGGCGAACACGACCTGGCGGAGAACATCATCCACCTCGTGCTGGCCAAGCTGCCGGATGCGCCGCCCGGCACCCGCGGCATCAGCCTCTTCGTCGTGCCGAAATTCCTGCCCGGGGAGGATGGCCGGCCGGGCGCGCGCAACGGCGTGACCTGCACCGGCCTCGAGCGGAAGATGGGTATCAAGGCGAGTTCGACCTGCGCCATGGCCTTCGAGGATGCCAAGGGCTGGCTCGTCGGCCGGCCGCACAAGGGCCTCTCGGCCATGTTCACCATGATGAACGAGGCCCGGCTCGGCGTCGGCGTGCAGGGCCTCGGTATCGCCGAGGTCGCCTACCAGAATGCCGCCGCCTATGCGCGGGAGCGGCTGCAGGGCCGGGCGCTGGATGGCACCCGGGCGCCCGACAGCCCGGCCGACCCCATCCTGGTGCATCCGGATGTGCGGCGCATGCTGCTGACCATGCGCGCGATGACGGAAGGCTGCCGCGCCCTCCTCGCCATCACTGCGCTGCAACATGACGTCTCGCTTCGCCACCCCGATGCCGTCGCGCGCCAGGATGCGGATGACTTCGTCCAGCTCATGACGCCGATCATCAAGGCGCTCTTCACCGATGCGGGCTGGGAGGCGGCGGTGCTCGGCATGCAGGTCTGGGGCGGCCATGGCTACATCCGCGAGAACGGCATGGAGCAATTCGCCCGCGACGTCCGCATCACCCAGATCTATGAGGGCACCAACGGCATCCAGGCGCTTGATCTGGTCGGCCGCAAGCTCGGCGCGCATGGCGGCCGCTATCTCCGCAGCTTCTTCCACCCCGTCCTCGCCTTCATCGAGGCGGCCTCGGAGGAGCCGGCGATGGAGGAGTTCATCCTGCCGCTCTCCAAGGCTTTCGGGCGGCTGCAGCAGGTGACGGCCGAGGTGGCGCAGCGCGGCCTGCGCGACCCGTTCGAGGCCGGCGCCGCGGCCAGCGACTATCTCCGCCTCTTTGGCCTGACCGCACTCGCCTATGCCTGGGCGCGCATGGCGGAGATCGCGCTGCAGCGGGCCGAAGGTGACGCGTTCTACAGGGCCAAGCTGGCGACGGCGCGCTTCTTCATGCAGCGCATCCTGCCGGAGACGTCATCGCTTGCCGCCAAGGTCCTTGCGGGTGGGGAGACACTCAGGGCCTTCGAGGAGGCGGCGTTCTGACCGGCACGGGAGGCCCGGCGGGGCTCCCGTCGCGCAGGACGCAATGGGTGCCCCGGTCATTCCTCACGCTCCCGGGCCGCGCATTCAGACCGCGCCTGACCAGTCGGCCGGGACGAAACGGTAACCGTTGCCTTCCTTCGCCAGATAGCCAGTGGCGGGGAAGGGGAAGTGGTAGCCGGTGATGCGGATCCGGTCGGCCGCCACCCGATCATAGATCCGGCGCCGTGTCGCCTCCGCCATCTGCGCGTCGAAATCGAAGATGATGTGGAAATCCGGCCGACGCGCCAGCAGTTCCGGTCGGTTGGTGGTGTCGGCGACGAACATCATCTGCTCATGGCCATCCGCCAGGTGATAGACGGTGTGGCCCGGCGTGTGGCCATGGGCGGCGATGGCACGGATGCCCGGCACGACCTCCGTCCCATCCGCGACCTGCCGGACCTTGCCCTGATAGGGGCCGAAGCGCCGGGCGGTGTTGGCGAAGGTAGGGCGTTGCCCTTCCGGCGTGCGCGCCTCATTCGCGGTATCGGTCCACCAGGCCCATTCGGCGGCCGGCACCACCACCTCGGCATTCGGGAAGGTGGCGGCATTCTCCGCATTGGTCAGGCCGCTGATATGGTCGCCATGGAAGTGCGAAACGATCACGGTCGAAACCCGCGCCGGATCGAGCCCTGCGGCGCGCATGTTCTCGGCCAGACGCCCCACCGTGGCGCCGGGCGGCGTCACGCCATTGCCGCTGTCGAACACCACCAGGCCGTGCGGGGTCTCGACGAAGGTGATGGTGAAGGGGATGCGCAGCGTATCGGTCGGCAGGAAGCTTTCCGCCAGGACCTTCTGCACCTCCTCCAGCGGGGCGTTGCGCACGAAGCCCTGCAGCGGCACGGCACGGAAGCCGTCATGCACCGTGGTCACGGTGAATCGGCCGACCTTGAAACGATAGAAGCCAGGCGCCTGGGCGGCGGGGGTGGCCGCCGGTGCGGTCTGGGCCGCGGCACCGCGGAGCAGCGCCGGCGCGGCCAAGATCGCGGGTAGTCCGGCCAGGGCCAGGCGACGGTCGAGTCTCAGCAGCATGACGAGGTCCTCCCCGGGAATGCATGGCCATTGAATGGGCAGCCAGCGGCGGGGATCAACCTGTTCCGGCTGACTATCGGGCGAAAACCACCACGCTCTCGAGATGCGGGGACCAGAGAAACTGGTCCACCGGTGTCGCCGCCAGCACCCGATACCCGGCCCGCGCCAGGATCTGCGCATCCCGCGCGAGGGCCGCGGGATTGCAGGAGACATAGATCATGCGTGGCACCCCGGCGCGCGCCAGCAGCGGCAGCTGCGCGGCCGCCCCGGCATAGGGCGGGTCGAGCACCACAATCGCGAATTCTTGCAACTCTTTCGGCAGGAGCGGCTGCCGGTCGAGGTCCCGCCGCGCCGGCTTCACCCGCGCACCTGCCTTGCCGGCGGCGGCCGATAGTGCAGCGACAGACTCCGCCATGCCCTCGAAGGCCGCCACGCGCGCCCGTGCGGCGAGCGGGAAGCTGAGGGTGCCGCTGCCGGCATAGAGATCGGCGATGGCGGCACGCGGCGGCAGCTTCTCCGGCAGCCCCGCCAGCACGGCCCCGACGATCGCCGCCTCGCCCGCCAGGCTGGCCTGCAGGAAGGCGCCTGGCGGCGGCGCGACAGCCACGCCCCCGAAGCGGATGGCGACAGGGCCGAGTTGCGCCGCCGTCTCGGCGGGGCCGTCACCGCGCGCCCAGGCAATGCGGGGGATGCCGTGCTCTGCCGCGAAAGCCGCGAGCAGCGCACGCCCGGGCGCCTCCAGGGCGCCATCGGTCCGCAGCAACAGGTCCGGCCCGGTCTCCAGCAGGTTCACCACCGCGGAGCCATCGCGCTTCAGCGCCGGCAGGCGCTTCAGCAGCGCCCGCAGCGGCTCGAACAGCGCGATGATGCGCGGGTCGAGCACGGCACAGGTCGTGAGGTCCAGGACCGCCTTGCTGCCGCGCTCATGGTAGCCGAGCGCCACCACGCCGCCCGGCCCGCGCCGCAGCGCGAGGTCGGCACGCCGCCGCGTTGCGGGTGGCGTCCGGGCGAGCGGCGCAACCGGTGCTTCCGGAAAGCCTGCCCGGGCCAGCGCCTCGACCAGCTTCGCGCGCTTCCACTCGGCATAGGGCGCGTCCGCCCAGTGCTGCAGCGTGCAGCCGCCACAATCCGGAAAATGCGGGCAGGCGGGCGCCATGCGATCGGGGGAGGGGGCCAGGATGTCCAGCGCCTCGGCCGCCAGCGCATCGCCACGTTTCCCGGTCAGGCGTGCCCGCACGCGTTCCCCGGGCAGCGTCGCCGGCAGGAAGACGGTCCGCCCCTCCAGCCGGGCGATGCCGTCACCGGCGGCGCCCAGCGCCTCCACGGTCAGGTCCAGGGTGTCAGTCATCATGCGCCAGGGGCAGGTGATGGGAGGCCAGCCGTACCTCCCGGAAGAACAGCGCCAGCGCACCGATCAGCGCCAGCATGGCCAGGACCAGCAACGCACCCAGCAGCCAGGCGACGCGCAGGCCGAGGAAGATGCCGATGAAGGAGGCAACGATCAGCATGCAGAGCAGGATCGCCGCCAGCACGCAACCGGCGATCGCGGCATGCACGAACCGCGCGCGCCGGGCAAGCCGCAGACGCTCACCCGGCAGGGCGGGCGAGAGGCCGTTGCGGATGGCCCTCTCCCGGTCGATCAGCCGCCCGAGCCGGCCGGCCAGCACGTTCAGCAGGCCGAAGATGCCTGTCAGCAGGAAGGCCGGTGCGATGGCGAGCTGGATGGCGTGCTCCAGCTCCTGCACATCTTCCGGCCCGAAGACGCCGGGCATGCTGCGCCGCCCGGCGCCCGTCCTGCGGCCCTCAGCCGCCGAAGGCGTTCAGCCCGGTGATGGCACGGCCGAGGATGAGGGCATGCACGTCATGCGTGCCCTCATAGGTGTTCACCGTCTCCAGGTTCATGACGTGGCGGATCACGTGGTACTCGTCCACGATCCCGTTGCCGCCATGCATGTCGCGGGCGACGCGGGCGATGTCCAGCGCCTTGCCGCAGTTGTTGCGCTTCACCAGGCTGATCATCTCCGGCGCCGCCTTGTCCTCATCGAACAGGCGGCCGACGCGCAGCACCGCATGCAGGCCCAGCGTGATCTCGGTCTGCATGTCCGCCAGCTTCTTCTGGATCAGCTGGGTCTGCGCGAGCGGCCGGCCGAACATCTTCCGCTGCATGGTGTATTCCCGCGCGCGGTGCCAGCAGTCCTCGGCCGCGCCCATGGCGCCCCAGGCAATGCCGTAGCGGGCGCGGTTGAGGCAGGAGAAGGGGCCGGCGAGGGACTTCACGCCCGGCAGGCGGTTCTCCTCCGGCACGAAGACCTCATCCATCATGATCATGCCGGTGATGGAGGCGCGCAGGCTGAACTTGCCCTCGATCTTCGGGAAGGTCAGGCCCTTCATCCCGCGCTCCAGGATGAAGCCGCGCAGCACGCCTTCGTCATCCTTCGCCCAGACGACCGCGATGTCGGCGATCGGGGAGTTGGTGATCCAGGTCTTCGAGCCGCTGATCAGGTAGCCGCCATCCACCTTCTTCGCGCGGGTGCGCATGGAGGAGGGGTCGGAGCCGGCATCGGGCTCGGTCAGGCCGAAGCAGCCGACGAATTCGCCGGTGCGCAGCTTCGGCAGGAACTTCTCCTTCTGCGCCTCGGAGCCGAAGGCATAGATCGGGTACATGACGAGCGAGGACTGGACGGAGAAGGCGCTGCGGTAGCCGCTGTCCACCCGCTCCACCTCGCGCGCCATCAGGCCGTAGGCGACATAGGAGATGCCGGCGCAGCCATAGCCGTGCAGCGTGGCGCCGAGGAAGCCCATCTCCCCGAACTCGTTCATGATCTCGCGGTGGAAGTGCTCCTTGCGGAAGGCCTCCTGCACGCGCGGCAGCAGCTTCTCCTGGCAGAACTGGTGTGCGGCGTCGCGGATCATCCGCTCGTCCTCCGTCAGCTGCCCTTCGAGCAGCAGCGGGTCCTCCCAGACGAAGGGCGGCGTGGAGCGGCGGACGGCCGCGCTCTGCGGCGCGACGACGGCGGTGTCGGACGCGCCGGAGGAGGGGATGGCAACGGGATTGGCGATGTTCATGGCGATCTCCTCGGTGGCCCGACCGGGCGTGCTCATGGGGCGCAATCTGGCGCGGGGCAGGGAGTCCCGCAACCGGGGGTAAAACGCAGAAGCGGCCAGGGAGGCCCTGGCCGCGCGCATGGCTGGCGAAAGAAACAGGGGGCGGACCCCCGGGAGTCCGCCGCCGCTTACGCTGCCTCCTGCTCCGCCGCGCTCTCACGCCGGGGGCGAGGGATCGGGATCAGCATGAAGGCCGGCACGGCATCGCCGAAGCCCCGCACCGCCGGGCCCAGATCGTCCCGGTCCCGCCGGCGGTCATCGCGGTCGCGCCGGCGGTCATCGCGCTGGCCCTGGTAGCGGTCGCGCTCGAAGCGTTCGCGGTCGCCGCGTTCAGGACGCTCGCCACGGTCGTAGCGATCGCCACGCTCTGCTTCCGCGCGCTGCGGACGCTCGCGCTCGCGCTCGCGCTCGCGCACCGGGCCGCGATCGCGCTCGGGTCGGTCCCGGTCGCTCCGCTCATGCCGATCCGGCCGATCCCGGTCGCTCCGTTCCGGGCGTGCGCGGTCGCGGTCCCGGCCGCCGGCGGCACGCTCGCGCTCGCCACGCTCCGGACGGCTGCCGCGGCCGCCGCGGTCACGCTCGCGCTCCCGTCCACGGGCGGCATCGCGCCCGCCGCGGCCACGGCCCTTCGGGCGCGTCGCCGCCTCGGCGATCTCCTCGTTGCTGACGGGATCCAGCCCCTCGATCTCGATGCGCGGGATGGGCACGCCGGTCAGCTTCTCGATCGCCGCGACATTGCGCGCATCATCGGCGGTGGCGATGGTATAGGCATGGCCCTGCCGGCCCGCGCGGCCGGTACGGCCGATGCGGTGGACGTAGTCCTCGTCGCGGAAGGGCACGTCGAAGTTGAAGACGTGGCTGAGCCCGCCGATGTCGATGCCGCGCGCCGCGACGTCGGAGCAGACCAGCAGCTGTAGCTCGTTCGCCTTGAAGCGGTTCAGCGTGGCGAAGCGGCTGGCCTGGTCCATGTCGCCATGCAGGGCGCCGACCGAGAAGCCGTGCCGCTTCAGCGATTTGTAGAGGATATCGACATCGATCTTCCGGTTGCAGAAGATCAGCGCGTTCTGCACGTCCTCCCGCCGGATCAGGCGGCGCAGCGCCTCCCGCTTGTCGAGTTCGCGCGTCCAGAGCAGGCCGGTCGTGATCGTCGTCGCCACGGAGGCGGGGGCGGAGACGCTGATTTCCTTCGGGTTCTGCAGGAAGGCATCCGCCAGCTTCCTGATCTCCGGCGCCATGGTCGCCGAGAAGAACAGCGTCTGCCGCATCCCCGGCAGCATGGAAACGATGCGCTCCACATCCGGGATGAAGCCCATGTCGAGCATGCGGTCGGCCTCGTCGATGACGAGCACCTTGCAATCTGCAAGCAGGATACGGCCGCGGTCGAACAGGTCGAGCAGTCGGCCCGGGGTCGCGATCAGGACGTCCACGCCCTTCTCGAGCACGGCGCGCTGGTCATTCATGCTCTCGCCGCCGATCAGCAGGGCATGCACCAGGTTCAGGTGCTTGCCGTACTTCACGAAATTCTCGGCGACCTGCAGCGCGAGTTCGCGCGTCGGCTCCAGGATCAGGCTGCGCGGCATGCGCGCCTTGGCCCGGCCGCTCGCCAGGATATCGAGCATCGGCAGGGTGAAGCCGGCGGTCTTGCCGGTGCCGGTCTGGGCGCAGCCCAGCACGTCGCGCCCCATCAGCACGATGGGGATGGCCTGCTCCTGGATCGGGGTCGGCGTGACATAGCCGGCTTCGGCGACGGCGCGCAGGATCGGCTCGGACAGGCCGAGATCGCCAAAGGTGACGCGCGGGGCGGCGGCCTCCTCGGCTTCCTCCTCCTCGTCGTCCTCGTCATCCTCCTCCTCCTCGGACTCGTCCTCCGCGGCAGAGGCTTCGTCCTCCTCCGGCTCGTCCTCTTCCTCTGCGGCCTCGACGGCCTCCGGCGCATCGTCCTCCGGCTCGTCCTCGACGACCGGTGCAGCCTCGGCCACGGGCTCGGCGGGCGCGGAGGCTTCCACCGCAGCTTCGGTGGGCGCCGGAATCTCGGCAGGTGCAACCGCATCCGGCACGGGCGCGGCGATATCGGTGACGTTGTGCGGGAGGTCGGCTGCCGCGGGGGCAGGCCGGTCAGGGGTATCGGTCAAGTGCGATCGGTTCCTTCGCCGGGACGGCGGCGGCATGGCGGCCGGTGCCCCAGCGGCATATGCTGGTCGGCAAGGGCCGAAAACCGACGCCCGGCGTGCCGAATCACGAGGCCGCCGTTCCAGGTCCGGCGGCCATATGCGCTTTCACGGGCGGAAAATCAAGCATTGCGGGCGATTGTGCCGCCCTTCGGGCACGACTATGGGGCATGATCGCCATGCCCGAACCGATCAGCCTCCTTCTGCTCCCCGGCCTGCTCTGCGATGCGCGGCTCTGGCGCGACCAGGTCGCCGCCCTGGCTGGCGAGGCGGAATGCCGGGTGGCCGATACCACCCTCGATGACAGCCTGGCCGGCATGGCCCGGCGCGTGCTTGCCACGGCGCCGCCGCGCTTCGCGCTCGCCGGCCTCTCCATGGGCGGGTACCTCGCCTTCGAGATCCTGCGCCAGGCACCGGAGCGGGTGACGCGGCTCGCGCTGCTGGACACCTCGGCCCGGCCGGACACGCCGGAACAGGCGCGCCGCCGCCGCGGGCTGATGGCGCTCACGCGGTCCGGCCAGTTCCGTGGCGTGACCCCGCGGCTGCTGCCGCAACTCGTCCATCCCGACCACCTGGCGGGGCCAGTGGGGCAGGCAGTGATGGCGATGGCGGAGCGGGTCGGGCGGGACGCCTTCCTGCGCCAGCAGGCGGCCATCCTCGGCCGTCCCGACAGCCGGCCCGACCTGGCCGGCATCCGGGTGCCCACGCTGGTGGCGGTGGGGGAGGCGGATGTGCTGACACCGCCCGAGCTTTCCGAGGAGATCGCAGCCGGGATCCCGCGGGCCGTGTTTCACCGGATCCCCGGCTGCGGCCATTTGCCGCCGATGGAAGCGCCCGAGGCGACGGCTGCGCTGCTGCAGGGCTGGCTCAAGGCATAGCCTCGTGCGCCGGCTGGTCCGGACGAATCGCCCGGCCTCCACAGCGGAAGAACGCCAATGGCCAGGGCGGAGCAGAACGGGGGATTCCACCCGGGCGACGATGAGGTACCGCGGGCTGCCTCTCCGGTTCGGACGTGGTCCGCTGCTGCACGGGTTCAGGCCGGTACCGGCCAGGATGCTGCGGAGCGGCCATGCGGTGGCGCCCCGACCTGCCGATGCACCGGCTTGCATGCCTGGCCCGCAACGGACAGGCTGCGGGCACAAGAACACTCCGGGAGGAACAACCATGGCCAAGATCGGCCGCCGCAGCGCCGCCGCCCTGGCGGCCGGCCTGCTCGCCGCACCTGCGCTCCGTGCGCAGGCGGCCTTTCCCAACAAGCCCCTGAGGCTGATCGTGCCCTATCCTCCTGGGGGCGTGACAGACCTCATGGGCCGCCTTGCCGCCGAGGCGATGGGCCGGCATCTCGGCCAACCCGTCGTGGTGGAGAACCGCGCCGGCGCCGGCGGCAGTATCGGCGCCAAGGTGGCGGCGCAGGCGGAGCCGGACGGGCACACCCTTTTCCTTGGCACCATGGCGACGCAGGGCGTCAATCCCGTGCTCTACCCCGACCCCGGCTTCGACCCGCGGCGCGACCTGGTCGGCGTCGGGATGATGGCGGACATGCCGAACGTGCTGATCTGCAATCCGCGCCGCTGGGACCCGGCGAATGCGCAGGAGGCGATCGCGCGGGCGAAGGCAGAACCGGGCAGGCTGCTCTTCGGCTCGGTTGGCAACGGCTCCTCCTCCCACCTCTCGCAGGTGATGCTTGCGCGCCTGGCCGGGATCGAGGTGGTCCATGTCCCTTATCGCGGTTCCTCACCCGCCATCGCAGCCATGCTGGCCGGGGAGTTGGACCTGCTCTTCGACGCCTCCGCCACCTCCACCTCGCATATCCGGGGCGGGGCGGTGAAGGCTCTGGCTGTGACCATGAACCGCCGTGTCGCCGCGCTGCCGGAGGTCCCGACGCTGGAGGAGGCCGGGGTCCGGGGCTACCACCTCAGTGTCTGGAACGGCGTCTTCACCCAGGCCCGCGTGCCGGCACCGGTGCTGGCGCGGCTGCAGCAGGCCTTCGATGCTTCCATGGATCAGGCGATGCTGGAGCGGCTGAAGGCGAATTTCACCGAGCCGCTGATCATCCCCGCGGCCGAGCTTCAGGACTGGCTGCGCCGCGACGCCGAGCGCTGGAGCACCATTGCGCGCGAGAGCGGCATCCGGGCGGATTGAAACCCGGGCCGCGCCCGGCAGCAGTGGGACCGGGCTGACCCGCGACCGGCAGCCCGCGCCGCGCCCCCGGCGCGCATCGGGAAGGCAATGCCACCGCCTCCGGGTCGGGCCAAGGCCGCCGCGGTGCGCGTCCCCTTCGTGCACGATGCCCGACGCTATGCGGCGGATGCCGGCCTCGCGCCTCTCCCGGGCCGAGCTGGCTGCCCCTGCCGCGCACCGAGGTGTTGCCATGCGGCAAGAGGCAGTGCCGCGCAGGCCTTCTGGCGCCGCATGAGGGCGCGCGTGCGGTGGCGGGCGCACCGGGCGGCCTGCGATCACGTTCCGCCATGCCCCTTTGCACCCTGGCCCCGATCGGCGCATCGTCGCGGCAGGGAGACAAGAGCCATGTCCAGGATTGAACGCCGCGCCCTTTTCGGCGGGATGGCGGCCCTGCCGCTTGCCGCCCCGGGCATTCTCCGTGCCCAGCCGGCCCGCCCCGTCCAGATCGGCCTGTTGAGCGACATGAGCGGCCCCTTCCGAGATGTCGGAGGGCCCGGCAACCGCGTGGCGGCGGAACTGGCCATCCAGGATTTCGGCGGCGGCGTGCTCGGCCGCCCCGTCACGGTGCGGCAGGCCGACGGCCAGAACCGGGCCGATGTCTCGGCGGCGCTGGCGCGCGAATGGATCGACAATGGCGGCGTCGATGCGCTGGCGGATGGCGCCGCCAGCTCCTCCGGCCTGGCGATCCAGGAGGTCTGCCGGGAAAAGAAGCGGATCTACATCATTACCGGCCCCGCCACCTCCGACATGACGGGCAGCAAATGCTCTCCCTACGGCATGCATTTCGGGTTCGACACTTATGCCCTGGCGCATGGCACCGGCACGGCGCTGACCAAGGCGGGCGGTGACAGCTGGTATTTCATCACCTCGGATTACGCTTTCGGCCATGCGCTGGAACGCGACACCATGGCCGCTGTGCGGGCCAATGGCGGCAAGGTGCTCGGGGCGGTCCGGGCGCCGCTGAACAATGCGGATTTCTCCAGCTTTCTCATCCAGGCTCGCGCCTCTGGCGCCAAGGTGGTCGGCATGGCCCTGGCCGGGGTCGATCTGCAGAACTGCATCAAGCAGGCGGCGGAGTTCGGCCTCACCCGCGGCGGCATCCGCATCGCCACGCTGCTGGTGCAGATTACCGACGTGGTCGCGCTCGGCCAGCGCACCTGCGAGGGGATGGTCTTCACCGACAGCTTCTACTGGGACATGACCGATGGCACCCGCGCCTGGGCCCGCCGCTACATGGCCCGCATGACCACGCCGCCCGGGCTGCAGCATGCGGCCGTCTATACCGGCGTGACGCACTGGCTGAAGGCGGTGCGGGACGTTGGCTCGACCGATGCCGATGCCGTGGCGGCGCGGATGAAGGCCATGCCGGTGAACGACATGTACAATAACGATGTCCGCATCCGGGAGGATGGCCGCACCCTCCACAGCATGTATCTCTGGGAGATCAAGAAGCAGGCCGAGAGCCATGGGCCATACGACTTCTGCAAGCTGATCACCACCATTCCAGCGGAGGAGGCCTGGCGCCCGTTGCGGGAGGGCGGCTGTCCGCTCGTCAGGATCTGACGGGAGCCACGGGCCGGATCGGGCGTTTTTGGGGCGGCTTATGGTCTCATGATGAAAGGTGAGGGACATGGACGGTAGCGATCTCGGCCGGCGCATGGGTTGGTCCCGGCAGGAGGCGATGGCCCGCGGCCGCCTGGCACTGCTCTGGCGCCGGCCGCTTGACGGCCCGGCAGGGAACGCCGCCGAATGCCTGCGGCTTGGCCGGGAGCCGCTCCGCCGGCTCGAACCATTGCGGCGGCGGACCTCGCAGCCGCGCCATTGAGCCGGCAGGCCCCGGAGGTGAGATGGAACTCGCTTCCGGGAGAAGCTAGGACGAGAATACGATGTCGCCCGAGGAGAGGCTTGTCACGCCAGGCAGGAAGATGGACTGGCCCTCGGTATAGGTGATCTGCAGGCCGGCGATCCCATCCGCATCACGCGCGGGGTTTACCCATACGGCTTCGGATGGGATGCCGCGCAGCATGATGCGGTCGATGCCGGGCTGGAAATCGGTGATGCGATCCAGGCCGTCCCATTGGCCGAAGGCGAAGGTGTCGCGCCCCGCGCCGCCGGTCAGGACATCCCGGCCTTGCCCGCCGATGATGAAGTCATCGCCCGGACCACCGATGACCGTGTCATCTCCACCGCCGGCGGAGACGTATTGCGCACGCATAGCGGCCGAGCGGTCGAAGTGGTCCGCACCGGCGGTACCCAGCAGCCGTGCATCGGCATAGACAATGTCTTCGGCGCGCAGAGCCGTGATGCCGTTGAGGGTCACGGTAGTCCCTGCTGCAAGCGTGAGCACGAGGCCGGCGCTGCTCTCGGTGATGCCCACCGAGTTCACGCCATAAACCAGGACCTTGTCGATGCCCGGCTGGAAATCGACGATGACGTTCTGGCCCTCGCCCGGCGCGAAGGCGAAGACATCGGCACTGTTGCCACCTCTCAGCCGATCATTGCCGCCGCCCGCCTCGATGCGGTCGCTGCCTGTCGTACCGATGATGGTGTCGGAGGACCAGGTGCCGACCAGCAGGCTTCCCTGGACGGCGGGCGGACGCCAGGGCACGGCGACGTCGCTGAACTGGTAGGCCCGGATATAATCGATGGAGAGCGTCGCGCTGGAGACGCCATCCGCCGGGCCGGGCCAACTGCCGGCGCCGCCCACCGCCAGGTTGGCGACCATGTACATCGGGCCGTGCATGTCGTCCGGCGTGGCCATCGAGTAGAGTTCGGTGCCATCAAGGTACCAGGTGAGCCGGTCCGGCCGCCAGGACACGGCATAGGTGTGGAAATCGAGCGAGAGCTCCTCGGACGAGTGATAGGTTGCCGATTGGGTTCCGGTTTGCGTGGAGCGGGTCGTCATGAGGAGCCTGCCGGGGGCGTCCCCAAGGATCTCCATGACGTCGATCTCGGGCGGCCAGGCGCCATCGTCACGCAGCAGCCAGAAGGCCGGCCAGAATCCTGCCCCTTCGGGGATCTTCGCCCGCATCTCGAAATAGCCGTAGGTCTGGACCGCGATGGTGTCGGAGGTGATGACCCCGCTGGAATAGGTGAGTCCGTTCGGCAACCCGGCCGTGGGCTTCGCGGTGATGTTCAGCCTTCCGTTGCCCGCGGCATCCAGGGTGAAGGGATTCGCTCCCATGGTGGGGTCCGCGTAGTATTGCGCCTCGTTATTGCTGGCGAGGGTCCGGTTGCCCCACATGAGGGTCGTGCGCCAGTTTGCCTTGCCGTTGGCGTCCAGCCCGCTTGAACTGCCCGAAAAGCTGGTGAAATCGTCGCTGAAGATCAGGCGGAGGCTGCCCATCAGCGATGCCTGGGGCAGCGCGAAATCGTCCATGCTGAAGGCGCTGAGTGTCTTACCCGCAAAGGTGACCGAATCGGTCGCTGAGAGCCGGAGCACGACATCGCTGCCGTTCTGGGTCAAGGCCGCCAGGACAACAGCGAAGCTGGTGAACTGGGCGTGGCCGCCACCGATGACGAGCCTGTCCACGCCATGCTCGAAATCTGTGATGAGGTCCCGGCCGGTGCCGGCCTGCATGACGAAGACGTCGGCGCCGGTGCCGCCGGTGAGGATGTCGTTGCCTGCACCGCCATCAAGGGTCTGGCTGCCAGCCCGGCCCGCCAGGATATTGGCCCGCTCGTTGCCGGTGCCGGCGCTGTTGGCGGATTGCACCGCGAGATTCTCGATATTCGCCGGCAGCCGGTAGGCAGGAAGGTAGCTCAGGACGGTGTCGATGCCCTCATCGGGCAGTTCGAGCACCTGGTCTTGCATGTTGTAGAGATGGTAGGTGTCATCGCCGCGGCCACCCGAGACGGTCGCGCCCCCGCCTGGGGTCCAGATCATGTCATTCGAGCCGGACCCGGATAGCGACGTCCCGGCCGCGCTGCTGGCCCATCCCAGCCAGTTTGTCGGAGGAGCACTCGCCGCCAACCAGGTTCCGATGGCATTAAACCCCGGCGTGACGGTCATGGTCGGCAGGATGAAGTCCCGCAGGCTGAAGGCGTCGAGGGTCTTGCCCTGGAAGGTGACAGCATCGGTACCGGAAAGGCGGAGGACAACATCGCTGCCGGACTGGGTCATGGCCGCTACGACCGCAGCGAAACTTGTGAACTGGCCGAAGCCGTCACCGATCCAGAGTGCGTCGACGCCGTTCTCGAAATCGGCGATGAGATCCCGGCCGGTGCCGGGCTGCATAACGAAGACATCGGCGCCGGCACCGCCGATGAGGAGGTCGTTGCCCGCACCGCCATCCAGCGTCTGGCTGCCCGCACCGCCCCTGATGATGTTGGCCAGCGCGTTGCCGGTGCCCGAGCTGCTGGCGTTCTGGACCATCAGGTTCTCGACATGGGCCGGTAGCAGGAAGGCGGACACATAGCTCACGATGGTGTCGATGCCCTGGTCGGGCAATTCGACCACCTGATCCTGCAGGCTGTAGAGATGGTAGAGGTCGTCTCCTGCGCCGCCGCTGACCGTGGCGCCGCCGCCCGGCATCCAGATCGCGTCGTTCCAGGCTGTCCCGGCGAGCTCGGTGCCGATACCTTGGTTGTTCCATGTCAGCCAGGTCACCGGAGAGTCACTCGCCGGGAGGACCGCACCGCCAGCGTTCAATCCCGGAGCAATGACAGAGGCGGTCAGGATGAAATCCTGCGCGGTGAAGACACCCAGGGTCTTGCCCTGGAAAATCACCGCATCGGTGGAGGAGAGACGCAGGATGACATCGGTGCCGACCTGGCTCATGGCCGCCCTGACCGCGGCAAAGCTGGTCAGTTGGCTATAGGCGGCGCCGATGGCGAGCCTGTCAACGCCATTCTCGAAATCGGTGATGAGATCCCAGCCGGTGCCGGCCTGCATGACAAAGACATCTGCGCCGGCACCGCCCCTGAGGATATCATCGCCCCGGCCGCCATCCAGCGTCTGGTTGCCCGCGCCGCCCGCCAGGATATTCGGCATGTCGTTGCCGGTGCCGGCCGCACCGTCACTTTCGACCACGAGGTTTTCGACATTGGCCGTCAGCCTGTAGGTTCTGGCATAGCTCCGGACGGTGTCGATGCCGCGGCCGGGTAGTTCGACGATCTCGTCAGATGCGTTGAAAAGATAATAGGAATCATCACCAGCACCGCCGGAGACGATGGCGCCGGTGCCGGGTGTCCAGATCGCGTCATGGCCGCGGGTCCCGCTGAGCTGGGAGCCAGCGGGTGCGCCGTCCCAGCGCAACTCCACCACCGGATATCCACTTGACGCGAGCCACACGCCCCGTGCGTTCAATCCTGGCGTGATCGGCGTCATTGGTATCTCCGGTCCAGGCTGTGCTGCGATCCGGCGCCACAACCTTTACTTAACATTGTTAATTAGTATTCAACTTAAAATTGTACAACCTGCGTCGGCGGTCAATAGGGTGTACATATAGATTCAATATTGCATCGAATCCGGTGCGATCCTCTGCATCCCTGTTAGTCTTACTGTGTCAAAGCTTTCCGGTCTTCCTATATGTGGGGGATGGTAGAGAGGCAGACAAGGCGGCCGAGGACGGGCGAGGCGCGGTTCGCGGCCTATCTGGGGGCGATCACGGCGGG
>NZ_JAJAQI010000055.1 GCF_020523605.1 Roseicella aerolata | reverse complement strand
GCGGCCGGGCAGCGCATCGTCTACCTCATCAACCCGCATGTCGGGCATCTCGGCATCTTCGTCTCGGCCGTCGTGGCGCGGCGCGAGCACCGGGCGATCCTCGCCAGCCTCGCCGAGATTGAGGCGCTGCCGCCCGGCCTGTACGAGATGAGGATCGAGGACGGTCCCTCGGGCGAGGTGCATCGGGCGGCGGGAAAGGCCGCCATCAGGTTCGAGCCGCGGGCCGTCGAGGACCTGCGTTTCGCGCCGCCGCCGCGCGAGGCGTTCGAGCGCGTCCGCGTAGTGTCCGAAACCGGCCTCGCCCTCTACCGCGCCTTCCTGAAGCCCTGGGCCCAGGCCGCGTCCAATCCTTGGACGGCGGAACTGCTGCGTTGGCTGCATCCGATGCGGACCAGCCGTTATCTCCTGTCGGAGGAGTTCCAGCCATGGATGCGCCTCGTCGCGGCGACGGCGGCCCAGGTCGCGGCGAACCGTCACCGGGCCCGTCCCGGCAACCCCTGGCTGTCGCAGGAGAGGGCCGTCGTGGGTGCGGTGTCGCAGGCGGCGGAGTCGGCGCGCGCCTTGCGCGACGCGGCGGCCGAGCGGGGCTTCGCCACGCTGTATTCCGGACCGACCGGGACCGGGCGATCGGCGTCCGGCGGCGACGCGGGCGGGTGAGTTGGCACTTCGGCGCGCGGCGGAGTGTCGGATGGGTGCATCCTTTTCCTTCCCCCCGTCGCGGGTCGCGCTCGCCGTCACCGCGATGCTGGCCTCGCCCGCGGGAGGGGCCGCGGTGGCCGAGCCGCTGGGCTCGCATGGGGCGGCGTACCACGTGCTCGACCGGGCCGCCCACTGGATCGCAACCGGCTTCGAGGTCGCCGGAGCCACAACCATCCTGCTCGTCGCCTGCGCGGCAACCGTCCGGTTCGCGCGCCGGGCGCTGGCGGCACCGGACTGGGCGACGACGTTGCCCGCCTACCGCGCCGATCTCGGCCGAGGCGTCCTGCTCGGCCTCGAGATGCTGGTGGCCGCCGACATCGTGGGCACCGTGGCGGTGACCCCGAGCTTCGGCAGTCTCGGCGTGCTCGCCGTCGTGGTCCTGATCAGGACGTTCCTCAGCGTCTCGCTCAGCGTCAAGATAGAGGGCCACTGGCCCTGGCGCCTACGAGACCTCGATCGGGCGGCCGAGGGGCGTCCACGGGAGTGGCGGCGCCGACCGGGGTTCAGTGCATGTCGAACCAGCCAACGCCCCTGATGTTGTTCCAGGAGTCCGTCTGGTGGCAGAGGAAGCACTGCTCGACGGACGCGTGGTGCTGCCCGGTGATGCCCCTGTCCATCATCTCGAAGTGCATCATGTAGTGGCTCGGCGGCGCCTGGTGGCACTGCACGCAGTCCGGCGAGCGGGGCGAGGGATGCCGGAAGGCGGCAATCGTCCAGGCGCGGGTGTCGTGGCAACTCTGGCAGTCGCGGCCGAACAGGGTCCGGTGCGGGTCGCGGGTGGCGTGGCAGCCCGCGCAGTCGAGGGTTGCTGCCGCGCCACCGGGCAGGGAGCGCCGGTTCAGTGGGCCACCCAGCAGGTCCGCCCCGCTCCCGGCCAGCAATGCCCGCAGCCGGGCCAGGGCGTGACGGGAGCCGTCCCCGCCCGCAGCCGAGGCGCCCGCCTCGGCTGCGGCGGCCCGGGCGTGACCCACCGTGGCCAGCACCGAATGGTCCATGTTGACCGGGCGGCGGCCGCGCCCACCGTGCTCGACGTGGCAGCCCGCGCACTCGCCGATGTTCGCGTGGAAGGCGGTCGAGGGCTTCGGCAGCAGTTCCGGCGCGGCCGTCACGTGGCAGGCGAGGCAGGACACCGCCTCGACCCCACGGTCCGGCGTGTGGCAGCTCTCGCAGCGTCCCTCCAGGAAAGCGTGCGCGGCCGACAGCGGTCCGGGGATCGCCGCGGAGCGCCAGCTCGGCAGCCCCTCCGAACCCGATCGGTACATCAGGAGCGGCACGAGCACGGCGGCGGTGGCGCCGAGGACCGCGAGCGCCAGCTGGAATGCCGAGGTGGCCTTCACGGCAGCCACCGCAGGCCGAAGTAGACGCCGTTCCAGATGTGGAGCGCGAGGAGGGGGTACAGCACGAGGGCCGCTGCCACATGCAGGACCGTCCACCGCGAGAGGGCCCGCTTGATGACCTCGCGCCGGGCGATGGCGTACTCCAGGTCGGCGATGGCGCCGACCAAGCGTCGGAGGTCACGGCCGGAGACCCCGGTGCTCGAGCCGATCAGCGGCTGAGCGCCCGCCGCGGCGCGCCCGGCGGCGAGCAGGTCGTAGCGGGCCCTGAGCAGCCCGAGCGACACCTGCTGCTCGCGCAGGTCGGTGCCGACCTGCGCCAGGTAGTAGCGGCCGACGAAGCCGCTCAGCACGACGACCAGCATCGCCGCGACCAGCGCCACGCCAAGGGGGCTCTGGTACTTGTGACCGCTGTGCAGGATGCCGAGCAGCGCGCCCACCACGCCCGTGTAGACGTGGAAGGAGAGGACGCCGCGCATCGACACGTGGCCGGTGGCCCTCGCGCGCACCCAGGCGCTGCGCTTGACCAGCGAATAGGCGAGGAGCAGCACGAACAGGGTGGCGCCCGCGATGCCCAGCAGGCTGCCGACCAGGCTCCCCGGGAAGCGCGGGGCCTCGTGCAGCAGGAAGCCGGGGGCCACGAGGGCCAGGACGCTCACCAGGGCGCCGACGGCCAGGCGTTCGGTCTCGCTCACGTCACGCCTCGACCACGAGGTTGCCGACCGACTTCGCCTGGCAGGCCAGGATGACGCCCTGCGCCTTCTCGTCGGGAGGCAGCCCCTCCTCGACCTCCATCGTGACCGAGCCCTCGAGGAGGCGCACCTTGCAGGCGCCGCAGATCCCGACCCGACAGGAGTAGTCGATGGGAACCCCGATGGCCTCAGCGGCCTCGAGCACGGTCTGGTCCGGCGCCAGCGCGCCGGTCTTGTCCGACCTGGTGAAGCGGACCTCCGCCGTGGCCACCCGCGGGACCGCCGCCGCGGCAGCGACCTCGACCGGGACGGGGACGGGCGGCAGGGGCGCGGCAGGTCCGGGCACCACGCCCCGGGCCGGGCCGAAGGCCTCGGTCTTGACCTGCTCCTTGGGGACGCCGAGCTCGGCCAGCGCCGCCTTCACCGCCTCCATCATCGGCGGCGGACCGCACAGGTGGACCCGGCGCTTGGCGATGTCCGGGACCACCCGGGCGATGAAATCCTTGGAGACCGGGCCCGTGGCACCCATCCAGGCGGTCCCCTCGGCGCGCGACACCGTCGCCGCCACGTGCAGGTTCGGGTGCCGCTTCTGGAGGTATTCGAGCTCCTCGCGGAAGACTAACTCCTCGGGGCTGCGTGCCCCATAGAGGAAGAAGATCTCGCAGGGGTAGGTCCGGTCGAGAAGATACCGGGCGACGCTCATCATGGGCGTGATGCCGACCCCGCCCGCGATCAGGACGATGCTGGGTTCCTCGCCCATGAAGGTGAAGACGCCCGAGGGGGCCGACACCTCCAGGGAGTCGCCGACCGCGACGCGGTCGTGCAGGTGCCGCGAGATGAGTCCCTGCTCCTCCCGCTTGACCGTGACCTCGACGTAGCTGCGCCGCGTCGGCGACGACGCGATGGTGTACGAGCGCCTCACCGTCTTGCCGTCGAGCTCCGCCGAGAAGGTCAGGAACTGGCCCGGCATGAAGGTGAAGGGGACGTCGCCGCCGTCCGGGTTAACTAGCCGGAACGTCTTGACGGTGGGCGTCTCGCGGAAGATGGCCGCGACCCGCAGGGCGCCCGACCAGGGGCGCTTGGCCGCCGCCGTGGCCGCCGCTGGCGAAGGGGCGGGAGCAACGGCCGGAGCGGGGACGGCGGCTTCGGGCATCGGCGTCGCGGGCGCGGTGAGGGCCTCGGCCCCGGCGGAGGGTGCTCCCGCCGTCGGGGCGCTTGGGGGAGGCGTGGGGGCTGGCGCCGGTGGGCCCGAAGCGGGCGCGGTGCCGGGCCGTGCGAGACGCCCAACGAGGCCACTGACCCGCCGCATGCGGGCGAACTGGAGTGCCAGCGTCCCGAGGAGGAACGCCACCAGGAACGCCATGGTGGTCAGGTGATACCAGGAGAGGCCCCATGGCCCCTCGTCCATCGCCATGGCCGTCGTCGCGGCCTGGCTCGGGGGCAGGGCGAGCTGGTCCCGGAACCAGGCCAGGGCGATCTGGCGGGGTGCGGTGCCCGCCTCGACGGCCCGCAACGCCGCCGTCCCGCTCTCGAGCATCTGCAGTCCCTCGCGCAGGCCGGTGACGGCCTGCCGTACCGCCGAGACGTCGTTGGCGGCGAGCCCGTGGTGCAGCCGTGCGCCGCCCGAGGCGATCGCTTGCGACCCCCACCCGATGCGGCGCTCGGCCTCGGCCTCGATGACCCGGCGCGCCTCGGGCGTGAGCGCGGGCATGTCCAGCAGGGTCGCGTAGAACGGCCGCGGGCCGCCGCCCATGCAGCCCATCATGCCGCCGCAGCCGCCGTTCGGCTGCGGCGCCGCGCCCGGCGTCGGTGCGGTCGCGCCCGCGGCCGGGGGCACCTGCTCCGGATGGTGTGCGCTGTGCTCGCCGGGAGCGACCTGGGCGGCCGCCACGCCGGTCAGCCCTGCCCCAAGCAGGGCCGCGAACAACCTCTGGCGCATCGGATGTCCCCTGGCGAGTGGCGCCCGTGCTCAGAACGCCCCGATGAACGGCAGCATGGTGGAGGCCGCCACACGCTTCTGCGCGTCGTCGAGCTGGGCGTAGAGCGTGTTGAAGGCCATCCGCGTCATGTGCATCGCCTCGGCCCGCTCCCGCAGGTGCCGCTCGTGGGACTCGAGCCGCGCCATCGGGTCCACCGCCGTCGCGCCCTCCTGCAGGGCCGCGCGCGCCGCGTCGAGGTGTTCGCGCCCGGAGCGGAGGGTGTTGGCGAAGGTGTCCCACGCGGCCGCCTGGGCGTCCGTGATGCGCAGCTCCGAGCGGAGGAACGCGATCCGACCCTCAAGCCGGGCGGCGGAGCTGCCCATCGCCTGCGTGCCGCCCATGGCACCCATGCTCATGCCCATGCTAGGGGCGGCGGTCCCGGCGCCCTGCATCGGGGCCATGCCCGGCTGCGCGGCACCCATGCGCCCCATGTTCTGCATCATCGTCATGCAGCCCGCCATCGGCCCCTGGCCCATGCCCTGCTGCTGCGGCATCTGCCCCATCGGCATCTGTCCCTGGGCAGGCATCCCGCCGCCCATCCGCATCATGCGGTCATCCGCCATGCCGCCCGTGCCCATGCCGGGCATCCCGGTGTTGCCCTGGGCGGTCTGCGCCTGTGCGCCTCCCATGCGCATGTCATCGTCCATGCGCATGCCGCCCGAACCCTGCTGCTGCATTCCCCCGCCGCCCATCGGCATCATCTCCATGTCCATCATGGCGAGCCTGAGGGGCGGCCGGGGAGCCTCCTCGGCCATCCCGAGGGAGGACAGGGGCAACAGGACAGCGAGCGTGGCCGCGGGAAGCAGCGGGCGCCTCATGGACATTTTGGCAGTCCTCCTTTGGTGGGCGGCGTCGGGTCGGCATCGCCAGCGCCGGTGGATGGCAGGCGGAGCCTTTTACACCCTGCGGGTTGGTCGGCTGGGCGAGGTTCGATCCAGCTCAAGCGCGGCCACGAACTCCCAAATCAGGGCGGCGGGTGCTGCGTTGGCCGCACCCGACACCGGCCCCAGTGTCGCGCATTCCCGCAAGGCCGTGTTTTTCAAAACATTTACGCCTTCGGGGACTGTCGCTGGGCTGGTATCCGTCAGGCCAGGGTTTGCTTCTGCTGCGGAGCCCATGAGCGTTGGGACGCCCGTTCGGCAGGTGAACGAGGCGCACCCGCACCTTGGATTTTCGGCTCGGCGGAACCTGCTGGTCGAGCACCTCTACGCGATGGCTCCGCGACGCCGACGTTGCCGCCGAGCGTCCGGCAATGAGGGCGGCCAGCGCCGCGGACATCGGGAAGCTGAAGGTGCGCCTTGCCATCGGTCGGCCTCCCTGTCGGAGGCCCGGCCGTGATCGCTTCCGCTCGGGCCGTGTGCGCCGTTGCGCCGGGGGCTGGCGTCACCCGGCACTCGGCCGGTCCGCCGGGGAGCGGCCGCCCAGCCGCGGGAACCACGCCGGGACAGCCGCGGCGTAGCGCTCGTACTCGGCCCCGAACTCCCGTCGCACCTCCCTCTCCTCCGCACGCGCGAGGTGGACGTACATGCCGACCAGGACCGGAAACATCAGCAGGGTCAGCAGCGTCGGCCACTGCAGGAGGAAGCCGAACATGATGGCGATGAAGGCCACGTACTGGGGATGCCGGACGTATGCGTAGGAGCCGGACGTCGCCAGCCGGTGCCCCCGTTGCGCCTGGAAGAGCACGTTCCAGGCCGAGGAGAGCAGGACGAAGCCGCCACCGATGAAGGCGTAGCTCAGGATGTGCAGCGCGCCGGAGTGCGGGTCGCCCTTGAGGCCGAAGACGGTCCACCAGAGGTGCCCCGCGTCGTGCGACAGCAGGTCCACGCCCGGGTAGCGCGCCTGCAGCCAGCCCGAGAGCAGGTAGATGGTCAGCGGGAAGCCGTACATCTCCGCAAAGAGCGCGACGATGAAGCCGCTGAAGGCGCCGAAGGAGCGCCAGTCGCGCGGGGTCCGCGGCTTGCCGAAGCTGAAGGCGAAGACGATGAACACCAGGGAGTTCAGGGCGACCAGCGTCCAGAGCCCGTAGGCAGGCGCGTCGTGCGTCATGATACGCCTCCCTGGACCCGGCCGCGCCCGTCGCCATCCGGCGCAGCGCGGCCGTCCGCCTCGCGGTGCCCGTCATGGCCGCCGTGGCCATGGTGCATGAACAGGTGCATCAGCGGGCAGGCGAGCAGGAGCAGGTAGGGCAGCACGCCGAAGATATGAACGGCGTGCTCGGTGATCAGGTAGAACGCGGCGACAGCCAGGAAGCCCAGGAGGGCAATGCCCCCTCGCGTGCGCCACAAGGGAACGTGAGGTCTGGGTTCCACGCCGGTTCTCCCGCTTTCGCCCTCGCAGTTTCGCGCACCGCCACCCTCCCTCCCTTGCGGCGGATCAATGCCGGTGTGCTGCGTTTCTTACAAAACATTGCTGCACGCCCATTGCTCCTTTCCGCCGCGGAGGGGGGCACCAGAGTCCGGTGCGCGCCCGGAGCGGACGGCTGCGCCGCAACCCTTTCGGCTAGGCGCAGGACGCGCCGACGCCAGTAGTGACGGAGGACGACAGTGAACCGTAGGCACCTCATGACCGCGATCGCCAGCGCGATGGTCGGGATACTCACCGGGGGCGCGGCGCTGGCGCAGCCGACGCTCAATCCGCAAGGCGGGAGCGCCGGTCCCGAGATGGACCACAGCCGCATGGGCGGCCCGCAGCGGCAGGGTCAGTCTCCCAGCGGCCCGGCGCCCACGCTCAACCCGCAGGGCGGCGGCAATGTCGAGATGGACCACCGCCGCATGGGCGGGCAGCACATGGGCGGCCCCACGCCGTCCATGGACACCAAGGGCGAGGGCACCAGCGGCGCCGAGATGACTCACCCCGGGAACCCCGGCACGGGACACGGCCACCAACAGGGAAGGCAGCAGCGCCGCTAGGCGGCAACCGGAAGGGAAGCCGCGTGCCCGTGCGGCGGCTCCCCACCCCCGGATGCCGTTCCAGGCGTTGGGTTAGAGCGACGACAGGAGTGGGACCACGAGCTCGTTGGCCGTCCGCTTCTGCTCGTCGTCCAGCGTGCCGTAGAGCTTCGCGAAGGCGATGCGGCTGTCGTGCAGCGCCTTCAGGCGGGCCGCCATATGGCGCTCGTAGGCATCAAGCCTGCCCAGCGGGTCACTGGCCTTCTCGCCATCCTGGAGCGCGGTGCGGGCCTCGGCGAGGTGGTCACGCGCGCCGCGCAGGGCGGTGGCGAAGGCGTCCCAGGCGGGCATCTGCTGCTGGGTGATCCGCAGCTCCGCGTGCAAGAAGGCGAGGCGGCCGTCGAGCCGGTCGAGCGTCTGCCCACCCATGCCGGGCCCCATGCCCATGCCGCCGTGCCCCTGTGGCACGCCCATCCGCTGCCGCTCCATCGTGGACATGCGGTCCTGCATGCCCATGCCCATGCCCTGGCGGTCTGGCATGCCCATCCCACGATGCCTGTCCTGCATGCCTCCCACCATGTCGTCCGCGACGAGGACGAACGGAGGGCGGCTGAGGCCCGCATTCGCGGGAACTGCAGCGTGCGACGGCGATGCGATCGCGACCGCGCCGAGCGCGATGGGTCCCATCCATGCGAAGAACCTGGCCATGGCATCCTCCTCCCAGTCCTGACCGACCGGGCCTCACCCCTCTTGCTCCGGCAGTTCCGGCCGGGGGCGAAGGGGGCGGACCCGGTCCAGGCAAGCACCGCCGTGCGACAGGCCCTGCCTGTCCCCGAATGCGCCTCCGGGCGGCCCGGCGGTCCGCCCCTGTCCACCGTGAGCGCCATCGCCTTTGGGGCACGATGGTCTCGGTTGGCACCTGCGACCCGGGAATCATCGCGCGGTTCGGGTAGGCCGTGTTTGTCAAAGTATTGCTGGAGCCGCCTGGCACGCCGGTCAAACCAGGAACCGTATAGCCCTGGAGGCTGCCTCGCCTGTACGTTGATCACGTTTGCTCCCGCACGCGCGGTCGTTGGCCTGCCCGGACTGGTTTATGACAAAGCATTGCTGGGGCCGGATCGCGGGCTGCGGTCAGCGGCACATGGGTGAAGTTGCGCCGGGTCAATGCTCGTGTGGCCGCCACAGGAGCGTGACGCCGGGGACGATCCCGAGGGAGGGCCAGCCATGTTGGGCCGTGTCATTGGAGCGCTTCCAGCGTTTGCTCTCGCCGCGGCTCTCGCCGCGGCTCTCGCCGCGTGCGCCTCGGCGCCGCCGTCCAGCGACTATCGCTTCGAACTGCTGGACCAGCAGGTGCGGCGCAGCCCGAACGCCGAGGTGCGGGTGCGCCTCGTCCACCTGCCGGACAACCGCCCGGTCTCCGGCGCCGTGATCTACGAGCACCGCTTCGACATGCCGATGTCGGGCTACAAGGTCGCCACGTCGCGCATGGTTCGGGGACCCAACCCGCCCCCGATCGCCACCGTCGAGGAAGGCAATGGTGTGTACCGGGTGCATGCCGACGTCCCGATGGCAGGCGAATGGATGATGACCCTCGTCGCCCGCGTTCCCGGCGAGGTGCAGCCGGTGCGCGGCAGGGTCCCGATGCGGGTCCGCTAGACAGCTGGGTGTCGCCGCCTGCACCTTCCCGAGCGCGGGACGTCATGCGGCGGAGCCCGCCGCGATGTCGCGCCGCGGCCGTGGTTGCCGAGGGATGCAGCGGGCAATCCCGCAGCAGCGCTTGACCTTCCCATCGTTGGAAACCCCACCTTGGGTCCCCGACACCCAGACGGGCCTGCGGCGTTGCGGGCCGAACCGGAGGCGACAGGCATGAGTGGCCAGCAGAGCGGACACGGGCACGAGAGGCACGGACATCATCCCCAGGCGGATCACCACCACGGCCATGGTCACCATGACCACGGGAACGCGGCGGTGGCCGAGGCGACCCTGGTCACCGACCCGGTGTGCGGCATGAAGGTGGACCCGGCGACCTCGAAGCATCGGCTGGAGCACGGCGGGACCACGTTCCACTTCTGCTCGGCCGGGTGCCGGACGAAGTTCGAGGCCGACCCTGGGAAGTACCTGAGGCCGGAGAAGGCGGCCGCGCCGACGGCGGCTGAGAAGGCCGCTATCTACACCTGCCCGATGCACCCGGAGATCCGGCAGCAGGGACCGGGCAACTGCCCCATCTGCGGCATGGCGCTGGAGCCGCTGGAGGTCACCGCCGAGGCCGCGCCCAACGAGGAACTCGCCGACATGACCCGGCGGTTCTGGGTCGGGCTCGTGCTGACCCTCCCCATCCTCGTCCTGGAGATGGGCGCCCACATCCCCGGCCTCGACCTCCATCACCTCGTCTCGCCCAGGACGTCGGTCTGGATCCAGTTCCTGCTCGGGACGCCGGTCGTGCTCTGGGCGGGCTGGCCGTTCTTCGTCCGCGGCTGGCAGTCGGTGGTGAACCGCAGCCTCAACATGTTCAGCCTGATCGCGCTCGGGACCGGCGCAGCCTACCTCTACAGCGTCGTCGCCACCCTGGCTCCTGGCGTCTTCCCCGAGGGTTTCCGGGGCATGGATGGCACGGTGGCCGTCTACTTCGAGGCGGCGGCCGTCATCACCGTTCTCGTGCTGCTCGGCCAGGTGCTGGAGCTGCGGGCGCGCGAGCAGACCGGCGGCGCCATCCGCGCCCTGCTGAACATGGCACCGAAGACTGCCCGCCGCATCCGGCCGGACGGGTCGGACGAGGAAATCACCCTTGCCGAGGTCCATGTCGGCGACCGGCTGCGCGTCCGCCCGGGCGAGAGCGTGCCGGTGGACGGCGAAGTGCTGGAGGGCAGCGGCGCCGTGGACGAGTCCATGGTCACAGGTGAGTCCATGCCGGTGGAGAAGGCGCCCGGCGCCAAGGTCATCGGCGGCACGGTGAACGGCACCGGGTCGCTCGTCATGCGCGCGGACAAGGTGGGTTCCGACACCATGCTGTCGCGCATCGTGGCGATGGTCGCCGAGGCGCAGCGCAGCCGGGCGCCCATCCAGCGCATGGCCGACATCGTGTCCGGTTACTTCGTCCCGGCGGTCATCGTCATCGCACTGCTGGCCTTCGTCGCCTGGGCTATCTGGGGGCCGAGCCCGGCACTCTCCTACGGGCTGATCGCGGCGGTGTCGGTCCTCATCATCGCTTGCCCCTGCGCGCTGGGGCTAGCCACCCCGATGTCGATCATGGTCGGCGTCGGCAAGGGCGCGGGCGCAGGGGTGCTCATCAAGAACGCCGAGGCGCTCGAGCACATGGAGAAGGTGGACACGCTGGTGGTGGATAAGACCGGCACCCTGACCGAGGGCAAGCCCAAGGTCGTGGCCGTGGTCCCGGCGCCGGGGCTGACCGAGGCCGAGGTAATGCCGCTCGCGGCCAGCCTGGAGCGGTCGAGCGAGCACCCGCTGGCCGCCGCCATCGTCGCCGCGGCGCGCGAGCGCGGGGTCGAGATGCGGGAGCCCGCCGACTTCGCCTCCGTCACCGGCAAGGGCGTGACCGGCACGGTGGACGGCCGCCGGGTCGCGCTGGGGAACGCGCGGCTGATGCAGGAACTTGGAGTGGACCTGGGCCTGCTGGCGGCCAAGGCGGATGAGTTGCGGCGTGAGGGCGGCACCGCGCTGTTCCTGGCCGTGGACGGCAAGCCTGGTGGCGTGGTCGCGGTCGCCGACCCCATTAAGGAGACGACGCCCGCTGCCTTGGCAAGCCTGCGCGCCGACGGCGTTCACATCGTCATGCTGACCGGCGACAACCGCACGACGGCCGAGGCGGTGGCGCGGAAGCTGGGGATCGATGAGTTCCAGGGTGACGTGCTGCCCGAGGACAAGCACCGCATCGTCCGGGAACTCCGCGCCAAGGGGAAGGTCGTCGCCATGGCGGGCGACGGGGTGAACGACGCCCCGGCGCTGGCCGAGGCCGACGTCGGCATCGCCATGGGCACCGGCACGGACGTCGCCATGCAGAGCGCGGGCGTGACGCTGGTGAAGGGTGACCTCGCGGGCATCGCCCGGGCGCGGCACCTGTCGCGCGCAACGATGCGGAACATCCGCCAGAACCTGTTCTTCGCGTTCATCTACAATGCGCTGGGCGTGCCCATTGCCGCTGGCGTGCTCTACCCGTTCCTCGGCATCCTGCTCAGCCCGGTCGTTGCGGCCCTGGCGATGGCGCTGAGCTCGGTCTCGGTCATCGCCAACTCGCTCCGCCTGCGGGCGGTGCGACTCTAGGCTTCGCACGGTGGCGGTGCCGTTCCGGGCGGCACCCCTCTGCGCTCGCCATTCCGAGCAAGCTCGCGAGCGCTTCGAGATCGGCCCGGCACCGCACTGCTGAGTTCTCGGAGAGGTTACGCGCCGCCGGGAACGTCTGCCCTGCCGCACGTTCTAGATCGTCTCCAGGCATGGAGGGCTGCGGCAGATGGGCAGGGCGGCCGGTCTGATCCGGTTGTTGCTGGCGGGGGTGTTCCTGCTGGCCCGTGCCGCGCTTGGTGTCACCGCTAGCGCCGGGCCGCTCCCCGCCACGACCGTCTCCCAGACCGAAGTGCATCATGTGGCAGGCCACGCGGCGCCCACCACCGCTGGGGTTTCCGGCAAGGCAGCGACAGACGCTCCCTGCCGCCAGCACCGTGCCATGCCGTGCAACTGCGGACCCGGCCTTTGCGGCACCGCCGTGGCCGTCCTGCCAGCGACCGCATTCCGCGGCCCGCTGCTGGCCACCACGGTAGCCTTCACGCCCGGCCCGGCTTCCGCCGTCGTGGGCATCTGCGCCAGCCCGGCGCTTCCCCCACCCCGCATCTGACCTGAGACGCCCGGCGGCCCCATTCTGGGGCAACCCGGACGGCCGCGCCTGAACGGGTGCAGCCGCAACCGATGGGCACGGGAGCAGCGGCGCCACTTCCGCCGCCCGTCAGCCATTGGCGCCATCAGAACGGAGACCAGGAATGCAGAACCTGTCACCCGAGATGCAGTCGTGCATCGAGGAATGCCTGCGCTGCCACGGCACCTGCCTGAGCATGGCCATGAACCATTGCCTGCAGCAGGGCGGGAAGCACGTCGAGCCGCAGCACTTCAAGCTCATGCTGGCCTGCGCCGAGATCTGCCAGACCGCGGCCAACTTCATGCTCATCGGCACGCACCACCACAAACACACATGCCGCGAGTGCGCGGAGATCTGCGAGGAGTGTGCGCGCTCCTGCGAGCAGGTCGGCGGCATGGAGGAGTGCGTGCAGGCATGCCGCCGGTGCGCTGATTCCTGTCGGAAGATGGCGGCCTGACGCCGGGAGGCCGACGTGGGGCGGCGGGATGCCCAATCGGGACCCGCCGCCCCAATCCGTGCGGCTATGCCGGAAAAGGATGGCGTCGGGGTTGACCCTCCCACGTGGGAACATCCCACCTCAGCCGCGTCCACATCAGGAGACCGGAAATGTCCGAAGCCACGGCATCCGAGCGCGTCGTTCTGTCCGGCCAGGGCAGGGGCTGCACCACCACCTCCATCGGCGGCATGACCTGCGGGTCCTGCGCCAACGCCGTCCACCGGGCGCTTGCGCGGGTTCCGGGCGTCGTCAGCGTCGAGGTCGACCTCGGGGTAGGGCGAGCCATGGTCCAGGGCGACGCGCGGCCGGAGGACCTGCTGGCTGCCGTCGAGGGCGCCGGATACCGCGCTGCCCTGGGGCAGGGCGGGGCGGCCGGGAACGGGCCGAAAGCCGGAGGCTGCGGGTGCGGCTGCTGAGTGGGCTGGCTCCGCCGAACCAAAACCGCTCGGCCCTGATCCCGACCTGGCTGCACGAGCGAGGGCAGCAAGGAAAGGACGTGGGTCTTGGCGGTCGCACCCATGGTCGTGGCGTGGCGGGCGCCTTGCCCCGTGTCAGGCCTCCGCCTCCACGACAGCGACGGCGCATTCCCGCCCGGGCCAGGCGCTGGAGGCGAAGTTGACGACCTGGCCGGGGCGCAGCCCTCCGGTTGGCAGGTCGGCGACATGGAGGCCGAGGAGGCCCGGCGTGGTCGGCGTCTCCGACGTCTCGCGCCAGCCGTCGGTGCCCCATCGCAGCGCCGCGGGCGCCTCGTGCAGGACCCGCAGGGACTGCCCCGCCCGGATCGTCGCCACGGGCATGCGCGGCGACCAGTGGGCGCTGGTCGGACGCGGCCTGCGCCCCGCGTAGCGCAGCCACACCGCCTCCGGCCTGTCCACCGGGCGCCCCTCCCGCAGGCTGACGGCCAGCTTGACGAACTCGGCGTGAGCCCAGACCAGCGGCATCGCCGAGCCGGAGGGGCGGCCGGGATGGAGGCCCTCGCGCGGCCGCGGGTCGCCGTCCCACACCTGCTCCGGGATGAGGCCCAACCGGCCGCTGACGGCGGCCATGGTGCGGAGGTAGGGCTCGGCGTCCTCGTGGGCGAGGAGCGCGTAGTGGCCGCGCTCCCCGGCCAGCAGCGGCCAGGGCCGCCCCTGGCCGGTCCCGTCGTATGGCCGCCCGTCCGGGTGCTCGCCATAGCCGTCGCCGACGTACCGGCGCCAGAGCGGCCCGCCCGGCGTCTCGGCGCGGAGCAGCGCGTCCGCGAGCGCGACGCTGTTCCGCACCACCGGATCGTCCGGCTGCCGGAGCCCGAAACGCACGAGCTGCAGGAAGTCGGTCGAGACCTGCTCCGCCGCTGGCAGCCCCGGGTCGCGGTCGCGGTTCCTCAGGGGCACGACGCCCTGGAGCGCCGCCCGGTCGGAGACGACACGGGCGGGCGCGACCCGGACGTAGTGGGCGCCGACCCCGTGCGTGCGCGACAGCCTCGTGCCCTCGACCGCGCACCACTCCTCGATGTGCGCGTTCCAGTCGTCGGCCAGCAGGAGGACGTCGCCCCGCTCGGACTCCTCCAGGAACCCGGCGCCGCAGACCAGCGCCGCGATCGCGACGGCCAGGGTGAAGGTGTTGATCCCGTCCGTCTCCTCCCAGCGGTCCTGGTCGGTCGCGGGTCCCTGCCGCACGATGAAGGCCAGCGCCCGGCGCACCATGTCGCGCGCCTCGATGCCGCCGAACGCCTCGTGCTCGGCGAGCGCCGCGGCGAGCAGGACGGGGAAGGCCACCTCGTCGAGCTGGATGCCGCTCCAGCGGGGCGTGCCGCCGAGCCATTGGTTCTGCGCCCAGCGGCCGTCCTCGAGCTGCGTCGCGATCAGGTAGCGGATGATGTCCCGCGCCTCCTCCTCCGCCCCGAGCTCCAGGAGGGCGCCTGCGCTCTCCACGAGGTCGCGCGGCCAGACCAGGTGGTAGCCGCCGATGTCGTCCGTGGAGTTGCCCCAGGGGATGCTGAGGCTGGCCACCATGGCGCCGGGATAGGTCTTGTCCTGGTGCGCCTTGAGCACCATCGCCGAGAGATGGACCTGCTCGTGGAACTCGCCCGGGAGGCCCTTGGCGTGGGCCTTCTCGGTGTGCCAGGCCTGCCAGGCGCGCACCTGCTCGCGCCAGACCGCCTCGAAGGGCTGGACCAGGGCCGAGATGGCGAGCGTCGCCGCCGCCTCCTGGCCGCTGCCGAAGCCGAGGGCCAGCACGGAGCGGCGCCGCAGCCTGCCCATGAGCGCGACATTGCCCGGTCCGGCGCGGTCGTAGGTCCAGGTCATCGCGCCGTTGCGGGCGAAGTCCTGCCAGCCGTCGCTCGCCCCGACGTAGCCAGCGCCCGCCATGCGCCACGCGTCCCGCTGGCCGGGGTCGGCCGCCGCGAGGGCCAGGGCGAAGGGGCCCTGCTCGGCGCAGAGGACCACCCGGCCGCGGTTGGTGAAGACCTCGGCCCGGTTGCCCCGGCCGGTGCCGCCGAGGTGCGGCGCGAGCAGCGCGTAGGGTGCCAGGTCGCCGTCGCCGGTGAGCTCAACCTCGATGAGCAGGACATCCCTGTCCGGGTCCGGCGCGATGCGCAGCGCGAGCTCGAAGCGGCTGTGCCGGTGCAGGACCTGCACCGCCGGGATGCCCGGCCCGGGCGTGGTGATTGCGTAGTCGAGGCCGCGCTTCACCTCGCTCCGGAAGCCCCGGCCGTCGGCGACGATGAAGCCGAGGTCGCGGATCTGCGGGATGTCCACCCGCGGCCAGTAGACCTCGTTGACGATGCCGTGGCCCACCGTGAACCACAGGCGCGCCGGGCCGAGGCTCGTCCCGACCATGTCCTTGTCGCTGCTGGTCCAGGTCGGCGGGATGCCCGGGGCGCCGGGCGCTTCCACGGTGTCGGTCATCACGGTGCGCCTCCCTTGCTGCCGTCCGCCGCCGCCCGGGGTTGGGCGGCCGCAGACAGGTGCGGAACTCTGCCCACGAGGAACCCCCGACCGCCAAGTCGAAGCCGAGGATCCAGCATTTCAAAGTATGAACGCCCCCGTGGACGGCGCGGCGCCGCGCCCGCCTGGGGCAGGCGCTCACGAGCCGTGCGATGCGCGGGCGCTTGACCTTCCCACGGCGGAGGGGCGCAGGATCATGGCGGCCCGCGTCCGTGGAGAGGTGGAAATCCCATCTCCTCCAAGCCCGGAGAACCAGTCCTGGCGGCGCTCGATCTGGCCCTGGAGGAGGGGCAGGCGAAGGTCGCCGAGCACCTGCTGCGCGCCTTGCCTGCCGCGCGCCCGCGCCTTGTAGGCGCTCTGCACCGATGCCACGTCGGGTTCACCCCTGGCCGAGGCGTGCCTCGCGGCTGTGACGCCACGGGAAGGTCGCCGAGGCCGTCATTCCGGCCGGGCCCGGCCCTCATGGGTGAGGGCCAGCGGCGCGGCTTCGGGCCAGGCAGGTAGCCGATGGCGGGGTGCCGACAAGAGCGCTGCTCCCGCCATCCCCGTCATGCGCGAATGGGCAACGCGAATGGCGACAAGGGCTGGGATGGCCGGAGCGTGCCGAGGCCCGACGGTCGGCAAGCGCTGAACCGGATCCTTTCGGCAGCCTGCCGGTGGGGGCGAGGCATCACCGATGCCTCGCCCTGTATCAGAACCCGTCCGGAAACCTGCGGAGGGTCTGAGCCTGCGGGATCAGGCCCACAGATAATCCGACTGGTGTTGGTCGAACTCCTTGACGACGCTCTCGTCGATCTGCTCGACGCCTTTGAGCGTTATCATGTTATCCTTGCCCCAAGTGATGACGACGTCGCCGTCGTACTTGCCGTTGTTGTCGATCTCGAATTTATAATCGTTTTCGATTTTAATGGTGTCGTGCTTGTCATCGAAACCCTTGATGGTGTCGTCACCACCGGACTTGCCGCTGAAGACGAATTTCTCGTCCTTGCTATCGGCAAAGTAGTACTGGTCACCCGGCTTGTCGTGCACGACCTTCACCGGATGGCCGTCGTGCTGGTCCTTCCCGCCGTGGAGGTCTTTCTCGCCCTTGTCGTCCTTCGCAGGCTGCTCGGGCTTCGCGGGATACTCGTCCTTGTCGTCCTTCTCGGGCTTCGCGGGATAGTCGGGCTTATCGTCCTTCGTGGGCTTCTCGTCCTTGTGCCCCTTGTCGTCCTTGTCCGTCTCGTCGCCCTTCTCGGGCTTCGCGGGATAGTCGGGCTTATCGTCCTTCGTGGGCTTCTCGTCCTTGTGCCCCTTGTCGTCCTTGTCCGCCTTGTCGCCCTTCTCGGGCTTCGCGGGATAGTCGGGCTTCTCGTCCTTCGTGGGCTTCTCGTCCTTGTGCCCCTTGTCGTCCTTGTCCGCCTTGTCGCCCTTCCCGGGCTTCGCGGGATAGTCGGGCTTATCGTCCTTCGTGGGCTTTGTAGGCTGCTCACCGCTCCCAGCTGGCTTGTAGCCGTAGCTAACCTTGTCGCCCACTTCGGGAACGGGTGGCGTATTGCTGCCCATGTGAATCTCCTCACTGATGTAACTACGAACCGGGAGCCAAATAACGCGCGCGCCCACGCCTAAAATGCCGGGCCGCCCCGGTTCACGCGCGAAGAAGCGCCCGGTTCTGGCCAAGAACTACACAAGAATCAGCGATTTCTAATCGGCACTACTTTCGTCTCCGAACAACTTTCGTGGGCATTTTCTGTGGCACGGGAACGCCAAAAGTAAGCTCAGGTCTGGGTTTCTGCCTTGAACTTGGGCGCAAGAGCCTTTCTGGAAGAAGTTCGAGGCTTTCGATTCGGTTGTGATCGGGACCGTGCATGTGGAAGCCGGAGCATCGTCGCGCGGCGACGCGGCACGGGTTGCGCTACGACAGCGACCTGACGGACACGGCGTGGGGCGCTGGCGGCACCGCTGATCTGGCCCGCGGCGCGTGGCGCTCGGCGTGCCGCTGGCAGTGGCCGTGCTCCACGCCATGCTCGGCATCCTGCTCAGGCCGGTCGTCGCCGCCGTGGCATGGCGCCCACCTCGGTCTCGGTCATCGCGAACTCGCTGCGGTTGCGGACGGTGCGGCTCCAGGCCGGAGGGTTCGGGCAGCCGGGGGCGGCTCCCCGCCTCATCAATGCCTGTGCTGCCCCGCACCGCCGGATGTGGCGGCGGCGGTGCCCGCCTGTGGGTGCATCTGGTCGCAGTGCGCCATCATCGCCTGCATGTCGGGGCTCATGGTGGCGCCCGGCCGCATCTGCTGACGCATCTCGGCGCAGTGGGCCGCCATCTGCTGCATGTTCATGCCGGACATGTCGTGGCCGTGCATGCCCCCCATCGCACGCATGTCGTGGCCCTGGTGGGTGCCCGTGCCCGACATGCCGCCGGTCTGCTGGGGCGGCGGGGGACTCGGCTACTGGGCGCAGGCCGCCAGCGAGAGGCCCAGCGCCAGCGCGAGCCCGGTGCGGCGAAGCGTCCTGGTGTCAATCATCCGGTACGTCTCCTCGTTGCGGCTTTCGGCGCTGCCGATAGACCGTGCCTGCCGCCGCGCCGCACCGGCGCCCGGGGTGGGCGGCGGCGGGAGGCGCGGCGGACTTTCCACGGGGAACGCCCCGAGGCCAAGCCGAGACGGCGCGACCGAGTATTTCAAAGTATGTATGCGGCCGTGGGCCGCCGGGGCACTTGACCTTCCCACGGGGGAAGGGGGCAGGGTTCGCGCGCCCCATGTCCGTCGCGGAGGAGGAGATGCCGTCACCCCCGAGCCTGGAGGAGCAGATCCTGGCGGCGCTCGAGCAGGCCCTGGCCGAGGGCCGGTCGGACGCGGCCGAGCACCTGCTGCGCGCCCTGGAGGCGCTTTGCGGAGATGCGTCGCCGGGAACGCCCCTGGCGGACGCCTACCTCACGGTGGCCGGGGAGCGGGCGCCGGAGCGGTCCCGTCACTGAGGGCGGCAGACAGTCGAGCTTCGGGCTGGAGGGCGGGTGGGAAGTGGTGCCGCTTGCCAGGCTGGCTCAGAGGGCGAAGCCGATTCCCAGGCCGCTGGGGCCCGGAGGAGCCACACGAGACGGCAAGGGACATGAACGGGGCATGGGTTCCGGGCGCAAAGCTCTCTCCGTGTCTCCGGTGCCTCGCTCATCCCGTCCTGGCTTGCCCCTCGTACATGAAGGTCAGCGGCCTCGGCCCCCGCAGATAGCCGGTCCTCAGGTTGTCCAGCCGGAACCCGGCCGCCCGGACGAGGTCGTCGACCGGCCGGTTGAGGTGGCATCCCCCGGCGACCCGTTTCCAGGCGGGCGTGAGCCGGTCCTGCCACCAACGGACGCCAGGGTCCGGCGCGCGGCCGTGCTCCACGAACAACAGACTGCCGCCGGGCCGCAGGGCGCGGCGCGCCTCCCGCAGCGCCTCGATGGGGTCACCGACGCTGCACATCGTCCAGGTGGTTACCACGGTGTCGACGCTGCGGTCGTCGAGGGGCAGCCGCTCGCTCGCCGCCTCGACGAGCTCAACCTGGAAGCGCGCCCCTCGGGATCGATCCTCCGCCATCCGGAGCAGCGCGGGCGACGGGTCGATGCCGACCACCGAGGTCACGTCCGGCCCGTAGAAGCCGAGGTTCAGGCCCGAGCCGATGCCCAGCTCCAGCACCCGACCCGTGGCGGCGCGTCCCACCCGCTGGCGGAAGGGCACCAGTTCGCCGTGTCGCATGGCGAGCGCGATGAGCCGCGGCAGGATGAGCCGGTCATAGATGCTCATAGCGAAACCCTCCGTTCCCGTTCGGCTTCGGGGGCAAGGCGAATCCAAGGGCAAGAAGACGTACGGCGGTCACTCAACCGCTTCCGGCGTGGGCGTCTGTCTTGGCGTGCCCGCCCGGCGGGCCACGTGGAGAGCCAGCGTGGGCACCACGACCCATTGCAGCAGGGGCGAGACACCGAGGTCGAAGCCGAGGACCGGCACCACCGGCATCAGGTCGGAGTAGGCCCAGCTCTCGCGGACGACGATGTTCAGCCACTCGCTGAAGACGGTGTAGCCGAGCCCGAACACCACGGTGATCGCGCCGACCGCCCCGGACCGCCGGACGGGCCAGTCGCGGCGCCCGGCGAGCACAAGCCCGAGTGCCAAGGAGGTGAGCGCGATGAGGAGGTCGCCGAGCGTGCAGTGGACCACCGCGAATAGCTTCTCGCCCGTGGTCCCGGTCCGCCACAGCGTGTAGAGGGGGAGGTGCGCCGCTTCCCACACGAGGGCGCCCGCGGCGACGGTCAGCAGGTAGGCGCGCAGCGCCGCGAGCCAGTCGGTGGATCCAGTCACGGACGGCGAGCCTCTGCCAGCGACCTCCGCCGCCGTCCCGATCTCCACGCCGCCTGCGCGCTCGTGGGCCAGGGCCAGCCGCATGCGACCGCCCGATCGGAACGGGCGGGACCGCGGGGCGACCGGCACGCGGCGCATCGCGCCGCCGGGCCGCGGCGGCCTGCAGGGGTCATCGTCCCCTCCGGTCTCAGAACATGCCTTTCAGCCATGACCGGATGGCACCCCACGGGCCCTCCAGAGGCTGGCGGTCATGCTCGCCCGCCAACGCGCGGACGTAGGCAACGAGGTTGTCCGGTGCGAAGTCCGGGCCGTGGAAGTTCGCCCTGAGCCGACCCTCGCGGTCGATCACGTGCGTGACCACACCGTGCATCTGCATGCCCTCCGGCGTCGGGGTGAAGCGGTGGCCGAAGGCGGCGGCGAGCGCGCGCGTCGCTTCGGGCCGGTCTGTGCCGCTCGTGAGGAAGATCCAGTTCGCCGGGTCGAGCCCGTGGGCCGGGCCGTAGCCCCGCAGCACCTCGGGCGTGTCCCGCTCCGGATCCGTCGTGACAGTGATGAACCGCACCAGGTCGCGCACGGGCGTCCGGTTGAGCATCTGCCGGATGTCCGCGATGCGCTCCGCGTGCGACGAGCAGACGTCCGGGCAGCTCGCGTAGACGAAGTGTAGCACGACCGCCTTGCCGCGCAGGTCGGCCAAGCCCAGCCATCGGCCCTCCGCGTCCTCGAGCGTGAAATCCGGCGCCGGACGGGGCTCGAGCGGCTGGAAGTACCGCTCGCGGTCGCGCAGCCGGGCCTCGTGGCCTTCGGGCGGGTGGGCGAGACCGCGCGGCGCGGCCGACAGCAGGGCGGCCAGGGCCGCAGCACCGAGCGCTAGGCGGAGCAGTGGGCGGCGCGCGGTCATCGGGCCGCTTCCCGCTCGGAGCGGCTCTGGCGCTCCTGGAAGTCGCGCTCGCGCTCCGGCCACGTGCTCTTGATGAAGGCGAGGACGGCGCGGATCTCGGCGTCCGACAGGACGCTCCCGAAGCCCGGCATGTCGCTCTCGTAGCCGCCGCCAACGACGACGGCCGTGCCGTCCCGGGTGATCCGGAACAGCACGCCGTCCGCGTGGTGCCAAGTGTGCCCCGAGGCGTCGTGCGGGGGCGCGGGCAGCCTCCCGTCGGGCCCGCGCGACTGCCAGTCCGGCTGGCCCTCGAGGTTCGCGCCGTGGCAGCGCGCGCACTGCTCGCCGTAGATGCGGCGGCCCACGGCGACCTGCACCGGGTCGCCGGGATCGATGGCGGTCGATATCGGGCCCGACCGACCATGCCGAGAGAGCAGTGCCGCGCCGCCCATCGCCGCCGCGAACAGGATGATGAAAACGGCGAGCAGCGCAGGTCGCCGCCGCCACGGCCCCGGGCCTCGCCTCGTCACCGCTTGCCTCCCAGTAGGTATTTCAGGAGCGCCACGACACCGAGCACCAGCAGCACGACGACGAGGAGCCACACGAGTCCCATGCCCCACACCATCCCGGCCATGCCGTCCATCATGCCGTGCATCGCGGCCTGCCTCCTGTCCGCAGGGGGAAATTGCACGGACCCCGCCGCCGCGCTCAGCCGCGGCCAGGAGCGGGCGCCCGGCGCCGCCACTGCTGGTTCGGGTGCCCGCCTTGCTCGCCGCCCGGCATGCCCTGCGTCATCCGGCCGCACATCTGCGCCATGTCACCCCGGCCCATGCGGCCGCCCATCATCCCGGAGCCGTTCATGTGAGGGCGTTCCATCATGCCACCGCGCTGCGCGAGCGCCGGGACGGCGAGCGTGGCGGCCCCGAGCAAGGCGGAGGCCGCGAGCAGGTGCCTTGAAATCCTTGCCATGGTCAGCCTCCTTCAACTGCCTCATGCCTGAATCTGGTGGGCGCGGTCAGGAGCCTGCGGGGTGGGCTCGGCCGCGCGTGGCTCCGTCCGGGCTTTGCCCGCGGGGCACGACCGACCCGACCGTCCGGCCATGCACAGGCCCAGGGCGCACATCGCGGCGCAGGGGGCCAAGCTGACCAGGATCGGTGCCACGCCGATGGCGGTGAGCCAGGACCATTGCGAGGCCAGGCCCGCCGCCACGACGGCGAGCCCGAGCATGGCCAGTGCGCGCCGCCCGCGCAGCGCCGCAAAGAGGCGGTCGCCAATTCCGCGGAACGGTAAGTGCACCTCGACGAGGTCCGATTGGGTCGTCATCGACAGGTCCCCTCAGATCGTCATGTAGACGCTGGTGCCGCCGTCCCGGGCGACGGCGTGGACGGTGAACGGCTCGCGCTTGCGCCCCGCCATCCCCGGCGAGCCGGGCGGCATGCCCGGCAGGGTAATGGCCCGCAGCGGCGGCCGCTCGGCCAGGAGCCTGCGGATGGCCTCGACGGGGACGTGACCCTCGACAACGTAGCCGTCGATCATGGCTAAGTGGCAGCCATCCATCTCCTCGGGGACTCCCGCCTCGCGGCTCATGGTCGCCAGGTCGTGGGTCGGCTGCACTTCCACCGCGAAGCCGTTCCGCCGGAGGTAAGCCGCGTAGTCCTCGCAGCAGCTGCATTGCGGGCTCTTGTGGAGCGTGACCTGCGTGGGCGCGGCCGCCAGCGCAGGCAGCGGGATGCAGAGGGCCGCCAGCAGGGTGGCGCGGCGGGAGAGTGAGGTCGTCATCGGTCTTCCTTCTCGGTTTCCGGGTATGGGGTCGGTTTCCAGGTTCGGGTCAGGCCACCCGCAGCACGCCCATCAGGCCGCTGACCTCGTGGTCCATGACGTGGCAGTGCAGCATCCAGGCGCCCGGGTTGTCGGCGACGAAGGCGACCTCAACGGTCTGGCGCGGCTCGACCAGCACCGTGTCGCCCCATTCCGCCCCGGCCACCGCGGTGCCGTTCCGGGTCAGCACCCGGAAGCTGTGGCCGTGCAGGTGCATCGGGTGCCACCACGCGGTCTCGTTGCGGAGCGACAGCATGCAGGTCCGGCCGCGCGCGAGGCTCAGCAGCGGCAGCATGTCCATGTCGCCCTTGCCGGTCATGGACATGCCGTTGATGGCCCAGGCCGCCCCGCGCATGCCCATCATGCCCATGCCGCCCATCATCCCGCCCTGGAGAACGAGCTCGTGCCGCTCCGCCGAGGCCAGGTCCGGCTCGGGTAGCGGGTTGGGCGGCAGGCGCACCGGGGCGTCGAGGGTATGCTCGCGCAGCGGCGCGGCGCGCTCGTAGGCGAGGGCGACGAGCTCGTAGGCGAGGCGGTCGTAGAAGCCGTCGATGACGGCGTGGCGGCTCCCCGGCTTGCCCGCCATGTCCAGGATGACGTCGGCGCGCATGGCGGGGCCGAGCAGCAGCCGCCCGCCCACGGACTCGTGCGGCTCGCAGGGCTGGCCGTCGAGGGCGACCACGACGGGCCGGTGCCCCTCGAACCGCAGCGCCACGATGCGCGCGGTCGCCGCGTTGACGACGCGCAGCCGCACCCGCTCGCCCGAGCGGACGCGCACCGCGTCGGGCACCCGGCCGTTGACGGTGACCGTGTTGCCGAGGCGGCCCGCCATCGCCGCCTCCATGCGGCCGCCGAACCCCGGCGCGACCTGGGCGTCGCGCGTCAGGCGCCAGTCCTGGATGACCCAGACCAGCTCGCGGTCCACCCGGGGCGGCTCGGCCTCCTCGACGATGAGCGCCCCGGCCAGCCCGCGGCCCTGTTGCACCAGGCTATTGTCGTGCGGGTGGTACCAGAAGGTCCCGGCGTCGGGCGGCGTGAACTCGTAGGTGAAGCGCCCGCCGGGCCTGATGGGCGGCTGGGTCAGCCCAGGCACGCCGTCCATGGCGTTGGGCAGGCGGATGCCGTGCCAGTGCACGGTCGTGTCCTCGTCCAGGCGGTTCTCGACGACGGCGCGGAGCCTCGTCCCCTGGCGGACCCGCAGCACCGGCCCGGGGACCGAGCCGCCGTAGGCCCACACGGCCGTGGCGGGGTGGTCGTCGCCGACCATCGGCGCGCGGGCCGGTGCGGCGGTCAGCCGCAGGGAAGCGGGCGCGCTCGTGGCGGATGCGGCATTTCCCCCCGCGGGCAGCGCAGCCGCCAGCGCGAGGGCGCCGCCCGCCCTCCAGAATTGCCGCCGGGTCAGCTCCAGCGGTGTGGTGATTCGCATGATGTCCGTCCTCGTCATGCCGACGCAGCCCGCACGGGGCGGGTGCGTGGCGCGGGCCCGGCGGAGGCCGGACCCATGGAACTCCGGCCGCCGCCCGCAGTGGGCGGGCGGCGGTTAGACGAGGGGGAGGGGTCTGGGCGGGAAGGGGTCGGGCGGGAGCGTCCTGCCCTGTCGGTCCGCAGGCGCCAGCCCCGCGTACTCGAAAGCGACAGCGACGGGCGCGGCCAGGACGGTCGGGGCCGGTAGGCCGACGACGGCGCCCGAGCAGGCGAGGGCACTGCAGGGCATCATCTTGGTGCCGCCATCGCCGCCAGGCGCCTTGGTCGGGCAGTCGCCGCAGGGCTGGCCGGGGCCTCCGGCCATCATGGCGCCGCCGGGCATGGGCATCGCCGACGCGGTCCCCGGCAGCGCCGTCGCCAGCACGAAGGCGAGGGCGGTCAGGACCAGCAGCAGGCGCCGGAGGACGGGCGTACCCATGACCGGACGATATGTCCCTCGGCGTTTGCCCTGCAAGGTCATGCCCGCGCGGCCCTCCTCACCGCGGCGACACCAGGTCGGCTCCGCGGGCGCGCCGGAGCGCGTCCAGCACCGCCTCCCGGGTCAGGACCTCGGACAGGAGGATGCCCCGCGGGGCGCCGGGGCCGTAGACCGCGTTGAAGGGGATGCCGAAGCGGTCGTTCCGGGCGAGGTAGTCGGAGATCCGGGCGTCCGGGCGGGTCCAGTCGGCTCGCATGGCGACCACGCCCGGCCCGGCCAGGGCCACCGCCACCTCGGGCCACTCCAGCACCAGGGCGTCGTTGACCTTGCAGTTGGCGCACCAGTCCGCGGTCACGTCCACGAGGACCACCCTGCCCTCGGCCACGAGACGCCGGAGGGCCGCCTCGTCGAAGGGTGCCCAGGCCGTCGCCGCGGCGCTCGGCGGAGCCGCCCGAAGCACGACGGGCGCGGCTCCGGCCCCCGCGAGGGCGAGGACAACCACGGCCGCGGCGGCGGGCGGGCCGATCCGCGGGCGCAGCACCAGCGCCCCGGCCAGCACCGCCAGCGCGACAGCCACCGCTACCGCGGCCTCCCAGGAGGTCTGGGCGGCCAGCACGGCGAGGAGCCAGGCGGCCGTCCCCGCCAGGGCGACGGCCAGCACGCGCCGGAGCGCGATCATCCACTGGCCCGGCCTCGGCAGGAGGCGGACGAGGCCGGGGAAGGCGGCGCCCAGGAGGTGCGGCGTGGCCAGCCCCACCCCCAGGGCGCCGAAGATGGCCAGGATCTCGGCCGGGCCCCGCGCCAGCGCGAAGCCGACGGCCGTGCCGACGAAGGGGGCGGAGCACGGCGTCGCCAGCACCGTGGTGAACGCCCCGGCGGCGAAGCTGCCCGCGAGCCCGTCCCCGCCCGCGCGGCCCATCGCGGTCGCCAGGCGCGACGGCAGCGGGATCTCGAGCAGCCCGGCGAGGCTCGCCGCGAAGACGGTGAGGGCGGCCGCCATCGCCACGAGGAACACCGGTTGCTGGAACTGCATGCCCCAGCCGACCGCGATCCCGGCAGCCTTCAGGGCGGCCAGCGCGCCGCCGAGGGCGAGCATGGAGGCGACGACGCCCGCCGCCGTGGCCAGGAAGTCGAGGCGGACCTGGCGTCGCGCCTGCCCCTGGTGCCGCAGCGCGGCCATCAGCTTGAGGCTGAGCACCGGCAGGACGCAGGGCATCAGGTTCAGGACCAGCCCGCCGAGCAGCGCCACGCCCAGGAACGGCAGCAGGCTGCCCCACGCCCCAGCGCGGGCAGCACCCGCCGCGACCGTGCCTCGGGTCTCCGCCGCCCGCGGCCCGTCCAGCACGGTCACGGTGACGCCGGTGCCCGGCATGCCGACCGCGTCCGGCCCGGAGGTCACGGGCAGCACCGCCGTCGCAGTTCCGCGGTCGGGGCCGAAGGAGAACTCCGGTTTGCCGAAGGTCCACCTCTCGCTCTCGACGATGACGTCCGGCGCGGAGAGCGGCTGCCTAGAGGAGAGCCTGACCTCCAGGGCGGCCGGGTTCCCGGGGACCGCGGCGACGCCGTCCACCGCGAGCCCGGACCGCGAGCCGTCGTCCGGCACCTGGGCGTCGTGGCGGGCGATGAGGTTGGCCGCCTCCGGGTCCACCGCGGCCGTGCCCGCTGGCAGGTCGAGCGACAGCGCCAGGCTCTTCGGGACGCAGACGGTGCTGCAGACCAGGATGTCGAGCCTGCCCTGGAGCGCGACCGGCTCGCCGGGCCGCTCGGGGCGGACGGTGAGCGGGAAGACGACCTCGTCGAGGTAGCCGAAGGTCTCGAGGCCGAACAGCGTGAACCGGGTGGGCGCGGGCCAGCGCCAGTCCACCGCGGCGACGTTCGCCGAGCCGGACCAGTCCACCGCGGGCGCCGCCCCGGCGTCCCCGGGCGAGCGCCAGTAGGTGTCCCAGCCGTCGGCCATGGAGACCTGGAGCCCCGCCCTGATTTCCCTGTCGGATCCGGCGGCGTCGGTCGCGGCGAGCAGGCGGGCGCGCATGGTCTCCCCGGACGCCCACGGGCCACTCGCCGCCCGCGGCGCCGCGGCGGGCCACGCCAGGACGAAGGCGACGAGCGCCGCGGCGAGCAGGCGCAGGCAGCCCGCGAGAGCTTCCGAGAGGGTCCCGAAGCGCTCTTGGCGCCGGGCGGCTTTGGAGAACATGCCAGCCACGCCCGCCGCTCCTCCGATGCTCATGGTCGCTCCCCTACTCTGACCGCGGGTTCCAGCCGCGCAGCAGGAGCGCGTTCGTGACCACGCTGACGCTGCTCAACGCCATCGCCGCGCCCGCAACCACCGGGCTGAGCAGGCCGAGCGCCGCCAGCGGGATGCCGACCAGGTTGTAGACGAAGGCCCAGAAGAGCCCCTGCCGGATCTTGCGGTAGGTCCGCCGCGACACGTCGATGGCCCCCGCGACCAGCGCCGGGTCGCCCCGCATCAGCGTCACCCCCGCCGTGTGCATGGCGACGTCGGTGCCGGTCGCCATGGCGATGCCGACGTCGGCCGCGGCGAGTGCGGGCGCGTCGTTGACGCCGTCGCCGACCATGGCAACCACCTTGCCCTCGCCGCGCAGCCTGGCGACCGCCTCGGCCTTGCCCTCGGGCAGCACCTCCGCGACCACCCTGTCGATGCCCAGCGACCGGGCGGCGACGGCCGCGGCGCCTCGGCCATCGCCGGTCAGCATGACCGTCTCGATGCCCTGGCGGTGCAGCCGGTCGACGGCGTCCCTCGCCGAATCCTTGACGCTGTCGCCGAACGCGATCAGGCCGAGGGCCCGGCGGTTAGGCGCCGTCTCTGCCAGCCAGGACACGGTCCGCCCCGACGCCTCGAGATCCCTGGCCACCGGGGCGAGCGCATCGCCGACCAGCCCGTTCTCCTCGAGCAGGCGCCGGTTGCCGAGGATGAGCGAGCGCCCCGCGACCTCGCCCGAGACGCCCCGCCCAGCGAGGGCGCGGAAGTCCTTGGCCGATTCCTGCGGGATACCCTCGGCCTCGGCCCGGCGCCGGACGGCGGCCGCCAGCGGGTGTTCGCTCCCCGCCTGGAGCGCGGCGGCCAGGCGGAGGACCTCCGCCGCTTCCGCATAGGCGGGGGCGACGTCGGTCACCTCGGGGCGCCCCTCGGTCAGGGTGCCGGTCTTGTCGAAGGCGACCGTGGTGATCGCGTGCGCCCGCTCCAGTGCCTCGGCGTCCTTGATGAGGATGCCGTGCCGCGCCGCGGCACCGGTGCCGACCATGATGGCGGTTGGCGTCGCCAGGCCCAGGGCGCAGGGACAGGCGATGACCATGACCGCCACCGCGTTCAGGATGGCTGCCGTCGCGTCGCCGGTGACCGCCCACCAGCCGACGAAGGTGACGAGCGCGATGCCGAGCACAACCGGGACGAAGACCGCGCTGACGCGGTCCACCAGGCGCTGGATCGGCGCCTTGGACGCCTGGGCGCCCTCGACCAGCCGCACGATCCTGGCCAGCGTGGTCTCCGCGCCGATGGCGGTGGTCTCGACGACCAGCAACCCATCCGTGTTGATGGAGCCGCCGGTCACCTTGGCCCCGGGCGCCTTTTCCACGGGCAGGCTCTCGCCGGTCAGCATGGACTCGTCGACGCTGCCGCCGCCCTCCACCACGCGCCCGTCCACCGGGATGCGCTCGCCCGGGCGGACCACGACGACGTCGCCGACCCGGACCTCGGCGAGCGGCACCTCGACCTCGGCGCCGCCCCGGCGCAGGCGCGCCTTGTCGGGCCGGAGATCCATGAGGGCGCGGATGGCCGACGCCGTCTGTCCCTTCGCGCGCGCCTCCAGCCACTTGCCGAGCAGGACGAAGGCGATGATGAGCGCCGAGGACTCGAAGTAGAGCGCGGGCGCGTGATCCCCGTGCGCCGTTAGCAGCTCAAAGACGCTTAGCCCCCAGGCGGCTGTCGTGCCCAGGGCGACCAGCAGGTCCATGTTGCCGCTGAGGGACCGCGCGGCCTTCCACCCGGCCACGTAGAACCGCCAGCCCAGCCAGAACTGCACCGGCGTCGCCAGGGCGAACTGGACCCAGCCGGGCAGCATCATCCACTCGGCCCCGAACAGGTGGCCCGCCATGCCGAGCAGGAGTGGCGCCGAGAGCGCGGCCGTGGCCACGACGCGGAACAGCTCGCGACGGCTCCGGGCCGCGGCGGCATCCGTCTCCTCCGACGGGGCGCTCGCCCGCTCGACCGGGCTGGCCTCGTAGCCAGTGTCCTGGATGGCTGCGACGAGCTGCTGAATGGTGACGGCGCTCCGGGCGGCGGTGACGCGGGCCCGTTCGGTGGCCAGGTTCACCTCGGCCTCCATGACGCCCGGCACCCGCCTCAGCGCCCGCTCGACCCGGCCGACGCAGGAGGCGCAGCTCATTCCCTCGATGCCGATGTCCACCTCGGCACCGCCCCCGGCCTTCGCGGCAGTCCCGGCCTCCACAGTCGGAGCGTCCATTGCGCCTGTCTCCTGAACTCAAACTGCCGGATCAGATGCGGCTTCCCACAATGGCAAGGTCAAGGGGCGCCGCGAGGGGCGCCGTCCTGCACCGGCCACGGCGACACGCCCGGGCTGGGCACGTGCCATTCGGTCATCGCCCCTCGCGGTCGCCTTCGTGGGCCTGTTCGGCGGCCGGAGCCATCTGCCTGCCCCCATGGGCGTGCCCATGGCCCTGGTCGGCGCTTTCGCCGCGACCGCGAGGAGGGCGGGGAGGATTCGTTTCGTTGCGGTCCGGGCAGCGTCGGATCTCGCGGGAGAATCCGGCCGGATGCCGTCCGGCGAGCCGGTCCAGTGTGTCAAAGTATTAAAGCGGCGCCGGGGCGCCGCGGTGTGGCGATCATCGGGAGAGTGTCGGCGCGCCCGCGCCCCGCGGCCGCGGGCAAGGGGTTCGGCGCGATCCGGCAAGGGAAGGGCGGCGGCCGACGGGCCGGGTGCGCTGGGTTGCTGACGGCAAAACGACTTGCCCGTCCAGGCGGTGTCCCGCATGGGCGGCCGATCCAAGGTTGCATTGGGCGAGGAGGGGGCATGGGGCAGGGTGGTCGCCCGGCGGAACCGGCAGGCACTGCGGTGGGGGGCGGGGCGCGGCATGCGGGGCTGACCCGGCTGCGCTTCTTCCTCATCGGCTGGGTGGTCCTCTACCACCTCGACCTGCCGCTGCACGTGACCGAGACCTACACCTGGCTCGCGCCGGTGCTGCGCCGCGGCTATCTCGGGGTGGACGGGTTCTTCCTGCTCTCGGGCTTCGCCCTCTGGCTCGGCTACCGGGCACGGCCGCCAATGAGCCTGGCCGGGATCGGCCAATTCCTGCTGCGACGCGTGGCCAAGATCTGGCCGCTGCACGCCCTGGCGCTGCTGGCGCTGGCGCTGCTGGTGGGCGTGGCGGTCGCGCTGGGCATGACCATCCATGACCCGGGCCGTTTCGGCCTCCGCGACTTCCTGCTGCAGCTCGCCCTGCTGAACGCCTGGGAGACGTCCGAGCGCTTCACCTGGAACTACCCGTCTTGGGCGCTGTCCGCGGAGTGGGCTGGCTATCTCGCCTTTCCCTTTGTGCTGCGCGGCCTGCTGCGGCTGCCGAGCGCGGCGGTGGCGCTGGCGGCGGCGGGAGGGCTGCTCGGCCTCTGGCTGCTGACGCGCTGGGGCCCGGCGCCCTCGCTGAACCACACGCTGCATCTCGGGCTGCTGCGCTTCTTCCTGGAATTCGGCATCGGACTCTCCCTTGGCCGACTCGCGACCGAGGGCCGACTGCCCCGTCCCCTGCTCTGGCCAGCCCTGGCCGGGCTTCCGGCTGGGCTGCTGCTCGGGGAAGACGCGCTCGCGGCGCTCGGGCTGGCCGCCCTCGTCCCGACAATCTGGCAGGCAGGCCTCGGCCGCCCGGCGCCCGCGCGGCCGGACCTGCTCCTGCGGCTCGGCGAGGCGTCCTTCGGCATCTATCTCTGCTGGGTTTTCGTCGAGGCTGCGGTGGTCGGGGTGCTGCGGCTGGCCGAGCTGGGGCCGCCCGGGCGGGCCGCGCTGATGGTGGCGGGCTACCTGGCCACCCTGCTGGCCGGTTGGCTGGCCTGGCGCTGGGTGGAGATGCCTGCCCAGCGCTGGATCCTGCGGCGGCGGGCCGCACCGCCGTTCGGCCTCGCCCGGGCGGCAACGGAACGACCTGGAGCCTGACTGCGGCGGGACCCTTGGCGCATCGCCAGCCGTCACTCCGCCACCGCGAACGACTTTGCCTTCCGCGCCGTCGCCTGTGCCCGGGGCAGGCGCCAGCCCTTCACCAGGCCGTAGATCGCCGGGATGACCAGGAGCGTCAGCACCGTCGAGGACACCATGCCGCCGACCATCGGGACGGCGATGCGCCGCATGAGCTCCGAGCCGGTGCCGGTGCTCCAGAGGATGGGCAGCAGCCCCGCCATGATGGCGGTGACCGTCATCATCTTTGGCCGCACGCGCTCGACCGCGCCCTCCATGATGGCGTGGCGCAGGTCGGACTGGCTCAGCGGCCGACCTTCCGCGCGGCACCGCTCGCGCGCCGCGTCGAGCGCGTGGTCCAGGTAGATCAGCATGATGACGCCGGTCTCCGCCGCGACCCCGGCCAGCGCGATGAAGCCGACCGCGACCGCGACGGAGAGGTTGAACTGCATCAGGTGCATCAGCCAGACGCCGCCGACGAGCGCGAAGGGCACCGAGAGCATGACGATGAGCGTCTCGGTGAGCCGCCCGAAGTTCAGGTAGAGCAGCACGAAGATGACGAGCAGGGTGACCGGCACGACGATGGCCAGTTTCGCCTTGGCCCGCTGCATGTACTCGAACTGGCCGCTCCACTCGACGTGGTAGCCGGGCGGCATCCGCACCCGCTCCGCCACGGCGCGCCGGGCGTCGGCGACGTAGCCACCGACGTCGCGGCCGTGCATGTCGACATAGACGTAGTTCACCAGCTGCGCGTTCTCGGTCCGGATTGTCGGCGGGCCACGGCGCAGCTGGACCGTCGCCAGCTGGCCCAGGGGGATGGCGGCGCCCTGCATGCCCTGGACCAGCACCTGGGCGGCGATTCCTTGCGGGTCGCTGCGCAGGCCGCGCGGGTAGCGGACGTTCACCGTGTAGCGGGCGCGGCCCTCGACCGTGGTGGTGACCGGCTCGCCGCCGAGCGCGGTGGCGATGGTCTCCTGCAGGTCGCCGACGGTCAGGCCATGGCGGGCGAGCGCCGCCCGGTCGGGCTCGATCTCGAGGTAGTAGCCGCCCTCGACCCGCTCGGCGAAGGCGCTGGTCGTGCCGGGCACCGCCCGGATCGCGGCCTCGACCTCGCGCGACAGCCGGTCGATGCCCGTCAGGTCCGGGCCGTAGACCTTGACGCCGACGGGCGTGCGGATGCCGGTCGAGAGCATGTCGATGCGCGCCTTGATCGGCATGGTCCAGGCTGTCCGGCGTCAGCGCCCATGAGACAGCCGGGGGTGATTGAGGGGCGGAGGATTTCGGGCTCATCGTAACTGTCAAGGAGTGAAGATGAGCCCGAAATCCTCCGCTCCGACCAGCAAGG
>NZ_JAJAQI010000054.1 GCF_020523605.1 Roseicella aerolata | reverse complement strand
CTTACGACCGTCGTATGAGCGGTTTGCGAGTGCTGCAGGCGGTGTCACGTCGTCGGGCATCCACACGACATCCACCACGCGCCATGGTCACCGCAAGGCCACGACAGGCTTACGCTTACCCTCCTCCTCGATGTCCTCGAACATCTCAGGCATAGGCTCTTCGCCTAACGCACTGGGATCGCCACCACCGGCCGGCAGTTCATCCAGATTGACTTGGATTTGGGAGCCACCGGAATCACTCGTGACCTCGGCCTCCTTCACTGGATGAAGATCGGCCGCGTCGTCGACGGGGATGGCAGAAGCGACAGGCGCTTCGGCCTGCGTCACAGGATCTTCGGCCAGCTTCACTGAGTGAAGTTCGCCCAGGTCATCCTTCTTTGTCTTAGGCGTCCTGGTCATAGTTCGCTCCTCTTGCGGAGCGTGGACGAGGGACGCGTGGGATGACGGGGTACATCAGGCCACAGCGACCCCGCCACGCCCCAAAGGGTGTGGTCGAAGTCGCTGAGCATGTGGCCGATCCCAGACATGCCACATGAGCTGGGTGGCTGCCCCAGCCATGCCCGGAGTGACGCCGACGGAGCGGCGCTCTCCGATCCTCGTCGCCCCACGCCGGTTCAAGCGATCAGCCCGCGTCTGTGACGCCCTGGTTCGCGTCACGGCGCTCGATCATCACCGGAGCCCGCGGCCCAATTGGCCACGAACTTCTATTAGGGCGCAGTCATCACCAGCCAGTTACGTCGGCTGGATACCTCAGCAGGGCCGGCCTCATAATGAGGGTCCGGACCAACAGCAAGCACTCTTTTTGACGATCCGCGTCGGCAATGTCAGGCTGTGCGGCGCAACTGCCACAACTGTGCGAACGGCTACCCGCGTCACAATAGCACGCTGAGGCGACGACGCGCATTATTCTCGTGATGCAAGGAATGCAAGGTTTGCTGCTGGAGAAATGACGCCTGTATAGGCGCATTTGCAAGATTCATGCACAGTATCGGGCAAGGGGGAGGGGGCACAAGCTTGTCCTCTTGCGCCCGCCCCTTTAATGTTCCCCAAGCCTTAAAGAATCCAAGGAAAAGCTGGGTTTCTGTGTGCTCCAACTTCCTCCAAACCTGCAAACCCAATTCTTCAGCCCATGTTCACCATTATTGTCTTTTTGTGGGTGAAGTGCTCCAGCATCGCCTCCAGCGAGGCTTCCTTGCCGAGGCCGCTGCTCTTCACGCCGCCATAGGACAGGTTGGCCTGCACCACGAGGTTCTGGTTGATCTGCACCAGCCCGGCCTCCAGCCGGTGCGCCAGGTCCAGGCCGACCTTCAGGTTGTTGGTCCAGAGGCTGGCGGCGAGGCCGTACTCGCTGTCATTGGCCTCGGCCAGCACCGCTTCCGGATCGTCGAAAGGCGCGATGACCGTGACCGGGCCGAAGATCTCCTCCCGCACCAGCCGGCTCTCCTTCGTCAGGCCGGTGAAGATGACGGGCTGGATGAAGAGGCCCTTCTTCAGCGCCGGGTCGGAGGGCATCGCCGAGCAGACATGCGCGGTCGCGCCGGAGGTCCTGGTGCCTTCCTCGATGAAGCCGCGCACCTTCTCCAGCTGCCCTTCGCTGACGATGGTGCCGATATCGGTCTTCTCGTCCAGCGGGTCGCCCATGACCATCTTGTCCACGGCGGATTTCATGGCCTGGACGAACTTGTCGAAGATCGGCCGCTCCACATAGATGCGGCTCGCCGCCGTGCAGCTCTGGCCCTGGCGGGTGAAGCGCATGGAGGTCAGCGCGCCGCTCACGGTCTTCTCGAAGTCGCAATCGGCGAAGACGATCATCGGCGACTTGCCGCCGAGCTCCAGCGTCACCGGAATCAGCTTATCGGCTGCGGCCCTGGCGACGATCTTCCCGGTCTCGACCGAGCCGGTGAAGGTGACCTTGCGGACCTTCGGGTGCTCGACCAGCGGCGCGCCGCATTCCGGACCGAAGCCAGAGAGGATGTTGAAGCAGCCCGGCGGCAGCACGCGATTCATCAGCTCGCAGATCCGCAGGACGGCAAGCGGCGCTTCCTCCGCGCTCTTCACCACCACCGTGTTGCCCGCCACCAGCGCCGGCGCGACCTTCAGCGCCATCAGCAGCATCGGCACGTTCCAGGGGATGATGGCTCCGACCACGCCGAGCGGCTCGCGCACCGTCACGGACAGGACGTTGGGCGCGAAGGGCACGCTCTCGCCCTTCAGCTCGGAGCCGAGGCCGCCGAAGAACTCGAAGATGTCGGCGACCACGCCGGCCTCGACGCGCGATTCGGTCCGCAAGGCCTTGCCGGTCTCGAGCGCAATGAGCCGCGCCAGCTCCTCCTGGTGCTCCTTCAGCAGGGCGGCGCACTGGTGGACCAGGGCGCCGCGCTTGCGCGCCGGCACCTTCGCCCATTCCTTCTGCGCCTTGGCCGCGGTCTGCACGGCGGCATCGACATCGGCCGCGTCGCCCTCGGCGGCGCGCGCCACTTCCTGGCCGGTCGCCGGGTTCACCACGGCGAAGGTCTTGCCGTTCCGGCCGGGGACATAGCCGCCGCCGATGAAGTGATAGCCCGAAAGCGCCTTCGCCAGCGCGAAGGGATCGAGGGTCGGGGCGGCCGGGGTGGGGTGGGGCCGGTCGAGCATGGGGTTCCTCCCGAGAGCATCGGTGCGTGTCAGCCGGGCGGAAGATGAGCGCCGCGACGCCCGGCGGCAAGCCGTCCCGGCTCGCATCCTGCCGGCCGATTCGCGCCCGCGGCCCTCGCCCTCCGGCGACCGGACGGCTCATCCCGCCACGGGCTGTTCCGCCAGGTAGTCCGCCAGGCTGGCGCTGGCCGCCAGCATATGGGCCCGCATCAGCTGCCCCGCTTCCGCCCCGTCACCGCGCAGCACCTGGTCGAGGATCGCGGCATGCTCGGCATGCGACCGCGCCAGCCGGTCGGCGCCGCGGAATTGCGCCCGGCGGAAGGGGGCGAGGCGCAGCCGGAGCGCCCGGGCGTGCTCGGCGAGGAAGGCATTGTGGGTCGCATGGTAGATGGCGAAATGGAAATCCCGGTTCTGCGCGTCGTAGGCATGGAGGTTTCCGGCGGCGGCTGTCGCCGCCATCCGGGCATGCAGCGCGAGCAGTGCGGCCCGTTCCGGCGCGGTCATCCGGTGGGTGGCAAGGCGGATGCACATCGCCTCGGTCTCGGCCATCACCTCGAACATCTCGCCGAGCTGGTCCAGCGTCAGGGCCGCGACCCGGACGCCCCGCCGCGGCTCGATCGAGACCAGGCCGGCCGCGGCCAGTTCACGCAGCGCCTCCCGCACCGGGGTACGGGAGGCACCGAAGCGCTCCGCCAGGGCCTGCTCCTCGAGCTCGGTCCCCGGCGGCAGGCGGCCGGAGATGATGTCATCGGAGAGGCCGGTGCGGATCGTCTCCGTCAGGGTGGCCGGGATGGTCGCGGGGTGCAGCGGCTCGGGCACCATCCCGCGGGCGAGGCCGGCTTCCCTGGCCTGCGACATGCCCGGTTCTCCCTCGTGTCCGTCATCACGCCGGCACCCGATGGCGGCAACGACGTTTCGGAAATGCTGCCATGTCCGTGGGGAAGGGTCGAGCCGCCCGGAGGGGAGCGGCTTCAATTTTGTATGCAGGCAATGTCCGTCGGTGCGGTTTTGCATGCTCGACGGCGCGCGGAAACACTCTAGAAATACCGAGACGAGGCGATGATCGCCCAGGGAGGAGACGCATGCCCGCTGCCATCGCGCCCAGCACCAGCCCTTCTCCCAGCCCGTCCGGCCTTCCCGAGAGCCGCACCTGGCTGGAACGGGTCTGGGCGAGCATCGCCGATCGCGGCCGACCTTATGCCGATGTCCCCGCTGCCACCCTGCCGCAGCTTGATCGCGCCCGGCGCCTCGCGGAATCGCTGCTCTCCGAGCGTGGCGAGGCCTCCGGTGCCGCCGTGGCGCGGGAACTGCACGACGCGGTCTGCGCGCTGCAGGGCGATGACCGCCCGGCCTTCTTCCGATTCCTGGTGGAGCGCTTCGCCCCGAAGCCCGAGACGCTGCGCAAGGCGGCCGAGGCTTGGCTGGCCGAGCCCTCGATCGAGGCGGCCGCGAGACTGGCCGAGGCGGCGGAGGCACCGCGGCAGGAACTGCTGCGCCGGATGAACCTGGCGCCCGGTGGCACCGCCGCCCTGGTGACGCTGCGGGAGGAGTTGCTCGGCCTGCTGCGCGCGGAGCCGGCGCTCAAGGTGCTGGATTCTGACCTGCGGCACCTCTTCGCCTCCTGGTTCAACCGGGGGTTCCTGGAACTCCGCCGGATCGACTGGCAGACGCCGGCCGCGGTGCTGGAGAAGCTGATCGCCTATGAGGCGGTGCACGAGATCCAGGGCTGGGACGACCTTCGCCGACGCCTCGCGGCGGACCGGCGCTGCTTCGCCTTCTTCCATCCCTCCCTGCCGGGGGAGCCGCTGATTTTCGTCGAGGTCGCCCTGGTCCAGGGTCTCGCCAGCGCCGTGCAGCCGCTGCTGTCGCGGGATGAGCCGCCGGGCGATCCGGCCAGGGCCGATACTGCGATCTTCTATTCCATCTCCAACTGCCAGGAGGGGCTGCGCGGCATCTCCTTCGGCAATTTCCTCATCAAGCAGGTGGTAGAGGAGCTGAAGGCCGAGCTGCCGCAGCTTACCCGCTTCGCCACCCTCTCGCCCGTCCCCGGCTACCGCCGCTGGCTGGAGCGGCAGCTTGCGAGTCCGCCCGAGGGCGGGCTTTTCCGGCCGGAGGAAGCCGCGGCCCTGGCGGCGGCCGCGGGCAAGGACGACCCGGCCGAGGCCTTCCGGGCCCTCGCCGAGGGGGGCTGGTGGCAGGAGGAGCCGAAGCGGGAGGCGCTGCGGGCGCCGCTGCTGCGGCTGGCCGCCGCCTATCTGACCCGGCCGGCGACCGACAAGGGCGGCATCGATCCGGTGGCGCGCTTCCACCTCGGCAACGGGGCGCGGCTGGAGTGCATCAACTGGCTCGGCAACACCAGTGGCCGCGGCATGCGCGAGAGCTACGGGGTGATGGTGAACTATCTCTATGACCGGGAAGAGATCGAGGCGAACCACGAGCGCTTCGTGCATTCCGGCCAGGTGGTCCGCTCTCCTGCCGTGGACGGGTTGCTGCAATTGCCGCGGGTCGCCCCGGCCTCGCCATCGCGCTCCGCCTTCACCCGTTTGCTGGGCGGAGAGCAGAAGGCCAGCCCGAAGCCGGGCTGACCGCCCTCGTCCCGAAGGGCGCCGCCGATGTTGCGGCAGGCAGCCTCGACCCCGGGGCCGGTTGTGATGGTCAGCCTCGCGACCGCGCTGCCCTTCGGCACGGGCAGGCCGGTGGTGGCCCATGCCCGGGCGGAGGAGCGGGAAGCCTAGGGCCGCGCTTCCTCCTCTGCCGCATCCTGCCGGTGCCGGCCGGTCCGCCGCTGGCCTGGCTGGATGCAGGCCCCGGCAGAGGCAGGGGGTGGCTATGAAGCCGCCCCCTCCTGGTGCATGAAATGGGCGGAAATGACCCCGGAAGGGAGTGGACGATGCAGGAACAGAGCGGCCCGCAAGGCTTTGGTGAAACGGGACCCTCCGGGCCCCTGACGGGCATCCGCGTTCTCGACCTCACGCGCGTGCTGGCGGGCCCGACCTGCACGCAGATGCTGGGTGATCTTGGCGCCGAGGTGATCAAGATCGAGCGGCCGGAGGCTGGCGACGATACCCGCGGCTTCGCCCCGCCCTTCATCCCGAACACCCGGGAAAGCGCCTATTTCGTCGGGGTGAACCGCAACAAGAAGTCGGTCACCGTGGACATCGCCAGGCCCGAGGGCCAGGCGCTGATCCTGAAGCTGCTGGAGCATTGCGACATCCTGGCCGAGAATTTCAAGGTCGGGGCGCTGGCCAAGTACGGCCTGGGCTATGAGCAGCTGAAGGAGAAATTCCCCCGGCTGATCTACTGCTCGATCACCGGCTTCGGGCAGACCGGCCCCTATGCCCCGCGCCCGGGCTATGATGCGCTGATCCAGGCCATGGGTGGCGTCATGTCCCTGACCGGCGAGCCCAACGGGTCCCCGCAGAAGGTGGGCGTGCCGGTCGCCGACCTCTTCGCCGGGCTCTATGGCTGCATCGGCATCCTGGCGGCGCTGAACCACCGCAACGCCACCGGCCAGGGCCAGCAGATCGATATCGGCATGCTGGATACGCATGTGGCCTGGCTGGCCAACCAGGGCATGAACTATCTGGCGACCGGGGAGAACCCGCCGCGGCTCGGCAACCAGCACCCGAACATCGCGCCCTACCAGGAATTCCCGACCAAGGACGGCTACATCATCCTGGCGGTCGGCAACGACCCGACCTTCGAGCGCTTCTGCAAGGCCTTCGGGCAGGAGCACCTGCTGGCCGATGAGCGCTTCGCCACCAACCCGAAGCGCGTCGCCAACCGCCAGCTGGTGACGGACACGCTGACGCCGGTGATGCAGTCCAGGACCACGGCCGAGTGGATCGAGGCGCTGGAGGCGCTGAAGATCGGCTGCGGCCCGATCAACACGCTGGAACAGGTCTTCGCCGACCCGCATGTCAGGGCCCGCAACATGGTCGTGGAGATGCAGCATGGCTCGGGCGAAGCGGTGAAGGTCATCGCCAACCCGGTGAAGCTCTCCGCCACGCCGCCCAGCTATCGCAGTGCGCCGCCCATCCTGGGCGAGCACACGGCCGAGGTGCTGGGCGGGCTGCTGGGGATGGCCGCGGCCGAGGTCGCGGCGTTGAAGGAAAAGGGCATCACCTGACTGTGTGGAGGCCTTCTGGCTCCCGTTTGGGCTAGAGCAGATCGCGGAGGGGCGTGAACGCCCGGGAGCGTGGATCCGCTCGAACAACAAAGAGCCCCAGCGGATGGGCGTTCGGCATGAACGCCATCCGCTGCAGGGCAAGGCTCCGGGCGGATGGCCCGGGGCAGGGGAGGCACACAGCCGGTCCGGCGGCCGGCCAGGGCTGTGCCCCCCGGGGGAGCGGCACGTCCAGAACCAACCGGGGGGTTCCACCATGCGCCGCAACCACCTGCGCTACATGCTACCGCAGGGCTTCTTCACGCTGGCCTGGACCGAATGGGGACCGACGGAGGGCATGCCCGTCCTCTGCGTCCATGGCCTGACCCGCAGCGGACGGGACTTCGACGCGCTGGCGGCGGCGCTCGCGGCTGAGGGGCGGCGCGTGCTCTGCCCGGACCTGCCCGGCCGTGGCCGATCGGACCGGCTGCCCGATCCGGCGCTCTACATCCCGCCGACTTACATCGCCGCGCTGTCGCACCTGCTGGCGCGGCTGGACGGTCCGGTCGACTGGATCGGCACCTCCTTGGGCGGCATCTGCGGCATGGTGGTGGCGGCGACGCCGGGCCATCCGGTCCGCCGCTTCGTGCTGAATGACATCGGCACGCATGTGCCGAAGGAATCGATCGCACGGATCGGCGACTATCTGGGGCAGGAGACCGAGTTCGCCGACCTGCCGGCGCTGGAAGCGCATCTGCGGGCGGTGCATGCCCCCTTCGGTGACCTGTCCGATGCCGAATGGCGGCATCTGGCCGAGACCTCCGCCAGGCCGGCGCCGGGTGGCCGTGTCGCGCTGCATTACGACCCGGCGATCGCCGCGCCCTTCCGCGGCGCCACGCCGGCGGAGGATATGGACCTCTCGCCTCTGTGGGCGCGTGTCACGGTCCCCGTGCTGCTGCTGCGCGGGGTGGAAAGCGACCTGCTGCTGCCGGAGACGGCGCGCGCCATGGCGCAGAAGCCCGGGGTGCGGCTGGTGGAGATCCCGGGTTGCGGACACGCTCCGGCGCTGATGGATGCCGACCAGATCGGGCTGATCCGCGACTTCCTGGGGTAGGGACTCGCACGGCGTCGGCCGCTCCCGCCGGCCGCGTGGAAAGAGAGAGGCGGTGCCGGGGGAATATCTTTCCCTGCCGCTGCGTTGCCGCTTGCATGGTCCCCTTCCGCCCCCGCCCGCCCTGGCTCACCGGGCGTCTCCAGACCCTGCGTGCCCTGCGCTGGCCGTTGCCGGCGGCGTTGACCGAGGGGCACCGCCTTTGGCTGCCGCTCGCCGATGGCGATGCCCTGGCCGCCATGCTGCATTTCCCGGAGGGCGGGGCGCGCCGCCGGCCGCTCGCGGTGCTGGTGCATGGCCTGACCGGCGGCGAGGACGACCCCTATCTGCGGGAGGCCGCCCGCGGCCTGCTGCGACGCGGCTTCCGCGTGCTGCGCCTCAACCTGCGTGGCAGCGCCCTCAGCCAGCCGCGGAGTACCAGCCACTACCATCTCGGCCGGTCGGAGGACCTGGCGCAGGCACTGACGGCCCTGCCGGAAGCGCTGACCGGTGACGGCATCCTCGTCGCGGGCTGGTCGCTGGGCGGCGCGCTGGCCCTGCTGCTGCTGGGGCGGGAGGCGGAGACGCCAGGCCTGCCACGGCTGGTCGGCGGTGCCGCGATCTGTCCGCCGCTCCAGCCGGAACTCGCGCATGCGACCATCGACGCCAACCCCATCCTGGGCCGCGCCCTGCTGGCGCAGTACCGGCGGGAGGTGCTGGCGGTGCCGGCACGGGACCTGCCGCCGGCGCTCCGCCAGGCGGCGCTGGAAGCGGGCTCGGTGCAGGAGTTCGAGGCCCGGGTCACCGCGCCGCGCTTCGGCTATCCCTCCTATGCCGTGTTCTGCGAGGTGAACCGCCCCGCGGCGGTGCTGCCGCGGTTGCGCGTACCTGCCTTGCTGATGATGGCGGCGGACGACCCGCTGGTCCCGCTCGCCTCCATGGACGGGATCGACTGGTCGCGCTGCCCGGCGGTGCTGCCGCTGCCGGTCGCCGGCGGCGGGCATTGCGGCTTCTACGACTGGCGGGCGGAGGCGATGTCGGTCCGTGCCCTCGGAAGCTTCTTCGAGGGGCTGGCGGATCAGGGGGGCGCGGGCAGCGCTGCCGTCGCAGGCCAGTGGCCCGGCGGTTCGCCCTCCTCCACCGCCCGGCAGGCGGCGAGCACGGCGGCGGCGTAGGCCCAGGCGGCCCGCCATGCGCCGTGTGGGCGGAGCCTCTCCGCGAAGAGGCCAAGCCACAGAGCGGGATGCTCCGGGCCGTCTCCGCTGCAGAGCGTCTTTCCCGGGTGGCGCTGCCAGCGGCCCTGCGGGGCCCTGGCCGGGGAGGACGGCAAGCGGCTCGGCATCGGCCTGCACGGCCCGGCCGGGCGCCCGCGGACCGCGCTCGCCGTCGTGGCGTCGCGTATCCTTGCCGCCGCGCGCGGGCAGCGCGACTGCCGCGAGGTGCCGGGCCTCCGCGAGCGGCACCGGTAGCCGTGCCTCCCGGTTTGTGCGCCGCTGCCGGCGCCGGGAGGCGGCGTTCAAGGCCGGTGTGAGGATCCGGGCTCAGAAGCCCGGGCGCGGCGTCAGCTCCATCATCACCTGATCGAGCCCGCCATCCACCAGGATCTCCGCGCCATTCACATAGGAGGAGCGCGGGCTGGAGAGGAAGATCACCGCATCGGCGATGTCCTGCGGCGTGCCGATCCGGCGGCTGGGCAGCATCTTCTCCCGCCGCTCCTTCACATCGGGCTGCTGGTAGAAGCTTTCGGACATCGGCGTGCGGATGAAGCCCGGGCTCACGACATTGCTGCGGATGCCATCCGGGCCCCATTCCAGCGCGAGCTGGCGTGACAGCATGGCCGCCGCCGCCTTGGAGGCGCTGTAGGCGCCGCTGCGCGGCTGCGGGTTGGACGCGGCGATGGAGGCGATATGCACCATGGCGCCGCCGCGGCCGATCATCTGGTGGCGGAAGGCCTGTGCGCAGAGCAGGTAGCCGGTCAGGTTGATGGTCAGCAGCGTGTTCCATTCCTCCAGCGGCAACGTCGCCAGCGCGCCCGGCCGAAGGATGCCCGCATTGTTGACCAGGATGTCCGCCGGTCCCAGCCGGTCGGCGCTGGCAAGCGCGGCATCCGCGATGCTGCCCTCGCTGCCCGTGTCGCAGAGGATGGCGGTGACCTGCCCGCCGGCATCCAGCAATTGGCGCTCCAGCGACTTCAGCGCATCCAACTCGCGGTCGAGCAGCGCGACGGCGCAGCCCGCTTCGATGAAGGAGGTCGCGATGGCGCGCCCCATGCCGCCCGCGGCGCCCGTGACGACGGCGATCTTCCCCGCGATGCCGAGCCAGTCATTGTTCATCATTCGTCACTCCCCGTCCCGGCGCGATGAGACGCGCGGGGACGGGCCAGGTCAAGCGCGATGGTTCCGCTGCTGTTCAGCGGCCGCGCAGCAGTTGCGCAGCCTCCACGGCAAAATACGTCAGCACGCCATTGGCTCCCGCGCGCTTGAAGCCCAGCAGGCTTTCCAGCATCGCACGCTCATGCTCCAGCCAGCCATTGCGCACGGCGGCCATGATCATCGCGTATTCGCCGCTCACCTGATAGGCGAAGGTCGGCACGCCGAACCGGTCCTTCACGCGACGCACGATGTCGAGATAGGGCATGCCCGGCTTGACCATGACCATGTCGGCACCCTCGGCGAGGTCGAGCGCCACTTCGCGCAGCGCCTCATCCGTGTTGGCCGGGTCCATCTGGTAGGTCTTCTTGTCGCCGCGCAGCGCCTTGCCGCTGCCGACGGCATCCCGGAAGGGGCCGTAGAAGGCGGAGGCATATTTCGCGGCATAGGACATGATGCGCGTGTCGATGCAGCCCGCCACGTCCAGGCCGTGGCGGATCGCGGCGATGCGGCCGTCCATCATGTCGGAAGGCGCGATGACGTCGATGCCGGCCTGCGCCTGGTTCACCGCCTGGCGGACCAGGATTGCCACGCTGTCGTCATTGTGGACATAGGCGCCGGTGCGCGTCTCCCGGATCACGCCGTCATGGCCGTGATCCGTGTAGGGATCGAGCGCGACGTCGCCGACCAGACCGAGATCCGGGAATTCCTGTTTCAGCAGCCGCGCGGCGCGGCACATCAGGTTGTCCGGGTTCAACGCCTCCGTCCCCTCCGCATCCTTTGCCTCGGGTGGCGTCATGGGAAAGAGGGCAACGGCCGGGATGCCGAGCGCGGCCGCCTTCTCGACATGGCCCGCGAGCCGGTCGAGGGTCACGCGTACCACGCCGGGCATGGAGGCGACCTCGGTGGTCTGGCCGGTGCCCTCGCGGACGAAGATCGGCCAGATCAGGTCGTCCACGCCCAGCCTGTTCTCGGCGACCAGCCGGCGGGTCCAGCCATCCCGCCGGTTGCGGCGCATCCGCGTGTCCGGGAATGCGCCGGTGGGTGTTCCGATGCTCATGCGGCTGCCTTCAGGGCCTGGTCGAGGTCGGCGATGATGTCGTCGATATGCTCGATGCCGATCGACAGGCGGACATAGCCGGGGGTCACGCCCGTCGCCATCTGCTCATCCGCCGAGAGCTGGCTGTGCGTGGTGGTGGCCGGGTGGATGGCCAGCGACCGGGCGTCGCCGATATTCGCGACGTGGTAGAACATCTGCAGGGCGTTGATGAAGCGTGCGCCCGCCTCGGCGCCGCCCTTCAGCTCGAAGCCCATCAGGCTGCCATAGCCGCCCTTCAGATAGGCATCGGCGCGGCGCTTCGCCTCGCCGCTCTGCACGCTCGGGTGGATCACCTGGGTGACCGAGGGCTGCTCGGACAGCCAGGCGGCGACGCGGATGGCATTGGCGCAGTGGCGCTCCATCCGCAGCGGCAGCGTCTCCAGGCCCTGGATGTGCAGGAAGGCATTGAAGGGGGTGGTCGCCGCGCCGAGGTCGCGCAGCAGGCAGGTGCGCATCCGCAGGATGTAGGCGATGGGGCCAAGCGGCTTCACCGCCTCGGTCCAGACCGCGCCGTGGTAGCTCGGGTCCGGGGTGTTCAGCGTCGGGAAGCGGCTGCCATGCGCCTCCCAGTCGAAATTGCCGCCATCCACCACGATCCCGCCGATGGAGGTGCCGTGGCCGCCGATGAATTTGGTGGTGGAATGCATCACCACCGCCGCCCCGTGCTGCAGCGGCTTGCAGATGATGGGCGCCGCGGTGTTGTCCATGATCAGCGGCACGCCCAGCTTGCGGCCGATCGCCGCCACCTCGCCTATGGGGAAGACCTGCAGCTTCGGGTTCGGCAGCGTCTCGGCATAGTAGGCGCGGGTGCGGCTGTCGGTCGCGCGGGCGAAGGCCTCCGGGTCGGCCGGATCGACGAAGCGGACCTCGACGCCCATGTTCTTCAGCGTGTTGGCGAAGAGATTCCAGGTGCCGCCATAGAGATCGGTCGAGGAGACGATGTTGTCCCCGGGCGTGGTCAGGTTCAGCACCGAGAAGGTGGTGGCCGCCTGGCCCGAGGCGACGGCCAGCGCCGCGACGCCGCCCTCGAGCGCGGCGACCCGCGTCTCCAGCGCATCCTGCGTCGGGTTCATGATGCGGGTGTAGATGTTCCCCAGTTCCTGCAGTCCGAAGAGCCGGGCGGCATGGCCGGTGTCCTGGAACTGGAAGCTGGTGGTCTGGTGGATCGGCACGGCGACCGAGCCGGTGGTCGGATCCGCCCGATGGCTGCCGCCATGGAGCGCCAGGGTTTCGGGGCTGGTCCAGGTCGGCTTGGCCATGCTGCGGTCCTCCGAAGGCATTATCGGCGGGAGTCGTGCCATTTCCGGCCGGGCGGCGGAAGGGGGCGCGCCTTCCAGCCAGGGATCCGGCCGGGCGGTCTGGTTTGAGGGGTGAGCCCCCCACCACGCAATGGCGAGCCTGTGTGCCCGGAGGCAGGCCCGCTGCCGGCGCGGCAGGTCTCGTTGGCTGCCTGCCGGGATGGAAGCTTGGCCCGCTCCGGGCAGGGTGCAGGTGGCGAGGAGCCGGCGGGCAACCGGAGCGGTCGCTGCTTGCGGGCATGCTGAAGGCCCGTCGGGGCGTCCCGGCGCGTGGAGCCCGGTCCTGAGATCCTCCCGCCCGGTCGTTTCGGCCGCCATGCTCCGGGCCAGGCCCGCGGCCCGCCTTCGCCTCGCTGGGTTCCGCCCTCCGCCGGGCCGATGCGGAGACGGCCGCCGGCCGGGACCCTTCGCGGGCGGGGATTGCCGCCTTCCGTGCGATGCATGGCCGGCCTGCAACCTGGACCATGGCGCTTCTCGCAGATCGGGGGCATCTCCAGGCCACAAACCCTTGGGGTTTCCCATCGCCCCGACCCCCAGCACATGGTAGGTCTGCACCATGAGTTCCGCCCCCCTCACCATCGCCATCGGCGGCGACCATGCCGGGCTGCCGCTGAAGACCATCCTGCAGGAGGCCCTGGCCGCCGCGGGTCATGAGGTCCTGGATGTCGGCACCAACGACACCGCCAGCGTCGACTATCCGGACTTCGCCCATCAGGTCTGCGCCGCGGTGGAAGGCGGCCGGGCCAGCTTCGGCGTCCTTGTCTGCGGCAGCGGCATTGGCATGCAGATCGCCGCCAACCGCCATGCCGGCATCCGCGCCACCGTCCTGCACGGCACCACCGAGGCACGGCTGACCCGTGCCCATAACGATGCCAATGTCGCCTGCTTCGGCGCCCGGACCACCGGGCCGGAGGTGGCGCTGGACGCGCTGAACGCCTTCCTCGCGACGGAATTCGAGGGCGGCCGCCATGCAAGGCGGCTTGCCAAGCTCGCCCCGCCTGCCGCCTGACCCGCCGCCTCTACCCAGGGCCGACCCGATGAACGAGACTGCCGCCTACCGCATCCCCGAGCGCTTCTTCTCCGCCCCCCTGGCGGAGGCCGATCCGGAACTCGCCGCCGCCATCGGCAAGGAACTCGGCCGGCAGCAGGACGGGATCGAGCTGATCGCCTCGGAGAACATCGTCTCCCGCGCGGTGCTGGAGGCCCAGGGCTCGGTCCTGACCAACAAATATGCCGAGGGCTATCCGGGCCGGCGCTACTATGGCGGCTGCGAGTATGTGGACGTCGCCGAGACCCTGGCCATCGAGCGGGCGGCGAAGCTCTTCGGCTGCGGCTTCGCCAATGTCCAGCCGCATAGCGGCGCGCAGGCCAACCAGGCGGTGTTCCTGGCCCTGCTGCAGCCAGGCGACGCCTTCATGGGCCTCGACCTGGCGGCCGGCGGCCACCTGACGCATGGCTCGGCCGCCAACCTGTCCGGCAAGTGGTTCCGGCCGGTGCCGTATACGGTCCGCAAGGATGACCAGCGGATCGACATGGCGGAGGTCCGCCGGATCGCGCTGGAGAACAGGCCGAAGCTGATCATCGCCGGCGGCTCGGCCTATGCCCGGGTCTGGGACTTCAAGGCCTTCCGCGAGATCGCCGACGAGGTGGGCGCCTGGTTCATGGTGGACATGGCGCATTTCGCCGGCCTGGTCGCCGGCGGGGCGCACCCGTCCCCGTTCCCGCACGCCCATGTCGCCACCACCACCACCCATAAGACCCTGCGCGGCCCGCGCGGCGGCATGATCCTCACCAACGACGAGGCGCTGGCGAAGAAGTTCAACTCCGCGGTCTTCCCCGGCCTGCAGGGCGGCCCGCTGATGCATGTGATCGCGGCCAAGGCGGTGGCCTTCGGGGAGGCGCTGAAGCCCGAGTTCCGGGCCTATGCCCGCGCCGTCGTCGCCAATGCCGCGGCCCTGGCCGAGGAGCTGAAGGGCCAGGGCCTGGATCTCGTCACCGGCGGCACCGACAACCACCTGCTGCTGGTGGACCTGCGGCCGAAGAAGCTGACCGGCAAGGCCTCCGAGGCGGCGCTGAACCGCGCCCACCTGACCTGCAACAAGAACGCCATTCCCTTCGATCCGGAGAAGCCGATGGTCACCTCCGGCGTCCGCCTCGGCACGCCGGCCGGCACCACCCGCGGCTTCGGGGAGGCGGAGTTCCGCGAGGTCGGCCGGCTGATCGGCGAGGTGCTGGACGGGCTGGCCAAGGCGAACGACGCCTCGGCCAATTCGGCGGTCGAGGAGAGCGTGAAGGCGCGGGTGCTCGCCCTCTGCCAGCGCTTCCCGATCTACCCGGCCTGAACCCGGGTACCGCAAAAGGGGGAGGAGACAAGGATGCGCTGCCCCTTCTGCGGGAGCGACGACACGCAGGTGAAGGACAGCCGGCCGGCGGAGGACAATGCGGCCATCCGCCGGCGCCGCTCCTGCCCCGCTTGCGGCAGCCGCTTCACCACCTTCGAGCGGGTGCAACTGCGCGAGATCACGGTCCTCAAGACCGATGGCCGCCGCGTGCCTTTCGACCGCGAGAAGCTGGCGCGCTCTATTCGCGTCGCCCTGCGCAAGCGGCCGGTGGACGAGGACAAGATCGAGCGCATCGTCAACGGCATCCAGCGCCGGCTGGAGACCGAGGCTGAGTCCGAGGTCACCTCCCGCCAGATCGGCGAGATCGTCATGGAGACGCTGAAGGAGGTGGACCAGGTCGCCTATGTCCGCTTCGCCAGCGTCTACCGCAATTTCGGCGAGGCAAAGGATTTCCGCGAGTTCCTCGGCAAGATGGACAACGGCTAGGGCCATGGGGGGATGGCTGCGGCGGGGGCTCCGCCCGTTGGCGGTAGTGCCGCCAACCTCCCTTCGGGGACCGAACCGGTCCCCGGACCCCAGTGTGGGTTGCTCGCTGAAGGAGAGGACCCCTGAGGGGTCTCCTCCTCCTGCGATGGACTCCTGTGTCCCAGGGGCCCTTCGGTCCCTGGCTGGGGGGTGTAGGGGGGGCAGCATTCCCTCTGCGGACTTCCTTCCATGACGTCCGAAGCCGACCGTCACCACATGGCCGCGGCCCTGCGCATCGCGCGGCGGGGCCTGGGCAATACCTGGCCGAACCCCGCGGTGGGCTGCGTCCTGGTCAGGGATGGCCGGGTGGTCGGCCGGGGCTGGACCCAGCCGGGCGGACGGCCGCATGCCGAGACCGAGGCCCTGGCGCGGGCCGGGGAAGCGGCGCGGGGCGCGACGGCCTATGTGACGCTCGAGCCCTGCTCCCATTGGGGCCGCACGCCGCCCTGCTGCGATGCGCTGATCAAGGCGGGCGTCGCGCGGGTGGTGGTGGCGACCGGGGACCCCGATCCGCGGGTGGACGGCCGCGGCCTGCAGCGCCTGCGCGAGGCCGGGGTGATCGTCGAGCTTGGCCTGGGCGGGGAGGAGGCGCGGGCGATCAATGCCGGCTTCGCCCGCCGCATCACCAAGGGGTTGCCGCTGGTCACCCTCAAACTCGCCACCACGCTGGATGGCCGCATCGCCACCGCGGGCGGCGAAAGCCAGTGGATCACCGGGCCGGAGGCGCGGCGAGAGGCGCATGCGATCCGCGCCCGCCACGACGCCATCCTGGTCGGCAGCGGCACGGTGCTGGCGGACGACCCGGAATTGACCCCCCGCATTCCCGGCATGGCGCGGGTCCCGCTGGCGCGGGTGGTGGCGGACAGCCGGTTGCGGACGCCGCTCGACAGCAGGCTGGTCCGGACCGCGAAGACGGTGCCGACCTGGATCGCGACGCGCACGAACCAGCGGCCGGGGGTCCTCGCACCCTATATCGAGGCCGGGGTGCAGATCCTGCCGGTGCCGCGGGCGAAGCCGGGCCTCGACCTCGCGGCGCTGCTCGGGGCGCTCGCCCAGCGCGGGGTGACGCGGGTGATGGCCGAGGGCGGGGCCGGGCTGGCGGCGGCATTGCTGCGCGGCGGCTTCGTGGACCGGATCACCTGGTTTCACGCCCCCGGCATCATGGGGGGCGATGGCCTGCCGGCGGTCCAGCCCTTGCCGCTCGCCGTGCTTTCCGCCATGCCCAGGTTCCGCCGCGTGGCGGGCCGCCCCGTCGGGGCCGACTGGATGACCGAGTTCGAACGCGAGGAGAGCCCGTAGCAATGTTCACCGGGATCGTGACGGACCTCGGCACGGTGCGGGAGGTGCAGCCGCTCGGCGGGGGCAATGACATGCGCCTCCTGATCGGTACCTCGCCGGCCTTCCTGGCACAGCCCGCCCCGGCGGCGATCGGCGCCTCGATCTGCTGCTCGGGCGTTTGCCTCACGGCGGTGCAACTGGGCGGCGACTGGTTCGCGGTGGATGCCTCGGCGGAGACGCTGTCCAGGACCACCCTTGGCGCCTTCCAGCCCGGCAGCCGGGTGAACCTGGAGCGTAGCCTGCGGCTGGGCGATGAACTCGGCGGGCACCTGGTCTCCGGCCATGTGGATGGCGTCGCGGAGGTTCTCTCGGCCGTGCCGGAGAACGCCTCCGTGCGCTGGCGCTTCCGGCTGCCAACCGGGCTGTCGCGCTTTGTGGCCGTCAAGGGATCGATCGCGATCGACGGCGTGTCCCTGACGGTCAATGAGGTTGACGGGGACGTGTTCGGGGTCAACATCATCCCGCACACGGCCGCCGTGACCACCTTCGGGACGCTGCAACCGGGCGGTCGCGTCAATATCGAGATCGACACCCTGGCGCGCTACGTGGCGCGGCTGGTGTCGGCAGACCGGGACGCCCTTGCCGCGACGGCGACCCGCTAGAGGATTCCGACCATGACCGCCGCCGCGCCGAAGAGCGTCAACTTCTCCGAGTTCATCAGCCCGACCGAGGAGCTGATCGAGGAAGCGCGACGTGGCCGCATGTTCATCCTGGTCGATGACGAGGACCGGGAGAACGAGGGCGACCTGGTCATCCCCGGGCAATTCGCGACGCCGGACGCCATCAACTTCATGGCCAAGTATGCCCGTGGCCTGATCTGCCTGGCGATGACGCGCCACCGCGTGGAGCAGCTCGGCCTGCCGTTGATGGCCGCCGCCAACGGCACGCGGCATTCCACCGCCTTCACCGTCTCCATCGAGGCGAAGGAGGGCGTCACCACCGGCATCTCCGCCGCCGACCGGGCGCATACCATCGCCACCGCGATCAACCCGGAGATGGGCCGCGAGCATATCGTGACGCCCGGCCATGTCTTCCCGCTGCTGGCGCGGGATGGCGGCACGCTGGTCCGCGCCGGCCATACCGAGGCCTCCGTCGATATCGCGCGGCTCGCCGGCCTCAACCCCTCAGGCGTGATCTGCGAGATCATGAACGACGACGGCACCATGGCCCGGATGCCGGACCTGGTGTCCTTCGCCCAGCTTCATGGCCTGAAGCTCGGCACCATCGCCGACCTGATCGCCTACCGTCGCCGGACCGAGCGGCTGGTGCGGCGGGTGACCGAGGGCCAGATCGACCACACCATCGGCGGGGACTGGCGGCTGGTGGTCTATACCAACACGCTGGAATATGCCGAGCATCTGGCGCTGGTGAAGGGCGACGTCTCGGCACCCGGCCCGGTGCATGTGCGCATGCATGCGGCCAACCTGCTGCATGACATCGTGGCCGGCACCGGGACGCAGGACCTGCACGACGCCATGCGCATGATCGAGACGGCCGGGCGCGGCGTCGTCGTCGTCATCCGCGACTGGCGGTTGACGAACATGAGCGAGCAGATCCGGCACAGCAAGGATCGCCGGGTGACCCCGCCCGAGATCCGGGACTATGGCATCGGCGCCCAGATCCTGGCGGATCTCGGCGTGCGGGACATGGTGCGGCTATCCAACAACCCGCGGCCCATTGTCGGCCTCGAGGGTTACGGGCTCCGGGTCGCCGAGACCAGGCCGCTGATCCGATCGAACAGGGACATTGCATGAGCACGATCGACGCGCCGGAGCGCGCGGCGCAGCCCATCCCGGGCCCGGCGCCGCGGCTGCTGGTGATCCAGGCGCCCTATTACGAACAGGTGGTGGGGGGCATGCGTCGCGGCGCGGAGCGTGTCTTCGCCGAGGCGGGCGCCTTCCACCAGACCGTCGACGTCGCGGGTGGCTACGAACTGCCGGCGGCGCTGCGCATGGCGCTCTCGCAGACCGCCGAAGACTATGACGGCTATCTGCTGCTCGGCTGCGTGGTGAAGGGGGAGACCGACCATTACACCTTCATCTGCGATGCCATCTGCCATGGCGTCATGCAGATCTCGGCCGAGACGGGGGCCGCCATCGGCTTCGGCCTGCTGACGGTCGATACGCTGCAGCAGGCGATCGCCCGCGCGGCCGATGACCGGCACAACAAGGGGGCCGAGGCGGCGCATGCGCTGCTCGGCCAGGTGGCGCTCCGCCGCCGCTGGGGCCTGTGATGCCCGGGCACAAGGCCGAAACGGGCGAACTGGACCGGCTGCGGGCCGAGTACGAGGCGGAGCAGCGCACGGCGGGCAAGCCCGAGGCGGAGGCGAAGCCGGCCCAGCAGGCCGCGAAGCCCGCCGGCAAGGCCCAGGGCGCGAAGAAGGGCTCCGCGCCCAAGGGCCGCGGCCGGCCGCGCACCGGTGCGCGCGTCGCGGCCGTGCAGGCCCTGTTCCAGAGCGAGCAGACCGGCGAGCCGGCCGAGGTCGTGGTCAGCCAGTTCCAGCGCCACCGCCTGGGCACCCAGCCGGGCGATGGCGGCTTCGAGGAGGGCCGGGTGCCGGAGGCGGATGCGCCGCTCTTCTCGGCCATCGTCACCCGGGTCGCACGCAATGCCGAGGAGGTGGACCGGCTTCTCTCGCAGCACCTCGCCCGCGACTGGCCGCTCGCCAAGCTCGACCCCGTGCTGCGGGCGCTGCTGCGGGCCGCCTGCGGCGAACTCTGGGGCGGCAAGGAGCCGCCGGCCAGGGTCGTGATCAACGAGTATCTCGACGTCGCGCACGGCTTCTTCGGCGGCGACGAATCGCGCTTCGCCAATGGCGTGCTGGACGCCATGGCCCGCGCCCTGCGGGCCGAGGAATTCTCCGGCCCGTCGCGCCGCCGCGGTGGCTGACGCGCCGGGCGCGCTGCCGGGCGAGTTCGCCCTCATCGCCCGGCATTTCCGGCGGCTGGCGGGGCCCGGTGCGCTCGACCTCGCCGATGATGCGGCGCTGCTCGACCCGCCATCGGGCCGGCAATTGGTGCTGGCGGCGGATGCCATGGTGGCGGGGGTGCATTTCCTGCCCGACGACCCGCCGGAGACCATCGGCCGCAAGCTGCTGCGGGTGAATCTGTCGGACCTCGCCGCCATGGGGGCGGCGCCGCTCGGCTACCTGATGACGACGGCGCTGCCGAAGGACCTGCCGCCGGACTGGCTGGGCCGGTTCGTGGACGGGCTGGCGGCGGACCAGGCCGAGTTCGGGCTCTGCGTGCTGGGGGGCGATACCGTGTCCACCCCGGGACCGATCTCCCTCTCGCTGACCATTCTTGGCAGCGTCGCGCCCGGGGCGGCCCTGCGGCGGGCAGGGGCGCGGCCGGGCGATTCGCTCTGGGTCTCCGGGACGATCGGCGATGGGGCGCTCGGCTTGCGGGTGCTGCAGGGCAAGCTGCCGGGCGATCCCGGAGGGCATCTCGCGCGGCGCTACCGGCTGCCGGAGCCACGGCTGGCGCTCGGCGCGGCACTGGGCGGGCTGGCGCGGGCCGCCATGGATGTCTCGGACGGGCTGGTGCAGGATCTCGGCCATCTCTGCCGCGGCGCAGGGTGCGGCGCGGTGCTGCAGGCGGCGGAGGTGCCGCTCTCGCCCGCGGCGCGGGCCCTGGCTGCCGGGGATCCGGCGCTCGCCGGGCTTTGCCTCACCGGTGGCGATGACTACGAGCTGCTCTTTGCCGCCCCGCCCGGAGCCGAGGAGGCGGTGAGGGCACGCGCGGCCACGGCGGGGGTGCCGGTGGCGCGGATCGGCACCTTCATCGAGGGGCCGGCCGAGGTCCGGGTGCTGGATGCGCAGGGCGCGGAGATGGCGCTGCCGCGGGGCGGCTGGAGCCACTTCTGACGTGTCTGGCCGACCGGCCTGCGGCACGGGGGCTGGCCGGCCGCCGGCCACGCGACAGGGCTCAGTTCGTCGCCCGGCATGAACGCTCGATACTATATCGCGACAATTCTGGCGCGTTGATGCGGCCTTGGGTGCCGGCGCCGCTCCGGCGGCTTGGCACCGCGGCATAGGCTGCGGGCGGGCTTCGCGGTTTCATCTGCCAATGGCGGCTGCAGGCTAGGCTTTATGCCGGCCGGCATGAGGTTCGGCAGGGAGGGGAGCGCCTTCCGCTCTCCGCTTGTTTACCGCATCGTGCCCGGGCCGGGCGCCTGCGGGCCGGGCCCGGCGCCGCCGACGGGGGCGCCCATCGGTCCAATGCGGCCGACATTGCCGAACAGCGCCTGCAGCAGGGTCCGGTCATTGCCCGGGGTCGGCGTCTCGCGCGCGACCATCTCGACCGGCTGGGCCTGGTCCTCGCCGACCCGCTTCACGCCCTGCACCACCCCGCGAGAGTCGAAGCTGACCACCACGGTTTCCTGGTCCGTCACCGCCAGGGCCCGCCCCGGGCGCTGCCGGGTCTTGCTGCTGATGTAGTACCAGATGTCCTCGCCGAAGGTGCTGGTCTGGGTCGGGGAGCCGAGCAGGGCCTGCACATCCGCCCGGGTCTGCACCCCGGGCGTGATCTCCCGCAACTGGTCCTCGGTGATGCGGTTGCCGCGCTGCACGACCGGCGCTTCGAAGAAGCTGCAGCCGGCAAGCAGCAGGGTGCCAAGGGCAAGGGCGGCGACCCGCGCAGAAGGCGGGCGGCGCGGCGGCGCGTTGACCGGGCGGGAAGGGCGATCCATGTCTGCGGCCGAATGCCACCTTGCCGCGGCACGGTCAACCATGCCGGGCGCCCCAGCCGAAGGACTCCGCCCCCATGGGCCTGCTCGCCCTGTTCCGCCGCAAGCCGCATGAGCGGGCCGGATTCGAGCTTTACGGCGCGGCCGTGGCGGCGGCGCGCCATCCCTGCTTCTTCGATGTGCTCGGGGTGCCCGATTCGTTGGATGGCCGCTTCGACCTGGTCGGGCTGCATGTGGCGCTGATCATCCGCCGGGTCCGGAAGGATGCGGACCCGCGCGGGCCGGCGCTGGCGCAGGCCGTGTTCGATGCGATGTTCGCCGATATGGATATCAACCTGCGGGAGATGGGGGTCAGCGACCTGACCGTCGGCAAGCGGGTAAAGAAGATGTGGGAGGCCTTCCACGGCCGCGCCCAGGCCTATGAGGCGGCGCTCGATGCCGGTGATGCCGCCGCCATGGCCGCCGCCTTGCACCGCAATGTCTGGCGGGCGGAGGGAGCGGCCTCGCCGGCTGCGCACCGCCTGGCGGCGCACGCCCTGCGCGGCTCGGCCGCGCTGGCCGCCCAGCCGATCGAGGCGTTGCTGCGGGGCGAGGCGCGCTTCCCGGCGCCGGAGGAGACCGCCGATGCCGCCTGAGACGCCCGAATTCTCCCGCCCCCTGGCGCTCGGCCGCGTGGGCCCGGAAGGACGCCAGGAATCGCTGCAGGCGAGTGAGGCGGAACGTTCCGCGCTGGCTCGGCGCTTCGGCATTCTCGGCATCGAGTCCCTGCATGCCGCGCTGCGGCTGGAGCCGGAGCCGGACGGCGCGGTCCGGGTGGCAGGGCGGCTGGACGCGGCCGTGACGCAGGCCTGCGTCGTGACGCTGGAGCCGGTGGCGCAGCGTGTCGTGGAGGAATTCGCCGTCCGCCTGTTGCCGGCCGGGCGCGAACTGGGGGATGGCCCGGATGATCTCGACGAGATCGAGACCGAGAATGATGTTGCCGATCTCGGGGAGGTGGTGGCGGAGCAACTGGCCCTTGGCCTTGACCCCTATCCCCGGGTGGCCGGGGCGGAACTGCCGGCCGAGGCGAAGGACGAGACGGAGGGCGCCTTCGCGGCCCTCGCCGCCCTGCGCCGGAAGGACTAGGCTCGGCCGGCCCGGACGGCACCATGCTTGCGCCCCCGGGGGTGGGGTGCTACAGCCGCGCGCTCCCGCAGAATCCTGCTGTTTTGTGACAAGAAAGGCTCGGCGCCATGGCCGTTCCGAAGAAGAAGGTTTCGCCCTCCCGCCGCGGCATGCGTCGGAGCCACGAGGCGCTGTCCACCCAGGCACACAATGAGTGCCCGAACTGCGGCGAGCTGAAGCGCCCCCACCATGTCTGCGGCTCCTGCGGTCACTACGACGGCCGTGAGGTCGTTGCCGCCGACGCCGTGAAGGGCGTGGTTCGTACCTGAGCCGCCGTAACCCGGCCGGCAAGGAACCGCAGATCGTGTCGAAGCCTTTCTCCCTGGCCATTGATGCCATGGGGGGCGACAACGCGCCCGACATCGTGCTGGATGGGCTGGAACTGGCGGCGGAGCGGCATCCGCAGGCCCGCTTCCTGCTGGTCGGCGACGAGGCCCGGATCGGCGCCATGCTGGCGCGGCGCCCGCGCGCGGCGAAGGTCTGCATGATCCGCCATGCGCCGGATGTCATCTCCTCGGAGATGAAGCCAACGGCGGCGCTGCGCCAGGGGCGGCAGAGCTCCATGCGCATCGCGATCGACTCCGTCGCGGCGGGTGAATCCGCCGGCGTCGTCTCCGCCGGCAATACCGGCGCGCTGATGGCGCTGGCGAAGATCGTGGTGAAGACGCTGCCGGAGATCGACCGGCCGGCGCTCGCCGCCATCATGCCCTCCGCCCGTGGCGACGTGGTCATGCTCGACCTCGGCGCCAACGTGCAGTGCGATGCGCGCAACCTGGTCGAGTTCGCGGTGATGGGCGACACCTTCGCCCGCGCCGTGCTCGGCCTGACCGCGCCTTCCTTCGGGCTGCTCAATGTCGGCTCCGAGGAGTTGAAGGGCGACGAGCGGGTGCGGGCCGCCGCCGATGTGCTGAAGGACAGCCATATCGGCGCCAATTTCCACGGCTTCGTGGAAGGGCACGACATCACCGCTGGCACGGTCGATGTGGTGGTGACCGACGGCTTCACCGGTAATGTCGCGCTGAAGACCGGCGAGGGCGCGCTGAAGCTGATGCGCGACCTGCTGCGCCAGGTTTTCACCAGCAGCATCCCGGCGCGCATGGGCTATCTGCTGGCCCGTCCCGCGCTCGATCGCCTGCGCGAGTGGATGGATCCACGCCGCTACAACGGTGCGATCCTGCTCGGCCTGAACGGCGTGGTGGTGAAGAGCCATGGCGGCACCGATGCGCTGGGCTTCGCCCATGCGGTCGATGTCGCGATGGACATGGTGACCCATCATTTCAACGACCGCATCCGGGAGGGACTCTCCCGCCTTTCCGCTCCGGTGCCAGCGGAGAAGCTGGCGCCCGTACGGCCTTGAGGACCGAAGCGTCATGGTGACCCGCGCCATCATTGCCGGCTGTGGCGGCTACCTGCCGGAGCGGGTGGTCACCAATGACGCACTGGGCGAGGCCTTCGGGATCGAAACCTCCGACGCCTGGATCATGGAGCGCACCGGCATCCGGCAGCGCCACATCGCGGCGCCGGGCGAGACCGCCTCTTCCATGGGCGCGGCGGCGGCCCGGCAGGCGCTGGAGCGGGCCGGCATCGCCGGCAGCGAGGTGGATTGCGTCATCGTCGCGACCGCGACGCCGGACAGCGCCTTCCCGGCGACCGCGGTGCGGATCCAGGCGGCGCTCGGCTCCACCAAGGGCTTTGCCTTCGACGTCTCGGCCGCCTGCACCGGCTTCGTCTACGGCCTCGGCCTGGCCGATGCGCTGATCCGGACGGGGCAGGCGCGCTGCGCCGTGGTCGTCGGCACCGAGGTCTTCTCCCGCATCCTGGACTGGACGGACCGCGGCACCTGCGTGCTGTTCGGCGACGGTGCCGGCGCGGTGGTTCTGGTGGCGGGCGAGGGCAGGGGAGATGCGACCGACCGCGGCATCCTCTCGACCCATCTGCATTCGGATGGCCGCCATGGCGACATTCTGCTGGTGGATGGCGGCGCCGGTTCCACTGGCGAATGCGGCAAGCTGCGCATGGCGGGCAAGGAGGTGTTCCGGCACGCCGTCTCCAAGCTCGCCTCCGTGGTGGATGAGGCGCTGGGGGCGAACGGGCTGGCGCAATCCGATATCCGCTGGCTGATCCCGCACCAGGCCAATGCCCGCATCATCGAAGCGATGGGCAAGAAGCTCGGCCTGCCGAAGGAGCGAGTGGTGGTCACGGTGGACCGCCACGCCAATACCTCCGCCGCCTCGATCCCGCTGGCGCTGGCGGAGGCGGCCGGCAAGGGGCTGATCGAGCGCGGCGACCTGATGGTGCTGGAAGGCATCGGTGGTGGCCTCACCTGGGGCGCGGCGCTGGCGCGCTTCTAGGCAAACGGCATTTGTGGCCGGATTGCCACTGTGTGGCTCGGCCTCGTGGCATTCCGGCGACAGCGGCCATGCCGCGCTTGACCCTCAGAACCGATACAGGTTTCCTAATCCCGATAAGGGCTTGCGGGAACCAGTTGCGGCATGAACACGCTGACGCGCGCCAGCCTTGCTGAGGCGATCTACAATCAGGTGGGGCTGTCGCGGAACGAATCCGCCGCCCTGCTGGAGGCCGTGCTGGAACGCATGGCCAGGGCGCTCGAGGAAGGCCAGCCCGTGAAGATATCCGCCTTCGGCACCTTCATGGTGCGCCAGAAGGGCCAGCGGGTCGGGCGCAATCCGAAGACCGGCGTCGAAGTGCCGATCATGCCGCGCAAGGTGCTGTCCTTCCGTCCCTCCCAGGTGTTGAAGGCCCGCATCAACGGCCAGCCGGTGCCGCGCGGGGATAGCGAGGCGTGACGCCGGGGTGCCGGATTCATCGCAAGGGCCGGGCATGAGCGACGACCCGAGCGAGGCCGGGCGGCTGCGCGCCCGCAAGGCGCCGACCGCCTTCCGGACCATCTCCGAAGTGGCGGACGACCTGCACATCCCGCAGCACGTCCTGCGCTTCTGGGAGACGAAGTTTCCCCAGCTCAAGCCACTGAAGCGCGGCGGCGGCCGCCGCTACTACCGGCCGGAGGACATCGCGCTGCTCCGGCGCATCGCCGATCTGCTCTACACCCAAGGTTATACCATCAAGGGCGTACAACGACTGCTGCGCGAGGGCGGGCTGGCCGAGGGCGAGACGGAACTGCCCCCGATCGAGGCGGAACCCGCCGCCGGCAGCCTGCGGGCGGTGCTGGAGGAATTGGAGGAACTGGCCGAGGAGTTGCACGCCCTCGCCGGGCGGTAGCCGGCAGCGCGGCACCTCTGCGTCGCGCCCGGGGCGGATCGCCGGAAGCGAGACTGGGCCGTCCCGTCCATGATCACTGGACGGTTGGATGCCCCAGGTGATCATGTCTCCCGCTCGGTCAAGCCGCTTCCGACCCGTGCCGGCGCGTCCGCCGGGCCATCTCCGGCACCGGCGAGGGGGGACGAGGCTGCCCGGGCGCTGCGCTGCGGGATACCCGGCCCGGTCCCTGCGTTGCGCCCCAGTCGTGTCGATCCACGCCAGGGAGGTTGCGATGAAGGCCAAGCCACTCGCCGAGGCGCCCATATTGCCGGACCGTCCGAGCCGCGCGGAGGCCGAGTCGGCCGTCCGCACGCTGCTGCGCTGGGCCGGCGATGATCCGGCGCGGGAGGGGCTGCTGGACACGCCGGCGCGGGTGGTGCGGTCCTATGAGGAGTTCTTCGCCGGCTACGCCATCGACCCGGTCGCGGTGCTGGAGCGGACCTTCGCCGAGACCGAGGGTTACGACGAGATCGTCCTGCTCAAGGACATCCGGCTGGAGAGCTATTGCGAGCATCACATGGTGCCGATCATCGGTGTCGCGCATGTGGCCTATCTGCCGGCGCATCGCGTCGTCGGCATCAGCAAGCTGGCGCGCGTGGTGCACGCCTATTCGAAGCGGCTGCAAATCCAGGAGAAGCTGACGGCGCAGATCGCCAATACGATCGAGGCGGTGCTGCAGCCGCGTGGCGTCGCCGTGGTGATCGAGAGCGAGCATCAGTGCATGACGACGCGCGGCGTGCACCAGCATGGCGCGAGCATGGTGACCAGCCGGATGCTCGGCGCCTTCCGCGACGATCCGAACACCCGCCGGGAACTGATGGCCCTGATCGGGAAGGGCTGACCCGTCGGAATCGAGAGGCGCGCGGGGGAGGGGATGCTCCCCCGCATCGCCTTCAGGCGCTGACCGGCAGCGTCAGGCAGTGGCTCTCGGCCTGCAGGACCGGCTTCCAGGTCTCGATCAGCCGCTTGTACGCCTTGCCCACGGTGCGGATGTTGCGATCGAGGTCGAAGAGCCCGCGCGGGTTCACGTCGCCCCGCTGCTCCCGCAGGGCGTGGTTCCAGTCGATCTGGTCGGTCAGCGAATACCAGGTGAAGCCCAGCACCGGCACGCCATCCCGGCGCAGGCGCATGATCCCGGACCACTGCTTCCAGAGCCAGCGCTCCGCCTCGTCGCCGCGCGGGCCCTCGTCCATGTTGGTCTCGGTGTGCATCACCGGCAGGCCGTAGCGGGCGTGGTAGTCGCGCGTCACGGTGTCGTAGCCGAAGACCTCGCCGGCCCAGCGGCTGTGGCCATCGCCGCCGATCAGGTGCTCGTTGGTGACGTACCAGTCATTGCCCATGATGCAGTGGCGCTTCAGCGCCGGGGCCGAGCGCTGGAAGAAATGGTACTCCTCCCGCGTCATGCCGTTGTCCATGAGGTACTCGTACATCGAGGAGCAGACGCGCCGGCCGTAGTTCAGATCGAGCGTCAGGAAGCGCTCGGCATTGCGGTGCTCGGCATGCGGCAGGGCGAGCGGGCATTCCGGGTGGAAATGCTCGGTCGATTCGGACTGGATGAAGATGGCGTCCGGGCGGATCTGCACGATGGCCTGCATGGCCATGACATTGGCGCGGACGATGTTCCTGATAGCGGTGACATAGCTGCGGTCGTCGTGCCGCTGCTCGTTCCACCAGCCGTACTTGGCCGAGAAGACTGCGGTGATGAACATCTCGTTCACCGGGGTGTAGAGCTGCACCCAGGGGAAGCGGGCGGCGAAGGCCCGGGCGTAGTCGGCAAAGAGCTGCGGGAAGTCCGGGTTCTGGAAGTCGCCGATGAAGTCCGGCACGCCGAAATGGCAGAGATCGACCACCGGGACGATGCCGAGGCGCCGCACCTCCGCGAAGGTCTCGTCGGCGAAGGCCCAGTCATGCAGCCCGGGCGCCCGCAGTGTGGTGTGGAACTGCGGGCCGTAGCGCAGGACGCCGCACCCGAGATCCTTCACCAGGGCCAGGTCTTGCTTCCAGCGGTCGTAATGGCCGCACTCGGCCATCTGGTCGCGCCGGATCCGGCCGCCCTGGATGGTCGGGGCGCTGTTCTCGATGCCGGTGGCGAAAAGGAACCCCTGGGAGGCCAGGGCATGGAGCGAGATCGGCGCGGCAGGCATGGGCGAGAGGGCGTCCAGCATCGGGCGGGTCCCAAGAAAACGTGATGTCGCATTGTATTCAGTATATCGTGAGCAAACGCACATTAACTCCATGTCATTTTTGCTGCCGCCTGCCTGGCCCGGCATCCTCGCCACGCTGACGAGGAGCCTTCCCCCATGCAGATCGACGACCCGGCGGTGACCACCGAGGCCCGCGCCGTCTTCGACCGCTACGAGCGGGCGATTGCCGAGAACGACACCGCTGTCCTGGACGATAGCTTCTGGGCCGACCCGCGCACCGTGCGCTTCGGCACCACCGAGATCCTCTACGGCATCGAGGCGATCCGCGCCTTCCGCGCAGGCATCGCCCGCTATGCGCCGCGGGCAACACGCCGCGTGCACATCACCACCTTCGGCCGGGATTTCGCCTGCACCCATCTGGAGTACCAGCGCACCGACAGTGGGCTGATCGGGCGGGAGACGAAGATCATGGTGCGGCTGCCGGAGGTCGGCTGGAAGGTCGTCTCGGCGCATGTCTCGCTGCTCGCGGGCAGCGATCCCGGGCGGGTGCAGAAGGGCTGAGGCTCGGGGGTTCCGGTTGCGGCGCGGCGGCGGCCGCCTATGCTCGCCGCGCTGCAAGGAATCGCCGATGACCGAGCGCGTGGTCGAGTGCTTCTACACCCTCTCCAGCCCCTGGATGTATTTCGCCGCCCCGCAGCTGCGGGCGATCACCGACCGGCATGGCGTGCGGGTGGCGCTGCGGCCCTATGACTTCCCGCTGGTGATTCCACAGACCGGCGGTATCCCGCTCCGCACCAGGCCGCAGCCGCGGCAGGACTACCACGCGCTGGAACTGGACCGCTGGCGGCGGCACCTCGGCATGCCGCTTGTCCTGAAGCCGCGGCACTATCCACCGGCGGACCAGCGCCCGGCCGGGCGGATGGTGATGGCGGCCCAGGCGCGCGGGCTGGATGCGCAGGCGCTCTCCCATGCCATCCTGACCGCGCTCTGGGTGGAGGAGCGCGACATCGCCCTGCCGGAGGTACGGGCGGCGATCGGCGATGCCCTCGGTCTGCCGGGCGCCACGCTGGTGGCGGAGGAGGAGAGCCCCGCCATCCGCGCCGAGTGGGACCGCAACAACGCCGAGGCGGTCGCGCGCGGCGTCTTCGGCAGCCCGACTTTCTTCTTCGGCGACCTCTGGCTCTGGGGCCAGGACCGGCTCTTCTTCCTGGAGAAGGCGCTGGCCGGCGAGGCGGTGCAGACGCCATGACCGCGTCCGATCGGCCGCGCGAGGGCTTGCACACGGTCATCATTGGCGCCGGCATCGTCGGCGCCTGCACCGCGCTTGCCCTGCTGAGGGACGGGCATCGGGTCACCATCCTGGAGCCCGGCACGCCGGGCGGGGAGCAGGCGGCAAGCTACGGCAATGGCTGCTGGCTGAGCCCCATGTCCGTCATCCCGCCGGCGGTGCCCGGGCTGTGGAAGAAGGTGCCGGGCTTCATCGCCGATCCGCTCGGGCCGCTCGCCATCCGCTGGCGCTACCTGCCGCGCGTCCTGCCCTGGCTGGCGCGCTACCTGCTCTCCGGCTGGACCGAGGCGAAGGTCGCGCGCACCGCGGTCGCGCTTCGCGCCCTGCTGAAGGACGCGCCGGCGCTGCATGCCGCCCTTGCCGAGGAGGCCGGCGTCGGCGGGCTGATCGAGCGGCGCGGGCTCATGTACATCTATCCCTCGCGGGCCGAGTTCGAGGCCGAGGCAATGGCCTGGCGCATCCGCCGCCAGGTCGGGATCGAATGGCTCGAGCTCTCGGCCGAGGAACTGCGCCAGCGCGAGCCGTTACTCGACCGGCGCTACGGCTTCGCCGCGCTGGTCGAAGAAGGCGGGCATTGTCGCGATCCCGGCGCCTATGTCGCCGCGCTGGTCGCGTTGGCGGAATCCCTCGGCGCCAGCCGTGTCGCCGCGCGCGCCACCGGCTTCCGGATCGAGGGCGGGCGCCTGCGCGCGGTGCGGACTGAGACGGGCGAGATCGCGGCCGACCGTGCCGTCATCAGCGCCGGCGCGCATTCCCGCGCGCTGGCCGCCGCGGCAGGGGACCGGCTGCCGCTGGAGACGGAGCGCGGCTACCACGCCATGTTGGAAGGAGTGGAGATCGGCCCGCGCACGCCGCTGATGCCCTCGGACGGCAAGATGTCCATTACCCTGACGAATCGCGGCCTGCGCTGCGCCGGGCAGGTGGAGATCGCCGGTCTTGCCGCCGCACCGAACTGGAAGCGGGCTGAAATTCTTCGTGACCATCTGCTGCGCAGCTTCCCCGGCCTGCCGCGCGACCTGCCGCCGGAGCGGGTAAAGGTCTGGATGGGCCACCGTCCCAGCATGCCGGACGGGCTGCCCTGCATCGGGCCATCAAGCGGGACTCCTGATATTGTGCATGCCTTCGGCCATGGCCATGTCGGTCTGGTGGCGGGCCCGCGCACGGCGCGGCTCGTCGCGCAGATGCTGGGTGGCCAATCGCCGGAGCTGGACCCGCGGCCCTACGCCCCCGGTCGCTTCCGCTGATTTCGCGCTCGCTTTAGCGGCCGGGGGGTGTCATGCTCATCGGTAGCGGCCCCGCATCCCCGTGCGGCCGCTCGACACTAGATACGGAACTAACAGCAAGTGCCTTCCGATACCGATATGCAGGGCGGTACCGGGCCCCTCGAGGCCCAGGTGAAGTGGTACAACGCCCGCAAGGGCTTCGGCTTCGTGCTGGGGCCCGACGGACAGGACGTGTTCTTCCATGCCTCGGCCCTTACCGAGGCCGGGATCGAGCCGCCGGACACCGGCGACACGCTTGTCTGCGAAATCGGCACTGATCGCCAGGGTCGTCGTTTGGTCACCCGTATCACCGAGCTGCGGCGCGGTGAGGGCGGGGCGGCCGCGGCCGGCGCGGCACGGCGCCCCTATCGGGAAGGCGGCTTCGGTGATCGTCCCCCGCGGCGCGACTTCGGCGGCGGCGGCTTCGGTGACCGTCCCCCGCGGCGCGACTTCGGCGGCGGCGGCTTCGGTGACCGTCCCCCGCGGCGTGACTTCGGCGGCGGCGGCTTCGGCGGCCCGCGGCAGGGTGGCTTCGGCGCTGGCGGCGGCGGCTTCGGTGGCCCGCGCCAGGGCGGCTTCGGTGACCGTCCGCCGCGTCGCGACTTCGGCGACCGCGACGCCGGCGGCCCGACCTATGCGGTCAGCGGCACGGTGAAGTGGTTCGACCAGGTCCGTGGCTTCGGCTTCGTGACGCCGGAAGACGGCGGCCAGGACGTGTTCCTGCACTCCTCCGTCCTGCAGCGCGCCGGGCGCCAGGATGTTCAGCAGGGCGAGAAGGTTTCGCTGGATGTCCGGGACGGCCAGCGTGGCCGCCAGGCGGTGAACCTGAAATAGGCTTGGCTCCGGCCGGGCCTGGCCCCGGCCGGATCAGCTGCTGCGAGGGTCCCCGGCGCTGCGCCGGGGCCCTTTTTGCATCTCGCTTCAGCCTTGCTTCACCCGTTGCGCGCAGCCTGCTGCCATGCGCGTGCTGCCCATGCTGCTCCTGCTCGCCACCCCTGGTCTTGCGGAGGCGCCACCTGCCTGTACGCCGATGCGGGAGGGCATGGTCGCCTGCTTCGGCGAGAAGCTCTGCGAATGCCGCTGGGAGCCGGGCGGGTCGCTGACCGGTCGGCCGGCCGGACATCGCTGGGACTGCGGGGCGCTGCGCCCCGCCTGCGGTGTGGCGCCGGCCGGGCCGCAGGCGGCGGAGGTGCCGCCCATCTCCGTCATGCCGCTGCTGCAGCCGTCTCACCCCGGCGTCATGCCCCGAAGCGGCGCGGCCGCAGCCCCGCATGGAACCAGGTGATCAGGGAATAGATATCGAAGACCGGCAGGCCGAGTGCCGCCTGCAGCACCGCCGCATAGGGCGGCATGTTGGTGCATTCTAGGACAATGGCCCCGACCTCCGGATACGCCGCCACCAGCGCCCGGCCGGCCTCCAGGATGTCCTGCTCGGCGAGCGCGACATCCATGTCCTCCGCCTCGGCCCTGATCAGCACGCGGAAGAACTCGCGGCCGCCCTCCGTGCCCATGATGGGGGTGTCGAGCGGCACCGCCGCCGCTTCCAGATGCGCCGGCGTCAGAGATCCCTTGCTGACCGTCAGCACGCCGACCCGCTTCCCCGGCGGCAGCGTCGCCTGCACCCAGGGGACCTGCAAAAGGGAGGAGGTGGCGACCGGCACCCCGACCGCCGCCGCGATCTCCTGCTGGAAGAGCGAGAGGAAGCCGCAGTTGGTCGTGATCGCCTCGGCCCCTAGTCTTACTGTGTCAAAGCTTTCCGGTCTTCCTATATGTGGGGGATGGTAGAGAGGCAGACAAGGCGGCCGAGGACGGGCGAGGCGCGGTTCGCGGCCTATCTGGGGGCGATCACGGCGGG
>NZ_JAJAQI010000053.1 GCF_020523605.1 Roseicella aerolata | reverse complement strand
AAGGGAGCGCCGCTGGCGCCGGAAACGTGTTTCTGGCAGCCGCCACGCGGCAGCGGGCGCATGGAAGGTCCGCCGGAGCCTACCGCACCCGCCGATCCTGCGCGCTTTTCAGCAGCCTGCTAATCGCCGCCATCAGGCTGAACGATGATTGGCACTGCCGGGCTCACGGTTCTCTTGGTGGTCGGCCCGTGCCGCCACACCATGGCCTTGGGCGGGTTTGGGCGGGCCAAAGTGGTGTTCGCTATCGCCGACCGCGGCGGTGGCGCCAACGGCGGGCATATCCGGGATTGGCCCCACCCTCGTCCTCGTCCCGGCGGGACGAATGCGTCCGGCCCATAATGGCGGCCCGAGAACCGGGATCAGGTGGCTTTTGCTGCGCGTCGTTCCAACGGAACTCGGTTGCGTCCCGCCACATGCGATGGGGGATGACCCGCAAGCTTCCTGGTCACGGCGACCTTCGCCTTCTTCACGCCTGAGCGCTCGGCGAAGGCCAAGCTCCGGGCCTGTCGCGCCGTGGGGCGGCGGATGCGCGTCAGTAGCACATTGGCCGCCCCGATCAGGTGCTTGCGAGCATCCTTGTCGCCGCATTGCGGAACCCGTCCGGTCCGGTCGATCTCGCCCAAGGCGTCGCGCCTGGGCGTGAAACTAAAGCAGGCGCCGATCCTGGCGGGCTCGGCAAAACGCATCTGCGCCGAGAGCGGCGAGTGCGTCCGCGGTTTTCTCACCCGCCCGATTGTGGGCGAGTGGCCACCACCTCCCCTGGTCGGTATCCCGGCGCGTCGGGCAGGCTATGCCTAGAGCAGATCGCGGAGGAGCGTGAACGCCCCGCAGCGTGAATCTGCTCTACAAATAGCGGTCTACAGCGGATTGGCGTTCAGTTTTGAACGCAATCCGCTGTAGCGCCCGAACGGACGCCGCCGCAAATGCGGCATGGCCAGGCCCTGCGGAGCAAACCGTACGGCGATCGAGAGGGCCGTCGATGGGCCTCCATCAACGGCTGGCAGTGTCAGGCCGCCTGCTGGCCCTCGATCTGCCGCGGCCTCTGCGCCGCGCCGCCGGCGATCTCGATCCGCCGCGGCCGCATCGCCTCCGGCAGCTCGCGCTTCAGCCCGATCGTCAGCAGGCCATCGGCGAGGCTGGCCCCCGTGACCTCCACGAAATCGGCCAGGGTGAAGCGGCGCTCGAAGCTCCGCAGCGGGAGGCCGTGGTGGAGATACTCGCCACCCTGGTCCCTGGGGGCCCGGCCGGTCACGAGAAGGAGGTTCGGCTGGCTCTCGACCGAGATGTCATCCGGCCTGAAGCCAGGGACGGCCAGCGTTATGCGGTAGGCATCCTCGCCGATCCTCTCGATGTCATAGTGCGGGAGAGGGTCATCCGGCTCGAGGTCGAAGGCTTGGTCGTCCAGCATGTCGAACAGGCGGTCGAAGCCGACGGTGAACCGCGACAGCGGTGCGAAATCGATCATCCTCATAGCCACATCCTCCTCTGAGCGACATGGGTATGGGCACCGGAGCGCCTGCCCGGCGCCCGCCGAACCCGGTTGCGGCATTCGGCACTCATCGAGCTAGGCAGGGCCTGTCCCGGTTCAAGACCCCTGCCGGAGCGTCGCCCGGGCCGTCACGTCCCGGCGGCAGGGTGGAAGCCAAGGCTACAGCAGCCACCGGCGCGCCAGGCGCTGCGCCGGGTGGTGGCCGCCCAGGCTCCACGGCAGCGCGCCCGGCGTGATGGCGATCAGGTCCGCCTCCGGCCACGGCGCCCGCACCGGCGTGGCCATGCCGCGCAGCGCCGCAATCCGGTCCCTGACCGTCGGATGGGTGCGGAACCAGCGCAGCCAGCGCGGCGCGCGGGAGGCGAGGCGTTCCCAGTCATCGCCCTGCAGCCGCCAGAGCCGCGCCAGGGCCTCGGCCAGCGCCTCCACATCGCCGGTCAGCTCCACCGCCCCCGCATCGGCGAGGAACTCCCGCCGCCGGGAAAGCGAGAGGGTCAGGAGGTCGCTGAGGATGGGTGCCGCCATCAGCAGCAGCAGGGCGAGGGGCGAGGGCGCCATGCCGCTCGCCCACAGCGCCGGCAGGAGGACGAGGAGGAGCAGCGCGCCGATGCCGGCCATGGCGCGGGTGAGGGTGGCGGCCGCGGTCGCTAGGCGCAGGACCCGCAGGTCGCCATGGCGGATATGCGCCACCTCATGCGCCAGCACCGCCGCCAGCTCGCGTGGCGGCAGGCTCCGCAGCAATCCCAGGGTCACCGCGATGACCGGCGCCTCCCGGCTGCCGGCCGCCATGGCCTGCAGCATCGGCGAGGGGATCAGGTAGAGGGCCGGCGGGCGCGGCAGGCCGGCCCGTCGCGCCAGCGCCGCGAGCAGGGCCAGGAGATCGGGCGCCTGGGTGGGGGAGAGGCGGACGGCGCCGAAGGCATGCCGGAACAGCGCGTCGCCGGGCATCGGGCTGAGCAGCAGGAAGGCCAGCACCAGGCCGGCGCCGAAGGCCAGCCCCTCCGGCCCGCCGACCAGCAGGCCGGTCCAGCCCGCCAGCCCGGAGAGGGAGAGCAGGAGCAGCGCCGAGTGGAGCCTGTTGAGCCGCCGCTGCCGCGCCAGCGCCGCCGGGTCGAGCCGGAAGGCCATGGCGCGCCGGGCCCGGTCAGCCCGCAGCAGGCGCGCCCTCCCCGGCCCTGGATCCCGCCCCCTCCGGGCCGGCCTGCAGCCGCGCCAGCACCTCCTGCCGCAGCGGCGTTGGCAGCGCCTGCAGCGCCGTGCTCACCCGCTGCAGCGCGTGCCGCAGCCCATGCACCTGGTCGAGCAGGTCCAGCACGACCTCGATCCCCTCATCATTGACCCCCATGGCCTCCCGCAGGTCGCGGATCAGGCAGGCGCGGGCGAGGTCGAGCTCGGAGAAGGCGCGGCTAGGCTCCGCCTGGCGTGGCACCAGCCAGCCCGCCTCGACCCAGGCCTCCAGCGCCGCGGCATCGAGCCGGGCCCGCAGCAGGAATTCACGGATCTCGAGCATTCACCCCTCCATGCCGGACCGCGGGTTGTGCGCCTTGCCGCCCTCCCAGCGCGCGGCGAAGGCTTCCAGTTCGGGGTCCGGCCGGTCCGGCAGCACGATCCGCAGCGTGGCATAGGCATCGCCGCGGGAGCCATCCGGCCGCGTCACCCCGCGCCCCTTCAGGCGCAGGACCGTGCCGGTATTGGCGCCCCGGGGAATGGTGAGGGCGACCGGCCCGGCCGGGGTCGGCGCCTCCACCCGCCCGCCCAGCACCGCTTCCGGCAGGCTGACCGGCAGCTCGAAATGAATGTCGTCGCCCTTGCGGGTAAAGTGATGGTGCTCGCCGACCTCCACCTCGACCAGCAGGTCGCCCGGCGGCCCGCCGCCGAGGCCCGGGGTGCCCTTGCCGCGCAGCCGGAGCACCTGGCCATCCCGCGTCCCGGGCGGCACGGTGACGTCCACCGTCGAGCCGTCCGGCAGCGTCAGGCGCTTCGTGGTGCCGTTGACCGCCTCCAGGAAGTCCAGCGCCAGGGTGCCCCGCAGATCCCCGCCGCGCATCCGCATGCGGGCGCCCCGCCCGCCGCCGCGGCCGAAGAGCCCGGCCAGCAGCTCATCCGCATCCATCATGTCGGCGAAGGCGGCATCGCTCTCATAGGGGTGCGGCCCGGGGCCGGCGCCGCCGGCGAAGTCGCGGTAGAAATGCGTCTGCTGCGGCCGCTCGGCGCCCGAGGCGTCGATCTCGCCGCGGTCGAAGCGGCCGCGCTTCTCGGCATCGCCGAGCAGGTCATAGGCGGCCGAGACCTGCTTGAAGCGCTCCTCGGCCGTACGGTCACCCGGGTTGAGATCCGGGTGCAGCTTCCGCGCCAGCTTGCGATAGGCGCTGCGGATCTGCTCCGGCGTGGCATCGCGCTTCACGCCCAGTATGTCATAGGGATCTTGGCTCATCCTCGCCTCTGAAGTCGGGGATGGCGGCGGCCGCTGCCGGATGCGCAACCGGCCTGGCGGCCGCCATCACCGCCCTGCCCTGTGGGCGGAGCCACCTCCGCCTCTCCAGGGCCATGTCTCGCGTCGGGTCCCCTGCATCCTGCGCCATCCCCCGGCCCCATGCCAATCGGCGGGATGCCCCGGCGATGACCGCGGCAGGGGAAGCCCCGCCCGGCAGGCGCCGGAGCCATGACCCGGCTGGCCGGGATCAGCCCCTGCCGGCCCGCTGCTTTCACAATCGCGCGGCGCCCATCGCCGGACCGGCCACCATCGGTGATGGCAACCGATCGGCCCTGGCAGCGATGCCGCAGGGAAGGATGTTCCATGATGCTCAGCTCCAGCCTCGCCGCGGCCGCCCTGCTGCTCGGCACCATGCTCGCCACGGCATCCGGCCATGGGCACCCCGCCCGCGCGGCCGGCGGATGGCGGCTCGCGGATCCCTGGCCCCCGGCCGGGGAGACACTGGGGATTCACGGCCAGCCCGTGACCTTCCCGAGCAGCAGCCCCTTCACGCCGCGCGATGCGCCCCAGGCCGAGCCGGCGACGGCGGTCGCCACGCTCTACCTGCCCCCCGGCAGCGTTGCGGGCGCGCCGCCGCGCTCCGTGCCCGCCGTGGTGCTGCTACATGGGGCCGGCGGTGTGCTGGCCGCGCGCGAGCACACCTATGGCCGCCAGTTCGCCGCCATGGGCGCCGCGGCGCTGGTGATCGACGTGTTCGGCGCCCGCCGCGACCGCGCCACCGGCTTCACCGAGCGGCTGCTCGAGATCACCGAGAGCATGGCGATCGCCGATGCCTATGCCGGCCTGCGCTTCCTCGCCCGGCGGCCGGAGATCGACCCGCGCCGCGTCGCCCTGATCGGCTTCTCCTACGGGGCGATGGCGACGATGTTCGCCCTCTCCGCCGATGTGGCCGAACGCATGGCGCCGGGCGGCGAGCGCTTCGCGGCGCATGCCGCCTTCTACGGCCCCTGCATCGCCCGCTTCGCCGAGCCGCGGACCACCGGGGCGCCGCTGCTGATCCTCTATGGCACCGGGGATGCGCTGATCGACCCCGCGCGGTGCGAGGAGTTCGCGGCGGATGCCCGCCGGGGCGGCTCGGCCGTGGAGGTGATCGGCTATACGGACGCCCTGCACCAGTGGGATGGCGGGCAGCCGCGGCGCGCCATCGGGCGGCTGCTGAACCGCTGCCGGTTGAGCGTGCAGCCGGATGGCGGCGTGCGGGACCTGCGGACCGGCCTGCCCATGTCGGGCCCGCTGCTGCGCCGCGCCATCCTGGCGCTCTGCGTGGATGACGAGCCCTACATGATCGGCGCGGACGAGGCGGTGCGGGCGCGGTCGAACCGCGACCTCGGGCGGTTCCTGGACCCGATCTTCGCAGACGCCCGGACGACACCGGCGGCCGAGCGGAAGCCGCGGCCCGGGCCGCATGACTGATGCCACCCCGCATGATGCCGACCGGCGCAGATCCTGGCTTGCAGCCGCCATCGGCGGCCGAGGCCGCGGAGCGGGCCGGGGGCGCGAAGGCGCGCCGCGGTCAATGCCGCGAAGCCAGGGCATGCGTCAGCATGTCATGAGTCGGGCATGACACCCTCACCGCACGGCCTGTCAGCGCGGCTCGCGCGACCCCTCCCGCGCCGCCGCCTGGCCCGCCGCCGAGGCCATGGCCCCCAGCCCGCGCAGCAGATCCATCGGCACCGGGAAGACCACCGTCGAATTCCGCTCCCCCGCGATGTGCTGCAGGGTCGAGAGGTAGCGCAGCTGCATCGCCTCGGGCACGGCGGAGAGCGCCCGCGCCGCCTCCACCAGCTTCTCCGCCGCCTGCTGCTCGCCCTCGGCATCGATGATGCGGCCGCGGCGGTTTCGCTCGGCCTCCGCCTGGCGGGCGATGGCGCGCACCATGCTCTCGTCGATGTCCACATGCTTGATCTCGACATTGCCGACCTTGATGCCCCAGGCATCGGTCTGGCTGTCCAGGATCTCCTGGATGTCGCGGTTCAGCTTGTCGCGCTCGGCCAGCATTTCATCCAGGTCGTGCTTGCCGAGCACGGAGCGCAGCGTGGTCTGGGCCAGCTGGCTGGTGGCGCCCATGTAGTCGTCCACCTCGATCACCGCGCGGTCGGCGTCCACCACGCGGAAATACACCACGGCATTGACCTTCACCGAGACGTTGTCGCGCGAGATGACATCCTGGCTCGGCACGTCCATCACCACGGTCCTGAGATCCACGCGCTGCATCTGCTGCACGAAGGGGATCAGCAGGATCAGCCCCGGGCCGCGCACGCCGGAGAAGCGGCCGAGGGTGAAGACCACGCCGCGCTCGTATTCGCGCAGCACCCGCACCGCGAGCCAGAGCAGCGCCACCGCCGCGGCGACGGGCAGGAGGATGGCGATGCCGCCGAGATCTCCGGTCATGACAGGGTCCTTCCATTCCCGGCGGGCTCCGCCGCCACCTCGAGCCGCAGGCCGCGCCGGCTCAGCACCCGTACCGCCTGGCCCGGTGCCAGCGCGGCGGGGGCCGTGGCCGCCCAGCGCTCGCCATGCACCAGCACCACCCCGGCGCCGCCGGCCCAGGACAGCACCCGGCCGCGGGCCCCGATCATGCCCTGCCCGCCGGTGACCACCGGCCGCCCCCGCGCGCGCCAGGCCGCGCGGAGGGTGACGAGCAGCAGCAGCCCGCTCAGCCCGACGGACAGGCCCAGCACCCAGGGCGAGAGCTGGAAGCCGGGTGCCTCGAAATCGAAGGCGATGGCGCCGCCGAGCGCCAGCGCCGCCAGCCCGCCGATGCCGAGCACGCCGAAGGCCGGGATGAAGGCCTCGGCCACCAGCAGCGCGAGGCCGAGCCCCATCAGCAGGAGCCCGGTGGTATTCACCGGCAGCAGGTTGACGGCGAAGAGGCCGAGGACCAGCGCGATGCCGCCGGCCACCCCGCCGAGGCCGATACCCGGGGAGGCGGCTTCGAGGACCAGCCCGTAGGCGCCGATCATCAGCAGCAGGAAGGCGATGTTCGGGTCGGAGACGAAGGCCAGCAGCCGGTGGCGCCAATCGGGGTCGAAGCGCTGCACCGCAAGCCCCTGCGTTGCCAGCGTCGCGGGGCCGGCGGGCAGGCGGACGCGGCGCCCGTCCATGCCTGCCAGCAGCGGCGCCAGGTCGGCGGCCAGGAGGTCGGCGACGCCCAGCCGCAGGGCCTCCTCCGCCGGGACGCTCGCCGCCTCGCGCACCGCCTTCTCCGGCCAGTCCGGGTTGCGGCCGTGGTACTCCGCGAGGCCGCGGACATAGGCCGCAGCGTCGTTGACCACCTTGGCCGCCATCGCATCCTGCCCGTCGCTGCCGGCCCCGCCGCCGCCCAGGCGCACCGGGGTTGCCGCCCCGGTGGCGGTGCCAGGCGCCATCGCGGCCACCTGCGCGGCCGAGAGGAGGAAGAGGCCCGCGCTCGCCGCCCGCGCGCCCCGCGGCGCGACCCAGATCGCGACGGGGACCGGCGAGGCCAGCATGGCCTGCACGATCCGGCGCGTGGCCGCATCCAGCCCGCCCGGCGTGTCGAGGCGGATCACCACCAGCGCGGCGCCCTGCGCGGCGGCGCGGTCCAGCCCGTCGATGACGTATTCGGCGATGCCGGGGCCGATGCCGCCCTCGACCGTCAGCAGCAGCGCGACGCGCCCGGCCTCGGCCGCGGGTTGCGCCGGTGCCTGGGCCGGCAGCAGCGCCAGGGCCAGAAGCAGCAACAGCCGGCGGCATGCGCGGATGGGGCGGAAGGCGCGCAGCCGGGGGGCCGGCTGGCCGGCGTCGGATCGACCCTCTCCCTGGGGTTGCGATGGGCATTGCATGGCTGCGGCCTCCCGGCAGGCTCGCCCGGCGCGGGCCGGAGGCCGGCGCCTGCTGCAGGAACCGGTCGCAGGCCGCTTCGTTCCGTGCCGGCCGCAAGGCCCGGTGTCCCGCCGGCGGACGGCCCGTGGCGCCGGGTGTTCGGCGGGCCGATTCAGGCCTCCGGCGCCGGCGCGCCCTCAGCCATCGGGCCGCCTCAGGCCATGACCGTGACCAGGGCCAGCACCAGCGCCCCGCCGAGCACCGTATAGAGCGCGCAGGCCGGCAGGGTGCGGCGCATCACCTCGCCGGTCTCGCGCCCGGCCAGCCCGACCGTCGCGGCCCCCGCCACGATGTTGTGCGGGCAGATGATATTGCCGATCGCCGCCCCGAAGCCCTGCGCCGCGATCAGCAGCAGCAGCGGCAGGTCGAGCGCCTCGGCTGTCGCGCGCTGGAAATCCGTGAGCAGGATGTTGGAGGCGGTGGCGGAGCCGGTGACGAAGGTGCCGAGCGCGCCGGTCGCGGGTGCCAGCAGCGGCCAGGCGCCGCCGAGCGCCCCTGCCGCCGCCTCGGCCAGCGCCTCGATCATGCCGGCATGGACCATCAGCCGGGCGAGGCCGAGCATCGCCAGCAGCGCAAGCAGCACCGGCGGCATCCGCGCGGCGGCGCGCCTGGCGGCCTCCCGGAAGGCGCCGGCGCCGGTGCCGCGGGCGAGGCCGCCGAGCAGCAGGCCGAGCAGCAGCATAGTGCCGGGATGGTAGAGCGGCCGGAAGCTGCCACTGAAGGCGTCGAACAGCGTCCAGGACCAGGCCAGGCCGGACAGCGCCTCCCGCAGCGGCGGCACCAGCCGGGTCGCCAGGATCAGGGCCAGCAGCGCAAGATAGGGGGCGGCCGCGTCGCGCAATTCACGTGCCGAGGGTGCCTCCGCCGCATCCCGCGCGCCGGCGTGGGCGCGCACCGCCAGTGCGAAGGCGCCGCCGCCCAGCAGCGCCCCGCCGAGCGTCGGCAGTTCCGGCCCCACAAGGACGGCGATCGCCGCGAAGGGCAGCAGGAAGGCCGCGGCGGCGAGCAGCGGCCAGGCGAGGCCGGCCCGCCCACCCTGCGCCATGGCCAGCCGATGCACGGCCAGCGCCATGGTCCAGCCGAGCAGCGCGTGCAGCAGCGCCGTCATGCCCGAGAGCGCCGTCGCATCGAGCCCCGTCGCCGCCACTTGCGGCAGCACGGGCGTGCCGACCGCGCCGAAGGAAACACCGACCGCATGCCCGATCAGCGCCAGCGCCACCGCGCGCGCCGGCGGGAAGCCGAGGGTCACCAGGATGGGCGCCGCCAGCGCCACCGGCGTGCCGAAGCCGGCCGCGCCTTCGGAGAACAGGGCGAAGAACCAGGCGACCAGCAGTGCCGCCATGCGCGGGTCGTCCGAAAGCCGCGCCAGCGCGCGCCGCAGCGTCGCCGTCGCGCCCGAGGCGAGCTGCAGCTCATGGATGCAGAGGGCGGGGAAGACGATCCAGAGGATGGTCAGCGCGGCGAAGCCTGCCTCCGCCCCGACCCCCGCCAGGGCCCAGCCGAGGCCGCCCGCCCCGTCCGGCCCGTGCCAGCCGAAGACCAGCAGCGCGACCGGCAGCGCCGCGAGCAGCCCGGCGAGCCCGGCAGGCGCGGCCGCCCAGCGCAGCCCCACCATCAGCCCGAGGATGAGCAGGATCGGCAGCAGCGCCGCGAGGGCAGCCGCCATGCTCAGGCGAGCTTCTCGGTCGAGACCTCGTGCACCGCGCGGCCGGTCTCCTCGAAGGCGGTGATGTTGGCGATGGTGGTCTCGGCGATGGCGGTCAGCGCCTCGGCGGTGAAGAAGGCCTGGTGCGCGGTGACGAGCACGTTCGGGAAGGTCAGCAGCCGCGCGAAGACGTCGTCCTGCAGCACCTGGCCGGAGAGGTCCTCGAAGAACAGGTCGCCCTCCTCCTCATAGACGTCGAGGCCGAGCAGGCCGATCGCGCCCGATTTGAGGCCAGCGATCGCCGCCCGCGTGTCCACGATGGCGCCGCGGCTGGTGTTGATGAGCATCGCCCCGCGCCGCATGTGCCGGATCGCCGCGGCGTCGATCAGGTGGTGCGTCCCGGGCGTCAGCGGGCAGTGCAGCGTGACGATGTCGGAGGCCGCCAGCAGATCCGGCACGGTGGCATAGGTCACGCCCAGCGCCTCCAGCGCCGGGTCGGGGTAGGGATCATGGGCCAGCACCCGGCAACTGAAGCCGAGCATGATGCGCGCCACCGCGGCGCCGATCCGCCCGGTGCCGACGATGCCGACGCTGCGCCCCTTCAGGTCGAAGCCGAGCAGCCCGTCGAGGGCGAAATTGCCCTCCCGCACGCGGGCATAGGCGCGGTGGATACGGCGGTTGAGCGCGAGGATCATCGCCACCGTGTGCTCCGCCACCGATTCGGGCGAATAGGCCGGCACGCGGGCCACCGTCACGCCGAGCCGCCGCGCGGCGGCGAGGTCCACATTGTTGAACCCGGCCGAGCGCAGGGCGAGGAGGCGCACCCCCGCGGCCGCGAAGGTCTCCAGCGCCGCCGCATCGGCCTGGTCGTTGACGAAGGCGCAAACCGCGCCCGCGCCCTGCGCCAGGACCGCGGTCTCGGGCGACAGCCGGGCTTCCAGATAGGCCAGGTGGTGCCGCCCGCCCGCGGCCGCATTCGCGGCATCGAGGAACTGCCGGTCATAGGGTTTGGCGCTGAAGATGGCGACCTGCATGCGCGGCTCTCCCGTCAGGGTTGGCGTCACCCCCGGCCCGGCCCCGCCACGAGGCGGCGCCGGAGGTGTTTCTCGATCTCCAGAAGGCCGAGCAACGCGGCGCCGGCGGCCAGGATCGGCAGGCCGTCGGCGATGGGATCGAGCGGGCGACTGGCGAAGAGCATCTGGAGCGGCGGCGCGTAGGTGAAGGCGAGCTGGAGCAGGACGACCGTGCCGACCCCGATCAGCACCGGCCGCGTCCCGAGCGCACCGCGCCAGGTCAGCGATGTCATGCGCTGATAGCGCACGCTGAACAGATAGGCGATCTCCAGCACGACGATGGTGTTCACCACCGCCGTCCGCGCCGTCTCCAGCGTCCCGCCCCGGGCCTCGACCAGCGCGAAGATCCCGAAGGCGCCCAGCATGAACAGCGTGGAGACGAGGATCACCCGCCACAGCAGGAAGCCCGAGAGCAGCGGCTCCCGCGGGTCGCGCGGCGGCCGGCGCATGACATCGGGCTCGGCCGGCTCGAAGGCCAGGGTGAGGCCGAGCGCCACGGCCGTGACCATGTTGATCCAGAGGATCTGCACCGGCGTCAGCGGCAGGGTCACGCCCAGCAGGATGGCGGCGATGATGGTCAGCGCCTCGCCGCCATTGGTCGGCAGCGTCCAGGCGATCACCTTCTGGACATTGTCGTAGACGGTGCGGCCCTCATGCACCGCGGCGGCGATGGTGGCGAAATTGTCGTCGGCCAGCACCATCTCGGCCGCCTCCTTCGCCGCCTCGGTGCCCTTGCGGCCCATGGCCACGCCCACCTCGGCACGCTTCAGCGCGGGCGCGTCGTTCACCCCATCCCCGGTCATCGCGACAACGGCGCCCTCGGCCTGCAGCGCCTCGACCAAGCGCAGCTTGTGCTCGGGGCTGGCGCGGGCGAAGACATCGGTCTCGCGCGCCCGGTCGCGCAGCGCCGCCTCGTCCAGCGCCTCGATCTCCTGGCCGGTGACGACCGCGCCGCCGCCCTGCAGGCCGACCTGGCGGGCGATGGCGCCCGCGGTCGCCGCATGGTCGCCGGTGATCATCTTCACCCGGATGCCGGCCGCCTGGCAGTCCGCGACCGCGGCGATTGCCTCCTCGCGCGGCGGGTCGATCAGCCCGACCAGCCCGAGCAGTTCCAGCCCGCCTGCCTCGACATCCCCGGGCGCTAGGGCGCGGGCCCCCGCCGGCATGCGCCGGGTGGCAATGGCGAGGACGCGCTGGCCCTGCGCCGCCAGCGCCTCCACCCGTGCCTGCCAGGCGGGGAGGTCGAGCGCCGCGTCGCCGCCATGCGCGCAGGCGCACAGGGCCAGCAGCCGCTCCGGTGCGCCCTTGACCACGGCGAAGGCCGCGCCGTCCCCGTCGGGATGGAGCGTGGCCATGTAGCGGTGGCGGGCGTCGAAGGGGATGGCGTCGAGCCGCGGGAAGCGCCGCCGCAGCGCCTCCGGCTCCTCGCCCGCGCGGGCGGCGAAGGCGAGCAGCGCGCCCTCCATCGGGTCGCCCTCCACCGCCCAGCCGGAATCGGGATCCTCCCGCAGCGCCGCGTCGTTGCAGAGCGCCGCGGCGCAGGCGAACCCGGCCAGCGCCGCCCGTGCTTCGGGCGAGGCTTCCCCGCCCGCCGCCGGCGCGACGGCGCCATGCGGCGCGTAGCCGGCGCCCGAGACCTCGAAGCTGCCGGCCGCCGTCACCGCCGCGGCGACGGCCATCTCGTTGCGCGTCAGCGTGCCGGTCTTGTCCGTGCAGATCACCGAGACGGCGCCGAGCGTCTCCACCGCCGGCAGGCGGCGCAGGATGGCGTTGCGCGCCGCCATGCGGCGCACGCCGATCGCCATGGTGATGGTCAGGACCGCCGGCAGCCCCTCGGGGATGGCGGCGACCGCGATGCCGACCACCGCCATGAAGGCTTCCTCCGCCGCATAGCCGCGCACCAGCCAGGCGAAGGCGAAGACCGCGGCCGAGAGGGCCAGGATGACGAGGGTGAGCCGCCGGGCGAAGATGTTCATCTGGCGCAGCAGCGGGGTCGTCAGCGGCTCCACCGCGCCGAGCATGGCGCTGATCCGGCCGAGCTCGGTCGCCGCGCCGGTCGCCACGACCACGCCCTCGGCCTGCCCGGTGGCGACCAGCGTGCCGGAGAAGGCCAGGCAGGCGCGGTCGCCGAGCGGCGCCCCGGCCGCGACCGGCTCGACCGACTTCTCCACCGGCACGGATTCGCCGGTGAGCGCCGCCTCCTCCACCCGAAGGCCGCGCGCCCGCAGCAGGCGCAGATCGGCCGGTACCTTGTCGCCGGCCGCGAGCAGCACGAGGTCGCCGGGGACCAGCTCGGTCGCCTCGACGGTGCGGCGCCGGCCGTCGCGCAGCACCGAGGCGTGCGGCGTGAGCATGCCGCGGATCGCATCCAGCGCCTGCTCGGCCCGGCCTTCCTGGATGAAGCCGACGATGGCGTTGAGGACCACCACGGCCAGGATCACCGCCGCATCGAGCCAGTGCCCCAGCGCGGCCGTGATCAGGGCGGAGGCGAGCAGCACATGGATCAGCAGGTTGTTGAACTGTTCCGCGAGCCGGCGCAGCGGCCCACGCGGCTGCGCGGCAGGCAGCCGGTTCGGGCCGTGCTCGGCGAGCCGGCGTGCCGCCTCCGCGCCCTCCAGCCCGGCCGGGCTTGCGCCGAGGCGCCGCAAGGCCTCCTCGGCCGGAAGCGCATGCCAGGGTGCCGCCTGCGCGGCCCGCCCGGCCGCTTCGCCCCGTTCCGTGCTGTCGCGCAACTGGTCGTCCCGCACCCGCTTCCCCCCGATAGGACAGGGTACCGCGATACGGCAACCTGCATGGCCGTTCCAACCCCTCCCCGGCATGGCCCGCCGGCGTGATATCCGCCGGCGGGCCGCGCCGCCCCGCGGCCGAGGGAAAGAGTTCGGGAGCAGCCTTCCCCGGATCAATCCCTGCGCGCCGTCCTCCCGCCTCCGCGGCAGCCCGGGCATCGGGACCGCCGGCTGCGCCACCCGCGGACGGGTCGGCGGTTTCCAGCGCCGCTGCCGCCCCGGGCCGGTCGGCCATGCGCCGCCCGCCGGGACCGAAGGGAACTGCCAGGCCCGGCGCGAGGCGTCCCACGCCGGCAAGGCCGGGCGGTGCAGCCGGCGCGCCTGCGCCGGCTCACCCCATCGCCGCCCAGTCCGCCGCCGCCACCAGCCCCAGCAGCTCCGCCAGAGCCACCCGCGCGGCCGGCACCTGCTCCTCCGCCCAGAGGAAGTTCAGCGTGCCCCGGCACAGCCCGCGCAGCACCACCGGCACATTGACGATGCTGCGCAACCCGAGGCCCGCGATCACCGCGTGGTCGTCGAAATGCGCGCGGATCGCCGCCTCACCCTCTCCGGTGAAGACGCGCTGCTCCAGCAGCACATGCCGGCCCCAGGCCGTGTCGCGCTTCGGCTTGGCGCCGCCCACCGGATAGGCCAGGGGGTCCGAGCTGTAGATCCGCTGCACCGTCATGGCCGCGGCATCGAAGCGCATCGCCGTGCAGAGGCGGTGGCCCATCGCCTCCCGCCCCACTTCATCCGCCGCCCGCAGCAGGGCCAGCGGCCCCGGCGCCCGCGCCGCGGCCGCAAGGCGCGCGAGCTGCGCCGGGGTCAGCGAGGCGCCCGCCTCAGGCATCGCCCATGCTGATGCCGAGCTCGCGGATCACCTTGCCCCATTTCGCCGCATCGGTGCGCAGCGTGGCGGCGAAGGCCTCCGGTGTCTCGTTCACCACCTCCACGCCGATGGCGGCCATCTTCTCCTTCACCTCCGGCAGCATCAGGGCGCGGTTGATGGCAGCGTTCAGCCGTGCCACCATCGAAGGCGGCAGGCCCTTCGGCCCCATCGCGCCGTACCACACCGCCATCTCGTAGCCCGGCAGCGTCTCCGCGACCGTCGGCGCCTCCGGCAGCAGGGCGCTGCGCCGCCCTTCCGTCACGCCGAGCAGGCGCAGCCGGCCGGCCTGCACATGCGGCAGCGTCTGGGTGCCGGCGCTGAACAGCAGCTGCGTCTGCCCCGCCACCGTATCCACCACCGCCGGCGCGCCGCCGCGATAGGGCACGTGCACCATCTCGATCCCGGCCATGCGGGCGAACATCGCGGCGCAGAGATGGTTGGTGGAGCCGGGACCCGCCGAGGCGTAGCTGATCCTGCCCGGATTCGCCTTCGCATGGGCGATGAATTCCGCCACGCTGCGCGCCGGCACGGAGGGGTGGACCACCATGGTGTTCAGCACATAGGCCAGCAGCGCGATGGGCGTGAAATCCTCGACGCCGTCGAAGGGCATGTCCTTTATCAGCGCGCCGTTCATGGCATGCGTGCTCATCGAGCCGAAGAGCAGGCTGTAGCCGTCCGGCGTGGCCCGCGCGACCGCGGCGGAGCCGATATTGCCCGAGGCGCCGGAGCGGTTCTCCACGACGAAGGGCTGGCCGAGCGCCTGGCGCAGCGGGTCGGCCAGCACGCGCGCCAGGATGTCGGTGGACCCGCCCGGCGCCCAGGGCACGGTGACGGTGACGGGGCGGTTCGGGTAGCCCTCCTGCGCGCGGGCGGTGGGGGCCAGCGCGGTCGCGGCGAGGGCCGCGGCCAGTGCCGTGCGGCGGGTCGGTCCTGTGGGCGTGGTCATTGCTCGATATCCCCGGCGGGGCCGGCCTGGCCCGCGCTTTCCCATGGTCCGGGCCCCATCCGGCCCGGTGTTCCAGTGCTGTGGTGCATCCTGCCGCGGAACGGCCCGCCTGGCCATGCGGCGGGGGGGCTGTACAGCCCTGGCGTCCAGGTGGCCTGCGGCGTTCTTCGGGGCGCCCCTGCCCCTCCGGCCTTGACGGTCCTGCGGCAGGGGGCCTATGCGTGGCGGCGGCGCCCCGCGCCCCTCGCGATTTGTCCGGCCAGCTTGCGGCGAGGTCCTTCACGGGTTCCCATCGGCGGCGCTTCGCGACGCGGATGGGGAAAAACAAGCGCGCTAAACGGCCGTCGGGGGCTGCGTCCCGCCGCCCCCGCCCCGTTCATCGGGCCGGACACCGCGTTCTCGCCGAGGTGTTCGCCCGCATGCCGAAATCCCTGCCGCCCCGCCCGCTTCGTCCCGCCACGCTGCTGGTCCGCGGCGGCACCATGCGCACGAACCAGGACGAGACCTCCGAGGCGCTCTTCCTCACCTCCGGCTTCGTCTATGACAGCGCCGAGCAGGCGGAGGCGACCTTCAACGGCACCGCCACGCATTTCCAGTATTCCCGCTTCGGCAACCCGACCGTCGCCATGCTGGAGCAGCGCCTCGCCTCGCTGGAGGGCGCCGAGGCCTGCCGGATGACCGCGACGGGCATGGCCGCGGTGCATGCCGCCATGCTCTCGCACCTGAAGGCCGGGGATCGCGTCGTCGCCTCCCGCGCCCTGTTCGGCTCCTGCCACTGGATCGTCTCCACCCTGCTGCCGCGCTACGGGATCGAGAGCGTCTTCGTGGACGGCACCGACCTGGCGCAGTGGCGGGAGGCACTGTCGAAGCCGACGGCGCTGGTGCTGCTGGAGACGCCCTCCAACCCGATGCTGGAACTGGTGGACCTGCCGGCGGTCGCGGACCTCGCCCACCAGGCCGGCGCGATCGTGGTGGTGGACAATGTCTTCGCCACGCCCCTGCTGCAGAAGCCGCTGACCATGGGCGCCGATGTCGTCGTCTATTCCTGCACCAAGCACATGGACGGCCAGGGCCGCGTGCTGGGCGGCGCCGTGCTCGGCAGCAGGAAGTGGGTGGATGAGGTGCTGCAGCCCTTCATCCGCAACACCGGCCCCTCCATCTCCCCCTTCAACGCCTGGGTGATCCTGAAGGGGCTGGAGACCCTTTCGCTGCGCGTCAACGCCATGTGCCGCAGCGCCTCGGCCATCGCCGACTTCCTGTCGGAGCGGGTGGAGGTGGCGAAGGCGCTCTATCCCTTCCGCCCGGACCATCCGCAGCAGGCGCTGGCGATGAAGCAGATGACGGGCGGCGGCACGCTGGTGACCTTCGAGCTGAAGGGCGGCAAGGAGGCCGCCTTCCGCTTCTGCAACGCGCTGAGGATCATCGACGTCTCCAACAATCTCGGCGACTCCAAGTCGATGGTGACGCATCCCGCCACCACCACCCATATGCGCATCGGGCCAGAGGAGCGGGCGCGGCTCGGCATCACGGATGGCACCATCCGCCTCTCGGTCGGGCTGGAGGACGTGGCGGACCTGATCGAGGACCTGGCCGAGGCGCTGGACGCGGCCGGCGACGCGGTCGCGCGCGCGGCGGAGTAGCCATGCCGGCCATGGCCGCGGTGGCGGAAGCGCTGCGGCCATGGCACTCTCCCCCGCCCTTGGGGGAGCATCCATGGCCCTAGAGACCTGGACCGCCTTCGCGGTCGCTTCCATCGCCCTGCTGCTGATCCCGGGCCCGACCATCCTGCTGGTGATCGGCCAGTCGCTCGGCGCCGGCGCCCGCTGGCGCGGCGCCCTGCCGCTGGTCGCGGGCGTCGCGCTCGGCGACCTCACCGCGATGACCCTCTCGCTCGCCGGGCTCGGGGCGCTGCTCGCCGCCTCGGCGGCGCTCTTCACCCTCCTGAAATGGGCGGGCGCGGCCTATCTCCTCTGGCTCGGCATCCGGATGTTCCGTGCCCCGGCAGCGGGGGCGGCACCACCGCCCGGGGGGCGCCGGGCGATGCGCGACGCCTATCTGGTGACCGCGCTGAACCCGAAGAGCATCGCCTTCTTCGTGGCCTTCGTGCCGCAATTCCTCGACCCCGCCGGCCCCTTCCTGCCGCAGGCGGCGCTGCTGGTCATGACCTTCGTGGTTCTTGCCGCGGCGAATGCGCTGGCCTATGCGCTGCTGGCCGGGCGCCTCTCGGGCGCCGTGACGCGGCCCGCGGTGCGGCGCGGCCTCAACCGGCTGGGCGGCGCGATGCTGGTCGGCGCCGGCCTCGCCACCGCCGCCATGCGCCGGGGCTGACGCCATGGCCGATCCGCGCAGCCCTGCCTGGACCGCCGTGACGCGCGAGGTCCGCGTCTCCGTCCGCACCTACTACCTGGCCGACCAGTCGGAGCCCGATCGCGGCCATTTCGCCTGGGCCTACCGCGTCACCATCGCCAATGAGGGGCGGCGGACCGTGCAGCTCCTCAAGCGCACCTGGCTGATCACCGATGCCCAGGGGCGCACCCAGCGGGTGCATGGTGAGGGGGTGGTGGGGGAGCGGCCGGTGCTCGATCCCGGGGAGAGCTTCGAATACACCTCCGGCACGCCGCTCTCGACCCCCTCCGGCTTCATGCGGGGCACCTACCACATGGTGGCGGTAGAGACGGGCGAGGCTTTCGACGTGGAGATCCCGGGCTTCAGCCTGGACAGCCCGCACCAGCCTGGCGCGGTGCACTGAGCGGCGGCGTGGCGCGGCCCCGCCGGCCGCTCAACGCCGCGCCTGCATCGCGAAGACGGCGCTGACCCGCGCCACCCGCTTGCCATCCGCCAGCATCGTGCCCTCGGCGAAGGCGATGTTGCGGCCGAGGCGGGTGACCTGCGCCCGCACCTCCAGCCAGCACCCTTCTTTCGGCCGGCCGAGATAGTCGACCGAGAGGTTCACGGTGGCCAGCACGGCGCGGGGCAGCCCGGCCTTCTCCCGCGCGACCGCCACCGCATGGACCAGCCCCAGATCGGCCAGGGTGGCGACGAAGCCGCCATGCGCCCCGCCCATGGAGTTGCTGTGGCGGTGCGCGACGCGGATGCCGAGCGCGGTATGGTCCGCCGCGCGGTGGGACCAGAAGGGCCCCAGTTCCTTCGCATAGGGGCCGCCATGGGTGGCGGGCACGAAGCCCTCCGGGACCTCGGTGGCGGTGGTGAGGGGGTGGTCCATGCAGCGATCCATCGGCGGTTCGGCCGGCAAACTCGCCCGCCGGCCGCCGCAGGTCCAGCCGGTGGATCCTTGCTGCCGGAAGGTGCGTGGCGTCCCGGACGAGAGGGCCGCCACGGAGCCGCGGCGGTACACCCGCCCTTGCGGGTTTTCCTCCCAGCCGGCCCAGGACGGATCCGGCGCAACGGGACGCAGCGTCCATGGTTGGAACGCGCTGCGAATTGCAGCGCCCTTTGGCAGCAGTCTAGGCTTCAGGCCGCCGTGGCCCGGCAGACATGCGCTCCCGATGCCATGAGAATCCAAATATGGATTGCTCTTGCCGGTCCATTACCGTGCCGCAGGTCTTCGGTGGCACGAGAAGTTCGCACCGGAAGGCGCAGGGATACTTCGTGGCAAGACAGGCAACAGGGGGGAATGGAATGCGGCTCGCGCTTCTCATGGGTGCCGGCCTGACGGCGATGGCCGGGATGCCGGTTCCGTCCGCGGCGCAGGCGCCGGCGCGCGGGGTGACGGCGGGCACGCTGGCCGAGGCCTGCGCGCTTGAGGCGCGCGACCTCACCAGCGCGACGGCCGCCGGATACTGCCGCGGCTTCATGGCCGGCGCCGGCCAGTACCATCGCGAGATCTCGATGGACCGGCCACCGATCTTCTGCCTGCCCACCCCCTCTCCGACCTTCGAGGCGGCGCAGGCCTCCTTCGTCGCCTGGATGCGCGCCAACCCGCAATTCGCCAGTGAGCAGGCGGTGGATGGCCTGATGCGCTGGGCGGCCGCCACCTACCCCTGCCCGGCCGCGTCCGCCGGCCGCCGCTGACCGAGGAGGATCCATCGTGACGCATCCCTTCCTGACGGCGGCGGCCCTGGCAGCCATGCTGGGTCTCCCGGCCTGTGCCGACCTCGATCCCACCACCCAGCGCACCATGACCGGTGCGGCCGGCGGCGCCGCGGGCGGCGCGCTGATCGGCGCCATGGCGGGCAATGCCGGGCTCGGCGCCGCCATCGGCGCGGCGGCGGGCGGCACCGGCGGCTTCGTCTGGGACCGCCATGTGCAGAGCCGCGACCGCGCCTTCCAGCAGGGTGTCGCCGCCGGGCGCGCCTCCCCGCCGCGATGACCCCCGCGGTCGGCCGGGCGAGGCGGCGCCGCAGGACCACGCGCCCTGGTCTTTTCCTCCTGCCGGCGGCCCGGCCGGCGGCGTGCCGGTCAAGGCCGGCGATGCCGCGACCACTGCCGAACCACGCCGGAAGTTCGGGGAGAGGCGCCGGCGGCTGGAGGCCCGTTCCGCCCGCCGCCGCGGCGCCGGCCCGGTGACGGTCAGCGCAGCGTCCGCAGCACGGCGGTGAGGGTGTCTGCCGGAGCCTGCGCGGGTGACTGCCGGAGCGGGATGTCGCCTGATCCCGAAAGCGCCGCCGCGCGCACCTCGCTCGGCTTGCAGCCGTATCTGCGGCGGAAGGTGCGGCTGAAGGCCGATGCATCGAAGAAGCCGAGATCCTCGGCGATCTCATGGATGTCACGGGTATTGTCGGCATCGGCAAGGGCGCAATGCGCCTCGCGCAGGCGCTCGGCCTGGATGTATCGGGCGACCCCGCCCATGGGTTCGAACAGCCGGTAGATTTGCGACCGGGACATGCCGATGAGCCGGCAGAGCCGCTTGGGCGTCAGCGTCGGCGAGCGAAGGTTCTGCCTGATCGCCTGCCGCGCCCGCTCCAGCCGGGCGTGCTCGAGCAGCGGCGCCGCAGCGTCGCGCGTCTCGGGGGAGGGCACGATGCAGGCGGCGACCATGGCGCGCGTCGCGGCCACCAGGCGCGGCAACTCCGCTTCCGTCATGTCGGGAAGCTGCAGCCTGAGCGCGCCCAGATACCGGCTGAGAAGCAGGCCCAGGCTGCTGCCGAGGGACATGTGCAGGCAGCGGTCGATCTGGGGCGCCAGGCCGGGGAAGAGGTCGCGTGGCACGAAAAGATCGAGCCATGCCTGGTCGGACCGCTCACCCTCGAAGGCCTCGGCGAGGGAGAAGATGAAGGGCTGGCCCATTGGCATCACGGCGATCTCGGCGGCCGTGCGGATGCGGTTCACGCCGTTCTGCGGCAGCCGTATCACCCAGTGGTCGATCGTGTCGCGGCGGATCCGCGCCCGATCGCGCCGGTAGCGGGTCGCCGGCGCCGCGACGCTGGTCAGCGCGAAGGGGCCGAGCTTCCAGGCGGTGCATCGCGCCAGGTAACCCGCCCGGGAATCATCCAGCGCGGTCAGATCCAGAAAGGTGCCGCATTGCGCCTGCCAGGCATCGAACTGCCGTGCCGAGGCAAGCGACGCCGTGGAGATGGTGTGGACCGGCTGCAGCTTCGGCTGCGGGAGCACGCCATCGAAGCTGAAGAACTGGTCGATGGGCGGATCGCAAAGGCGAGGGAGGGCAGACACCTGCATCGCGGGCACTCCCATATGGTTGAGAAGCATGCGGCAAAGCCACCAGTATGAGGATGGTCGAGCCGATGCCCCGCCTGTTCACCACTGTTCTGCGAGGTAAGGAAACCAATTCGCCTGCGTGCGACAAGGTATTTCACCTGGTTCGGGTCAAGTGGTGCAAACCGGGGAGCCATGCGCATGCCTTGCTGCCGGCCTCGGCACGGCGCGGGTTGGCACGCTGCTGTTGGGCTGCTGAGCGCGTATGGGCTGCGCGCCGTGCCCCCGGAAGCGCGCCTGTCGGCGGAGATCCAGTCGCAGGTGGATCTCGGCAGCATAAACTTCGCCAGCAACGATCGCCTGCGCGAGGTGATGGCCCGTACCACCGCCTTGCCCGGGCAGGTGGAGGCGGCGGCCGAGCTGAACATCGCGGCGCGGCTGCGGGCGCTCAAGGCCGGCTTGCTGCTCATGGCCTGCGTCTCGCTGCTGACCATGCTGCCGGCCAGCCGCCTGCCGGACGACAGGCCGAGGGGATTCCGGCCGGCGCGGCGAGGCAGCCCTCGGATGACGCGGCTACGGCCGGGGGGCGCGCGGCCTCGGCACGCTGGTGAGGCTGGACCACGGCATCATGCGGCGCACTTCGTGCGGAAGTCGCATGCGGCGCTGCCCTCGGCCTTCGCCTTTCTCCTGGAGAATGACAGCCTCTCCGGCCGGTACAGGTACCATGAGATCTGTACGCGGATTGCCGGTGACGCAGCGTCCGGTGATCGGAGGCCGGCGATAACCGCCACAGCTTGTGGCTGACCGCATCTGCGCACAGGTTTCGCCATACCGGCGGCTTCCTCTTCGCAGGGTGCTTCTCCTCCTGCAAACCGCCGGCCTGGCTCGCCCGCCTCACCTCGGCCGGGCGGCTCTTCCCCGCGGATGAGGACCGCCGCGGCGCTCGGGCTGGTATGCCTTCGCCGCCATGGATGGGCGCCTGGTGGGGCGCGACCGACACGCTGCGCAGCCGGGAATTCACGACGCGGCGCGAGCCGGCGCAATTCGGCTCGATCCGCCTGGCCCTCCGGTTCCGGCCGCGCCGCGCCGCCACTCACGGCGCTGCGGTTGCCATCAGCCCGAACAGCGCGAGGATCAGCACGAGCAGCGAGAGCCCGGCCGCGGGCCAGGCGCGCAGCACGGCCTCCGCCCGCCCCACCGCCGTGCCGCAGGCCGCGCCGAGGCGGCGGGCGGGGCCGGCGAGGGACAGCAGGTCGCCCTCCGGCACGGCGCCGAGCCAGCGGTCCCGGCGCGCGAGGGCGGCCGCCAGCGCGGCGCCGAGCAGCACGGGCCAGAATGCGCCTGCGGGATCCTGGCCCGGCACCTGCCATGGGTCACCGAGGCCGGCGCCGGCATGCAGGGCCCAGGGCAGCAGCAGGGCCGCGGCGGCCATGCCGAGCCAGGGCAGCAGCAGTCCCGGGGCGGGCCGGCGCTGCGGATCCTCCGCGGTGAGGGCGACGAGCCGGCGCATGAAATGCAGCATGAGCAGCGTCGAGCCGGCGGCCGAGAGGGCAGCCAGGAGGCCCACCAGCCCCGCGCCAAGCTGCGGCTTCACCGCTGCCTTGGCCAGCGCCCCGCCGGTGCCCGGCAGGCCGCCGAATCCAAGCGCGAGGAGGAGCGCCGGCAGCAGCACGAGCCAGAGCCGGCGCGGGCCGCCGGTGGCGGCGGCCAGCCCGACCGCGAGGAAGAGCGCGCCTTTGGCCAGCACGTGGTGCGTCGCGTAGAAGGCGACCGCCATGGCCGTCCCCGGCTCCGCCAGGGCCATTCCCATGCCGAGCGCGGCGGCGGTGACACCCATCTGGCTGATGGTGGAATAGGCCAGCACCGTTTTCGGATTGGCCTGGACGATCCCGCAGGCGACGCCCCAGAAGGCGGTCAGCAGGCCGAGGCCGGCGAGCACTCCGCCCCAATCGGCCAGCGTCCCGTCCGCGGGCAGGAAGCGCAGCAGCCCGATGATGCCGGCCTTGACGATGGCGCCGCTCAGCACGGAGGAGGCCGGCATGGGCGCTGCCGGATGCGCCAGCGGCAGCCAGACATGCAGCGGCACCAGGCCCGCCTTCAGCCCGAAGCCGGTGATGAGCAGCCCGACCGCGAGGCCGCGCGCTGGCGAGCCAGGCAGCGCGGCGACCGCCTCGGCGATGGCGAGGCTCGGCCCCTCCACCGCCTCGGCCAGCAGCGCGAAGGCCAGCAGCAGGCAGATCTCGCCCATGACCGCGAGCAGCAGCGTGACCTCCCCCGCCCGCCGGGCCCGCGGCGTGCCGTCCTGCACGATGAGGCCGAAGGCAGCCAGGCTGGCAGCCGCGAAGGCGAGGTAGAAGCTGGCGAGGTCGCCGGCGACGAAGACGCCCAGGCTGCCGGAGAGGGTGACCAGCCACCACAGGGCGAAGCGCTCCGCGCCCGGTCCGCGTCCGAAGTAGCGGAAGGCATAAGCACCCGCCATGCTCCAGAGCAGCGAGGCGGCGCCGAGCAGCAGCGCCGAGGGCGCGTCGAGCCCGAGAGTCAGGCGCAGCCGCGCCGCGTCCATCACCAGCGGCGGGGCATCGGCGGCCAGCAGCGCGGCGGCAAGGCCCGGCAGCGGCGCGATCCAGAGCAGGCCGGGCATGCACCGGCGCGCCGCCCCGTGCAGGCAGGCCAGGAGCAGCAGCAGCGGCATGCCGATGGCCGCGACCAGCAGGGCCTGCGGGCCGCTCAAGGCCCGGCGCCCGCGAGCGCGCCGGGCCGACCGATCTGTACCAGGCCGAAGGCGGCGAAGGGCAGCAGGCCGAGGGCGACCGAGACCAGGGCCAGCGCCAGCGCGACGCGCGCCGGCCCCGGCGCCTGCGGTTCGGGCTGCGGCGCCGTGGCCGGCGGCACGGTGAGGGAACCCGCGAGCACGCGATAGACATAGCCGCCGGTCAGCAGTCCGCCGCCGAGGATGACGGCGGCCCACCACCACTGGCCCGTGCCGATCGCCGCCGTCAGCAGCAGCCATTTGGCGGTGAAGCCACCGCTCGGCGGGATGCCCACCAGCGAGAGGCCGGCGAGGCCGAAGGCAATGACGGCCATGGGCACCGCCCGCCCGGCGCCGCAGAGCGCCGCGACCCGGTCATGGCCGACTGCCCCGGCGATCAACCCGGCCGAGAGGAACATCGCTGCCTTGGCGAAGGCGTGCGAGGCGGCCTGCAGCACCCCGCCCAGCCAGGCGCGCCTCGCGGCCTCGGCATCTCCCGCCAGCACCAGCGGCAGCATCAGGAAGAGATAGCCGATCTGCGCGACAGTGGAGTAGGCGACCAGCAGCTTCAGCCTCTCCTGCCGCAGCGCGACCAGGCTGCCCACCAGGATCGCCGCCGCGCCGAGGCCGGCGAGCAGCGGCGCCGCGGCCCCGGCCGGTGCGGGCGGCAGTACCCAGACCCAGACCCGCAGCAGCAGCACGAAGGCGGCCTTCACCACCAGGCCCGAGAGCAGCGCCGAGGCGGCGGGCGGCGCCCCGGCATGCGCCGGCGGCAGCCACAGGTGCAGCGGGAAGAGCGCCATCCGCGCCAGCAGCCCCGCCGTCATCAGCGCCGCCGCCAGCAGGGTCGGCGCATCGGCGCGGGCATGGGCGGCCAGCAGCCCGATATCGAGCGTGCCATAGGCGCCGTAGAGCAGGGCGGTGCCGAGCAGATAGAGCGCCGAGCCGATGAGGGCGAAGAACAGGTAGCGCAGCTCCGACCGGAACTGGCTGGCCCGGCCATCGAGGCAGGCGAGGGAGAGCGCCGCGAAGGTCAGCATCTCCAGCGCGACGAAGAGGTTGAACAGGTCGGCGCCCAGAAGGGCGGCGGCGAGCGCGGCCGAGAGCGCGAGCAGGAAGGTCCAGAAGGCGAAGGGCGCGCGCGCCTCCGCCACGCCTGGCGGCGTCGCATGGGCGGCGCGGCCGAACAGCGCGACGGCGAGCAGCACCACGGAGGCGGTCAGCAGCATCGCCGCCGCGATACCGTCGGCCTGCAGCCGGATGCCGAGGGGCGGCGCCCGGCCGCCGACGAGGTAGGCGAGCGGCGCCCCGGCGGCCTGCACGCGGGCTGCGACGGCGCCGGCCAGGAGGACGCCGAGCCCGAGCGCGGCGAGCGCGATCCGCTCCGCCGCGCGGCCGCCCAGGGCGAAGGCGGCCAGCATGCCGCCGGCCGGCAGCGCGAGCGTGAACACGAGCAGCCAGCCGCCCGGCGTCGTGCCGCTCATTCGCCGCGCGGCCCGCTCTCGGGTTCCCCGGCGATGGTCGCCGCGCCGGTGATCTGGTGCAGCCGCAGCGCGAGGGCGACGGCGAGCGCGGTGGCGGCGAAGGCGACGACGAGGCCGGTGATGACGATGGCCTGCGGCACTGCATCCGCCGCCGTGGCGCCGCGCCGCGCCACCACGCCGAAGAGCAGGAAGACGCCGCCGCCGAGCAGGTTGCAGGCGAGGATCTTGCGCAGCACCGCCGCCTGCGCGACCAGTCCGAACAGGCCGAGCGCGATCAGCGCCGCGGCCGTGACGCCGTAGGGCAGCGTCGCGCTCATGCCGCGCGCTCCGGCGGGCCGGCGACCAGCAGGGCGAGCGCCGCGGCGACCGAGAGGGTCATCGCGGCCTCGACCAGCAGGATCAGCGGCCTGGCGAAGGCGGGCGGCCAAGCGAGGAACCCCTCCGCCAGCGCCATGCCGGCGAGCCCGGCGAGCAGGAAGGCGGCCGGGCCGGCGACCAGGGCGAGCCGCACCGGGCGGCTGGCGATGGCGGGCGGCTGCACGATGCCCGCGACCCAGGCGAGCCCCCACATGGCCGCAAGGATGGCGCCACCCTGGACTGTCCCGCCCGGCGCCTCCGACCCCACCCAGGCGATGTAGGTGCCGACGACGATGCCGACCGGCGGCAGCAGCCGCGCCAGCAGGGCGAGCGGCCCGTCTTCCTGCCGCGGGAAGCGCGGGCCCGGGATGCCGCCCCAGCGGCGGTCCGGCGCCATGGACCAGACCGCGAGCACGGCGAGGACCAGCGCGACCGATTCCAGCAGCCTGTCGAGCCCGCGATAGCCCGTCAGCACCGCGGCGACGGGATTGCCGAGCCCCGCTTCCCCGCGCCGCGCCAGCGCCTCCGCCGCGAGGCCGGGCGCGGGATCGGGCAGGGCAAGGACGGCCAGCGCCAGGGCGAGCCCGACCGCGCCCGCCAGCAGGCCGGCCGCCGCGACCATGCCTCGGCCGGGCATCGCGGCGGAAACCGTCTCCGCGCCGCCGCGCAGCCGCACCACGGCCAGCAGCAGGATCACGCCGGTCGCCGCGACCCCGATCGCCGCCTCGGCCATCGCCACCTCCGCCGCGCCCAGCCGCAGCCAGGCCAGCGTCAGCAGCAGGCCGAAGCCGAGGAAGCCGACCACCGCGGCGACGGCCGTGGGCGCGGCGAGCGTCCAGGCCGCGGCGCCCAGCACCAGGGCGGCGACCAGGCCATCGAGCAGCCAGGAGGCTGTCATGCCTCCGGCTCCGCCTGGCGCGCCGTCTCCGCGATCATCTGCGCCGCCGTGCCGCCCGAGAGCAGGACGAGCGCCCAGGCAAGGACCGGCTTCAGCGCTTCGGCGAGGCCGCTGGCGAAGGGCAGCAGGCCGAGCGCGACCAGGCAGAGGCCGAGGACCCCGGCCAGGCGCCCGGCGGCCGGCATCTCAGCCCGCCCCCGCCGGCGCCGGCACCGCCGCCCGCTTCCGGTCCGGCGCGCGGGCGCCGAACCAGGTGACGTAGAGCGTCGGCAGGAAGACCAGCGTCAGCAGCGTCGCCACCAGCAATCCGCCCATGATGGCGAAGGCCATGGGCCCCCAGAACACGGTCGGGGCGATCGGGATCATGCCGAACACGGTGGAGATCGCCGTCAGCATCATCGGCCGGAAGCGGGAGGAGGCGGCGGCCACCACCGCGTCCCAGACCGCCAGGCCCGCCGCCCGGTCGGCCTCGATCTGCACCAGGAGTATCACGGCGTTCTTCGCGATCATCCCGAGCAGCGCCAGGACGCCGAGGATGGCGACGAAGCCGAGCGGCCGGCCGAAGAGCAGCAGCGCCCCGACCACGCCGATGACGCCGAGCGGCAGGACCGCGATGACCAGGCCGAGGCGCTGGAAGCTCTGCAACTGCACCATCAGCACGGTCAGCATGATGACCAGCATCAGGGGCACCACCGCGAGCACGGAGGCGCGGGAAGCCGCGCTCTCCTCGGCGATGCCGCCGAGTTCCACGGTGAAGCCCTGCGGCAGCGTGGCGCCGATGGCGGCGACCGGCCCGGCCAGCCGGTCGACCACGGCCTCGGGCAGCACGCCCGGCCGCACATCCGCCCGCACGGTCAGCGTCGGCACCCGGTCCCGCCGCCAGATGAGCGGGAATTCCTGCTCGTACTCGAAGCTGGCGAGGGTGCCGAGGGCGACCGTGCGCCCGCCCGCCACCGGCACCTGCAGGGAGCGGAGTGTATCGATCGAGAGGCGCTGCTCGGCCGTCGCGCGGGCCACCACATCGACCAGGTAGATGTCGTCCCGCACTTGCGTCACCGCCGTGCCGGTGATCGCCGCGTTCATCGCCGCGGCGAGGCTGGCCGAGGAGAGGCCGAGCTGCCGCGCCTGGTCCTGGTCCACCCGGACGCGGAGCTGCCGCGCCGGCTCCATCCAGTCGAAATGCACGTGCTGCGCGCCGGGATCGCCGGCCATGACCTGGGCGACGCGGAAGGCGATGTCCCGCACCGTCTCCACCTCCGGCCCGGTCACGCGGTACTGCAGCGGCCAGCCCACCGGCGGGCCGAGCTCGAGCGGATAGACGCGGGAGACGCTTTCCGGGAATTCCTCCGCCAGCAGCACCTCCAGCCTCGGCTGCAGGCGCTGCCGCGCCTCCAGGTCCTTCGCTACCACCACGGCCTGGGCGAAGAAGGGGTTCGGGAGCTGCGCGTTCAGCGGCAGGTAGAAGCGGATGGCGCCGCGCCCGACATAGGCCGACCAGCGCGCCACATCCGGATCCTCCGCCAGCGCGGCGTCCAGCCGTTGCATTGCCGCCTCGCTGGCATGGATGGAGGCGTTCTGCGGCAGCGTCAGGTCCACCAGCAGCTCCGGCCGGTCGGAGGAGGGGAAGAATTGCTGCGGCACGAATCGGACCGCCCAGAGCGCGACGACGAAGGCCGCGACGGTCAGCGCGATGGTGAGCCAGCGGGCGCGCATGGCGCCGAGCAGCAGGCCGGTATAGGCCCTGAGCATCAGCCCCGGCTTCTCCGGCTCCGCCCTGGTCCTCGCCGGCGCCTTCAGGATGGCGACGCCGAGCAGCGGCGCGAAGAGCACGGCGACCAGCCAGGAGACGAGCAGGGTGATGCCGACGACCGCGAAGATGGAGAAGGTGTATTCCCCGGCGGAACTCGCGGCGAAGCCGATCGGGACGAAACCGGCGATGGTGACCAGCGTGCCCGACAGCATGGGCGCGGCGAGCGCCCGGTAGGCGAAGCTGCCCGCCTGCACCTTGCTGTCGCCCGCGGCGAGGCGCCGCATCATGGCGTCGATCGTCGTCATCGCGTCGTCCACCAGCAGGGCGAGGGCGATGATGAGGGCGCCGAGCGAGATCCGCTGCAGGTCGATCCCGGCCAGCGCCATCAGCGGGAAGACCACCGACAGCGTGAGCGGGATGGAGAGAGCGACCACCGCGCCCGGCCGGACGCCGAGGCTGAGGAAGCTGCAGACGATGATGATGAGGATGGCCTGCCACAGGCTCTCGGTGAACTCGCCGATGGCGGTATCGACCGTCACCGCCTGGTCGGCGACCAGGACTGGCTCGATGCCGACCGGCAGCCCGGCCGTGATCGCCGCCATCTCCCGCCGGACATTCGCGCCGAGCGCCAGGATGTCCCCGCCGTCGCGCATTGCGATGCCGAGCCCGATGGCCGGCTCGCCGTTCACCCGGAACAGCGGCTGCGGCGGGTCGGCGGTGCCGCGGCGGACCTCGGCGATGTCGCCGAGGCGGATCATGCGCCCGCCGGCGGAGAAATTGACCGAGAGGATGTCCGCCTCCGTCCCGAAGGCGCCGGAGACGCGGATGGAAAGGCGCTCCTGCCCCGTCTGCACCAGCCCAGCGGGCCGGACCAGGTTCTGCGCCTGCAGCGCGGCGACCAGCGCGGGGTAGTTGAGGCCGAGGCCGGCCAGGCGCTCGGTCGAGAATTCCAGGAAGATGACCTCGTCCTGCGCGCCGATGATCTCGATCTTGGAAACGTCCGGCACCCTCAGCAGGCGGGAGCGGACGGCCTCGACATGGTCTCGCAGCTCGCGCTGGCTGAAGCCGTCGGCGGTGAAGCCGTAGATGATCCCGAAGGTGTCGCCGAAATCGTCGTTGAAGCCGGGGCCGATCACGCCCTGCGGCAGGGTATGGCGCATGTCGGCGACGCGCTTGCGCACCTGGTACCAGCTCTCCGTCACCTCGGCGGGCGGGGTCGAGCCCTTGAGGTCCACGAAGATCGTGGCCTGGCCGGCGACGGTGTAGCTGCGGAGCGTGTCGATGTTCGGTGCCTCCTGCAGCGTGCGCTCCAGCCGCTCGGTCACCTGCAGCAGCGTCTCCTCGACCGAGGCGCCGGGCCAGCCGGCCTGGACCACCATGGTGCGGAAGGTGAAGGCCGGGTCCTCGTTCCGGCCCAGCCGGAAGAAGGCGAGGCCGCCGGCGATGACCGCGACGATCATGAAGTAGACGACCAGTGACCGCCGGCTCAGCGCGATGGCCGAGAGGTTGGGGCCGATCATCGCGCGGCGCTCTGCCCGCCCAGCAGCCGGACCCGCTGCCCCGGCCGGAGCGCCTGCACGCCGGCCGTGACCACGATGTCGCCGGCCTCCAGCCCGCCGCCGACCACGACACGGGCGGGATCGAAGCGCAGCACCTCCACCGGCCGCAGCGCGACGGTCTGCGCCGCCGGGTCCACCACCCAGACGGCCGGCTGCTGCTGCGCCCGCGTCAGGGCCGAGGCGGGAATCTCGATCGCGCCCCCGCCGCCGAGTTCCATCCGGCCGGTGACGGTCGAGCCGAGCCGCATCGCGGCCGGCGGCTCGGCGAGGCCGACGCGGACGCGGAAGGTGCCGGTCACCGGGTCGGCCTGCGGCGAGACCTCGCGCACCCGTCCTTCGGCGCGCACCGCCGGATCCATGGTGAGCGCCACCTCGACCACCGGGTCGGCCGGCGCCTGGTCCTTGAGGGCGGGCGGGACATCGAAGACGGCATCGCGCCCGCCCTCCCGTGCCACCTGCACGATCATGCGGCCGGGCTGCACCACCTCCCCCGGCTCGGCGCCGCGGGCGGTCACCACGCCGCCGGCATCGGCGACGAGGTCGGTGTAGCCGAGCCGCGTCTCGGCGATGTTCACCTGCGCCTGCGCGGCATCGAGCGTGGATTCCGCGCCGCGCAGCATCCGCGTCGCCTCGTCGTAGCGCACGCGGGTGGTGAACCCGGTCTGCAGCAGCTCGCGCTGCCGCTGGTAGTTGTTACGGGCCTCGGCCAGCCGGGCGCGGGCGGCCGCCTGCTCGGCGCGGGCGGCGCGCAGCGCGTTCTCCTCATTGGTCCGGTCCAGCCGCGCCACCACCTGGCCGGCAGCGATCCGGTCGCCGACATTGACCGGGCGTTCCACCATGCGACCGTCGATGCGGAAGGCAAGGCTGACCTGGGTCTCGGCCTCGACCGTGCCGGTGAGCGAGACCACGTCGCCGCCGCTGCGGGGGGCGACGGAGGTGACGCGCACCGGCCGCGGCTCGACCACCGGCGGCGGCGCGGCCTCGTCGCAGGCGGCGAGCAGCCCCGGCAGCAGGACGCCCAGCGCGGCACCGCGGCGCAGGCTGCTCACGCACCTCGCCGGCTGGTTCGGGCGGCACATGCACGTCTCCACTCCCGCGGGGGGCGGCCGGCACGGCCGCGGCAGGCGTCGCGTGATCCCCCTCCGCCGGCAGATTACCGGCCGGGGCGCGCATCGGGATCGGCTGCCCGTCCCGGCCCTGCGCCATCCATCCCAAATCGCCGCAGGCTCATGGCGCCGGCCCGATCGCCTCCTCGATGCGGGCGAGCAGATAGGGGAAGAAGGGGTTGGAGCTGAGGCGGAGCAGCGCGTCCGGCGCGATGGCGAGCACCCCGCGCTCCCCGCGCGGCGCGAGGGCGCCGAGCTGGACGCCATAGGCCTCGGCCGGGTCCGGATCGAGGCCGTAGAGACCATCCGTCACCGGGAAGGGCAGCGCGACATGCGAGAGCGAATAGATCTCCCGCGGCCAGGCAAGGTCGAGAGGTCGCACCCGCTCCTCCGTCCCGCCGCCCTCGGTGCTGCGCTCCAGCACCGCGTCCTGGCCCGGGCCGGCATTGGTGACGATCGTGGCGCGCCAGTGCCGCGGGGCGGGCGGCAGCAGCCGCTCCAGCGCCGCTTCCGTCGCCGGCGTCAGCAGCGGCCCGAGCTTGGCGTTGCGGTTGATGTCGAACAGCACCAGCTCGCTGCCCTGCGCCGGCAGCCTCTCGTACAGCGCCGCGACCACGGCGCGCGTGCTGACCGTGAAATCCACCACCGACTGGAAGGTGAGCATCGGCGGGAGCCGCGCCAGCCGCCCCTCCGCCGCCTGCCGTTGCAGCTGCGCCTGCAGCGCCATGGTCAGCCGGTGCGACTGCCGCGCGCCGTTGACCGGGAAGGAGTTGTACTTGAAGGGGATGAACTCGGGCAGGATGCCGAGCCAGGCGGCCTTGGCGAAGCGCGGCAGCAGGGCCGGCAGCGCCGCCAGGCCGGCGAAGCGGGCGAAGGCGGTGATGCCCACCATGGGCGAGACCAGCACCAGGCGGTCCGGCCGCGGCAGGCGTGGATCCTCCGCCGCGTCCAGCGCGTATTTCACCGCGAGCGCGCCGCCGTTCGAAAAGCCGACGACATGCAGCGGCCGCTCCGGCCCCAGGCGCCGCCGCGCCTCCCGCACCGCCAGCCGCGTCGCGGCCAGCCAGTCCTCCCAGGTCACGTCGGTCAGCGCCGCCGGCACGGTGCCGTGCGCCGGCAGCCGGATGCCGATCGCGACCCAGCCGCGCTCCGCATAGCGCGCCCCGACATGGCGCAGGCTGAAGGGCGTGTCGGTCAGCCCGTGCAGCAGGACGACGGCGCCCTGCGGCTCGCCGGCCGGCTCCAGCACGAAGGAGCGGTTCCAGTCCCGCGCGAAGCGGGCGGGATGCAGCGGGCTGCCGGCGAAGTAGCGGTTGGCGGGGATGCGGTCCTCGGGCTCCAGCGCGCCGGTCACCTCGGCCCGCACCGTGGCGAAGGCAGCCTCCTCCGCCGCGAGATAGGCGGGCCAGTCGGCGGCATCGATCGCCTCGGCGCGCAGCTCCTCCGGCACCACCAGGTGCCAGGGGCGCAGTGGCGGGCCACGCTGGGTGTCCCAGACGCGCAGCGCCAGCAGCACGAGGGCGAGTGCCGCCGCGAGCAGGGCGATCCGGCGCGGCAGGCGGCGGAGGAAGGACGGCAGGCGCATCATCCGGTTCGCCTGCGCAGATCCCGCCCGCACGGCCGATGGGTTGCGCCGCCGCGGCGGCTGGCCGGGCCTGCCACCGCAACAGGGGGACTGGCATGGGCGGGATGACGGGGCAGGGGCCGCGGCGGATGCTGGGACTCTGCGCCGCGATCCTCACGGCGGGCGCGCTGCACTGGGCGGAGGCGGTCCTGGCGCCCGTGGCCTTTGCGCTCTTCGCCATCGCCCTCGCCTGGCCGGTGCATCGCGCGGCGCAGGCCCGGGTGCCGCAGGCAGCGGCGCTGCTGGCCACCGTCCTGGTCGTGCTGGCGGTGCTGGTCGTCCTCTCTCTCGCCATCGGCTGGGGCTTCGGCCGCGTGGCGCGCTGGGTGATCGCCGAGGCGGGGCAATTGCAGCTCCTCTACGCGCGGAACCTGGACTGGCTGGAGGAACGCGGGGTCGCCACGGCAGCGCTTTCGGAGCAGTTCGACACCCGCCAGCTCGTCCGCATCGCGCAGGCGGTGATCCTGCAGCTCCAGGGCGTCGTCAGCTTCCTCGGCCTCACGCTGGTCTTCGTCATCCTCGGCCTGCTCGAGGTCGAGGTGACGCGCCGCCAGCTCGCACGGCTGGGGCGGGATCGCCCGGCGCTGTCCGCCCTGCTGCGCGCTGCGGGGCGGACAGCGGCAAAGCTGCGCGCTTATATGCTGGTGCGCACCGTGATGAGCCTCGCCACGGGCCTCGCGGTCTGGGCCTTTGCCTGGCTGGCGGGGCTGGAGCTGGCGGCGGAGTGGGGCGTGATCGCCTTCGTGCTGAACTACATTCCCTTTCTCGGCTCGCTGCTCGCCACCCTGTTCCCCACCTTCTTCGCCGCGCTGCAATTCGGCACCTGGCAGGCGGCGGTCGCGGTCTTCCTCGCGCTGCAGGCCATCCAGTTCCTCTCCGGCAGCTATCTGGAGCCGCGGCTGGCGGGCGCGCGGCTTGCCCTCTCGCCCTTCATGGTGCTGGTTGCGGTCTTCCTCGGCGCCCTGCTCTGGGGCATTCCCGGCGCCTTCATCGGCGTGCCGGCGCTGATCGCCGTGCTGACCCTGTGCGAGGAGTTCGAGGGCAGCCGCTGGGTGGCGGAGCTGCTCTCGGGCCGGGATCCCGGGGAGGGGTGACCGCCATCCGGGCCGCATCGCCCTTATATCTCTCAGTTGGCAGCCGGCGGTGAGCCGGCGAGGCTGACGATGGACGGGAGCCCGTGCACGCCTTGGGTGGCCGAGCCCGCTTCTGAGCTGGGGACCCCGTCCGTCGTCCCATCCGGGAACCC
>NZ_JAJAQI010000052.1 GCF_020523605.1 Roseicella aerolata | reverse complement strand
CAGGACCGTCGGCACCCTCTGGGATACCATCGGCAGTCTCCTCGACCGCTTCAGTCCGAGCGAGTGCGCCGCCTACTTCCAACACTGCGGCTATGCACAGTCAGGGCAATAAAGGTCTAACCCCGCTGCGCAGCCACAACTCAGTTGAACAACGACGACACCGAGCTTTCCTCGGAAATCCGCCGCACCGCCTCGGCCAGCAGCGGCGCGATCGTCACCTGGCGGATGTTGGAGGAGATGCGCACCGCCTCCGTCGCCAGGATGCTGTCCGTCACCGTCATGCTCTCGATCGGCGAGGCGCCGACGCGCGCCACCGCGCCGCCCGAGAAGACGCCATGCGTGACATAGACCGAGACGCCCTGTGCGCCGTTCTTGATCAGCGCCTCGGCCGCATTGCACAGCGTGCCGCCGGAATCGACGATGTCGTCGATCAGGATGCAGTGCCGCCCCTCGACCTCGCCGATCACATTCATCACCTCGGACACGCCGGCGCGCGGGCGGCGCTTGTCGATGATGGCAAGGTCCGTGTGCAGCCGCGCCGCCAGCGCGCGCGCGCGCACCACGCCGCCCACATCGGGGGAGACCACCATCAGCTCGCGGCCGTGGTAGCGTTCCTGGATGTCGCGGGTGAAGAGCGGCGCGGCGAACAGGTTGTCCACCGGGATGTCGAAGAAGCCCTGGATCTGCGCGGCATGCAGATCCATGGTCAGCACTCGGTTGGCGCCGGCGGCGGTGATCAGGTTGGCCACCAGCTTGGCGCTGATCGGCGTGCGGGGGCCTGACTTCCGGTCCTGCCGGGCATAGCCGAAATAGGGGATCACCGCGGTGACCCGCCGCGCGCTGCCGCGCTTCAGCGCGTCCAGCGTGATCAGCAGCTCCATCAGGTTGTCGTTCGCGGGGTAGCTGGTGCTCTGCACCACGAAGACGTCCTCGCCCCGGACGTTCTCGTTGATCTCGACGAACACCTCCATATCCGCGAAGCGCCGGATGGAGGCGCTGGTGAGCGGCAGGCCGAGCGAGGCGGCCACTGCCTCGGCCAGAGGACGATTGCTGTTGCAGGCGACGATCTTCATGACCGGCCGGACCCCTTTTCCACGCGACCCGAGCGCCGCCGATGCACCGCGCCCCGCACGGCGCGGCGGGAATATCAAGGGGACGGAACCCTGTAAATCGTCCTTGCCCGCAGGGCTGTGTCCCGCCCCCGCCGCGGCTTAACCGCTTTGCAACCCCGCCTGCGGCAATTCCTGCCGGCCCGGGTGGCTCCCGCAGGCCGGTCGGCCGGCCCCGGAGCCCCCATGGGCAGGGGCTGGTCGCAGGAGGTGACGGCATGGGCGGCGTGATCGCCGGGCTGAAGGCCCTGGGGCCGAAGCGGCTGCTGGCGCTGGGCGGGGTCGGCCTCGCCCTGCTGGGCCTGCTCGCCCTGCTGGCCTTCCGGGCCGGGGACCCGCCCCTGGCCCCCCTGTTCGGGGAACTGGAACCGCGCGATGCCGCCGCCGTGGTGGCGGCGCTCGAGCGCCAGCGAATCCCCTACCGCCTCTCGGGCGGCGGCACGCAGGTGCTCGCCCCGGTGGACCAGGTCCCGCGCCTGCGTCTGCTGCTGGCGCGGGAGGGGCTGCCGGCCGGCGGCGGGGTGGGGTGGGAGATCTTCGACCGCGGCGAGAACCTGACCACCACGCCCTTTCAGCAGGATGTGAACCGGCTTCGCGCCCTGGAAGGCGAACTGGCGCGCACCATCCGTGGCCTCGCCGGCGTCCGTGCCGCCCGGGTCCATCTGGTCCTGCCGCGGCGGGAGGCCTTCTCGCGCGAGCGCGGCGAGGCGCAGGCGAGCGTGGTGCTCGCCATGCAGGGTGCCCAGCGGCTGGACCGGGAGGGGGTGCAGGCCGTCCTCCACCTGGTCGCCACCGCCGTGCCCGGCCTGAAGCCGCAGAACGTCTCCATCGTGGACAGCCGCGGCGCCCTGCTCGCCCGCGGCGGCCAGGCGCTGGCCGGCCCCGCCGCCGCCCAGACACAGGAGGAACTGCGGCGGACCCAGGAACTGCGCCTCGGCCGGGCGGTGGAGGAACTGCTGGAGCGCAGCCTCGGTCCCGGCCGGGTGCGGGCCGAGGCGACGGTCGAGATGGATTTCGACCGGGTGGAGACGCGCGAGGAGCGCTTCGACCCCGAGAACCAGGTGGCCCGCAGCCAGCAGAGCGTGACCGAGCAGAACCGCGGCGCCGAGCCGCCGCCGACCACCGTCGCCGGCAACCTGCCGGGCGCCGAGCCGCAGGGCGGCGGCGCCAGCCAGGAGAACCGGCAGGAGGAGACGACGAATTTCGAGATCGGCCGGTCCACCCGCAGCACCCTGCGCGAGCATCCGACCGTCCGCCGCATCTCCGTCGCGGTGCTGGTCGATGGCGTGACCGAGCCGGGGGAGGGCGGCGGCCCGCCCCGCTGGCGGGAACGCTCGGCCGAGGAACTGGCGCGCATCACCGCCCTGGTGCGCAGCGCCATCGGCTTCGACGAGCGGCGCGGCGACCGGGTGGAGGTCGTCTCCATGCGCTTCGTGGAGGAGGCGCCGGCGGCCGAGAGCCGGGAGGGCTTCCTCGGCCTGCCGCTCTCGCCGGCCCTCGCCACCCGGCTGATCGAGAGCGCGCTGCTCGCCCTCGTCGCGCTCGCCGCCATCCTGCTGCTGGGCCGGCCCATGGTGGGGCGCCTGGCGGCGAGCCTCGCGCCCGTCCCGGCGCTGGCCGGCCCGGCCGGTGCCGCCCTGGCCGGCATGCCGGAGGGGGCGGCCGCGATGGCCGAGGCCACCGCGGCCCTGCCGCCCGGGGCCGATGCCACGGCCCTGCCACCGGGGGAGGAGAGCATGGTCAGCCTGGCCCATGTGCAGGGGCAGATGCGGGCCTCCTCGCTGAACGCGCTGGTGCAGCTCGTCCATCAGCACCCTGAGGAGAGCCTGGCGGTGATCCGCCGCTGGCTGAATCCGGAGGACGCCTGATGAGCGGCACGCGCGCGCTCACCGGCCCGCAGAAGGCGGCCGCCCTGATGCTGGCCCTGGGGGAGGAGCAGGCCAGCAGCCTCTTCGCCCGCATGCATGAGGACGAGATCCGCGACCTCTCCGCCGCCATGGCCTCGCTCGGTGCCGTGCCGGCGCCGGTGATCGAGGAGCTGTGCAAGGAGTTCGGCGACCAGCTCGGCCAGGCCGGCAACCTCGTCGGCTCCTATGAGAGCACCGAGCGGCTGCTGCTGAAGACCCTGCCGAGGGACCGCGTCGCCCAGATCATGGAGGAGATCCGCGGCCCGGCCGGCCGGACCATGTGGGACAAGCTGGGCAATGTGAACGAGGCCGTCCTCGCCAACTACCTGAAGAACGAATACCCGCAGACCGTCGCCGTCGTCCTCACCAAGGTCCGCCCCGACCACGCGGCGCGCGTGCTCTCCCTGCTGCCGGAGGGCTTCGCGATGGAGGTCGTGATGCGCATGCTGCGCATGGAGACCGTCCAGAAGGAGGCGCTGGAGGGCGTCGAGAAGACCCTGAAGGCCGAGTTCATGTCGAACCTCGCCCGCAGCCAGCGGCGCGACGCGCATGAGATGATGGCGGAGATCTTCAACAACCTCGACCGCCAGGCCGAGGCCCGCATCCTCTCGGCGCTCGAGGAGCGCAACCGCGACGCGGCGGAGCGCATCCGCAGCCTGATGTTCACCTTCGAGGACCTGCAGCGCGTGGACGGCGCCGGGCTGCAGGCGCTGCTGCGCGCGGTGGAGAAGGACAAGCTGGCCCTCGCCCTCAAGGGCGCCTCCGAGACCCTGCGCGACATGTTCATGCGCAACCTGACCGAACGCGCCGCGAAGCTGCTGCGCGACGACATCGCCGCGCTCGGCCCCGTGCGGCTGCGCGACGTGGATGAGGCGCAGGCCGCCATCGTGCTGCTGGCCAAGGACATGGCGGCACAGGGCCAGATCACCCTGCTGGACGGCCATGACGAGGAGATGGTGCCGTGAGCATCGCCTGGCAGAGGCTGCGGGACACCCCGCCCGCGCCGGCGGCCTTCGAGCCGATCCTGCCGACGGCGCGGCAGGCGCCGCCCGCCGCCCCGCCGGCCCTGGCCCTTGCGGTGCCGGATTTCGATGCGCCGCCCCCGCCGCCCGGACCCGACCCGGCGGAGGCCGCGGAGGCGGCGCTGCTGGCGCGGCTGGAGGCGGCGCGGGACGCCGGCTTCGCCGCGGGCGAGGCGGCAGCGCGGGAGGCCGCGGCGGCCGGGCTCGCGGCACGCGAGGCGGCGGCGCTGGAGCGGATCGCCGCCGCGCTCGCCGAAGCCCGCAGGCAGGCGGGCGAGGCCCTGGGCGAGGCCACCGAGGCGCTGGCGCGGCTGCTGCTCTCGGCGCTCGATGCCGCCCTGCCGGCGGCGGCGGCGCGGCTGGCGCCGGAGGCGGCGGCCTGGCTCGCCGCCGAGCTGCGGCCGCTGCTGGAGGAGGGCGTCGCCGTCACCCTGCGCGTCGCGCCGGGCGAGGCCGCCGCGGCGGCGGCCCGCATCGGCGATCCGGCGCTGGCGATCATCGAGGATCCGGCCTTGCCGCCGGGCGATGCGGCGGCCGCCTGGCGCGGCGGCGGGGCCGCGCTCTCGCTGGCCGCGCGGCGGCAGGCGGTGGCGGCGCTGCTCGACGCCTTCGATCTTGTGGAGAGGTGAGGCATGGCGGAATCCGGGCCCTTCGAGACCCTGTCGGCGACCGAGGCGGGGGCGGCGCGCCCCGCGTCCGGAGCCTCGGCGCGCGACCTCGAGGCCGTCTACGACATCCCCGTCCAGGTCAGTGCCGTGCTCGGCCGCGCGACCATGCAGGTCTCGCAGCTGCTGAAGCTCGGCCGCGGCGCGGTGGTGGAGCTGGACCGCAAGCTGGGCGAGGCGGTGGACATCTATGTCAACAACCGCCTGGTCGCGCGCGGCGAGGTGGTGATGGTGGACGACAACCGCCTCGGCGTGACGATGACCGAGATCGTCAAGTCGGACCGGCCGGCGTGAGATGACCAGGCTCCTGATCATCGGCGCGCTCGATGCCGAACTCGGCCAGGCGGCGCGCATCGCGGCGGCGCGCGGGGCGCGCGTCGCGCAGGCGGATGGCCCCGCCGCGGCGCTGGCCCGGCTGCGCTCGGACGGCGCCGACCTCGTCCTCTGCGACCTCGCGCATGACATCCCCTGGCTGATCGAGCGGCTGGCGGCCGAGCGCATCGCCTGCCCGGTCATCGCCTGCGGCCGCGACGCCGATGCCGCCGCCGCCATCCGCGCCATCCGGGCCGGGGCAAAGGAATTCCTGCCCCTGCCGCCGGAGGCCGAGCTGATCGCCGCCATGCTGCAGGCGGTGGCCGGGGAGGGCGAGGGGCCGGTGCACCGCGACCCCGCCATGGGCGCCTTGCTGGCCCGGGCCGAGGCGCTGGCCCGGGCCGAGGCAAGCGTGCTCATCACCGGCGAGAGCGGCACGGGCAAGGAGGTGCTGGCCCGCTTCCTCCATGCCCATAGCCGCCGGGCCCGCGGCCCCTTCGTCGCGCTGAACTGCGCCGCCCTGCCCGAGAGCCTGCTGGAGAGCGAGCTGTTCGGCCATGAGAAGGGCGCCTTCAGCGGCGCGGTCGCATCGCGCAAGGGCAAGTTCGAGCAGGCCGATGGCGGCACGCTGCTGCTGGACGAGATCGGGGAGATGGACCCGCGCCTGCAGGCCAAGATCCTCCGGGTCATCCAGGAACGCGAGGTCGACAGGCTGGGCGGCGGCGCCCCGATGAAGGTGGATGTCCGGCTTCTCGCCGCGACCAACCGCGACCTGGCGGCGGAGGTGCGGGCCGGGCGCTTCCGCGAGGACCTCTATTTCCGCCTCAACGTCGTCGCGCTGCACATCCCGCCGCTGCGTGACCGGCCCGGGGACATCGCCGCGCTGGCGGCGCATTTCGCCCGCCGCTTCGCCGAGGCGAACGGCCTGCCGGTCCGCGCCCTCTCGCCCGCCGCCGAGGCCACGCTGCTCGCGCATCCCTGGCCTGGCAATGTGCGGGAGCTGGAGAATACGCTCCACCGTGCCGTCCTGCTGGCCGATGGCGCCTGGATCGGGCCGGAGGCGATCGAGCTGACGCCGCTGCCGCCGGCCCGCCCGGCGGCCGAGCCGCCGCCCGCCGCCCCTGGGCCCGCGCCGGCCGCGGCACCCGCCCCGGCGGCGGGCGCCGTCTCCGCCCTGGTCGGCCGCCGGATGGAGGAGGTGGAGCGCGACCTGATCCTGGAGACGCTGACCCATTGCCTCGGCAACCGCACCCGCGCGGCCGAGATCCTCGGCATCTCCATCCGCACCCTGCGCAACAAGCTGCATGAGTACCGCGCGCAGGGGGCGCCCGTGCCGGTGGCGCCGGGGACCGGCCTGCTGCCGGGGCTGGGGCGGTAGCACATGGGGGGCATCGCCCTGCCGGGCTGGGTGCGGGAGGTGCGCCTGCCCGGCGATGTCGCGCTCGCGCTCGGCGTCGTCCTGCTGCTGGCGGTGCTGGTGGTGCCGCTGCCGGTGCTGCTGCTGGATGCCGGGCTGGCCATCTCCATCACCATCTCGGTGCTGGTGCTGATGGTGGCGCTGTTCCTGAACCGTCCGCTCGACTTCACCGCCTTCCCGCAGCTGCTGCTGCTGACCACGCTGCTGCGCCTGGCGCTCAACGTCGCCACCACGCGGACCATCCTGACCCAGGGGCATGAGGGGCCGCAATCGGCGGGCCAGGTGGTCGCGGCCTTCGGCGGCTTCCTGATGGGCGGCGATGTCGTCGTCGGGCTGATCGTCTTCGCCATCCTGCTGGTGGTGAATTTCATGGTCGTCACCAAGGGCAGCGGCCGCATCGCGGAAGTCGCGGCACGCTTCAGCCTGGACGCCATGCCCGGCAAGCAGATGGCGATCGATGCCGACCTCTCCGCCGGGCTGATCGAGGAGCAGGAGGCGCGCCGGCGGCGCCGCGAACTGGAGGAGGAGAGCGCCTTCCACGGCGCCATGGACGGCGCCGCCAAATTCGTCCGCGGCGATGCGATCGCCGGGCTGATCGTGACGGCGATCAACCTGCTCGGCGGCCTCGGGATCGGCGTCCTGCGGCACGGGATGCCGGTGGGGGAGGCGGCCGCGGTCTTCGCCACGCTGACGGTGGGCGACGGGCTGGTCAGCCAGATTCCCGCCCTGCTGGTCTCGGTCGCAGCCGGCATCGTCGTCACCAAGGGGGCGGGGGAGGAACGGGCCGACCAGGCGCTCGGCCGGCAGCTCGGCCGGGGCTGGAAGCCGATGGGGCTGGCCGCCGGGGCAGCGCTGGTCATGGGCCTGCTGCCCGGCATGCCGCTGCTCCCCTTCCTCGCGCTCGCCGGCGCCGCCGCCGCCGTGGCCTGGACACGGCGGGGGGCGGAGCGGCGGGCCGCCATGGCGCCGCCCGAGGCCCCCGCCGCGGCGGTGGCCGAGCCGCCCGTGGCCGAGGCCTTGCGGCTCGACCTGCTGCGGCTGGAACTGGGCTATGGGCTGCTCTCCCTCGCCGCCGGCGACGCGCCGCGGCTGACCGAGCAGATCCGCATCCTCCGCCGCAGCATGGCGCAGGAGATGGGTTTCGTCCTGCCGAGCGTGCGCATCCAGGACAATCTCGAGCTTGCGCCGGACACCTATGTGATCCGGGTGAAGGAGATCGAGGCCGGGCGCGGCCAGCTCCGCCCGCCGCTGCACCTCGCCATCGACCCCTCCGGCCAGGTGCCGGCCATGGCCGGGGAGCGGACGACGGAGCCCACCTTCGGCCTGCCCGCCCTCTGGATCGAGGAGACCTTGCGGGAGGAGGCGCTGGCCCGCGGCTGCACCGTGGTGGACTGCGCCGGCGTGCTGGCCACCCATCTGACCGAGACGGTGCGCGACCACATGCCGGAACTGCTCTCCTTCGCCGAGACCCAGAAGCTGCTGGACGAGCTGCCGGCCGAGCACCGCAAGCTGGTCGCCGATGTCATCCCCGCCCAGATCGGCGTCGGCGGGCTGCAGCGCGTGCTGCAGGCGCTGCTGGCGGAGCGGGTCTCGATCCGCGACCTGCCGACCATCCTGGAAGGGGTTCAGGAGGCCGTCGCGGGCGGCAGCCGGGGCATCGGCGGCATCCTGGCCGCGGTGCGGGCGCGGCTCGCCCGCCAGCTCTCCGAGGCGGCGCGGGGGCCGGGCGGCTATGTGCCGCTGATCGCCCTCTCGCCCGACTGGGAGATCGCCTTCGCCGAGAGCCTCGCGGGCCCGCCGGAGGACAGGCAGCTCGCCATGGCGCCCACGCAATTGCAGGAATTCATGCAGCGGCTGCGCGAGGCCTTCGATGCCGCGGCGGCGGCGGGGGAGGCGCCGGTGCTGGTCTGCTCCGGCGCCATCCGCGCCCATGTCCGGGCGATCGTCGAGCGCTTCCGGCCGGCCACCATGGTGCTGAGCCAGGCGGAGATCCATCCGCGCGCCCGCATCCGCACCGTGGGGACCGTCTAGCCCATGCGGCTGCGGCTTTTCCGGGCCCCGAGGATGGCGGAGGCGATGGCCCGGCTGCGGGCCGAACTGGGCGAGGAGGCCGTGATCCTCGAGACCCGCCGGGTCGCCGGCGGGGTCGAGGTGACGGCGGCGCTGGAGTCGCGGCCGGATCCCTTGCCGACGGAGGCGGAGCCCTGGCTGATCCCGCCCGGTCCGCCGGCGGTGCCGGAGGAACCGACGGCCGTGGGGCCGGGGGCCTGGCCGGACCCGCCGCCCATGGCGGGCGCGCTGGCGCGCCACAACCTGCCGGCGCCGCTGGCGGCGCGGCTGGCCGCCGGACCGCTCGCCGGGTCGCTGGCCGCCGCGCTCGCTTTTGCGCCGCTGCCGGACCCGGCGGTGCGGCCGCTGCTGCTGGCGGGGCCGCCGGGGGCCGGCAAGACGCTGAGCTGCGCCAAGCTGGCGGCACGGGCCGTGCTCTCGGGCGGCGCGCCGCTGGTGGTCACCACGGATGGCGCGCGCGCCGGCGCTGCCGAGCAGATGGCCGCCTTCACCCGGGTGCTCGGCCTGACGCTGGCGGTGGCGCCGCAGCCGGCCGCGCTGGCCAAGGCGCTGGCGCGAAGGCAGCCCGGCCAGGCGGTGCTGATCGACACCGCCGGCTGCGATCCCTTCGACCCTGCCCAGGCCGCCGCGCTGCTGGCCCTCGCCCGCGCCGCCGATGCCGCCATGCTCCTGGTGCTGCCGGCCGGGCTCGATCCGGCGGAGGCGGCGGAGACGGCGCGCGCTTTCCTCGCGCTCGGGGCCCGCCACCTGCTGCCGACCCGGCTGGACGCCGCGCGGCGCCTCGGCGGGGTGCTGGCCGGCGCGGCGGCCGGGCTCGCCCTGACCGAGGCCGGGATGGGGCCTGATCCGGCCGGGGACCTCACGGTGATCGATCCTGCATGGCTGGCCGCGCGGCTGCTGCGCGCGCCCGGACCGGAGACCTCCGCATGACTGCCACTGCACGCCCCGGCCGGCTCCTCGCCATCGCCTCCGGCAAGGGCGGGGTCGGGAAGACCGTCCTGGCGATCGGCCTCGCCCAGGGGCTGGCGCAGGCGGGGGAGCGCGTGCTGCTGGTGGACGCCGATCTCGGCCTCGCCAATGTCGATGTGCAGCTCGGCCTCGACCCGCGGCACGACCTGTCGGATGTGCTGTCCGGCCGCCTCACCGCGGCCGAGGCGGCGCTGCGGCACGAGGCTGGCTTCGCCATCCTGCCCGGCCGCTCCGGCTCCGGCGCGCTCGCCGGGCTGGATGCCGCGGCGGTCGCGCGGCTGGAGGCGGCGTTGCGCGACGCGGCGGCGGGGTTCGATACCGTGCTGCTCGATCTCGGCGCCGGGCTGGACCTGGCGGTGCGGCGCCTGGCCGCCGCCGCCGACCTGCTGCTGGTGCTGGCGACCGAGGAGCCGACCAGCCTGACCGATGCCTATGCCGTGCTGAAGCTGCACCGCCGCGACCGCCCCGGGGCGGCGGCCCGGGTCGTGATCAACCAGGCCACCGACCGGGCCGGGGGCGAGCGGACCTGGCGGACGCTCGACCAGGCCTGCGCCCGCTTCCTCGGCGCGGGCGTGCCGCTCGCCGGCGTCATCCGCCGCGATCCGCGGGTGCCGGAGGCCATCCGCCGCCAGTCGCCCCTGCTGACGCGCCATCCCGGCTGCCCGGCGGCGCAGGACATCGCGGCATTGGTGAGGGGGCTGATGGCATGAACACACTTTTGCGTTCTTCGCAGACGCGAAAGGAATTGCATTGCCATGCCGCGGATCGGCGCGGCTATGCTTGGGCCTGGCCCGGCCCGGATACCGCGGGGCCTGTCCATCCCCGGGGCAGCCGGCACGCCCCATCCCCTCTGGAGTCGTCGATGCCCTTCCGCCGCGTTCTTCTGGCCGCAACCCTGCTGGCGGCGCCATGGGCCGCCGGGGCGCAGCCCGTGGAAGGCCTCTATCTCGGCGCGGGCGCCGGGCTGAACATCGTCCCCGAATCGGGCGACGGGGGCGTGCGGCTCGTCACGCGCGATGTCGGCGCGGCGGCGGTGCTCTCGCTGGGCTGGGGCTTCGGCAATGGCTGGCGGGCGGAGATCGAGGGGAATTACCGCACCGACGAACTCGACCGGATCTCGCTGAACGGCCAGCAGATCGGCGGCTCCGGCTATTACGACAAGTACGGCGTGATGGCGAACCTGCTGTTCGACTTCGACCTCAGCAGCTTCGGCCTCTCGCCCCGGAGCTACCAGCCCTATATCGGCTTCGGCGGCGGCTATGTCTGGAACGAGATCCGCAATGCGCGGCTCTCGATCGGCGGCAGCAATTACCGGATCGACGACACCGACGCGCAATTCGCCTACCAAGCCATCGTCGGCTCCGCCTTCGGGCTGGGCCGCCTCATGCCCGGCCTGTCGCTGACGGCGGAGTACCGCTTCCTCGGCACGCTCGACCCGAAATTCAGCATCAACCGCAGCAGCGGGCCGGCCGTGCCCGGCGTGCCCGGCAGCTTCGAACCGACCAACCACAACCATTCGGTCCTGCTCGGCCTGCGCTACAGCTTCAACCCGCCGCCGGCGCCCGCCGCGACGCAGGCGCCTGCGCCCGCCGCCGCGCCATCCCCGGCGCGGACCTATCTGGTCTTCTTCGACTGGGACCGCGCCGACCTGACCGACCGGGCGAAGCAGATCATCGCCGATGCCGCCGGTGCCGCCCGCCGGGTGCAGACCACCCGGATCGAGGTGGCGGGCCATGCCGACCGCTCCGGCACGGTGCAATACAACCAGCGCCTGTCGCAGCGCCGCGCCGAGGCGGTGGCGAACGAGCTGGTGCGGCAGGGCATCCAGCGCGAGGAGATCACCGTGACGGCCTTCGGCGAAACCAAGCCGCTGGTGCCGACCGCCGACGGGGTGCGGGAGATGCAGAACCGCCGCGTCGAGATCGTGCTGCGCTGAGAGGCAGGGCGGGGAGGGAGCGAACTCCCGCCCCGCACCCCCAGTCCTCCTGGTGGGCTGACGCCCGAGGCGCCCTACCGCAGCACCCGTCCGGCCACCGCATCGAGCTTCGCCAGCAGCGCCGGGTCGCGCATCTCGGGCGCCGTGATCAGCGCATGATCCAGCGCGCGGTCGCAGCCGGCGGGGCAGGGGCCGCGGGGCTTGCCCAGCTCCGGCACCACCGCCTTGACCAGGGCGCGGGCCTTGTCCGCATTGCCGAACAGCACCTTCACCACCTGGTCCACGGTGACGTGGTCATGGTCCGGGTGCCAGCAATCGAAATCCGTCACCATGGCGACGGTCGCGTAGCAGAGCTCCGCCTCCCGGGCGAGCTTGGCCTCCGGCATGTTGGTCATGCCGATGACGTGGCAGCCCCATTGCCGGTAGAGCTCGCTCTCGGCCTTGGTGGAGAATTGCGGGCCCTCCATCACCAGATAGGTCCCGCCGCGGGTGACGGGCAGGCCGAGGCCGCGGGCCGCGCCCTCCAGCGCATCGCCGATCCGCGGGCAGACCGGATGGGCGACCGAGACATGCGCGACGCAGCCGGTGCCGAAGAAGCTCTTCACCCGGGCGAAGCTGCGGTCGATGAACTGGTCGACGATGACGAAATGGCCGGGCGGCAGGTCCTCCCGCAAGGAGCCGACGGCCGAGAGGGAGATGACATCGGTGCAGCCGGCGCGCTTCAGCGCATCGATATTGGCGCGGTAGTTCAGCTCGGAAGGCGGGGTCGGGTGGCCGCGGCCATGGCGCGGCAGGAAGACGCAGCGCACGCCGGCCAGACGGCCGAAGAGCAGCGCGTCCGAGGGCTCGCCCCAGGGCGTCTCCACCCGGCGCCACTCGCGCTCCTCGAGCCCGTCGATGTCATAGAGGCCGGAACCGCCGATCAGGCCGATGACGGGGGTGGCGCGGTCGGACATGGCGGCTCCTGCGGGCTGGATGGGCTGGCCTTCTAGAGCAGATCGCAGGAGGTCGTGAACGACCGGATGCGTGAATCAGCTCGAAAGACAAAGGGCTAAAGCGGATGGGCGTTCAGATACGAACGCCCATCCGCTGTAGAGCAGATCGCGGGAGGCCGTGAACGCCCGGGAGCGTGAATCTGCCCGAAACGCGGAGAGCACCGGCGGATCGCGGAGGTGCGTGGCCTGCCCCACAAGCAAGGACCTGCATGGGATCGGTGGTCCACCCTGACCTCCCCGGGGCCGGCGGAAAGGCGGCGCGGGTGGCCAGCGGGTGGCGCGACCCCGGATGAGCGGATGCCGGGGCGCTACGGGACTGGCATCATCGCGAGCGAGTCGCGCGCGAAGCGGGACTGCTGCAAGGAGAACTGCCTTTGACCCGAATGCTCAGCCTGGCCGTGGTTCTGGTGGCCCCGCTGCTTGGCGCCTGCGAAAGGACGCCGGCGCCGATGGTAGACCGCTCAATCGAGCGCGGCACCGCCCTGCCGCCGCCCGGCCTGGCCGAGGCGCCCCGCCGGTAGCGCCCGCCCGAAATTGGCCAAGGCCGCCTGGGGGCGGCCTTGGTCGGGGAGCAAGAGGGGCAAGCCCCCAGTCGCGCCGGGCAGGCTGGCTGCCCGGCGCGCTGGCGTTCAGTGCACGTCGGCCCAGACCTTGCGCTTCACGGCATAGACGAGGCCACCGAGGATCGTGAGGAAGAGCACGATCTTCACGCCCATCGCCTTGCGCTGCTCCAGCTCTGGCTCGGCCGCCCAGGCGAGGAACTGCGTCACGTCGCGGGCAAGCTGCTCCACGCTGGCCTGGGTGCCGTCATGGAACTCCACCTGGCCTTCGTTCAGCGGCGCCGCCATGGCGATCTGATGGCCGGCGAAGTACTTATTGTAGTGCATCCCCTCCATCAGCGTGACGTCGGCGGGCGGGTCCTCGTAGCCGGTCAGCAGGGCGTAGAGATAGGCCGCGCCGTTCTCCCGCGCCTTGACGATGACCGAGAGGTCCGGCGGATAGGCGCCGTTATTCGCCGCACGCGCCGCCTTCTCATTGGCAAAGGGCTTGCGGAAGCGGTCGGAGGGACGCCCCGGCCGCTCGAACATCTGGCCCTCGTCATTCGGGCCGTCCACGATCTGCACCGTGGCCGCGATCCCCCGCACCTCGGCATCCGACAGCCCGATCTCCCGCAGGTTGCGGTAGGAGAGCTGGTGCATGGCGTGGCAGTTCGCGCAGACCTCTTGGTAGACCTGGAAGCCGCGCTGGGCCGAGGCCCGGTCGAAATGCCCGAAGATGCCGTTGAAGGAAAAGCGGACATCCGGAAGCTTGACCGCCTCGCCCGCCGCCAGGGCGGGCGCCGGGGCCAGGGCCGCGCCCGCCGCGAGGCCGAGCGCGACCGCGAGGGCCTTCAGGCTGAACGTCATGTCGAACCCCTTGGGCATCACGCCTTCTCCATGGGCTTGCCGACCGCGCCGGCCGGCAGGGGGCCGCCGCCGCGGAGCACGGGGCGCGCGATGCTCTCCGGCAGCGGCAGCGGCCGTTCCAGACGGCCGAGCAGCGGCAGGATCACGAGGAAGTAGAGGAAGTAGTAGGCCGTCGCCACGCGGCTGATGGTGACGTAGGGCTCCTCGGCCGGCATGCCGCCGCAGTAGAGCAGCACGAAGAAGGAGACCAGCCAGGTGAACAGGAAGGGCCGCGCCAGCGGGCGGAAGCGCATGGAGCGCACCGGGCTGGTGTCGAGCCAGGGCAGGACGAAGAGGATGGCGATGGAGGCGAACATCAGCACCACGCCGCCCAGCTTGTCCGGCACCGCGCGCAGGATGGCGTAGAAGGGCAGGAAGTACCATTCCGGCACGATATGCGCCGGCGTCACCAGCGGGTTGGCCGGGATGTAGTTGTCCGGGTGCCCGAGCATGTTCGGGAAGAAGAACACCAGGATGGCGAAGAAGGCGAAATAGGCCACCAAGCCGACGCTGTCCTTCGCGGTGTAGTAGGGGTGGAAGGGCAGGGTGTCCTGCGGCCCCTTCGGATCGATGCCCAGCGGGTTGTTGGAACCCGTGATGTGCAGCGCGGCGACGTGCAGGAAGACGACGCCGAAGATCACGAAGGGCAGCAGGTAGTGCAGGCTGAAGAAGCGGTTGAGCGTCGGGTTGTCCACGCTGAAGCCGCCCCACAGCCACACCACGATGTCCTGGCCGATCAGGGGCAGGGCGCTGAACAGGTTGGTGATGACGGTGGCGCCCCAGAAGGACATCTGGCCCCAGGGCAGCACGTAGCCCATGAAGGCGGTGGCCATCATCAGCAGGAAGATGACGACGCCCAGCATCCACAGCAGTTCGCGCGGCGCCTTGTAGGACCCGTAGTACAGGCCGCGCCAGATATGGATGTAGACGACGATGAAGAACATGCTGGCGCCGTTGGCGTGCACGTAACGCAGCAGCCAGCCGTAGTTCACGTCACGCATGATGCGCTCGACGCTGTCGAACGCGTAATGCACATGCGCGGTGTAGTGCATGGACAGGAAGATGCCCGTCACGATCATGATCAACAGGTTGACCATGGCGAGGGCGCCGAAATTCCAGAAGTAGTTGAAGTTCCGGGGCGTCGGGAACGTCCCGTACTCCTTCTGCATCATGGTGACGACGGGAAGCCGTGCGTCGATCCAGCGCAGGACGGGGTTCGAGACCTCGCTCTTGTGCAGTCCGCTTGCCATTGCCTGCTCCTCAGCCGACCCGGATCTGCGTGTCGGAGGTGAAGGTGTAGTCGGGCACCAACAGGTTGGTGGGCGCCGGCCCCTTCCGGATGCGGCCCGAGGTGTCGTAATGGCTGCCGTGGCAGGGGCAGAACCACCCGCCGAATTCGCCACGCGGATCGGTCGGCTTCTGGCCGAGCGGAACGCAGCCCAGGTGGGTGCAGACGCCGACCAGGACGAGCCAGTTGTCCTTCTTGACGCGCGCCTGGTCCGGCTGCGGATCCGGAAGCTGGGAGACGGGGACCGCGCGGGCCTCCTGGATCTCCTGCGGGGTGCGGTTCCGCACGAAGACCGGCTTGCCGCGCCACATCACCGTCACGGCGGAGCCCACCGCGATCGGCGAGAGGTCCACCTCGGTGCTGGCCAGCGCAAGCACGTCCCGCGCCGGGTTCATCGAGCTGATGAAGGGCCAGGCCATCGCGCCGACGCCCACGGCGGCGAAGGATGCCGTCACCAATTGCAGGAAGTCGCGCCGGGTTTCGCCGTCCTGCGGCGCCGCCTGCGCCATACTATCGGCCATGCCTCATCGTCCTTGATCGCGGCCACGCCCGCGTCCCGGGCGGGACCGGCGGGGGCCGAATGCGATTGGCGCCGCGGGGGCCGGGAAGCTCCGGGCACGGCCGGACCTGCGCTACCCCTACGCGCCGCGCCGCATATAAAGGGAGGCTGAGCGGGGTGGCAATCCGCCGCAAGCGCAATAGAACCCATGCGGAGCAGGAGCGAAACCGTGACCGAGGCCCCCCATGCCAGCCCCTCCGCCGCCGCGGGACCGGCGGACCACCCCTTCGCGGCCCGGGCGCGCGCCTGGTTCGAGAGCCTGCGCGACCAGATCTGCACGGCCTTCGAGGCGATCGAGGACGAGCTGGCCGCGGGGCCGCATGCCGCCCTGCCACCGGGGCGGTTCGAGCGGCGGCCCTGGCAGCGGCCGGAGGGCGGCGGCGGCGTGATGGGGCTGATGCGCGGCCGCGTCTTCGAGAAGGTGGGGGTGAACGTCTCCACCGTCTTCGGCGAGTTCTCCCCGGAATTCCGCCGGCAGATCCCGGGGGCGGAGGCGGATCCGCGCTTCTTCGCGACGGGCATCTCCCTGGTGGCCCATATGCGCAGCCCGCGGGTGCCGGCGGCGCATTTCAACACCCGCTTCCTGGTGACGACCAAGCCCTGGTTCGGCGGCGGCGGCGACATCACCCCGATGCCGCTGGACGCCCCGGAGTCCAGGGAGGACGCCGCCCGCTTCCACGCCGCCTTCCAGGCCGCCTGCGAGAAGCACGACCCGGGCTACTATCCGAGGTTCAGGCAGTGGTGCGACGAGTATTTCTTCCTGCCGCACCGGGGGGAGACGCGGGGCCTCGGCGGCATCTTCTTCGACTGGCTGGGCGACCGCACCCCGGGCCATGGCATCGAGGCCGACTTCGCCTTCGTGCAGGATGTCGGCCGCGCCTTCCGGGACATCTACCCGGCCATCATCCGCGACCGGATGCACGAGCCCTGGACCGAGGCGGAGCGGGAGCACCAGCTCATCCGCCGCGGCCGCTATGTGGAGTTCAACCTGCTGCATGACCGTGGGACGCTCTTCGGCCTGCGCACCGGTGGGAATGTGGACGCCATCCTGATGTCCATGCCGCCCGAGGCGAAATGGCCCTGAGGCGGGCCGGGCAACCCTGGCACTGGCGATGGAGGCACGGGAACCCCGCGCCCCTCTGCCGGGGCTGACCTGGGGGAGGGCGGGCCCCGATCCCTCGCCGGCGATGAGATCCACTGGAGGAGACAAGCACATGAAAGCCGTCTGGTACGACCGCAATGGCGGGTCCGAGGTCCTGACCCATGGCGACCTGCCCACGCCCACCCCCGGCCCCGGCGAGGTGCTGGTCCGCCTGGCCACCTCCGGCGTGAACCCCTCGGACTGGAAGACCCGCCGCGGCCTTTCCCGGCCCATGGCCTTCCCCCGCGTCGTCCCGCACAGCGACGGTGCCGGCACCATCGAGGCGGTGGGGGAGGGCGTGGACCGCGCCCGCATCGGGGAGCGCGTCTGGATCTGGAACGGCCAGTGGAAGCGCGCCTTCGGCACCGCCGCCGAATACATCGCCCTGCCGGCGATCCAGGCCGTCCCGCTGCCCGAGAACACCTCCTTGGAGGCGGGCGCCTGCCTCGGCATCCCGGCGCTGACGGCGCTGCATGCCGTGCTGACCGATGGCGGCGTGACCGGCCAGACCGTGCTGGTCACCGGCGGCGCCGGCTCGGTCGGGCATTACGCCATCCAGTTCGCCCGGCTGCTCGGCGCCGCGCGCATCATCACGACCATCAGTTCGGAGGAAAAGGCGGCGCATGCCCTCGCGGCCGGGGCGGACGAGACCATCAATTACCGGACCGAGGACGTGGCCGGGCGCGTCGCGGCGCTGACCGGCGGGGCCGGGGTGCAGCGGGTGGTGGATGTGGACCTCTCCGGCACCGCGCCGCTGCTGCCGAGTCTCCTGGCGCCGGGCGGGCTCTGCGCCGCCTATGGCTCGAACGGCACCGAGGCCACGGTCCAGTTCGGCCCCGCCATCATGAAGGGCCTCGCGATCCGCTGGTTCATCGTCTACGAGCTGAATGCGGCCCAGCGCGCCCTGGCGGTCGATACGCTGCAGGCCTGGCTGCGGGCCGGCCTGGTGAAGCACGCCATCGCCGCCCGGGTGCCGCTCGCGCAATGTGCCGCGGCGCATGATGCGGTGGAGGCGGGCCGCACCATCGGCAACCTGGTGCTGGACTGCTGAGGCCGGAACCGGTGGGGCGGCGCCGCATTCTGGCCCCAGCCGGGCCCGGCTGCCCCGCCGGCCGGGCCGGGCGATCCGCCCCGGCCCATGGCGCCGGCCGCCATCCCGTGCTTGATCCAGGCTGCAACCGAAGGCGAAACCGATGAGCGAATTGAAGCCGGGCACCGGCGATACCGCAGCCCCCGGCCACATGGTGACCGTCCATTACACGGGCTGGCTGCACGACCCGGCCGCGCCCGAGGGCAAGGGGCGGAAATTCGACAGCTCGCGTGACCGCGGCGACCCCTTCCAGTTCGAGCTGGGCGCCGGCCATGTCATCGCCGGCTGGGATCGCGGCGTGGCCGGCATGAAGGTCGGCGGCCAGCGCCGCCTGACCATCCCGCCGGAGCTCGGCTATGGCGCCCGTGGCGCCGGCGGCGTCATCCCGCCCAATGCCACGCTGGTCTTCGACGTGGAACTGCTGGCGGTGGAGTGATACTGCCCCCGCAGGCATGCCGACGCATGTCTGCGGCCTCGGGCGCCGCCTCTGCCGGCATGGCGACTCGCCACCCGGCGCGGGCCGCCTGCGCAGCCTCGGCCGCCTCCGGCGGCTGCAGGTCAGGCTTGCTGCGGGCTGGCATCACCCGGTGGGGGCGATGCGCGAGCCCGGCTGACCCTTCCCCGCGCGCCGGGGGGAGCAACCGCGGCAGGCATCGCGGCCGGGGCGGCTGGCGCAACCGCCTCTCCGTCCTGGTCCTGCCCGCCTGGCCGGCCGTGCTACCGCCGTGGCACCGGCGGATGCTAAGCTAGGCGCAACGAATGACGGGAGGGACATCCTTTGCTGCACCGCCGCGCCCTGCTTGCGACACCCATGCTTGCCGCCCTGCCCCTGTCGGGCCGGGCCCAGGGAAACTGGCCGGACCGGCCGGTGCGCGTCCTCGTCGGCTTCCCGCCGGGCGGCTCGCTCGATGTCATGACGCGGCTGGCGGCCGAGCAGATGTCGCAGCGTCTCGGCCAGCCCTTCGTGGTGGAGACGCGCACCGGCGCCTCCGGCAATATCGGCGCGGAGGCGCTCGCCCGCGCCACGCCGGATGGCTACACGATCGGCACGGTGAGCATGCACAACCTGCTGATCAACCCGCACCTCTTCAGACGGCTCCCCTACGATCCCGACCGGGACTTCGCCTGGATCAGCGCCATGTGGGACCTGCCCAACGTCGCGGTGGTCCCGGCGCAGCACGTCCCGGCGCGGACGCTGCAGGAGTTCATCGCCTGGGCGAAGGCACGGCCGGGTGGGGTCAGCTTCGGCTCCTCCGGCGTCGGCACCACCATCCATCTCTCCGGCGCCTACCTGGCCGGAAGGGCGGGATTCGAGGCGCAGCATGTGAGCTATCGCGGCGCCGCCCAGACCATCCCGGCGCTGCTCGCGGGCGACATCCAGTATGCGGTGGACAATCTCGCCTCCTATGTCGGCGTGATCCAGGAAGGCCGGATGCGGGCGCTTGCCGTCGCGCTGCCGCAGCGCTGGCCGGCGCTGCCGGACGTGCCGACCATGGCGGAGGCCGGCCTGCCCGGCTTCGAGGTCTCGCCCTGGCACATGTGGGCGGCGCCGCGCGGCACGCCGCAGGCGGTGATCGACCGGCTCTCGGCCGAGGTGCGGGCGGCCTGGACCGATCCGGCGCTGCAGCAGCGCGCCATCGCGATGGGTGCCCGGTTGACCGGCTCCACGCCCGACGGGCTGGCGACGCGGCTGGCCCGGGAGAAGCCGATCTGGGCGGAGATGGTGAAGGTCAGCGGCGCGCAGCCGGAATAGGACATGGGCCCGCGGGCGGAGGCGCGCTCCTCCCCCGCAACAAGGCGGACCGTTCGCATGCCGCCGTTGCCGCCCGGCAGCCGCGCGCAACCTGTGCGGCGGCTGCGCGCCGGGGGCTGCGATCATGCCGGCCCCCTCAGGCGGGCCGGCATGGAATGCGCCCGCAGCGTCCGCCCCGGCCACCCTCTACTGCAACGCCGCCAGCAACTGGCTCATCTGCTCGCCACGCAGCCCCGGCCGCTCCGCCGGCTGCTCCCCGGTGGTGGCCCGCGCGATCGCCAGGTTGTTCGCGACCCGCGGCGGCGCATCGGCGCGCCGGGCCAGCGGTTCCAGGATCGGCAGCGCCTCCTGCGGCATGCCCGCCAGGATGAAGGACATGGCCAGGTTGTTGGCGACCGAGATGTCGTCCGGCGCCAGGGCACGCGCCTGCCGGTAGCTCTGCTGCGCCTCCCCATGGCGGCCGAGCATGTCGAGCGCCACGCCCCGGCCGTTCAGCGCGGACACATCGCGCGGCGCGCCCGCGAGCACGTTCTCGAAGGCCTGCAGCGCCTCCGCCGTATTGCCGCTGAGCAGGGCGATGCGGCCCTGCTCCCGCAGCAGGGCGGCATCGCGGGGATGGCGGGCGAGGGCGCGGCCGAGGACGGACTGCGCATCGCCGACCAGGCCGGCGCGGAGCAGGAGGCCCGCATGCCGCGCCTGCAGCGCCGCATCGCCCGGATTCGCCGTGGCCGCGGCGCTGACGATGTTGAGCGCGACATCCGGCTGCCCGGCGGCCTCGGCGACCGCGGCGAGGCGAAGCTGCGACTGTGGCCGGTCACCCGCGACCGGTGTTCCGCCGCAGGCGGCGAGGCCGAGCAGCCCGAGGCCAAGCAGGCCGGAGCGCAGGCACGAACTGGCAGGAATGGGCATGTGTCAGCCTCCGAGGCCGTTGGACAGGACGATGATCGATGGCCCGACCAGCACGATGAACAGGCAGGGCATGATGAAGACGATCAGCGGCCCGACCATCATGGCGGGCAGCTTGGCGGCGCGCGCCTCCAGCCGCAGCATCCGGTCGCGCCGCAACTCGCCCGCCAGGACGCGGAGCGCCTGCCCGAGCGGCGTGCCGTACTGCATGGCCTGGCTGAGCGTGGATGTCAGGCGCCGCATCTGGTCCGTCGAGGCACGCTCGGCCAGGCGCTCCAGCGCGAGGCGCCGGTCGGACAGCATCCGCAGCTCATGCGTCAGGGTTGCGAATTCCAGGCCGATCGCGGGGCTGGAGTGCCGCATCTCGCGCGCCACCCGATCGACCATGGAGTCGAGGCCGAGGCCGGCCTCGGAGCAGACGACCATGAGGTCGAGCGCCTCGGTCAGGCCGCGCTGCATCTGCTGCGCATAGGATTTGCGCACCGCATTGAGGACGTAGTTCGGCAGCAGCATGCCGCCGGCGAAGGCCCCGAGCGCCATGATGAGGGCATGGCCGCTGCCCGTCATGGTCGCGCCGGCATAGACGGCCGGTGGCAGCAGCAGCATCAGCAGCAGTTTGGCGCCGATGAAGGCCGCGATCGCGCGGCTCTCCTTGATTCCTGCGGCAGCGGCGCTGCGCGCCAGGACCTGGGCATCGCTCTCCGAGAGGAAGGCGCCGCTGCGGACGGCGCGGCCGGCGGAGCGGATGGCCTGGGTGAGCCGCGGATCCGGCGCCGCCCCGGCCGGGTTCGCCCCCTGCCCGAGAATGTTGTCGGCGATCCGTGCCGAGACGCGCCGCAGCCAGACCCCGCGCGCCAGCAGGATGCCGGCCACGAGCAGGAGGAGCAGGGCGATGCCGAGCGAGGTGATCGCCAGGCCTGTGTCGGGAGCCATGGCTCAATCCTTGGCCGCAGAGCGCAGCATCGCGCGAATGATCAGCACGCCGATCAGCAAGGCCGCGACCCCGCCGAGCAGCATCTTCCGGCCCTGCGGTTCCTGGACCATGGGGGTGAGATGGCCGGGAACGAGCACCGCGATCGCCGCGCCGCAGACCAGCGGCAGGGCGATCAGGATCTTGGCGGAGAGGCGCGCCTCGGCGGTCAGCGCCAGGATCTTGCCGCGCATCCCGACCCGCTGGCGGGTGATCTCGGCGAGGTTCTCCAGCGCCTCGCCGAGATTGCCGCCGGTCTGTGCCTGCAGCGCGATGACGACGGCAAGGAATTTGTACTCCGCCAGCCGGGTCCGCTCGGCCAGGGCCAGCAGCGCCTGGTCGAGCGCGGTGCCGATCGCGAGATGGCTGACCGCCCGGTCGAACTCCTCCCGCGTCGGCGAGGGCATCTCGCGGGCCACGGTGCGCAGCGCCTCGCTCACCGGCAGGCCGGCCCGCACGGCGCGCAGGACGAAGCTGATCGCATCCGGCACCTGCAGGAAGAGAGCGTCACGGTGGCGGTCGGCCTCCAGCCGGAACAGCCCATAGGTGACGAGGAGGCCGACTGCGCCGCCACCGGCGATGCCGATCAGCGGATCCATCAGCCAGGCGATCGCCCAGGCGGCGACCAGCCCGGCGCCGAGCGCCGCGAGGAGCACCAGGGGCAGGGAGAAGGCGTGGCTGGGGGGCAGGTGCGGCGAGCGGCCGAGCAGGCGCAGGATCCGCTGCCGCAGCGCGAGCTGCGACGGCGCGAGCGGCGCCAGGGCGAGGAGCTGCGCGCCCTGGCCGGGCATCTCCGCCGCCCCGGCGGTGACCAGCGCGAGGCGCGCCTGCAGCCTTTCCCGCAACCCGCCGCGCAGCACGAGGACGGCGCCCGCCAGCGAGAGGGAGGCGAGCAGCGTGCAAAGGGCGAGTAGGGCGTCCCGGCTCATCGCGACAGCCCCGCGGTGGCTTCCAGCCAGGCGCCGAGCAGGCCGAAATACTCCAGCCGGTCGACGAAGCTCGGCCGCGCGCCGGAGGTCTCCCAGCGGCCCTGGATCTTGCCGTCAGACCCTTCCCCGACATACTGGAAGGTGAAGAGGTCATTCGTCGTGATGATGTCGCCTTCCATCCCGCAGACCTCCGTCACATGCGTCACGCGGCGCTGGCCGTCGCGCATGCGCTGGGCCTGCACGATCAGGTCGATCGCGCTTGCCACCTGCAGGCGGATCGCGCGCAGCGGCAGGTTCACGGTGCCCATCTGGACCATGTTCTCCACGCGGGTGAGCGCGTCGCGTGGGGTGTTGGCATGGATGGTGCAGATCGAGCCGTCATGGCCGGTGTTCATGGCCTGCAGCATGTCGAAGGCCTCGGCGCCGCGGACCTCGCCGACGATGATGCGATCGGGGCGCATGCGCAGGGCGTTGCGCAGCAGGTCGCGCTGGGTGATCTCGCCGCGGCCTTCGAGATTGGCCGGGCGCGTCTCGAGGGAGACGACATGCGGCTGCTGCAGCTGCAACTCGGCCGCGTCCTCGATGGTGACCACCCGCTCCCCGTGGTCGATCCACTGGCTGATGGCGTTCATCAGCGTGGTCTTGCCGGAGCCCGTGCCGCCCGAGATCAGGATGTTCAGCCGGCAGCGCCCGGCGATCTCCAGGATCCGCGCCATCGGCGGGGACATGGCGCCAGTCGCCACCAACCGCTCCAGGTTGAAGGGCCGCCGGCCGAATTTGCGGATCGACATGCAGGCGCCGTTCAGCGCGAGCGGCGGGAAGACGATGTTGACACGGCTGCCATCCGGCAGGCGGCAATCCACCAGCGGGCTCGATTCATCCACCCGGCGGCCCACCGCCGCGGCGATCTTCTGCGCGATGCTGTTGAGGTGCTGGTCGTTGCGGAAGCGCGTGTCGGTGCGGGCCAGCGTCCCGCGCCGCTCCACGAAGACGCAGTCCGGGCCGTTCACCATGATGTCCGACACCAGATCATCCTGCAGCAGCGGATCGAGCGGCCCATAACCCGCCATGTCACGCGTCAGCTCCTCGGCCATCAGGACCTGCTCGCGCGCCGTGAGCTGCAGCCGCTCCCGCTCCGCCACCTCGTGCACCAGCTGGGTCAGCTGCTGCTGCAGGACCTCCACCGGCAGTGTGGCGGCGATATTGGGGTCGATGCGCTCCATCACCTCGGCCCGCAGCCGCTCCTGCATCGCCGAGGCGTCGGAATCGGCGGCGGCCTCAGGGGCCGGGCGCCGCGAGGTCGTGCCGGGCTCGGGCGCCAGCTCGACGACGGTCGGCCTGCGGCCGAAGCGCTTCATCGCGCCCACCGCCCGAGAATGCGGCCGAGCAGGCCGTTGCCCACGGCCTGCCGGGTACCGTTGACCTCCTGCGCCAGCGGGGCGAGGGCGCGGCGGAGGGGCGCGCAGCCGCGCACGGCGGGCTGCCCCAGATCGGCAGCGCGCGGCAGGTGCCGCGGCAGGTGCGGGATGGTGATGTCGGGCGCGGCGCCGAGCGCCTGCAGGACCATCGCCGTCTCGAGGCTGCCCGGCGCGCCCGCCCCGTTCTGCACGAGCAGGATCGGACCGTCGCCTGCGGATTTCGCCGTCAGCATGGCCCGCGCCGCCGCGGCGTCGCGCAGGCCGGCGACATCCGGCCGGAAGACCAGCACCCGGTGCCGCGCGACCTCGAGCACCGCGCGCTCCACCGGTCCTGGCGGCCAGGGCAGATCGACGATGACCAGGTTGAAGCGGTTGCGCAGGATCTCCAGCAGGCGCAGCGCGCCGGCGGCCTTGGGCGCGGGGTCGGCCTCCGGCGGCTCGTCGGCCGAGAGCAGCCGGAGCCGGTCGCCGATCGGCACCGCCGCACGCTCAACGAAAAGCGGGTCCACCCGGTCCGGATCCTCCAGCACGACCCGCAGGCCCGCGGTGGAGCGTACCCCGAGCATCATGGCGGCGCTGCCGCCCCGCAGGTGCAGGTCGAGCAGTGCCACATGGCTGCGGGTGCTGTCGGCCAGCAGCACGGCGAGGTTCACCGCGACCGTGGTGGCGCCGGTGCCGCCCCGCACCCCGCAGACCGCGACGACGCGGTTGCCGCGCTGCGCGGCTTCCTCCCGCTGGCCGGTGATGTGCGGGCCGAAGAGCCGGGCGACGTTGTCGCGCGTCAGCGGCTTGAACAGGTATTCGGCAATGCCGAATTCATGCTGGATTTCCCTGTAGAAGCCGATGTCGCTGCGGTCGCCCACCGCCAGCACGGTGACGTCCGGGGTGCAGACCGCTGAGAGCCGGTCGAGGAGCTCGGAGGGGTTCTCCTCCCCCGACAGGTCCACCACCAGGATGTGCGGCGTCGGCTCCCGCTCCAGCGCGGCGATGGCGGTGCGGATGGTGCCGCGCCGGACGGTGATTGCGCCCGTCCTGCCGGACAGGCCGGTGCGGAAGGTGGTCTCGCTCTCCTCATCGCAGAGGAAGGCGAGCACCGGCAGGCGCTCCCCCGTGCTGGCACCGGGCGCGGTCGCCGGTGCCATCATGCCGTCAGCGGCCGGCATCGCTGCCTCCGTTCCCGGGATTGACGTTGACCTGCAGCGCCTGGTTCTGGCTGGAGGGCAGGGGGCGGCGCCGGTCAGCGAGCAGCCGGTCGATGGGTTGCGCCCCTGCCGCGCCGCGGCTGGTGGAACTGCCCTGGCCGGCCTGCAGGTGCAGCGGCTCGACCACCATGGACCGCAGATTGGCATCGTTGTGCCCGGCCGGCTGCCAGGTGCCGGGGCGCTCGAAGGGGTCGGCCGCGCAGCCCACAAGGAGAAGCGTCAGCACCGGCGCGAGGGGGAAGAGGGTCCGCTGCATGTCGTGCCTCAGTTCAGGATGAAGCCGGCATTCACCGGCGCGATGGGCGTGGCCGGCCGGCTGCCGCGCGCGATCTGGCGGTTGTAGAGAAGCCGGTCGAGATCGGTGGCCGGGCGGAAGCCCTCGCTCGGGCCGGAGAGCGCGCGCGGGTCGGAGACGGGGCGGACGAGATAGGGCGTCACGATGATGACCAGCTCCGATTCCGCCCGGCGGAAGCGTTCGGAGCGGAAGAGCCCGCCGAGCACCGGCACTTCGCCGATGCCGGCGACGCCGTTCCCGACCTGGGTGGTCGATCGCTGCAGCAGGCCGGCGATGGCGAAGCTCTGGCCGCTGCCGACCTCGACCGTCGTCTCGGCCCGCCGGACCGCCAGCGCCGGGATGCGCACGGTGCCGCTCGCCAGCGGCACGACGATGGCGCCGTTCTGAGACAGCTCGCTCACCTCGGGCCGCACCCGCAGGTTCATGCGGTCCGGCCCGAGCACGGTGGGAACGAAGGAGAGGCCGACGCCGAACTGCTTGAACTGGATGCTCACCTGGCCCGAGATCGTCGCCTGGACCGGGATGGGGAATTCGCCGCCCGCGAGGAAGCTTGCGGACTCGCCGGATTGCGCGGTCAGGTTCGGCTCGGCGAGGATGGTGATGAGCTGGTCCTCGGCCAGCGCATCCACGATGGCGTTCACATCGGCATTGGCGGTGCGGTAGGCGGCGCCCAGCAGCGCGGGCGCGGCCAGGGCGCCGCCGGACAGGCCGCCGAGGACGGCGCTGGCGATGCTGTCCGCGCCGGGACCGCTGCGCAGGCCGAGCACGAAATTGCCGCTGCGGCCCAGCGCCTGCCAGTTGAAGCCGAGATTGCGCGTCACCTCGCGGGAGATCTCCAGCACCCGCACCCGCAGATTGACCTGCACGCTGGAGAGCACCTCCATCTGATTCTGGATGACCTGGTTCTCGTCCAGGAAGCCGCGGGCGATCGCCTCGACGCGCTGGGAATCCGCGGCGGAGGGCACCGGGCCGGTCAGGATCACGCCGCCGGGCGTGGTGCGCACCTGCACCTGGCTGGCACCCGGCACGACCTGCCGGATGGCGCCCTGCACCGTGGCCGCCGGGATGGCGCGCGGCGCGGCGGGCGCGCCGCCGGGCGCCGCGGCGGCCGGGCTGCCTTCCGCGCGGCCGCCACGCACGGTGACGTCGTACTGCACCACCGGCGTGCCGTCGTCGCTGGTCGCGATCACCGTGGTGCGCCCGGCGCCGACACCGACGAGGAACAGCGAGGTCGGGGAGGCCGGCTGCACCCGGGCGATGCGGGGATCCGCGGCCAGCACCGTCGCCGCGGGCCGCGGCAGTTGCAGCAGCCGACCGGCGCCGCTCTCCAGCAGGATCGGGTAGGTCGGGGCGGCGAGCGCCGCCTGCGGGGCGGCTTGGCCCGGCTGCGGACCGGGCGCCGGCTGCATGGGCTGCGCCAGGGCCGGCAGCGTGGCGAGGCTGGCCGCCAGCACCGCCGTGGTCAGGGTTGTGCGGTTCATCGGAAGGTCACCTCGTTCAGGTCGCTGCCCTGGATGACGCGGATGCGGGTTCCGGCCCCGGCATCCGTGCGGGAGAGGGCCGGCGAGACATCGGCGCCGAAGACGGAGCTGTTCGCCGGCGCGGCCGGGGTGGTGTCGAGATCGATGGGCCGCACCGTCAGGGCGAGGCGGCCGAGCCGCTCGGCCACGGCGACGCGCTCGGCCTGGGCGGTCGTCACCTCGAGCGTCACGGTGCGGGCGACGTTGCGCGGGCCGGAGCCGGTCGGCGAGGCCGAGGTGCCGGTGGCGCCCTGGGTGATCTCCTGGTCCACGGCGATGACGCGGACATTGGTCAGCACCGTCTCGCCCACCACGCGGCGCGCGAGCGGCGTGGTGCTGGCGTCCAGCTCCTGCGTCAGGATCAGGTCCACCTGGTCGCCGGGCCAGATCAGCCCCGCGGTGCCGGTGATGGCATCGACGCCGACCGCGATCGCCCGCATGGAGGGGCGCAGCACCGCGGCGAGGAAGCCGCGGTCGCGCGGCCGCAGGACATCGTCGCGGTCCAGGGCCGCGCCTGCCTCGATATAGCGGCGGAGCAGCGCGCCACGCATCTCGGCCCGCGCCGTGTCGCTGTGCAGCACGGCGCCGGGCGGAACAAGGCCCGGCTCCATCTCGCGCGTCTGCAGGTCCTCATCCTTGAGGAGCGTGCCGGGCTGCAGCGGGCGGGCGGCGACCAGCACGGCGGTGCGGACCGCAGGCGGGGCAGCGGCCGGCGCGGCGGTGACGATCATCGGCGGCTGCGCGGCGCGCCAGGCCACGAGGGCGAAGCCCGCCGAGAGCAGCACCAGGGCAGTGGCGAAGACCGAGCGGAGCACCATGGCTCAACCTCCCAGCGGCTGGAGATGGACGAAGGCGGCGCCGATCGCGATGGCGACGCCGTAGGGCAGGGGGCCCTTGCGGCGCACCCGGCGGTGCTCGACCGCGAGGATGCGCCGGAGCAGGCCGGCCGAGGGCCGCAGCGGGGCGGGCCGCGGCAGCAGCGCGGCGCCGAGCAGGTAGCCGGCCGCCAGCACGCCGCCGGCCAGCGCGGTGAGGATCAGGAAATGGCCAGTGGCGAGCGGCGGGAGGCCAAGCGCGATGGCCGCGGCCAGCTTGACGTCGCCGCCGCCGATCGCGCCGCGGGCATGCGCCCAGGCGAGCAGGAGGAACAGCGCAGCGGCGGTGGCGAGCGAGGCGAGGAGCGCATCCAGGCCCTCGGCGGCGCGAAGGCCGATGCCGAGCGCCGCGATGCAGAGAGTCGCCTGGTCCGGGATGAGGCGGGCCGCGACGTCGCGCCATGCGGCGACGGCGAGCGGGACGAGTGTGAGGGTCGCGAGCAAGCCCGCCATGGGTCACCCTGCGCGATGTGGGATAGTCGGGAAAAGACCGGGACGCAGAAAAAGCGGGCGCGGCGATGGAAGCGCCGCGCCCGTTGGTGCTTCAGAAGGTGAGGCCGCTCAGCTTGCCATCGACGGAGCTATAGAGAGCCTGGAAACCCGCCAGCAGGCTGACGGCGGCAACGCCCGCGATGATCGCGTATTCGAGGGCAGTGACGCCGTCACGGTTCTTCAGCGTGCCCTGCACCAGGACCTTCAGCGTCTTCAGAGTGTCGAACATCTTGTCCTATCTCCGTCTTCTGGTTGAGACGATGGCCGCCGGCCGGTATTGGCCCGCGCGGGTCTCGCCAGGTTCCAGCCGCCTGTGGCGCTGTGCCCTGCCGAAACGTTAACGAGGCGGGTTACGAACCAGAATTTGCGTTTGCATGAGGGAGACATTCTCTCCATTGGTTTATCGCGAGCTTTCGCGGGGCTGTTTTCGCCTGAAAGTAGAAATTCCACAGGGAAGTCTATAATAAACCACCGGTTTTCCCATTTTGTTGCGATCTCGGGCGAGTGACCCCGGCGCATCCGTCAGCTCGGATAGTATGCCGGAAATCTTGCCAATAACGGGAAACGGAAATGAGAGTATTCGCCAAAACGGCGATCCACCATCGCCGGACCTGCAACATGCCCCTGCCCGCCCGATCGGGACGCGCGGCGGCCTGCCTTCGGGACCGGCGCGGCGCGGTCGCGGTGGTAGTGGCCATCGCCGGCAGTTCGCTGGTCGGGATGGCCGCCCTGGCCACCGATGCCGGCAGCTGGTACCTCGCGCGGCGGAACGCACAGAACGCGGCCGATGCCGCCGCTCTCGGCGCCGTCCGCGTGCTGGCCGACAGCCGGAGCAGCGGCAGCGCAACGACGGCGGGCCAGACCGTCGCCGGCCTCAACGGATTCTCGCATGGCGTCAACCAGGCCACCGTCGCCATCACCCAGGTGGCGGGCGCGGCGCCGCGCATGCGTGTCGAGATCAGCCAGCCCCAGCCGCTGATGCTGGCCCGCGTGGTGCTGGATACGCCGAAGGTGGTGCGCGCCTTCGCGGAAGCGGAGGCGCTGTCACCGCCAGGCGGCGGGGCCTGCGCGATGACCATGAACGGCGCCATGAGCTTCGGCGGCAACAGCGTCATCTCGGCCCCGAGCTGTGCCTTGACCTCCAACGCCGCCGGCAACGGCTTCCAGTTCGGCTCCGGCCAGTCCCAGGGCGGCAGCTCCTTCTCGGCCAATGCCTGGTCGCTGGTCTCGACCGGCGGCAGCACCTCCTTCGTCCCGGCGCTGGAAAGCGGCAAGCTGCAGCTCACCGGGCCGCAGCCGGCCTTCTTCCAGAAGCCGATCGCGAATCCCTATGCCGCGCTCGACAACTACACGCCGCAGACGAACAGCCAGCTCGCCAGCCTCGCCGCGTCCTCGACCTGCAATGCGTTCAAGGAGACGCGCAGCGGGCCCGACATCCTGAACGGGGCATCGAGCACGACCCCCTTCTGCAGCACCTCGCTCACCTCCAGCGGTGCGAAGATCGTGCTGACGCCCGGCACCTACTTCATCCAGGGCCAGCTCAACAGCAATCCCGGCACCAGCATTACCTGCACCGGCTGCGACCCCACGACGGGCAGGGGCGTGACGCTCGTCATGGTCGGGCGCACCCAGGGCAGCCGCTGGACGCCGGGCACGGTGGACCTGAAGGGCGATATCCGACTCAACGCGCCACGCACCAACAATGTGAATCCGAACCTGAACGGCGTCGTGCTCTACGCGCCGGGTGGTGGCGACATCTCCATCACCGCCAACAGCACCACCAGCCTGGCGGGTGCCGTGGTCGCCCCGGCCTCGGCCATGACCCTGAACGGGAATGCGGCCGCCGCGAACACCCCGATCTCCGACTGCACGGTGTTCATCACCGGATCGCTGCAACTGCAGGGCACGGCGGGCTTCGATCTCTCGGGCTGCAGCCGCTACGGCACCAGCATCCCGCAGGTGCAGATCGTCCGGCTGGTGGAGTAGCCGGCGCATGCTGCAAACCCTCCTCCACCGGCTGCCGCGCCTCCTGCGGCAGCGGCACGGCGTGGCGGCGCTGGAATTCGCCATCGCGGCACCGGTTCTGATCCTGCTGCTGATGGCGGTCATCGATTTCGGCCGCGCCATCGACCAGAGCATCCGGCTGGAAACCGCGGCCCGCGCCGGCGCGCAATACGGCCTGGTCTACCCGGACGACACCGCCGGCATCAGCGCCCGCATCGGCGCGGCGCTGTCGGGCTGGAGCGACTGGAACGCGCAGATCGGCCTGACCTGCGAATGCGCCTCGCCCGGGGCCTGCACCACGGGCTGCGAGCAGCTTCTCACCGTCGGCGTCACCCGCCCCTTCACCGCGGCCTTCTTCCTTCGCGTCACGACCCTGCGGGGCAATGTGACGATCCGGGTGTCCTAGCCATGGCCATGCGATGGACAGGCGGCTCCCTCCTGCCCGGTCTCCGCTGCACCTGGCGCGACCGATCCGGCAGCACCGCGGTGGAATGGGCCTTCTGCGCGCTCGCCCTCTTCGCGGTGCTTCTTTGCACCATGGAGCTTGGCCGCTATTACGTCATGGCGCAATCGCTCCGCACGCTCGTGGGCGAGGTGGCCCGCGGCGCGGTCGTGGATACCGCCCTCGGCAACGGCGCCGAGGACTGCGCGACGCCGAAGACCCGCTTCGCCGCGCGCACCCCGATGATCAACACCGCTGAACTGACGATCTGCGTGCAGCGCGTGCGCGCCAGCAGCCAGGTGACGATCTCGGTGCGCGGGAGCCATCCCTTCACCTTCGCCAATCCCTTCATGCGGGGCTGGGTGAGGCCGCTCTCGGAGTCCACGCAGTACTCCTTCCCCGGTGCCTGACGATCCGGCGGCGGGCGGCCCGCGCCATGGCGGCGGGGGCGATGGGAGGGCCCTGGACCGGCAGGCACCGCCCATGGCAACAGCGCCGGCTTTTCCGGGAAAGGGAGTCGTGATGCGCAAGGCGATGGTGGCACTGCTGGCGCTGGCGGCCTGTGACGATCCGCCGAAGGCCCCGCCGCAGACCGAGGCGCCGCCCGTCGGCTTCGCCGCAGCCCGCCAGGCCGCCGAGGAGCAGGTGCGCGCCCGGCTGCGCATGACGGGCGAGATGCAACTGCGCGCGGTGCAGGTGCACCGCCAGCAATTGCCGGACAGCCTGGCGGTCTGCGGTCAGGTGAACCCGACCGGCGCGGCGGTCGACCCCTTTATCCCCTGGGTTGCGGTGGTGACGCTGAAGGAAGGCCAGCCGGCCCGCACGGACCTCACCCTCGGTGCCTCGAATGCCGAGGCCACGCGGGTCTTCATCGAGATGCTGGACCGCTGCTTCGAGGGCGGCGGCCCCGCCACCACCCGCCCGCAGGCGCCGCGCGCCTTGCCGCCCTTGCCGCTGGAAGCCGGGCTGGCACGGCCGGCCGCGCCCGCGCCCGCGCCCGCCGTACCGCCGGCAGGTCCCGGCCCGGCGCCCATGCCCGCGGCCCCGCCCCCGGCCCCCATGCCGGCCGCGCCCCCGGCGGCGGGCGGCCGGATCGTCACCACCACCCCGGCGCATCCGGTCAATATCCGCGCCCAGCCGGGCGGCGGCGGGCCGGTGGTGCGCATCCTCCCGCGGGCCTCCCAGCTTCGGGTCTTCGGGGAGGCGCCGGGCGGCTGGCTGGAGGTGGGAGAGGACCAGCCCTTCGGCTGGGTGCACGGCTCGATGCTGGAGCGTTGAGGGCGGGCGGCGGGCTGTGGCAGCGGCCGCGCCAGGGCGCGAGGCCGGCCCGCGGGAAGGCCCGCCGCCCGATCTACTGCAGGCTGCCCCAGCGCTCGGTCGCCGGCTCCGCCGCGGCCCAGCGCCAGCCGGTGGCGTCGCGGCAGAGGCTGGTGACGAACCACTCCTGCCGGGCCTCCGCCGCCTTGCCGCTCTCGACCGAGAAGGCGACCTCCCGGCACTCGGCGAGCGGCGTGGCGACTTCGCGCAGCACCCGCACCTCGCCGCCCTTGTCGCCGAAGGGGAGGCTGCGGCGCACCTGCCAGGGCCGTGCCTCGCCCACCGGCGCCGCGCCGGCGACCTCGGCCACGGCTTCCTGCTCCGTGCGGTGCCAGCGACGGGTCACGCGGCGGAAGCCCCAATCGGCCACCGCCCGCGTGCCGACACCCACAGCGACGCCGACCGCCGGATTGCCCGAGCCCACCGCCGCCACCGTGCCGCTCGCGGCGCCGACCAGGTCACCGAAGGAGGAACACCCCCCGAGCATCCCGAGCGCGAGCGCCAGCACCGGAAGCCTCACTGCAGGGATCCCCAGCGCTCGGTCGCCGGCTCGGCCGAGGCCCATTTCCAGCGCTCCCCGTCGCGGCAGATGGCCGCGAGGTAGAAGGCGCGCCGCAGCGCCTCCCCGCTGCCGTTCTCGACGGAGAAGACGATCTCCTTGCACTCCAGCGGGCCGCTGCTGATGGTGCGGCTGACCGCGACCTGGCCGCGCTCGTTCGGCTCGACCGGGATGGTGTGGCTGGTCGCCCAGGCGGCGGTGCCGCCCACCGGCAGCGGCCCGGCCGTGGCGGCGATGTGGTCCTGCGCCGCCTGGTGCGTCTTGCGCTGCGCATATTGCAGCCCGGCGCGGCCGAGCGCCTGCACCCCGAGGCCGATGCCGGTGGTTATCGCCGCATCGGCGCCGACCGCGTCGGAGATGCTGGCGCCGCCGATGCCGGCGAGCGTCGAGGTGGTTTCGGTGAGCAGCGCCTGGCAGCCGGGGAGAAGCAGCAGCAGGGCCGGGAACGCCGCGCGCAGGCGCAACGGGGAGGGATGGGGACGCGGCATCGCGGGCGGCAACGCAGCCGCTCTGCCGCGGTTCAGTGCCGGGGAGGGCTTTGCCCTCCCGTCGGCGGCAGTGCCGCCAACCCACCCACCAGGCCGGGTTGGGCGCATGCGGCCAATGGCCCGGACCGGTGTGGGTTGGCAGGCTCAGGCGGCACGGCGGCGGCGGGCGGCGGGGCGGCGGGGCGGGGCGGCATCCAGCGGCGCGGCCTGGCCCTGGTAGCGGGCGAAGAGGAAGGCGAGGCGCGCCGCCTCGGTCGGCCAGCCGCGCGGCTGGCCATAGGCGGCATCCACCGCGCGGTCGTTGGCGGCGTGCGCCGCGGCGAGGTCGGGTGGCATGGCGATGGGGTCGTAGAGATCGGCCAGCGTCGCGCCGGGGTGGTTGGCGCGGGCATCGAGGATGGCCTGGGCGGTGGCCTCGATGGCTGCGCGCTGGGCGGGGGTGGGGTCGGGCCAGGGGAAGGTGTTGTAGACGGACGGGGCGTATCGGTAGCGGCTCTCCAATCGCCCAGCAACAGCACGCATCCAATCCATATGCATGGTGCTGGTCAGCACGCCAAAGTGGTAGTAGGTACCACCTTCGATAGTCAGTAGTAGGTTGCTGGCCACCGTTTCAGCCTGCAGGAATGCCATCGGGATGAAGCGGCGGTTCTCCGAAGACACTTCGGGAACCGCGATGTATTCGCCGGCAGGCTGTCGGTCCTGCGTAAACAGGGTTGGCACTTCCGCGGATTTCCGGAATTCAAGCGTCGGGCTCTTCAGCCTGACCTCGCGCACCTTGCGCACACGTTCGGCGACGAGCGGCATGCCACGAAGCGCCTGTGGTGGAATGCCACGTAGCCAAAGGCAGAAGCGCTTCGTGCCGTTGATAAGCTCGGAACTGCCGAGGAACGGCCTGATCCAGGCCGTCGCCGCCGGCTCCGCTGCAATCAGGGCGGTTCTTTCCTCGTCGGTGAGGATGAGGTGGCCACCATCCACCGGTTTGCTCCCTTGCAGGATACGCGGCATTCCCGGCGGCGGCCTGGTCCGCGACGGCAGCAGCACATCCGGCGCGTCGAGCAAATACGGATTGATGTTCTCCGCCGCCACCGCCTGCGGCTCACCACGGATGTCGATGTAGTCGTACAGCACCCGGCGCGCCGGCTCCCGCAGCAGGAAGCCGATGATGACGCAATGCACCGCCGCCCGGCCGCGCGCCTCGCTGGTCCATTGGAAGGTGCGGTGCGCGAAGCGGATGCGCAGGCCACGCGGCAGCAACTCGCCCCAGAGCGTCCCCACCTGCTCGCCCTGGGTGATCGAGTTGGTGGAGACGAAACAGGACTCCGCGCGCGGGTCGGCGACCATCCAGTCCACCGCCTTGCGGTACCAGCAAGTCACGTAGTCCAGCCGGTTGACCTTGCCCTCCCGGCCCCAGACCCGGTGCATGTCGGCCTGTTGTTCCGCGCTGCGGTACTGGTGGCCGATGAAGGGCGGGTTCCCCACGCAATACACATCCGGCCCCGGCTTCACGAAACCCGCCCAGTCCTCCCGCAGCGCATTGCCGGGCAGGATGTTCGGCGCCGTGGTCAGCGGCAGGCGCATGCGCAGCGTGCCGAATTCCTCGGACAACTCCATGTTCATCTGGTGGTCGGTCAGCCACAGCGCCACCTGGGCGATCTGCGCCGGCCAGTCCTCCACCTGAGCTACGCGGGAAACTGGGTGACGGCCAGCCGATCAGGCGGCGGTCTGTGCTGGCGTCTCCTTGACCTCGACGCCATTGCGGAACCTGACACCCTGGATGACCTTCGGCAACTGGTTC
>NZ_JAJAQI010000051.1 GCF_020523605.1 Roseicella aerolata | reverse complement strand
CCTACGGCTTCCTCGTGGCCGAGCGCTGCCTTTTCCCCCCTCAATCCCGCTTCACCGCGCGGCGGCTCAAGACACCTGCGCTATCCAAAGGCTTCCAGCCGCGCGGTGCCGGTCCGGCCTGAGCGCCACGTGCCGCACTCAATCGCCAGCATTCGCCGCCGCCTCACCGTCGGCCTTGTCCACCTCCTCCCGCGCTGCCCCTGCTGCCTGCAGAAACAGCGTATACGGCCAAGAAGCAAGTGACACAGTAAGATTAGAGGAAGTGGTAGAAAGCCTTCGATGGCCGGTCATATTGATCCATATCAAAGTGGACCAATTTCTGTGGCCTCCGGTGGCAGCGCTGCCCGCGATGGCTCGGCCGCGCATCGATTGACGTGGATCATCACTGCCGGCCTTGATGCCGATGCAGCCTGCACATCAGCACGCACAAAGGCCGGTGTGATCGGCCCGCGTTGCCGATTGGAAGCTTACGGTGGCATCGGTATCGTGCGACCGTCCCGCCAGGCTGGTTCTCGCTCGCGGCTTGGCCTTGAGGGGCCGCAGCCTGGCTCCGCGCCGGCTCCCGGAAGTTCCCATGCTGGCCATGGCATAAGGATGCGCCGGGCGCAGCGGAAGCCGCAGGCGGTGGCGGCGAGCCGCACCGGCAGCCGGCCTTAGCCAAGCCAAGGCAGTGCATCCGCCGCGGCCCTACAACGAATTGCGTTCAGAGCTGAACGCCCATCCGCCATGGATCCTTGTTCGAAGAGTTGATTCACGCTTCCGGGCGTTCACGCCCTTCCACCATCTGCTTGCTGCGCAACCGGGTGCCGGGCACCGCCTCAATGCGGCAGCGGAGCCGCTGGATGGCAGCGTTGTTCGCCTCGAGCCGAGCGAGCGCCTCCGGGCCGCGGCCCCAGATGGCGGCGGTCTGGACGGTGCGGGATGTGCCGCCGTGGCCGATGATCACCCGCTCCGCGGGTCCGCCCGCGACGCTGCTGGGCCCCAGACTGGGCTCGGCTCCGGCGGCAGCACCCGCTCCCGCTCAACCACGCCATGCATGTTCGCCGTCGCGACCTCAGTGCCGCGGATGAGACCGCGGCAGATTTGATCGTGGCGCCATGCGCCTCGCCGCTGTGCGGGGCTTGCGGCGGTGGTGCCCGGGCCAGCGGCCCTCATCATCCTGCCGGTGCGGCCCGCGACACCCTTGGCCTCCAGCTAGCGGGTGAGAGTCTCAGACATCCACCTCCTCGACATCCAGCTTCGCCGCATTGTCCTGGATGAACTTGAAGCGCAACTCCGGCCGGCGTCCCATCAGCGCCTCCATGAGCTCGGAGGTCCGGGCGCGTTCCTCCGGCGGCAGCACCACCCGCAGCAGCGTACGCTTCCTCGGGTCCATGGTGGTCTCCTTCAGGGTCGCAGGCGGCATCTCGCCCAGGCCCTTGAATCGGCTGACTTCGACCTTCTGGTTCGGCTTGAACTCGCGCTTCTGGATGCGCTCGCGATCGCGATCGTCCATGGCATAGACCGATTTGCCGCCGGCCTGCAGGCGATAGAGCGGCGGCTGCGCCAGATGGACACGGCCCTGGCGGACGAGTTCCGGCAGCTCCTTGTAGAAGAAGGTCATCAGCAGCGCGGCGATATGCGCGCCGTCCACATCCGCATCGGTCATGATGACGACGCGGCCGTAGCGGAGCTTCGCGATGTCGAAGCGGTCGCCAGCGCCACAGCCCAGCGCCTCGATCAGGTCCTTCAGCTCCTGGTTCTGCCGCAGCTTGTCGGCCGAGGCGCTGGCGACATTCAGGATCTTGCCGCGCAGCGGCAGCACCGCCTGGGTCTCCCGGTCGCGCGCCTGTTTGGCGGAGCCGCCGGCGCTGTCACCCTCCACCAGGAAAAGCTCGGTGCCATCCGCGCTCTCGCGCGCGCAATCGGCGAGCTTGCCGGGCAGGCGCAGCTTACGCGTCGCGCTCTTGCGCGGGGTGTCCTTCTGCTCGCGCCGGCGGATGCGCTCCTCGGCCCGTTCGATCGCCCAGGCGAGCAGGTTGTCGGCCGTGCGCGGGTCGGCAGCCAGCCAGTGGTCGAAATGGTCGCGCAGCGCCGCCTCGACCAGGCGGGAGGCTTCCGGGCTGGTCAGCTTCTCCTTCGTCTGGCCCTGGAACTGCGGATCCCGGATGAAAACCGAGAGCATCCCCGCCATGCCGCCGAACAGGTCCTCGGCGGTCACGTTGGCGGCGCGCTTCTCCTTCTTCAGGTCGCCATAGGCGCGCAGGCCCTTGACCAGCGCGCCGCGCAGCCCCGCCTCATGCGTGCCGCCCTGCGGTGTCGGGATGGTGTTGGCATAGGTGGAGAGGAAGCCTTCGCCCTGCTCCAGCCAGGTGATCGCCCATTCGCAGCGGCCCTGGTTGTCGGCGAAATCCGCCTCCCCGGTATAGGAGGCCGGCACCACCTGGCTGCGCCCCTCGATGGCGCTGGCCAGGAAGTCGGCAAGCCCGCCCGGGAAATGCAGCACGGCGGAGGCCGGCGTCTGCTCATCCTTCACCAGGGACGGGTCGCAGGACCAGCGGATCTCGACGCCCCGGTACAGATAGGCCTTGGAGCGGCAGAGCCGGTGGAGGCGTGCCGCCTGGAATTCCAGCTTGCCGAAGATCTCCGGGTCCGGCTTGAAGCGGAGGGTCGTGCCGCGCCGGTTGTGGATGGCACCGGCATTCTTCAGCTTCCCGAGTGGCTTGCCGCGCGCATAGGCCTGGGTGAACAGGGTCCGGTCGCGCGCCACCTCCACCTCCAGCCGCTCCGACAGTGCGTTCACCACGCTGCTGCCGACCCCGTGCAGGCCGCCCGAGGTGTCATAGGCCTTGCCGGAAAACTTGCCGCCAGAATGCAGGGTGGTGAGGATGACCTCCAGCGCCGAGAGCTTCGGGAATTTCGGGTGCGGATCGGTCGGGATACCCCGCCCGTTGTCGCGGATGGTCAGCCAGTTGCCCGGCTCCAGCGTCACCTCGATGCGGTCGGCATGGCCCGCCACCGCCTCATCCATGGCGTTGTCGATGATCTCGGCGGCGAGGTGGTGCAGGGCGTTCTCGTCCGTGCCGCCGATATACATGCCGGGGCGGCGGCGGACAGGCTCCAGCCCCTCCAGCACCTCGATATCCTTGGCGGAGTAGGAGGCGGCCTCGGATGCGCCGCCCTTCGGAGGGCGCCGGCCGCCGAACAGGTCGTTCATGTCTTGTTCCCCTGATCCCGCCACGATAGCCTCCAGGCCGTCCCCATTCAATGTTGAGGACGAGTCGGGCGTCCCGGATGGACCACGGCGCCGGGGCATGGTTCCGGCAGATGAAGGGGCAACGACCTGTGTCGGGTGGCAGGGCCCACGCGCCCTGGCGGATGAGGCACGGCGCCTGAGTGGGCCCACTCAGGCGAGGTCTGCTGCAAAGCAGGCTGGCCGGGACACAGGGGTGGTGAACCCGTGGCCCGGCCGGTCCCGGCCTCAGGGCGCCTTATCGGCCGGCAGATGCGCCTCGAGCATCCAGAGCATCTTGTCGGTGGCGCGCGACTGCTCGGTCAGCAGGTCGGCCGTGTCGGCATCGCCCGCCTCGTCGGTCTGGTCGATGCCCTCGCGCAGCGTCTTCGCCACGGCGGCATAGCGGTCGGCCAGGGCCTTCACATGGTCCATGCCGGCATAAAGGTCGGTCGGATAAGGCGGCAGCCGGGTGCCCTTGGCCAGCACCTGGGTGGTGCCGTTGGCGGTGCCGCCGAGCTGGACGATGCGTTCTGCCAGATCGTCGGAGCTGGTCTGCAGGGCGGTATAGAATTCCTCGAACAGCCGGTGCAACTCGCCGAAATGCGGCCCCTTCACGTTCCAATGCGCCTGCCGCGTGGCGTTGTAGAGGTCGATGGAATCGACCAGGCAGCCCTGCAGCACGCCGATCGAGACCTGCTTGGCATTTGTCGGCACGTCGTTGCGGGTCTGATGGGTCGGTGTCGCCATGCTCTCACTCCTCTTGCTGTTTCGTTACAGATGGGCATGCGCCGGGCGGGTCCAGCCCCTCCGGCCGGGATGGCTGCCATGCGCCAGCGCGCGAGACCCGCACCGGCAGCATGACAAGATCGTGCGCCGCAGGGGGAGCGATGGACCGTCCGGTTCGCGCCATCCTCCCAGCGTGCAGGTCGTGGTGCCTTGGGCGCGCACAAGCCTGGCCCGCGCCGGGCACCTCAACGCCCCTCAGGGCTCGACGTTCAGGAAGCGCGCCGCCTCGGGCGGTCCCTCCGCCCGGTGCAGGGCCGCGGCGCGGGCGAGGGCGGCGCGGTCCCAGTCGGTCCGGCGCGCCTCCTCCCGCAGGTGCTCGGTCCAGCTCTCGACCGCCCAGAGTTCCACCCAGCGCTCCGGATGCGCCACATCCTCATAGAGCCGCCAGGAGACGGCGCCCGAGCGCAGCCGGACCCGCCGGACCTCCTGCATCGCCTTGAGGAACTCCTCGCGCTCCCCGGGGTCGATACAGTACCGAACCACCTCCAGTACCCGGCCGGAATGCTCGCCGAGCAGGGCATGCAGCTCTGCCGCCGGCGCCTCGGGCTGTGGTTCCGGCGCGGTGCTGGCCGGCGGCGCCACCGCCACGCTGTCGATCCGCCAGCCACGCACCGCGAAGGTCGCCACCGCCCCGCAGACCGCCGCGGCCCCAAGGGCGATCGGCACGCCGAACCGCCCGCCAACCCAGCCCGCCAGCGCCGAGCCGGCCGCCATCACGCCGAAGAAGCTGAGCTGATAGATCGCGATCGCCCGCGCCCGCACCCAGGCCGGCGCCGCAAGCTGGGCGGAGGCGGCGAGGGTGCTGCCCGCCGCGATCCAGGCCGCGCCATAGAGCAGCATGCCGAGCGCCGCCGGCAGCCAATGGGTGGACAGTGCCAGGATGCCCATGGCCAGCGAGATGAGCAGGGAGGCCCAGAAGACCGTGCCGCTGCGGTCGAGCCGCCCGCGCAGCGAGGGGAGGGCGAAGCCGGCCGCAACCGCCGCCCCGCCCATGACCCCGAGCATCAGGCCGAAGGCCTCCGGCCCCAGCCCCAGGCGCTGGCGGACGAAGAGCGGCAGCAGCCCCCAGACCGCGGCGCTGAACAGGAAGAAGGTGCAGGCGCGCAGGATGGCGGCGCGCATGGCGGGGCTCGCCGAGACGAAGCGCAGGCCCGCCCGCATGGCCGAAACCAGGTGTTCCTTCGGGATCCGCCCCTTCGGGTCGGGCGGGCGGCGCCAGAAGATCAGCGCGAGGATCAGCACCAGGAAGGCGACGGCGTTCAGCACGAAGGCCGCTTCCGGTCCCGCCGCCGCGATGGCGAAGCCGCCGAGCGCGGGGCCCAGGGCGCGGGCCAGGTTGAAGCCGATGCCGTTCAGCGCGATGGCGCCGACCAGGTCGTCCCGCGGTACCAGTTCATTGGTCGTTGCCGCCCAGGCGGGAAAGTTCATGGCGCTGCCCGCGCCGATCGCGAAGGTCAGCGCCAACAGCCCCCAGGCGCCGAGCGATCCGGTCGCGGTCAGCGCCGCAAGGAGCAGCGCCATCGCCAGGATCCAGGCCTGGGCACCGAGCAGGAAGGCGCGCCGGTCGATGATGTCGGCCAGCGCCCCGGCCGGCAGCGCCAGCAGGAAGACCGGCAGCATGGAGGCGGCCTGCACCAGGGAGACCATGAGCGGCGCGGGATCGAGGCTGGTCATCAGCCAGCCCGCGCCGGTGTTCTGCACCCACATGCCGATATTGCTGGCGAGCGTCGCCAGCCACAGGGTGCGGAAGGTGGCGTGGCGCAGCGGCAGGAAGGCACGCGGAGTCGACAGACGGAAGGGCATGGCTGCCAGAGTGGCCCGGCCCCGCGACGGCCGGAAGCGAAACCCTGCGACTCCACCTTGCCGCCGCCGCGGGGCTTTCCCACCTCCACCGCATGGCCGAGCGATTCGACAGTTTCGCGGCCTTCTGGCCGTTCTATCTGCGGGAGCATGCGCAGCCTGCAACCCGGGTGGTGCATGTGGCCGGCACCTGGGCGGCGGTGCTGCTGCTGCTGGCTGGCATCCTGCTGGGGCCGTGGTGGCTGATCCTGCTGGCGCCGGTCGTCGGCTATGGCTGCGCCTGGATCTCGCACATGCTGATCGAACGGAACCGGCCGGCCACCTTCACCTACCCCACCTGGTCGCTGCTGGGCGACCTGCGCATGGCCTGGCTGGCCGCCACCGGGCGGCTCGGCGCGGAACTGCAGCGGCACGGGCTGTGATCAGCCGGCGGGTCCGCCCGCCGATGCCGGAGGGGGCGTGGAAGCGCGCGAATTCCTGGGGGCACGGTGCCGTTAGTCCGGCGAGTCCCGACAGCGGCCGTGCTGCGCAGCGGGGACCGCAAGCCGCCCTTGGGCCTGCAGGACCGATGCGGTGGCAGGGGCAATCGCGGCGGAGGCGGCCGGTCAACCTGCCGGCCGGCCCCGGAAGGTGGTCCTGCCAGGCGGAGCCGAGGATGCACGCGACCCGCTGGTGGTGAGGCCGCAGCGCCACGGCGGCCCCGCAGTTGGGGCCGGGGCGGCTGCCCCGGCCCGGATGGTTCAGGCAGCCTCGCCGACCAGCACCACGCGGCCGGTAATCTGGCCGTTCTTCAGCCGGTTGAGGACCGCATCGGCGTTCTTGTGCGGCTGCTTCTCCACTGGGATCGGCGGGATCTGGCCCTTCTTGGCGATGTCGATCAGCGCCTGCAGCTCCTTCACATTGCCCACATAGCTGCCCTGGATGGTGAGCGCGCGGATCGGCATCAACGGCAACGGAATGTTCATCTCCCCGCCGAAGAGGCCCACCTGCACCAGCTTGCCGCCCTTGCGCAGGGCATCGAAGGCGAAGCGGGAGGTCTGGGTGCCGTTCACAAGGTCGATGACGCCGGCGACCGGACCGCCGCAGGCCTCGACGATGCGCTGGGTCGTGCCCTCGGCCGTCGCCAGCACGACATCCGTCGCGCCCTGCTCCTTCGCCGCGTCCAGCTTCTTCTGGTCCACATCCACGATGCAGATGCGCTTATGGCCGAGCGCCTTGAGGATCGCGATGGCGTTCAGCCCAAGACCGCCGGCGCCCACCAGCACGACCGGCTCCTGCGGGTCCATCGGCATCAGCTTGTTGATGGCGGAATAGACCGTGACGCCGGAGCAGGCATAGGTCGCGGCCAGCGCCGGATCGACGCCCTCGATATCGATCAGGTGCTTCACATGCGTCGCCAGCACATGCGTCGCATAGCCGCCATTCTGGTAGACGCCGAGGCTGCGCGGGGTGAGGCACATATTCTCCTCATCCTTCTGGCAGACCGCGCATTTGCCGCAGCCGACCCAAGGATAGACCACGCGCAGGTCACCCACCTTGGTACCCTGGTTGTGCGCATCCGGGCCAAGCTTGACGACGCGGCCGACGATCTCATGCCCCATCGCCAGCGGCAGCACCACGCCGCGGTCGGTCAGGCGCATCTTGCCGCGGGAGCCGAGGTCATACTCGCCTTCCCAGATATGCAGGTCGGAATGGCAGACGCCGGCATGCGTCACCTCCAGCAGCACCTCGGTGCCCTTCGGCTCGGGCGTCGGCAGCTCGATCTCCTGCAGCGGCTTGCCGGTTTCAACAACGGCCCAGGCGCGCATGGCGTTCTCTCCCAAGGAAATGGTGGCGCATGGGACAACCGCCTGGGCGCGGGGTCAAGGCGTCGCGGGGAACACGCGGGGCAGGGCCTGCGGCGCATGCGGAAATGGGCCGGCTGCCGGTCGCGCCCGCCGCAACGCCGCGTCGCGCCGCGCTTTATCGCCGGGACACGCTGAAGGAGACGGCCGGCCATGAGCGAGTTCCTGTCCCGCCTCGGCGGCGCCGCCCTGAATGACCTGAAGGGCACGCCGCTGGACCGCATCCTCAATCACCTGATGGGCGGGCAGCCCGGCGCCTCCGGCCTGCAGGCCCTGGTGGACCGGCTACGCAGCGCCGGACTCGGCGACCGGGTCGAGAGCTGGATCGGCACGGGGGAGAATCGGCCGGTGCAGCCGCAGGAGCTCGAGCGCGCCTTTCCGGGCCTGGAGGCCGACCGGATGGCGCAGGAGGCCGGGATGGAGCGGCCGGGCCTGTTCGCGCTGCTCAGCCAGGCGCTGCCGAGGCTGGTCGATGCCATGACGCCGGACGGGCATCTCTCGCAGGCCGGGGCGGATGCTGCCATCCGTGCCGTGCCCGGCCAGCCGGATGTCCCCGGCACCGCCAGCGGCCAGGGCGCGGCGGGCGCCATGCCGCATGGCAGTCCGGCCGCCGCACCCTATGGCGGGGCCGGCGGCGATGCGGGTAGGCATGTCGGCCAGGGCGCGGGTGGCGAGGCCGGGGTGCCGCGCTTCGGCGAGGCCGCGCCGGGCAACACGACCGCCCCTGCCTCCGGCACGCTCGGCCCCAAGGCGGGTGGGCCGGACCGTGGGTGAGGCACCCCGCCTGCAGGTCCGGATCCGGGGGCGCAGGGTTACGGCGGACCGCGTCCACGCCTGAACACCGTTCCGCTGCACACAGGTGCTTCGCAAGGAGGCCGACGGTCCCGGGCGTTCGCGTCCCGCCGCCGGTTCCGTCCGCCCCGGGGTCAATCCGCCCGGATGTTCCTCTCCCGCACCACCTTCCTCCATGCCGTGGCCTGGCGGTGGAGGAAGGCCGTGAACCCGGCGGGGGAGGAAGTCACCACCTTGACGCCGATGGTGATCTGCTGGCCCGCCCGGTCAGACGGGCCGGGCGCCCGCCCCGGTCCCGCCCGAGGCCCGGGCCGAGAGCAGCGCCCGGCGGATCTCCGCCTCCGCCTTCTCCAGCTCCTTCGTCGCACTCGCCCGCTGCTGCTGCGCGTCCTGGGCGATGCGCAGGGAATCCTCGATGGTCGCGACCAGCGAGGCATTGGCCTTCTTCACCGCCTCGATATCGAAGACCCCGCGCTCGAGCTGGGTGCGCGCCTCGATATTGGCGGTGCGCAGCCGCTCGGCATTGCCGGTCAGCAGCTCGTTCGTCAGGTCGGTCGCCTCCTTCAGCGTCCGGCCCGCCGCCCGCATGTTGTTGATGGCGAGTGCCTGGGCTAGCTGCTGGCGCCAGAGCGGGACGGTGTTCGCGACCACACTCTGGATCTTGGCGGCCAGCGCCTTGTCGTTCTCCTGGATCAGCCGGATGGAGGGCAGGGCCTGCATCGCCACCTGCCGCGTCAGGCGCAGGTCGTGCACCCGCCGCTCCAGCTCGTCCCGCGCGCTGCGCAGGTCGCGCAGGCGCTGGGCCGCGACGCTGTCGCCGTTCTCGACCTCCTTCGCCAATGCCGGGATGGCTTCCTGCTCCACGCGCTTCAGCACCCGGTCGCCGGCGGCGATGTGGTCGCCCAGTGCGTGGAACCATTCGAGCGTCGCGCCATAGAGGCGCTCCAGCTTCTCGACATCCTCCAGCAGCCTGGTGCGATGGGTGTCGAGCTTGTCGCCCACCGCCTCGACCTGGCTCCGGATGCTCTCGTAGCGCTGCATGACCCTGGCCGCCTCGGCCCCGGCGCGGCCGAAGAGCCGGGCGAAGAAGCCGGGCCGCTCGCCCAGGCCGCGCATGTCGAAGCCGCGCAGCGTGCCGAGCAGGGTGGAGAGGGTAACGCCGGCCTCCCCCGCCTCACGGTTACGGGCGCCTTCCAGCATGGCGTCGGCCGCTGCGGTCGCACGGTTCTGCGCATCCTGGCCGAAGCGCAGGATGCTGCCGGGATCGGCGATGTCGAGCTGCGCCGCAAGCTGCTCCACCACCGGTTCGCGCCCGGCGGGCACCTGCTCGAGCGCCGCCTGCAGCGCCTCCGGCGTGATGGTGCGCAGGTCGGTGACCTGGGTCTGCGTCGTGGTGCCGCTCATCAATAGCCCTCCTCGCGCAGGCGGTCGGCCAGGACCTTCACCTGGATTTCCAAGGCCTCGCTTTCCTCGCGTTGCAGTTTCTGCCGCAGGTCACCGGCGGTGCGCTGCAGTTCGTCGAGAAGAGAAGGCAGGTTGGCCGGCGGCGTTGCACCGGCTTCGAGCCGCGCGGTGATCCGCTCGAGCCCGTCGAGCTGCACGGTGAGGAAGCGCCGGGCCATGGGCAGCCGGTCGGGGCGGGCGGTCAGGTCGTCCAGCACGCCCTCCATGGCATCGGCGACGTTGCGCAGCCGCGGATCGGCGATGCGGTCGGCCACCGACTCGATGCGGGCGAGGCGGGCGCGGCTCTCCTCGATTGGACCCGGCGGCGGCGGGGGCGGGGGCGGCGGGGATGGTGGCGCGGCTTCGGGCAGCGCCTGGTACATCAGGCGGGTGCCGAGCAGCGCGCCGCCCGCCATCACGAAGGGAAAGACGGTGCCAAGCCCGGCGGCGAAATGTGCGGCGAGACCGGTGCCGGCCGCCATCACCCAGGAGGCGCGGTTGGCATCGCCCTGCCGACCGCGCCGCAGGACGCGGGCGGCGAGGAGGCTGGCCCCGAACCCGAGGGCGGAGCCCAGCACGATCCGCTCGTCGCCGCCGATGGCGGCGATCAGCCCGGCGGGCAGCAGGGGGGAGGCGAAGATCGGCAGGCCGTATCCGCGCCAGCGGGACCGCAGCCCGATCCAGCCGCCGAGCAGGTCGCGCAGCATCAGTGGAACAGGCTGCCCAGGCTGTTGAACAGCGCGATGATGCCGGTCAGCCAGAGCGTCGCGGTCAGGAGCAATCCACCCCAGGCCCAAACCAGCGGCGTGGCGAGCGAGGGCGGGTTCGGAGTCGTGGCAACAGGCCGGTCCATGCACGTCAGATCGCGCCCGGGGTGCCGTGGATCAAGCGGCCGAAGCGTAACGTTGCGTGACGGAGCGGTGAGGACACTCGCGCACTGCCCGTTCCATCCGGACAGGCCGGGGCGGCCGGCGCCTGATCCGCTGCGGCCTCCAGCCGGGAGGCGGGGCTGCGGCAGAAAGGATTGCGCAAAGGTTGGGGGCGAGGATGGCGTCGCTCGCCGTGCACCGCCACGGCCGGCGGTCGCCGGGGGATATCGCCCTGCCACCCCGCGCGCTATGGGCGAGGCGGCATGCCTGCGCGGGAGGAAAGGCGGATGGACAGGATAGCGGTGGTCGGAGCCGGGCTGATCGGCCGGGCCTGGTCGATGGTCTTCGCCCGGGCGGGCCTCTCCGTCTCGCTCTGGGACAAGGTGGACGGCGTCGCCGGGAAGGCGATGGGCCTGATCGCCGGCAGCCTGGCCGATCTCCATGCCGCCGGGCTGGTGCAGGAGCCGCCGGAGGCGATCCTCGGCCGCATCACCCCGGCTGCCACGCTGGCGGAGTGCGTCGCCGGCGTGATCCATGTGCAGGAGAACGGGCCGGAGCGCGTCGAGCCCAAGCGCGAGCTCTTTGCCGAGCTCGATCGGCTCTGCCCGCCCGGGGTGGTTCTGGCGAGCAGCACCAGCGGCATCCCGGCCAGCGAGTTCACGGGCGACCTGCCCGGCCGCGGCCGCTGCCTGGTCGCCCATCCCGTCAACCCGCCCTACCTCGTCCCGCTGGTGGAACTGGTCGGCGCCCCCTGGACCGACCCAGCGGTGGTCACGCGCACCCGCGCGCTGATGGAGCGGGTCGGCCAGGTGCCCGTGACCGCCTTCAAGGAGACCAGGGGCTTCGTGCTCAACCGCCTGCAGGCCGCGCTGGTCGCCGAGGCCTTCCGCATGGTCCGTGACGGCGTGATGTCGGCCGAGGACGTGGACCGCTGCGTCAGGGATGGGCTCGGCCTGCGCTGGTCCTTCATGGGACCCTTCGAGACCATCGACTTGAACGCGCCGGGCGGCGTCGAGGATTATGTCGGCCGTTTCGGCCCGCTGATGGGCGGCATCACCGAGGAGCAGACGCCCTATGACTACGACGCGCCGACGGTCGGCCGCGTCGCGGCGGAGCGCCGCGCGGCGCTGCCGCTGGAACGGATCGAGGAGCGCAGCGCCTGGCGCGACCGGCGGCTGATGGCGCTCGTCGCGCACAAGCGCGGCCAGCCGGGCTGACCGCCCGCGCATGGAGGCGACCGGCCTGCTGCACCGGCTCGGTGTCGCCCTGGCGATCGGCCTGCTGGTCGGCGCCGAGCGGCACTGGCGGATGCGGGACGAGGAATCGGGCAAGCGCACCGCCGGCGTCCGCACCTTCGGCCTGACCGGGCTGCTGGGCGGCGTCACCGGCGCGCTGGCCGGGGGCCTCGGCGGGCTCGGCGCCGGGCTGCTGCTCGGCCTGGTCTTCCTCGGCCAGGGCGCCGCCATGGCGCTGTTCAAGCTGCGGGAGGCGGAGGCGGAAGGCCGCTTCGGCGTCACCTCCGTGGTGGCCGCGCAGGCCACCTTCCTGCTCGGCGCCTTCGCGGTGCTGGGGGAGGCGACGGTGGCGGGCGCGGCGGCGGTGGCAATGACGGCGCTGCTCGCGGCGCGGGAGTCGCTGCACGGTTTCATGGCCCGACTCTCCTGGGTCGAACTGCGCTCGGCGGTGGTGCTGCTGGCCATGACGCTGGTGGCGCTGCCGCTGGTGCCGGACCGGCCGCTGGAGGTGCTGGGCGGGCTGAACCCGGCACGGGTCTGGCTGCTGGCCGTCATCCTCGCGGCGGTCTCCTTCCTGGGCTATGTCGCGATGCGGCTCTTCGGCACCGGTGCGGGGCAGGCGGCGGCCGGGGCGGCGGCGGGCCTCGTCTCCTCCACCGCGGCGACGCTGGCCAATGCGCGTGCTTCGGCGGCGCGCCCGTCCGAGGCGGCGCCGCTCGCGGCCGGGGCGCTCATCGCCGGCGCCGTCTCCTGTCTGCGGACGGCGGCGCTGGCCTGGATCGGCTCGGCGGCGGTGGGCGCGCAGCTCGCGCCTGCCTTGTTGGCCGCGGCGGCGGTGCAGGCTGCCGGGGCGGGGCTGCTGCTGGCACGCCGGGCGCCGGGCGCCGCGGCGGGGGAGGGACAGGCCGTCGACAATCCCTTCGAACTCGGTGCCGTGCTGCAATTGGCCGGGCTCCTGGCCGCGGTCGGGCTGGTGGCGGATCTCGCCTCGCACCACTTCGGCGGCGCCGGCGCCTTCGTGGTGGCGGCCATTTCCGGCCTCGCCGATGTGGATGCCGTGACGCTGACCATCCCGGGGCTGGTGCCGGAGCGGCTCTCGCCCTGGCTCGCCGCCGCCACCGTGGCCGTTGCGGTCGGCAGCAATGCGCTGGCGAAATGCGCCTATGCCGCGGTGCTGGGCGGGCGTGGCTATGCCTGGCGCTTCGGCGCCGGGACGCTGGCCGGGCTGTTCGCCGCCGCGCTCGTGCTCGGCCTTTACGCTGGCGACTGATCCCGGGCCGGGAGTGCGGCTTCCATGGAAGCCCTGACCTGCCGCCGCCATCGGCGGCTGAGACCGTATCAATGCACCAGCATCTATGCGGCACGGCATCAGGCCAACCATCCGCGTGAAGCCCCTCCTGCAGCCCGCAGGGTGCGGCGCCATATCCAGGGGCCGGGAGGGCGCGCACATGGCGGAGCTTGGGATGGATGGCAGCGCGGCGCGGCGGGCGCGGATCCTGGCCGCGGCGCTGGCGGAGGCGGAGGCGGTGGGCTGGCACGACCTTCGCCTGCGGCATGTGGCGGAGCGGCTGGAACTGCCGCTCTCGGCGGTGCAGGCGGAGTTCCGCGACGCGGATGCGATCGCGGATGCCCTGTTCCAGCAGGCGCTGCAGGCAATGCTGGCGGCCGGGGCGCCGCCCGGCTTCGCCGCGCGGCCGCCCTCCGCCCGCACCGCCGCGGTGCTGCTGCGCTGGTTCGACGCGCTCGCGCCGCACCGCGCCCTGGCCGGGGAGATGATCCGGGAGAAGCTCTGGCCGTCCCACCCGCATCACTGGGTGCCCATGGTCTTCAGCCTCTCCCGCCTCATCCACTGGGTGCGGGAAGCGGCGCTGCTCGATGCCGGCGGGCTGCGGCGGCAGGCGGAGGAGGTGGGGCTGACCCTGGTCTTCCTCCGCAGCCTGCCGGACTGGCTTTCCGCCCGCGGCGCGGACCGGGCCTGGTTGCGGGCGGGGCTCGCGCGCCGGCTGCGCTGGCTGGATCGCCTGGCCTGATCCCGGCGGCCCAAGCCGCGCCCCGCGCAGCGCGGATGGCTGCCCGCATGGACGCCGCTTCTGCGGCCCGCCGCCGGTTTGGCCCCCCTCGCCGCTGCGGGCATGCATCGGGGCCGCGGGCATGAGCCGCCGTCGAGGGCGACAGCGGCGATCGGCCAGGTGTAGCCTCCGGCCCGGGAGGAACCGGGCATGCAGGACAGGATCGACGCGCTGCTGCGCGATGCGGTGGCGAAGGGCGTGGCGCGCGGCATCGCGGTGACGGCCGGTCACAGCCAGGGGGTGCTGGTGGAGGCCGCCGCCGGTGAGCGCGCGGCGGGCCAGCCCATGGCGCCCGACACGGTGGTCTGGATCGCCTCCATGACCAAGGCGATCACCACCGTGGCGGCGCTGCAGCAGGTGGAGGCGGGGAGGCTCTCGCTCGATGGGCCGGTTGCCGATGTGCTGCCCGAACTCGCCCATCCGAAGGTGCTGGTCGGCTTCGCGGCGGAGGGTGGCGAGCCGATGCTGCGCCCGGCCCGCAAGCCCATCACGCTGCGCCACCTGCTGAACCATACCGCCGGCTTCGGCTATGATTTCTTCAACGCGCAGATCGGCGCCTATATGTCGGCGCGCGGCGTCCCCGGCATCATCACCTGCCAGCGCGCCGCGCTTGAGACGCCGTTGATGGCGGAGCCGGGCGAGACCTGGGAATACGGCATCGGCATCGACTTCGCCGGGCTGGCGGTGGAGAAGGTCACCGGCCAGCGACTGGATGCCGTGCTGCAGGAGAGGGTGCTCGGCCCGCTCGGCATGGCGGACACCGCCTTCCGGCTCGGCCCGGCGCAGCGGGCGCGGCTCTCGGCCATGCATGCCAGGGCGCCGGACGGGGCGCTTGCGGAAATTCCCTTCGAGGTGCCGCAGGAGCCCGAATTCCACATGGGCGGCGGCGGGCTCTACGGCACGGTGCGCGACTATCTCCGCTTCTGCCGCATGTGGCTGAACGGCGGCACGCTGGACGGGGCGCGCATCCTGGCGCCGGAGACGGTGAGGGAGGCGATGCGGGACCAGATCGCGCCGCTGGAAGTACCGCCGATCAAGTCGGCGCTGCCGGCCTCCAGCCATGACATCGAACTCTTCCCCGGGATGCGGAAGGGCTGGGGCCTCTCCTTCCTGATCAATGACGAGGACGTCCCGGGCGGCCGCGCAGCCGGGAGCCTGGCCTGGGCCGGGCTGGCGAATACCTATTACTGGATCGACCCGAAGCGCGACCGCGCCGGCGTCTTCGCCACGCAGCAATTGCCCTTCGCGGATCCGCGGGTGCTCGACACCTTCGCGGCCTTCGAGCAGGCGGTCTACGCCGGTTGAGGTGAGGCGGCGCGGACCATTGGTCCGCGCCATCCCTGCGCTACTTCTTCTCCACGCCCCAGAAGACCGGCACCGTCGTCGGCCGCAGGCCCTCGATATTGGTCCGGTGCGCGCTCAGCGTGCGGAACTGCCCGGCATTGATATAGGGCAGCACCTGGTAGGCGCGGGCATGCACCGCTTCCAGGATCTGCTTGCGCTTCGCCGCGTCCGGCTCCTCCCACCAGCTCCGGCGTAGCCGCTCCAGCTCCTCGTCGCAGGGCCAGCCCGCGAGGCCGCCCTGGCAGGGGCTGGCCAGGTAGAGATTGGTCAGCGGGTTCTGCGCATCCAGCACATTGGCGACGGTGACGAAGAGATTCCAGCCGCCCTGCTCCACCGGCTCCCGCCGGTTGCGGCGCTGGGTCAGTGTCGCCCAGTCCATCGCCGGGACGTCCATGATGAGGCCGCCGCGCTGCATCGCCTGCGCCATGGTCAGTGTGACGGCGTTGTTGATCGGGCTGTCCGTCGCATTCAGGAAGACCACGCGCTGCCCGGTATAGCCCGCCTCCCGCAGCAGGGCGCGCGCCCGCTCCGGGTCCGCCTGGCGCAGTCCCTCGGCGCCCGCATGGCTCTCGAGCGGCGTGCCGCAGAGGAAATAGGCGGGGCAGTAGGGCACCTGCTCGGAGGGTCGGACGCCGGCGGCCTGCAGATTCTCCTGCTGGTTCACCATGTGCAGTAAGGCCTGCCGGGCCTTCGGGTTGTCGAAGGGGGGGATGGCATGGTTCGGCCGCAGCCAGACCATGAAGCCGGTGGGGTTCAGGGCAAAGAGCCGGATGTTGCGGTTGCGCTCCATCACCGGGACCAGGTCGGGCGAGGGCTGCTCGATGAAGTCGATCTCGCCGCTCTGCAGCGCCGCCGCGGCGGTCGCGGCATCTGGCATGGCGATCCATTCGAGACGGTCGACCTTCACCACCTTGCCGCCGGCGAGGCCATCCGGCGCCTCCGGCCGCGGCTTGTAGGCGGAGTTCCGCACATAGACGGCGCGGTCGCCCGCGCGCCATTCACCCTGACGGAAGATGAAGGGGCCGGAGCCGGTGGCCTCGGTGATCGCCGTCGTCGGTGGCGTCTGCGCCAGCCGCTCCGGCATGACGAAGAGTGCGCTCGCGGTAGGGCGGGCCAGCGCTTCCGTCACCAGGGCGAAGGGGCGGGCGAGGGTGAGGGTGAAGCTGCGGTCGTCCACCACCTCCATGGCGCCCGTCGCGGCGGCCAGCGCCCGGCCCACCACGTCGCGCTGCGCCCAGCGGCGGATGGAGGCGACGGCATCGGCGGCCCGCACCGGCGCGCCGTCATGGAAGGCCAGCCCCTCCCGCAGGGTGAAGCGCCAGGTCATGCCATCGGGCGAGCGCTCGAACCGCTCCACCATCTGCGGCCGCGCCTCCCCCTTGCTGTCGAGGGCGAAGAGCTGGTCGTAGACCATGAAGCCATGATTGCGCACGAAGGCGGCGGTGGACTGCACCGGGTCGAGGCTGCCGAGCTGGTCGATCAGCACGACCTTCAGCGTGGTCTGGGCGGCTGCCGGCAGGGCCAGCAGCGCGCCAAGGGCCGCCGCGGCGAGCAGGCGATGGGGGCGGGAAGGGGTGGGCAAGGGGGCCTCCTCGGCATTCGGTCCCGGCATGGTCGCGCGGCCCCGTCCGGCCGGCAACGCGGTTGACGCCGGCCGGCGGCAGGGCCGACCATCCCGCCAGCCAAGGAGACCGGTCATGAACATCGCGAGCCCACCCGCATCGCTCCGCCCCTGGTCCGAGGAGGAGTGGCGCGTCCGCTGCGATCTCGCGGCGCTCTACCGGCTCTGCGCGCACCACAAATGGACTGACTGGATCTTCACTCATATCAGCGCCCGCGTGCCGGGGCCGGAGCACCACTTCCTGCTCAACCGCTACGGCGTCATGCACCATGAGATGCGCGCCAGCGACCTGGTGAAGATCGACATCCACGGCAATCCGGTGGACGAGCAGCCCGGCTGGGACGGGAACGGGGAACTGGTGAACAAGGCCGGCTTCGTCATCCATTCGGCGGTGCATGCGGCGCGGGAGGATGCGCATTTCGTCATCCATACCCATACGCGGGACGGCATCGCGGTCTCCGCCCAGAAGCAGGGGCTGCTGCCGATCAGCCAGCATGCGCTGAAATACTACGGCTACCTCGCCTACCACGATTATGAAGGGATCGCCCTGGATGAGGAGGAGCGGGTGCGGCTGGTCGCCGATCTCGGCCACCACAACGCCATGATCCTGCGCAACCACGGCCTGCTGGTCTGCGGCCAGACCGCGGCCCGGGCCTATGACGAGCTCTACTACCTCGAGCGTGCCTGCTCGGCCCAGGTCGCGGCGCTGGCCGGCGGCGGGGAACTGGTGGTCCCGTCGAAGGAAGTCTGTGAACGCACCGCGGCGCAGTACCGCCGCCCCGGCGGCGACCATATCCGCGCCATTGCCTGGCAGGCGGCGCTGCGGCTGATCGAGGGTGGGCCCGACTGGCGGAGCTGACCCTCCGGGGAGGATCGGCCGCGGCTGCGCCTCCCGCCATTCCTCCCCGGCATTCCGCCTGCAAGGTCCCGGAGCGAACGGACCGGCAGGCAGGCCCGCGGCCTCAACCGACACAGGGACGCTGCCCCGCATGACGACCACCCTGATCAGGAACGCCGATGTCGCCATCGCCTGGGATCCCGGGGAGAAGCAGCACAGCTATCTCGCGGGTGCCGACATCGCCTTCGAGGATGGCCGCCTCACCTTCGTCGGCCGGGGCTATGCCGGTCCGGCCGATGAGACAATTGCCGGCGCCGGCCTGATGGTCATGCCGGGGCTGGTCAACATCCATTCCCACCCCTCCTCGGAGCCCATGAACAAGGGTTTCACCGACGAGGTGGGCACGCCCGGCCTCTACAACTCCTCGCTCTACGAATACCTGCCGATCTTCCGCGCGGATGCGGAGGCCGTGCCGAGCTGCGTGCGCGTCGCACTGTCGGAACTGCTGCTCTCGGGCGTCACCACCGTCGCAGATCTCTCCATGGCGCATCCGGGCTGGCTCGACCTGCTCGGCGAATCCGGCATGCGCGTCTGCATCGCGCCCATGTTCCGCTCCGCCCGCTGGTTCACCAGGAACGGCCATGTAGTCGAATACGAGTGGGACGCGAAGGCCGGCGAGAAGGCCATGGCCGAGGCCCTCACCCTGATCGAGCGGGCCGAGCAGCATGAGAGCGGCCGGCTCTTCGGCATGGTCGTCCCGGCGCAGATCGATACCTGCACGCCGGACCTGCTGAAGGACAGCTTCGACGAGGCGGCGCGGCGCGGCGTTTCCTGGCAGATCCATGCGGCGCAGTCGGTCTCGGAGTTCCACGAGATCACCCGCCGGCACGGCTACACGCCCATCGGCTGGCTGCACGAGCAAGGGCTGCTGTCGGAGCGCAGCATCATCGGCCATGGCATCTTCCTCGACGACCACCCGAGCACGCCCTGGCACACGCGGCGCGACCTCGACATCCTGGCGGAGACGGGTACCACCGTGGCCCATTGCCCGACCGTCTTCGCCCGCCGCGGCATCACGCTCAAGCATCTCGGCCGCTACAGGCGGCACGGGGTGAACATGGGCCTCGGCACCGACACCTACCCGCACAACATGCTGGATGAGATGCGGCTGGCCGCCTATCTCGCCCGCACCCAGGCGACCGACCCGCGCAGCCTGACCACGACCGAACTCTTCGAGGCGGCGACCATGGGCGGGGCCAGGGCGCTCGGCCGCGACGATATCGGCCGCCTCGCCGCCGGTTGCCGCGCCGATATCGTCCTGGTGGACATCACCCATCCGATGATGCGGCCGGCCCGCGACCCGCTGCGCAGCCTGATCTACGCGGCCGGCGACCGCGCGCTGAAGGCGGTCTATGTGGACGGCCGGAAGGTGGTCGAGGATGGCGAGGTGCTGACCATGGACTACCGCGCCGCCGCCGCCCATCTGCACGAGGCGCAGCAGCGCGTGGAGGATCGCGTGCCGGACCTGGACTGGGCGCATCGTCCGGCGGAGAAGATCGCGCCCTTCACCTTCCGGTGGGGCTGAACGCCGCCCCGGGGTATGGGAGGCACGGGTTACGCCGGTCCTGGCGTTGAAGGATGGTGATCCCGGAGAGACCTGAGAATTCCCGGCCAGCCCGTGGGGCTGGCATGCCCATGGCCGACCCGGGCTATTCCGGCAGGCCGAGCCGCTTGCGCCGTAGCCGCTCCCGTTCGGCCCGGTCTTCCTCGATCATGCGCAGCAGATCCTCCGGCACCGGCTCGGAGGCTACCCGGTCGAAGGCCGCACGCAGGCAGCCGCGCAGCCATAAAACGAAAACATCGCGGTCTGTCTCCTCCGAAGGTGGATTTTCCTCCGACGACAACTCTTGGTCGGTTGGCCGGCGCGGGCGGGCTGGCTGGTTACGCATCGCGGCATGCCTCCCGGGTTCAGCATACTGCATGCAACGCGCAAGGGGCGGGGGACGGATGCGTGCCGGCGCACATTGCGTCGTTCTGCGGCATGGCTGTCACGCGGCGCGTTGCGGCCGGCCTTGCCTTGCCCGCCAGGGCCCTGCCTGTATCCTGCGCGTCCTGAACCGGGAGGTGCGTCCATGACCGCAACCATCGTCTCGCCGCGGCTGATGCGGATCGGCGGCGGGAGCGTCGGCCAGATCGCTGAGGTGCTGGGCCTCTTCGGCCTCTCGCGCCCTCTGGTGGTGACCGATCCCTGGATGCTTTCCTCCGGTACGGTCAATCGCTGCCTCGACCCGCTGCGCGCCGCCGGCCTCTCGCCGGAAGTCTTCGCCGAGACGGTGCCGGATCCGACCGATACGGTCATCGAGGCCGGCGTCGCCGCCTTCCGGGCCGGCGACTATGACTGCCTGATCGGGTTCGGCGGCGGCAGCCCCATGGACACGGCGAAGGCGATCACCATCCTAGCCGCCGCCGCTCCAGGCCAGAAGATGCGGGAGTTCAAGGTCCCGGCGAGCGCGGACAGGGGCGCGGTCCCGGTGATCTGCATCCCGACCACCGCCGGTACGGGCAGCGAGGCGACGCGCTTCACCGTCATCACGGATACCGAGACGGATGAGAAGATGCTGATCGCCGGGCTCGGTGCCCTGCCGCTCGCCGCGATTGTCGATTACGAGCTGACCTACAGCGTTCCCGCCCGCACCACGGCCGATACCGGCATCGACAGCCTGACCCATGCGCTGGAGGCCTATGTCTCGAAGCGCGCCAACCCGCATGCGGACAGCCTGGCGCTCTCGGCCATGCGCCTCATCGGCCGGCACCTGCGGATCGCCTATCATCAGCCGAAGAACGCCGCGGCGCGGGAGGCGATGATGCTCGGCGCCATGCAGGCGGGGCTTGCCTTCTCCAACTCCTCCGTCGCGCTCGTGCATGGCATGTCGCGTCCGCTCGGGGCGCATTTCCATGTACCCCATGGCCTCTCGAACGCCATGCTGCTGCCGGCGGTGACCGAGTTCGGGCTGAACGACGCGCTGCCGCGCTATGCCGAGGCGGCGCGGGCGATCGGCGTGGCGACGCCGGAGGATGCCGACCAGGTCGCGGGCTCGAAGCTGCTGGAGGAGTTGCGGGCGCTGAACCAGGAACTCGGCGTGCCGACGCCGAAGGGCCATGGCATCCCGGCGGCGAAGTGGGAGGGGCTGCTGCCGCTGATGGCGAAGCAGGCGCTGGCCTCCGGCAGCCCGGGGAACAACCCGCGGGTGCCGACCGAGGCCGAGATCATCGCGCTCTATCGCAAGATGTACGGCTAGAGCGGATCGCGGGCGGGCGTGAATGCCCGGCCAGGAGAATCCGCTTCGCGATCAATGGTCTGCAACGGATTGGCGTTCAGTTCCGGACGCAATCCGCTGCAGGGGGCCGCGAGGGACCGTGCGCCTCACCTTGCCCGATCGGTCGTGCCAAGGCCGAGGCCTTCACCCGCGATCGCCCCTGACGGGTCTCACCCGAGCTGCCCGCCGCGCCAGCCGGCCCACCAATCCGGCAGGGCCGTGGCGGGAACGGGGCGGCCGATGCCGTAGCCCTGCGCATAATGCACGCCCAACCCGCGCAGCGCGCCCCAGATCCGTCGGTCGGAGACGCCCTCGGCCACCACCGCCTGGCCCTGAGTCTCCGCCAGCCTGACCAGGCGCCGCACCTCCTGCCGGCTTTGCGCCTGCCCCGGCAGGCGCTCCACCAGGGAGCGGTCGAGCTTCAGCCCGGAAAAGGGCAGCCGGTGCAGCCTTTCCCGCCCATCGCCGGGCACCACATCGTCCAGCAGCACGCGGAAGCCGGCCGCACGCAGCCGCAGCAGCACGCGATGCAGCTGCGCCAGATCATGGACCGGCGTCGTCTCGGTCAGTTCCAGCGCCACCTGCCGCGGGCCCAGCCCCTGCCGGCCCAGGGCGCGGCCGAGCCAGCTCAGCAGGTCGGGTTGCAGCAGCAGGGCGAGTGGCAGGTTGAGCGAGACGCCAAGCCGCAGGCGCGGCCAGAGGCGCGCCAGCTCCGCCAGCGCCGTGCCCGCCACCGCGAGGGAAAGGCAGCGCGCCAGCCCGGCGCGCTCGGCCAGCGGCACGAAGCGGTCGGGCGGCACCGGGGCGCTCGGCCGGTGCCAGCGGGCCAGCGCCTCCACCATCACAGGACGACGATCCGCCATCCGCACCACCGGCTGGTAGTGCACGCTGATCTCGCCGCGCGCCAGGCCTTCCTGAAGATCCCGAACCGTTCCGTCGCTGACTGAGGGCGCAGCCGGGCAGGGACGTGGAATGGCAAGGGCTTGGGCGAGCATGCCGTGATCCTGCGGTAGCGGCGCTGGCAGGTGAGATGACGCTCCCGGCATGGGACCGACAAGGATCAGCGAGGTGCCCGTCGCCGGCTCGGCCAGCAGGGCCAGCAATCCCGACCAGGCCGTGCCGGCAACGGCCGGGTCGCAGACCAGATGCCCGGGGCCAGGGCCCGGCCTCGCGAGTCGCGCCAGCGCCTCGGACCCCGTCCGCACCGTCCGTACCGGCAGGCCCAGCCGCGCCGAGGCCGCATGGGCGGCGGCAATCAGCGCAGGATCGCGGGCAAGGACCAGGACCTGCCTGCTGCGCGCGGTGTTGGCGCCTGGACCCTGCACGGCATGCCTTCCAGAAGGATCCGAAGCCTATAGCCCTTTCCGCAGGAAGGCAGGGGCCAAAATTAATCATTTGCTGACGTTTTTGGATAATCCCTGTCAGTCGCAGTCAATCGTCCTCAGTCGTGCCGCGCCGTCCAAGGGTCCGCCACCCAGCGCGCTTCCAGTTCGGCCAGGGTCCGGCGCAGCATCGGCTCCCAGGCGGCGGGGCCAATGAAGCGGGGCAGGTAGCCCTGCGCCTGTGCCTGCGCGGCGAATTCAGGGTCCGCCACCGCTGCCCGCAGCGCCTTCACCAGGGGGGCCAGGATCGCGGGCGGCGTGCCCGCCGGCACCGCGAAGCCGCGATGCGCCGCGAGGCGGAGCGGGATGCCCTGCTCGGCGAAGCTTGGCACCTCCGGCAGCAGATCGATCCGCTGTTCCTGCACCAGGGCAAGGCCGGCCAGTCGGCCGTCGCGCAGTGCCGCGATCGCGTCCGGCACGGCCAGCAGGGCGCAGGGAATGTTGCCCGCCAGCACCGCCTGGCGGGCGCCGGCGGCATTCGGGAAGGCCAGCAGGGCCAGGGGCAGCGCGCGGCTGAGCGCGTTGGCGGCCAGTTGCGCCGCGCTGCCCTGCGGCGGCGTGCCGAGCACCGCCTGTGGCCCGAGCGCACGCAGCGCGTCCAGGTCCTCGACGGCACCGGCCTGGCCGACCAGCACCAACGGCTCCTCCGCCACCGCGGCGGCGAAGCCGAGTCCGGCGACCACGGATTCCGCCCGCGCCTCGATGGCGCGGGCCAGCAGCATCGGCGTGCCGATGGCGCCGATCAGCCGGCCATCCGGCGTGGCGGCGGCAACCAGCCTGGCGGCGGCCAGGCCGCGTTCACCGGGGTGATTGGCGACGGCGACGCCGGTGCGTGGCCAGTGCCGTTCGAGGAAGGGAGCGAAGCCGCGCGCCCAGCTATCGGCCGCGCTACCCGGCGCGGCGCCGACCAGCAGCGTGACCGCGCCCTTCTGGGCCAGGACGGGCCGTGGCGCGAGCGTGGCGGCGAGGAGCGCCGCGCCGAGGCTGCGCCGGCCCGGCCCAACGGGGCGGGCCGGACCCTCCTCGCGGGAGGCCGGTCGGACGCAGATGGCCGCGCCGGTCACGGGACGGCCTTCGCCCGGCCGGTCAGGCGGGCCGTGGCGGTTCGGTGCCCGCATGGCGCGATGGCCGCCACCGGCCGGTCTCAGACACCGGCCGGGGCACCCGCCTTGGCCGAGGCAGGCGGGGTCGGCTCACCCCGGCGCAGCTGCTTCTCGCCCGTGAAGAGCACGATCGGCGCGGCGATGAAGGTGGAGGAGGAGGTGCCCACCACGATGCCGAAGATCATCAGCCAGGCGAAGCCCGACAGCGCATCGCCCCCGAACAGCGCGAGCGGCACCGCCGAGAGCAGCAGCGTCATGGAGGTGCCGAGGGTACGGTTCAGCGTCTCGTTGATGCTGAGATCGACCAGGTCGCGGAGCGGCATCTGCTTGTACTTGCGCAGGTTCTCCCGCATCCGGTCGAACACGACGACCTTGTCGTTGGCGTTGAAGCCGATGATGGTCAGGATCGCCGCGACGGTGGTCAGGTTGAACTCGATCCCGGTCAGCACCATGAAGCCGACCACCTTGCTGGTGTCGAGCATCAGGGTGACGATGCCGGCGAGGGCGAACTGCCATTCGAAGCGGAACCAGATATAGATCAGCATCGCCAGGAAGGAGATCGCCAGCGCGATCATCCCGCCGAGGAAGAGCTCGTCCGAGACCCGGTTGCCCACCGCCTCGGTCCGCAGGATGCGGGTACCGGGCGCCACCTGCTCCAGCGCCCCGCGCACCGCGTTCACCGCGGCCTGGGTGCCGGCCTCGTCGCCCTGCACCGGCAGGCGGACCAGCACCGTATCGGGGGCGCCGAATTCCTGCAGGCCGACCTCGCCCAGATTGAGACCGCCGACCGCCGCCCGCAGCCGGGCAAGGTCCGCCGGGCCCGGGGTGCGCAGCTCCATGGTGATGCCGCCCTTGAAGTCGATCCCCTTCTCCAGACCCGGATAGAAGGCGCCGATGACCGAGGCGGTGGAGATGATCGCCGAGGTCAGCAGGCCGATCCGCGCCCCCTTCATGAAGGGGATCCTGGTCACGTCCGGCACCAGCCGGAACAGCGGGCGGCCGAGCCTGCCGAACAGCCCGCGCCCGCCCTCGACCACGGGCAGCTCCTTCGGCCGCTTCGCGCGGTACCACCAGGAGACCATGAGGCGGACCAGGGTGGTCGCGGTCCACATCTGCACGACGGTGCCGATGGCGACCGTCACGGCAAAGCCCTTCACCGGGCCGCTGCCGAAGCCGTAGAGACAGGCCATGGCGATCAGGTTCGTCAGGTTAGAATCCATGATCGTGCCGGAAGCCTTGGTGAAGCCGGCCTCCAGCGCGCTGAGCGGCGGGCGGCCGTTCTTCACCTCCTCCCGGATGCGTTCGTTGATCAGGATGTTGGCGTCCAGCGCGGTGCCGAGGGTCAGCACGATGCCGGCGATGCCCGGCAGGGTGAGCGTCGCCTCCAGCAGCGACAGCGCCGCCAGCAGCAGCAGGATGTTGACCAGCAGGGCGATGTTGGCGAACCAGCCGAACAGGCCGTAGGCCAGGCCCATATAGAGGAAGACGAAGACGGCACCGGCGGCCAGCGCCAGCACGCCGGCGCGGATGGCATCGGCCCCGAGTTCCGGCCCGACCGTCCGCTCCTCAACGACCGTCAGCGGGGCGGGCAGGGCGCCGGCGCGCAGCAGCACCGCCAGGTCATTGGCCGAGCGGGCGTTGAAGCTGCCGCTGATCTGGCCGCGGCCGCCGGTGATCGGCTCCCGGATGTTGGGGGCGGTGATCACCCGCTCATCCAGCACGATGGCGAAGGGGCGGCCGACATTGGCGCGGGTCACGTCCGCGAAGCGGCGGGTGCCGATGGAATCGAAGGTGAAATTCACCACCCACTCGCCGGTGCGGCCGTCCTGGCCGGCGCGGGCATCGGTCAGGTTGGCGCCGTCCACCTCGACCCGGCGGCGGACCGCATAACGCTCGGTCTGGCCGCCGCGGCCCTCGCCCGGCAGGAACATGACGCCGGGCGGCGGCGCTGCCGCGGCCGGGTTCGCCGTCTCGTCCAGCAGGTGGAAGGTCATTCGGGCGGTCTTGCCCAGCAACTCCTTGATCCGGTTGGGATCCTCGACGCCGGGAAGCTGCACCAGGATGCGGTTCTGGCCCTGGCGGGCGATCAGCGCCTCGGCGACGCCGGTCTCGTCGATCCGGCGGCGGACGATCTCGATCGACTGCTCGACCGCGCCGGTCGCCTTGGCGCGGAGCCCGACCTCGGTCAGCGTCGCGGTCACGGTGCCGTCGGGGGCCGTCGTCACCTCGATATCCGGGGTGGTGGCGCCCATGCTGGTCGGGATCTGGTTCGCCAGCTCCCGCATCTGGGCTGCGGCAGCCTGGGCCTGCGCCGCATCGCGCACCCGGAAGCCGACGCGCCGGTTCGCGGGGTCGGCCGCCAGGTTGACATAGCCGATATTCTGCTGCCGCAGCCGGGTGCGGGCGCCGTCGGCCAGGCTCTCCAGCCGCTCCCGCACCACGGCGTTCATCTCGACCTCGAGCAGCAGGTAGGAGCCGCCGCGGAGATCGAGGCCGAGGGAGAATTGCCGGGCCCAGGAGGGGAGCTCGGATTTCGGGAAGAAGTTCGGGACGCAGACGAGCGCCCCCAGCAGGATGACCGCAAGGATGGCGGCGGTCTTCCAGCGCGCGAAGAACATCATGGCGCGGTACGGCTCATGGAGCAGGTCACCCTTCGGGGGCGAACCCCCACGAAATTCGGCCGGGAATGTGACGACGGGGGGGCGGCGATGCAAGCCTGAGAGGCGCCGCACCATTCCGGCATGCAACCACACCCGCGCCGGCGGCTTATGGCAGCGCCATCGGAGGAGTTGCCATGGGCATCATCTGGACCATCATCATCGGCTTCCTCGCCGGACTCGTCGCCAAATTCCTGCATCCCGGGCGCGATCCCGGCGGTTTCATCATCACCACCCTGCTCGGCATCGTCGGCGCCGTGGTGGCGACCTATCTCGGCCAGGCGATCGGCTGGTATCGGGCCGGAGAGGGAGCAGGTTTCATTGGCGCGGTGGTCGGCGCAGTGATCGTACTCGCCATCTACACGCTCGTGACCCGGCGCTCCTCCCGCGGCACCACGGTGTGATGGCCTCCTGCCCCTGACATCCGCTGTACCGGCGACGAAGGGGCAGGGGCGGCATGCAGCTGGCGAGGCCGGGCCGTGGCGCGCCGCGCAAATGCGGTGATGCCACGGCCCGGCCAGGGGTCGGGCAGGATCTCCCCGGGCGCTTTCGCGCCGCCATTCGCTGCTCCGGCAAATCCCGCTTCTGCCGGGCGGCCTGCGCCCACGGGTCCATTCTGCCCGGCAGGGATGTGCCGGCCCGCCACCCGGCGCCGCTTCAACCGGCAGCGCACCGGGCAGGACCCAGCAGAGCACTCACGCAGGCGGCGGCTCAACCCAGGGCCCAGAGCCCTCCACCCATCAGCCAGCCATAGAAATCCGCCGCTCCGGACGGGGCCGGTGAGGCCTGCGGCGGCGCATCCGCCTCCGGGACGGCGACGGGGCGCTCGGCGGCCTGGATTGCCTCCAGCCGGGCGCGAATGGCGGCGAAATCCTCAGCAATCGGTGTGCTCACGCGGGTGGTGTCCTGGGCAGGGTCACGGTCGAGGATGCCGGCAGGATCCGTGCCGGCGGGGTGTCCCCGATCCTGCCCGGCAACCCTTCCCGATCCGTGACCGGTGCCGCATCGCGCTCTGCCCAGCGGTCTCCGCATGCCCATTCGCGCACCGTCCTCCTGCGCGCTGATGCCGTTGCCGGTTCCGGACGGGAGCGGATGGCGGGCGTCCCACAGGGGTGGGCGGCGCAAGGCGACCCATGGTTTGAGGCTTCCGGCGGCGTCCGCTAGACCGCGGCCTGCCTTCTGACTGAATTGGATGTTCTGGATGCCTCTCAGGATCGGCGTGCTCGGAACCGGGCATTTCGGGCGGTTCCACGCCCTGAAGCTGGCGGCGCGCGGCGTGCTCTCGGGGGTGCATGATGCCGATGCCGCCCGGGCGGCGGCGGTCGCGGCCGAATGCGGCACCCAGGCCCGCGACGCGGCAGGGCTGATCGCCGCCAGCGACGCCGTCATCATCACCGTGCCGACCGCCTTCCACCATGCCTATGCCATGCAGGCCATCTCCGCCGGGCGGCACCTGTTCGTGGAAAAGCCGCTGGCCGCCTCCCTCGCCCAGGCGGAGGCGATTCTCGGCGGGGCCCGGGCCCGCGGCCTGGTGCTGCAGGTCGGGCATATCGAGCGCTATTCGGCCGCCATCCGCACCTTGCGGGCGAGCGAGACGGAGCAGGGGGCGCTGGCCTTCGAGGCGACCCGCGTCGCGCCCTTCCGGCCGCGCAGCCTGGATGTCTCGGTGGTGCTCGACCTGATGATCCACGACCTCGACCTGGTGCTCACCCTGGCCGGCTCGCCGCTGGCCGAGGTACGGGCGGTCGGGCGCCGGGTCATGTCCGACCATCCGGATTTCGCGGTGGCCCATCTGCGCTTCGAGAGCGGGGCGTCGGCGACGGTAACCGCCAGCCGGGTGAGCGTGGGGCTGGAGCGCCGGCTGCGGGTCCTGGGCCCGCGGGGGGAGACGCGGGTCGACTTCCTGGCGCGCAGCCTGGAGCAGCTCCGTCCGGGCGGGGCGGAGCCGGTGGCGACCATGCCGGGCTGGGGCATCGACCGCGCGACCTGGACCGAGCACGACAGCCTGGAGGCCGAGCAGGCGGCCTTCATGGCCAGCATCGAGCAGGGCGCGCCGGTGGAGGCGAGCGGCGAGACCGGGCTGCGGGCGCTGGACGCGGCGCTGCGGGTGGAGCAAGCGATCGCGGCGGGGTGAGCCTCCCATGCCTCGGCCGGCGGTCGCGCCCGGTCCGGCCCGGGGCGGGCTGGAGCAGATCGCGGACGGGCGTGAACGCCCGGGAGCGTGCCCCTGCTCGAACATCAAAGAGCACCAGCGGATCGGCGTTCAGATCATGAGCGCAATCCGTTGTAGCGGCGTCCCCTCAGCCTGGGCCGCGCCTTCCCGACCCCCGGAGCCGGCCGGGGCGCAATCGGTTCCGCCCCGCGCCGTCAGCGGCAACCCTTCGGCTCAGCGAGTGACGCGCCGAGCGTCCCTCGTGCGACTCAGGGCGGGCTCGGTCGCGCAGCAGCCCGGCTGATATCGATCTCGGCCAGCACCGCCGCGGCCGCCGCCTCGCTCGGCAGCCCCTCCGGGGGCCGCAGCAGCGCCAGCACCTCGGCGAAGCCCGCGCGCTGGGTGGCAGCGGCCTCCGGTTCCCGCAGCAGCCGGACCAGGGCGGCGGAGAGTTCCTTCGGCGTGCAATTCTCCTGCAGGCGTTCCGGCACCACCTCCCGCTCCGCCAGCAGATTCACCAGCGAGGCATGCGGCACCTGGATCAGCCGCCGCACGATGGCGGCCGTCAACGGGTTCACCTTGTAGGCCACCACATGCGGCACGCCGGCCACCGCCATCTCCAGGCTGGAGGTGCCGGACTTGATCAGCCCGGCCTCGGCTGCGGCATAGGCATCCTGCTTCTCCGCCGGGGTCCGTACCAGGATGGGCGGCACCGGCCAGGCGGCCGTGCCGGCGCGCACCGCCGCCTCCACCGGCCCGGCGAGGGCCAGCACCGGGCGCAGCCCCGGCACCGCGGCGGCGGTCAGCCGCAAGGCCTCCCCGAATACAGGCAGCAGCCGGCGCACCTCCGCCCGGCGGCTCCCCGGCATGACCAGCAGGACCCGCTGCTCTGGCCCGATGCCGTGCGCCGTCCGGAAGCGCGCGGCATCGCCGCCATCCGCTCCGCTCTCCAGCACCGGATGCCCGACGAAGCTCACCGGGATGCCGGCCGCCTCGAAGAAGGGCGCTTCAAAGGGCAGCAGCGCCAGGATGCGGTCCACCCGGCGGGCGATCTTCCGGACGCGCCCGGGGCGCCAGGCCCAGACCTGGGGCGCGACGTAATGCACCACGCGGGTGCCCCTCGGCCGCACCCGATCCGCCAGGCGCAGGGTGAAGCTTGGCGCGTCGATGGTGACCAGCAGGTCGGGCCGGCGGGCCAGGATATCCGCCTCCGCCTGGTCCATCCGCCGGGCGAGGCGGCGCAGGTTCGGTAGCACCTCCAGCAGGCCCATGAGCGAGAGCTCGCGCATCGGGAAAAGGCTCTCCAGGCCTTGCTCCGCCATGCGCTCCCCGCCCACGCCCGCGAATTCGATCCCGGGCGCCCGCCGCCGGAGGGCGGCCATCAGCCGTGCGCCGAGCACGTCGCCCGAGGCCTCGCCAGCGAGGAGATAGACGAGCGTCACGAGTGGCGCGCAGGGGAGACGCCGTCTTCCCTGGCCCCCCCGGCCGAGGGCCGAAGGGCCCCTGATTCCCATCGATGGAACCTGCCTCGGGGGCCGGGGAGCGACGCGGTCCCCGGCGGACCGGACTCCCAGGGGAGGTGTACAGCACCACCCCTGGGGACCTGTGCAGGGGGCAGCGCCCCCTGCGGACCACCCTCGATCACCGGAGCACCGCCACGGCCGGCTTCGGCAGCGGGGCGCGGGGCCAGTCGCGGTGGTTCAGCACGGCGCCCTCGCGGCGGACGGTGTCGATGCGCGCCGGGTCGAGGCTGCAGAAGGTCCAGCCAGGCGTGTCCAGCGGGCCGGCGGCCAGCACGCCATCCTCCGGGAAGCCTCGGTCCACCGGACCGAAGACGGCGGCCTGGCCGCGATTCTCGTCCAGCGCCGCGGACCAGGGCGCGGCGCCGACGGTGGGCGCCACGGCAATGAAGCACTGGTTCTCCACCGCCCGCGCCTGGCAGGCGAAGCGCACCCGGTTGTAGCCGTGCAGCGTATCCGTGCAGGTCGGCACCAGGATCAGCCAGGCACCGGCCTCGACCTGGGCGCGGACATGCTTCGGGAATTCGGAATCATAGCAGATCGAGAGCCCGATCAGCCCCCAGGGCGTCTCGAAGACCTGCGGCGGTGCGCCGGAGGCGACGCCCCAGCGCTCCGCCTCGAAGCGCGTCATCATGCGCTTCTCCTGGAAGGCGAGGCGGCCATCGGGCGCGATCATCGGGGCGCGGTTCACCACCCGGTCCCCGTCGGCCATGGGCAGGCTGCCCGGCTGCAGCCAGAGGCCGTGGCGGCGGGCGGCGGCGCGCATGACCTCGAGGATGGCGGGCGCCGCCGCCACCATGGCGCGCAGCTCGGCTGCCTCGTCGGCGGTGCCGCTGCCGGAGAGGGCGGTGCCGAGCTCGACGCAGGCATATTCCGGCAGCAGGGCGAGGTCGGCCCGGCCCGCGGCCTGGGATAGCCAATGATCCAGCCGGGCGGCGAAGTCGGCGACGCTCTCGGGGCGCCCAACCGGCCAGGCCAGCGCGCCGATGCGGAGGGCGCTCACAGCGGGTCCTTCAGCCAGAAGGAGAGGGTATGCGGCGTCTCCCGGTCGTCGCCCAGCTCCTTCCAGTGGAAGACGCAGGAGAGGTCCGGCCGGTGGACATAGCCGCGCTTGCGCCAGAAGGCATCGAGCGGCGTGTGGTCGCGCGTCCTGCGCGGGTCGTTCGCGTTGCGCACCACGGCGCAGAAGGCCGCGGCGGAGAGGCCGAGCGCCTTCGCATGCGCCTCCCGCGCCTCGAAGAAGCCGAGGCCGGCGCCGCGGCCCCGGTAGTCCCGCAGCAGCACGCTCTCGCCGAAATAACAGAAGCGCGCGGGATCCAGGCCGCGGGCCTGGAAGGCGGCCGGGACGGGGCCGTGCGAGGCCGGCATGGGCTGGCAGGTCGCCATGCCGACCGGTGTCGCGCCGTCGAAGGCGACGACCACGGCGGCGCCGGGATCGGCGGCATAGGCGGCCAGGTAACCCTCCTCGTAGGCTGCATCGCCGGCATAGAGGTAGGGCCATTCGGCGAAGACCGCGACGCGGAGATGCGACAGCGCCGGCAGCGCGGCACGGAGCGCGTCGCCGGAGAGGGTCTCCAGCCGGAGGGGAGGGGTGGTCATGCCCCGCACATAGGCGGGCCATGCCCGCCGCGCAAACCGGGCCGGGGCTGCCCGCTGAGAGGGAGGGGCTGGCTGCGTCCGGGCAAGGCGAAGGCGTGACGGCGCCGGTCGTGGCGGGCCGCGCGATGGCCCGGTCCGCAGGTCCCGGGCCGCGACCTCGCGGAGAGCGGCTCTCTCAGCCGCGGCCCGCGGCGATCTGTGCCTGCTGCCGCGCGCTCTCGGCGAAGGCGCGCAGCCCCTTCTCCACGGTTGCCCGGTCGAGGTCGCGCAGGATGAAGACCAGGCGGGAGCGGCGGTCGTCCCCATCCGGCCATGCCTCCAGCTTCACCGGCGGGTGGAAGAGGTGCTGCACGCCATGGATGGCGACGGGCTTCTCCTCGCCCTCCAGGTTCAGGATGCCCTTGATGCGCAGCACGCTCTCGCCGCGCGTCATGGTCAGCACCTCCAGCCAGGTGGCAAGGCCATCCCAGGGCAGGGGGTCGTCGAAGGTCAGGCAGAAGCTGTGGATGCGGGCATCGTGGCGGTTCGGGTCGTGATGGTGGTGCCCATGGCCGTGCGCGTGCTCATGATGCCCATGCCCATGCCCATGCCCATGCCCATGCCCATGCCCATGCCCATGCCCATGTGCCTGCCAGGCCTCCGCATCCAGCCAGCGCTTCACCTCCGGATGCTTGCGCGTGGCGTCATAGAGCCCGCAATCCAGCAGCGCCTCCGGCTCGATCTCGCCATGCAGGGCGTTCAGCAGCGGCGCGCCCGGGTTCAGCGCCCGCAGCCGTGCCCAGAGCGCCGAGACCTGGTCCGGCGTCGAGAGATCGGTCTTGGTGAGCACCAGCCGGTCCGCCACCGCTGCCTGCTTCACCGCCTCGGGCTGCGCGTCCAGCGTCGCCATGCCTGTCGCGGCATCGACCAGCGTCACCACGCCGTCGAGCCGGTAGCGATAGAGCACCAGCGGGTCGCTCATCAGGGTCTGCAGGATCGGCGCCGGGTCGGCGAGGCCGGTCGTCTCCACCACCACGCGGCGGATCGCATGGCCCCCGTCCATCCGCGCCGCCAGGTCGCGCAGCGCGCGCACCAGGTCGCCGCGCACGGTGCAGCAGAGACAGCCGGCATTCAGCAGCACCGTGTCGCCATCCAGCCGCTCCACCAGCAGGTGGTCGAGGCCGATCTCGCCGAACTCGTTGATCAGCACCGCGGTGTCGCGCAGCGCGGGATGGCGCAGCAGCCGGTTCAGCAGGGTGGTCTTGCCGGCGCCGAGGAAGCCGGTGAGGACCGTGACCGGGATCGGTTCGGGGCGCGCGCTCATCGGCCGTACAGCGCCTCCGGCGCGATCTCGGGCGCCGCGATCTCGGCGAGCTGGCCGTCGCGCGGCGCGAGGTAGAAGCAGCTCCGCCGCCCGGTGTGGCAGGCGACGCCGGTCTGGTCCACCAGCGCCAGCAGCGTATCCCCGTCGCAATCCAGCCGCAGATCCACCAGCCGTTGCTGCTGGCCGGAGGTCTCGCCCTTCCGCCAGAGCCCGCCGCGGCTGCGGGAGAAGTAGCAGACCCGGCCGGTCGCCAGCGTCTCCTCCGCCGCCTCCCGGTTCATCCAGGCCATCATCAGCACCTCCCCCGTATCGTGCTGCTGGGCGATGCAGGGCACCAGGCCGCGGGCATCGAAGCGGATGGCATCCAGCAACCGGGACCGGGCGGCGGGATCGGCAATGACAAGGTTCGCGGAAAGGGCGCTCATGCCGCTATATAGGGGGCGATGGCCTCGATCGAGAAACCCATGACCCCGGCGGCGCCGGTCGAGACGCGCCTCGACCGCGCCGCCGCGCTCTGTGCCCGGCGCGGCGCGCAACTCACGGCCCTCCGGCGGGAGGTGCTGCGGCTGGTGCTGGAGGCCGACCACCCGATCGGCGCCTATGCCCTGCTCGACCGGCTGAAGGCCAGCCGCGCCGGTGCGGCCCCGCCCACGGTGTACCGGGCGCTGGACTTCCTGGTGGAGCAGGGGCTGATCCACAAGGTGGAGCGGCTGAACGCCTTCATCGGCTGTGCCGACGCGCTGGACCATCCGGAGGATTGCGGCTGCGGAGAGGCGCATGACCACCCGCACCAGTTCCTGATCTGCCGGCGCTGCGGCGCGACGGCCGAGATCAGCGATCCGGGGGTGGCGCTGGCCCTGGCCCGGGCCGTTCGGGCGGCGGGGTTCCAACCGGGGCGGGCAACGGTGGAGATCGAGGGTACCTGCGCGCGCTGCGCGACGGCGTAGCGCGGGGGCACAGGTCGCTGCACCCATCGCGGCCAAAGACCGGAAGGGCTTTTGGAAACCGTCAATTCACCCAAGGAATCGGCTGGCGTCGGGCATCCTCCGGCACCGGCGCGGGGCGCAGGCGGGTGTAGCGGGCGAGAATGCGGTCATAGGTCCCGTCCGCCCGCATCGCCTCGAAGCCGCGGCGCCAGCGGACGATCTCGGCCTCCGGCAGGCCGCGGGATGCGGCGAACCAGATCCCGCTGCGCCGTACCACCGCGCCGATGCCGAGGGCCGCGACATCCCCGCCCACCTCGCGATGGGCATGCAGCACCATCAACCGTGGCGCGAGCCAGGCGTCGATCAGCCGGTCCCGCAGCCGTTGCGCGTTGACCCATTCCTCCGCCGCCGGCTGGATGCGGGTGAAGCCCCGCTCGCGCAGCAGTTGCTCAGCGCCCGAGCGCAGCAGCACCCCGGTCGGCCGGTCCCGCACCCGTTCAAGCGCCGAGACATCCACCCCCGCGCCGCCGACCAGCACCAGATCGTCCGTCACCACCTCGAAGACCCAGCTGTAATGCTCTTCCCGTTCCGGCGAGCGGGTCAGCGCCAGGATGCCGATATTCGGCAGGCCGAGTGCCAGTTCCTGCGCCCGGGGCCAGGGCATGAACTCGATGCCGATCGGGTGGCCGATCCGCCGCGCCACCTCCCGCACCACCTCCCAGACCAGCCCCTGCGGCTCCCCCTGCTCGGCGACCGTGGGCGGCGGGACATGGAAGGCATAGGGCGGCAGTTCCCCGGTCACCAGCCGCAGCACCTGCTGCGTCGCGGCCGGCAGGGGCAATAGCAGGAGCAGGGCCGCCGCGGCGGCCGGCACGAGACGCATGGCGAAGACCTCCCCCGGGGCGGGTCGCCCCAGGGCGGAAACGCCCGGGCACGCGTCCTGCTCCGGCCCGGCCTTGTATCTCCCAGTTGGCAGCCGGCGGTGAGCCGGCGAGGCTGACGATGGACGGGAGCCCGTGCACGCCTTGGGTGGCCGAGCCCGCTTCTGAGCTGGGGACCCCGTCCGTCGTCCCATCCGGGAACCC
>NZ_JAJAQI010000050.1 GCF_020523605.1 Roseicella aerolata | reverse complement strand
AAGGGAGCGCCGCTGGCGCCGGAAACGTGTTTCTGGCAGCCGCCACGCGGCAGCGGGCGCATGGAAGGTCCGCCGGAGCCTACCGCACCCGCCGATCCTGCGCGCTTTTCAGCAGCCTGCTAGAGCCGATCGCGGAGGGGCGTCAGCGGATTGCGTTCAGATATGAACGCAATCCGCTGACGCCGCTCCGGACCCGGCAGGCCGGCACGCGCTGCGTGCCGGCCTTTTCCGTGCCGCCGCCATGGTGGAATGCCGCCAGGACGGGGTGCCGGTCCGCCGCAGCCCATGATGGGCCGGCCTGCCTCCCGGCCTCCACGCCCGTCCGCCACCGGCACGGCAGCGGATCAGGCCGTGCCTCCGTCCCGCACGGCCTCCCGCGATCTGCTCTACCGCCGCCCAAGCCGCAGGCCGAGCGCAAGAATCCCGAGCGCCGCCAGGGTGAAGGCCGCCGCGGCCCCGAAGCCGCCGATCGCCAGCCCCACCAGCACCGGCCCCAGCGCCTGCCCGGCGAAAAAATGGCAGGCATGCAGCGCGACGGCGGAGCCGCGCGCCTCCGGCGCCACCTCCGTCACCCGCGTCTGGATGCTGTTGTGGATCATGTAGAAGCCGGTCCCGAGCACCAGGCCCGCCGCGACGAACAGCGCCGCCGCGGGCGCGAAGGCGAAGCCCAGCAGCGCCAGCCCGGCGATCACGCCGCCGAGTTGCACCATGCGGGACTGGCCCATCCGCCGCAGCATCGGCCGGGCCAGCGCGGCATAGGCGAAGCCGCCGCAGCCGAAGGCCGCGACCGCAAGGCCCGCCTCCAGGCTCGCCCCCGCCGCGCTGCCGAGGCCGCGCGCCTCCAACACCGGGGCGAGATAGGGAAAGGTGCCGAAGACCAGCAGGCCCTCGATGAAGACGGCGGCGAAGAGCAGCCGCGCCGCCGGCATCCCGAGGATCGTCCGGTAGCGGCCGAGCGCCCGCACCGGCTCGAACCGCCGCCGCGGCTCGGGCGGGCCACCGAAGGGGATGAGGAAGAGCAGGCCGGCCGCGACCAGGGCGACGCCGCCGCAGAGCGCCAGCACGCCGCGCCAGCCGAGGAAGGGCGCCAGCACGCCGGCCAGCGCGCCGCCCGCGATCTGCCCGGCGATCGCGAAGACCACCACGCGGCTGAGCGCCACCTGCCGATCCTCGATCGGCACGGCATCGCCAACGGTCGCCAGGGTCAGTGGCATGATGCCGCCGGCCGCCATGCCGGTCAGCGCCCGCAGCACCATCAGCGAGCCGAGATCGGGCGCGAGTGGCGCGACGAGGGCAAAGAAGGAGAGGAGGAGGAGCGCGGCGCGGATGACCCGCCGCTTGCCCAGCGCATCGCCGACCGGCCCGAGGATGGGCTGGATCGCCGCGAAGGGTACGGCGAAGGCGGTGGCCAGCAGCGCGACATTGTCGGCCGAGGTGGCGAATTCGGCGGCGATGGTGGTGACGAAGGGATCGGTGGCACGGACGCTCAGCGCCCCGGCGAAGGCGGCGAGGCCGAGCAGGAGGATGAGGCGGCGGGTCGACCCCGGCGCGGCGCGCGGCGTCGGGCCGGCGGTGTCGGACGGCATCGGCCCCCTATGCGCCCAGGCACGTCGCCCGTCCATCGGGGCGGCCCGGGCGGAGCCCGGCGGCGGGGATGGCTGGGCCGCGCCGGATGCATCGCTCGCGGACAGCGCATCCTATGCCGGCCGCGTGTTTTCGCGTAGAAAGGCCGGATGAATGCTCGCAAGCTCGACAATTTCAATGACCGGCTGACCACCCAGGCGAAGGCGAAGCAGGCGCTGCTCGAGAGGTTCCGCGCCCGCCCCGCCCAGGACGACCCGGCGCTCGTTGCGAAGCGCGAGGCCCAGAAGGCGATCGCCGAGGCCCGTGCGGTCCGGATCGCCGAGCGCAAGGCGGCCAAGGAAGCCGAGGCCGCCCGCCTGGCGGCCGAGGCCAAGGCGCGGGCCGAGGCGGAGGCCGCCGAGGCGCGCGCACGGACGCTGCGCGAGGCCGAGGAACGGGCGGCGGCGGCCCGCACGGAGGCCGAGCAGCGCGACCGCGCCGCCCAGCTCGATGAGGAGAAGAAGGCGCGTGCCCTGGCGCTCGCGGCCGAGCAGAAGGCGAAGCGGGACGCGCGCTACGCGGCGCGCAAGGCGCGCCAGCGCTGAGGCCGGCGCGGCGCGGCCCGGCGGACCGGGCCCTGCCGCGGCGGGCAAGGGGTGCCTGTGGCGGATGGCGTTCTGGACTGAACGCCAGGCTGCTGCAGACCAATGATTGTCGGACGGATTCAGGCTCCCGGGCGTTCGCGTCCGTCCGCGATCCACTCTCGGCACAGGCAGTTCCGAAGCGGTCCGCCATCGGGCGAAGCCGGCTATGCGTGCACCATCGGCGCGCCGCCGGATCCACCCTGCTGCGAGGCGGGCGCGATGCCAGCGGACCGGATCACCTACAGCGGATTGCCTTCATATCGATCTGAACGCCAAGCCGCTGTAGGCGGTGGACCTTGCTGCGGGGCGCCGGACAAAGGCTGGCTGAGCGGACCCGATGCCGGTCCGCATGCCGCGGACCGGCATTTCATTTGGCTGTCTGGCGCGCGGCGACCGCCCCATCCCGGCGCGCGGTGCCGGGCGGTGTAAGCGGCCTGCCAAAGGGACGGCTGGACTCCCGGGCGCGCCGGCAATGCGCGCCTGGGGGCCTATCGCCGCGACTGGCCCTTCCTGATCTCGCGCTCCACCGCGCTGCGCTCGGCGGAGCCGAGGCGGCGGATGATCTCCCGCACGATGGCGGGGCTGATTCGGTGGCGCTTGGCCAGGTAGGCGATCTCCTCCTCGATGCGAGCGGCATCGACCGGAGGCTGGGTATCGGCTTTCGCCGGAGAATATGCCACGGGGAATGTCCTGCGGTTCCGGCGCCGCCCTGGGCGGCGCCGTGCCATCAAGCCGGGATCACGGGGGTAGGCGGGCCGCGGCGCGACCTGAACACCTCATATGGGCGCTTCCGCCCGGAATTGCCCGTGCGGTGCCGGGCTGCCCACCCGCGCCCGGCGCAGGGGAGACCCTCGCCGCGCCCATGGCTGGCCCATGCACCCTCGCTGCGGGCTTCAGCGCGGCCGCGGCGCGGCGGTTTCCCCCATGGGGCCGCGCGGCCGCGGCTGCGACGGCCGGCTGAGGATATAGGCCGCGACCGCCAGCATGCAGGCCCCGGCGAGGCCGGAAGCCAGCAGGTCGCGGAAGATCGCCGTCATCACCAGCCAGCCGAGCGCCATGCCGGCCAGCGCGGCGCGCTTCGCGCGCGGGCTGATGCTGCCATGGTCCTCCCAGTGGCGCAGCGTCGCGCCGAAGCGCGGATGGGCGCGCAGCCTGGCACGCAGCGCCGGGGAGGCGCGACCGAAGGCCCAGGCGGCAAGGATCAGGAAGATGGTGGTCGGCATCAGCGGCAGCACCGCGCCGATCGCCGCCAGCGCCAGGCAGGCATAGCCGATGCCGAGCAGCAGCAGTCGGTTCGTCCCGCGCGCCGGCGGAGGATCCCCGGGCGGAGGCTCCCCGGGCGCCTGCTCCTCCGGCATCGCGCCGGTCAGGCGGCGGTCAGCCGCGCCGCGACGCGGGCGACCAGCGCCTCCCGCTCCGCCCGCATCGCCGCGCCGCGGCTGCGCGCCGCGGCCAGCACCGCCTCCGGCGCCTGGGAGGGGTGGCCGGCCGCGAAGGGCGGCGCCGGCGCGTATTCGATCTGCAGCTGGATCGCCTGCGCCGCTTCCGGCCCGGCGATCTCCGCCACGATGGTCAGGGCGAAATCGATCCCGGCCGTCACGCCCCCGCCGGTGACGAGGGGACCGTCCCGCACCACCCGCGCCTCCACCGGCTTGGCGCCGAGCGCGGCGAGGAAATCATGGCTCGCCCAATGTGTCGTGGCGCGCCGGCCCCGCAGCAGCCCGGCCGCGCCCAGCACCAGCGCCCCGGTGCAGACCGAGGTGACCCAGCGCGCCCCCGGTGCCTGGCGGCGGAGGAAGGCCAGCACCTCCGCATCCTCCATCAGCGCCGCGACGCCGGGCCCGCCCGGCACGCAGAGCAGGTCGAGCTGCGAGCAATCCGCCAGCGCCGTGTCGGCCAGAAGGGTGAGGCCGGTATCGGACCGCACCGGCCCGGCCTGTTTCCAGAGGGTGCGGACCGTCGCGCCGGGCAGGCGGCTCAGCACCTCGAAGGGTCCGGTGAGGTCGAGCTGGGTGAGGCGCGGGAAGAGCAGGAAGCCGATGCTGAGTCCGGTCGTCATTCGGGCAGGTCCCTCGGGCGGGCGGGCGATGCTGCCATGGCCGGCCGCCGGGGCGAAGCCTCGCGGAAGCGCGGCCAGGGCCCGGCGCCCCAGGGGCGCGGCAGGTTGTTGACCATGCTCGCCACCAGGAAGAGCACGAGCAGCCCCGGCAGCACGGGCGAGAGCAGGAAGCCGGGCCCGGCCTGTTCGGCGAAGACCACGATCGGGTTGGCGCCGGCGGGGGAGTGGATGGTGCGCGTCGCCATCATCAGGCTGAGGGCGGCGCCCACCGCGAGCGCGGCCCAGAGCTCGACCGGCCCGCCAAAGGCCAGGTGGCCGGCGCGGAAGACCAGCCCGGTGGCCGTCGCCAGCAGATGCCCGCCGAGGAAGCTGCGCGGCTGCGCCATGATCCCGCGCGGCATGCCGAAGAGGATGACGCAGGAACCGCCGAGCGAGGGCAGCAGCCAGGGGTGGTCGGTCCATTGCAGCAGGCCGACGCAGCCGAGCAGGGCGAAGGTGGTGCCGGCGAAGCCGGCAAGCAGGCGCTGCGGCGGCGTCCGGCGACGCGGGTGACGCTTCTCGGCGCGGCCCGCGCGTGGCGTGGCGATCATCGGGTGTGAAGCGGATCCGAATCCGGGTGGTTGCAGGCCGCCATGCTGCGCCTTGCCGTCGCGTGATGCCACCCCCGGACGCACGGCTTCGCCAGTGGCCCGGCACGATCGCGCGCCGCATAGTGCAACACGCCCGATCCCTGCCCCCGAACGGCGCCGGCCATGGCCGGCGCCCCACCGCCGCCGGAGAGTCGCCCCATGTCCGACATGCCTGGCCTGGCCGCGCGCCTGCTTGCCCTGGGGATGCGGCACATGGACCTGGTCTTCCGCATCCTACGCAACACCCTGCCCATCCTGGTGGTCCGCCGGGGCGGCCGGCACTATGCGCTCATCACCCGCTATGACGACGTGCAGGAGGTGCTGTCCCGCCCCAACACCTTCAACGTGGTCTATGCGCCGAAGATCGCGGTCATCATGGAGGGCGACAACATCTTCCTCGGCATGCGGGACGAGGAGCGGCAGAGGCGCGACAAGGCCACCCTGCGCCTTGCCGCGCCGCAGGCCGAGGCGATGGCGCGGGTGAAGCCGGAGACGAGGCGGCTGGCGGAGGAGGTGATCGGCCGCGTGCGGGAGAGGGGACGCCTCGACCTCGCCATGGAACTGACGCAGGAGGTCACGACACGCCTGTTCGGTGCCTATTTCGGCACGCCCGGCCGGTCGGTGGAGGAGATCTCCGAACAGGCGCGGCGGCTCTTCGGCTACATGTTCGCCAGCCCCGGCAACGATCCGGCACGGCAGGCCAGGGCGGAACCGGTGGCCGCCGCCCTGCGCCGCGACATCGAGGAGACGATCAGGGCGCGCAAGCAGGACCGCGGCCGGCATGACGACATGCTGGAGCGCTGCCTGCGCTTCCAGGATATCGGCCTGCCCGGCCTGTCGGACCGGGAGATCCGCAACAACCTGATCGGGCTGATCGTCGGCGCCATGCCGCAGGCCCCCATGCTGATCCCGCAGCTCTTCGACCGGCTGCTCGACCGCCCGCGGGAACTGGCCGAGGCGCAGGCCGCGGCGCGCGCCGATGACGATGCCGCGGTCGCCCGCTACGTCTTCGAGGCCGCCCGCTTCTGGCCGCTGGCGCCCTGGCTGTACCGGCAGTGCGAGGAGACCTACCGGCTGGCCGGCGGCACCCTGCGGTCGCGGGTGATCCCGCGCGGCACGCTGGTCCTGGCGGCGACCCGCTCCGCCATGTTCGATGGCCGGCGGGTCCCCCGCCCGCGCGCCTTCCGCACCGACCGGCCGGACCACGCCTATATGCATTTCGGCTACGGCTTGCATGAGTGCTTCGGGATCCACATGAACAAGGTCATGGTGCCGGAGATCTGCAAGGCCGTGCTGCGGCTGCCCGGTCTCCGCCGGGCGCCGGGGCCGGAGGGGCGGATCCGGATGGACGACGAGTTCGGGATCTTCCCGATGAACCTGACGGTCGAATTCGGCTGAGCGGCGCCTCAGGTTCGGGCTTACGCGGCGGCGATCCGATCCGGTAGCATCCCCCCGCGCAGGCGGCCCGGACCTTCCAAGAGGCCGCCGCGCGGGGAGGAACGACATCATGGCCCATCCGGACCGCAGGACCATCCTCAAGGCGGCGGCGACCGCGCCGGCGCTCGGCGGCCTGCCCTGGCGCAGCGCCCGGGCGCAAGCGGCGAATACCATCCGGCTCGGCGTGCCGGTGGACATGTCTGGGATGTACCGCGACGTCACGGGCCAGGTCTCGGTCGCCGCGGTGCGGCAGGCGGTGCAGGATTTCGGCCCGCGCGGCTTCAACGTGGAGATCCTGGCAGCCGACCACCAGAACCGGCCCGATATCGGCGTCAACATCGCCCGCCAGTGGTTCGACCGCGACGGCGTGGATTGCCTGGTGGATGTCGCCACCTCCTCCGTCGCGCTCGCGGTCAACGACCTGGTGCGGGAGAAGAACAAGGTCCATCTGAACAGCTCCGCCGCCAGTTCCGACCTCACGGGCAGGAGCTGCTCGCCCAACATGGTGCACTGGACCTACGACACCTGGATGCTGGCGAATTCCGTCGGCGGCGCGACGGTGCGGGCGGGCGGCGACACCTGGTTCTTCATCACCGCCGACTACGCCTTCGGCCATGCGCTGGAACGCGACACGGCGGGCTTCGTGCGCGCCGCGGGCGGCAGGGTGCTGGGCAGCGTGCGCACCCCCTTCCCCGGCACGCAGGATTTCTCCTCCTTCTTGCTGCAGGCGCAGGCGAGCAATGCCAAGGTGATCGGCCTGGCGAATGCCGGCACGGACACGACCAACTGCGTGAAGCAGGCGGCCGAATTCGGCCTGACCCGGCGCGGCATCAAGCTGGCCTCCCTGCTGCTCTTCATCACGGAGGTGCATTCGCTCGGCCTCAGGACTGCCGCCGGGCTGATCGTGACGGAGAGCTTCTACTGGGACCTGAACGACCGCACCCGCGCCTTCACTGCGCGGCTGCGCCAGCAGGTCGGACCCAATCCGGGCATCGCCAGCACCCATGCCGGCACCTATGCCGCGGCGCTGCACTACCTGAAGGCGGTGCAGGACATGGGCGTGGCAGCCGCCAAGGCGAGCGGCGCGGAAGCGGTCGCACGCATGAAGGCCATGCCGGCCGATGACGATGCCTTCGGCACCGGCCGGATCCGGGAGGACGGGCGGAAGCTGCACCCCGTCTATCTGTTCGAGGTGAAGCGGCCCGAGGAAAGCCGCGGCGCCTTCGACTACTACAAGGTGTTGCAGACCACGCCGGCGGAGGAAGCCTTCCGGCCGCTCGCGCAGGGTGGCTGCCCGCTGGTGCGGGCCTGAGGGGGACGCGTGCCTGCCGCCTGGGGCAGGCACGCGCCACGCCGGCGATGCCGGGGTGCCCGGGCCGGCCGGTTCCGCCGGCCCTCGTTCCGCGCTAGACCCGCGGCCTTCCGCGCCGCCAGGCGGCGCAACAGCCGGCCGGAGGCAGCATGAGCGGCACGAACCAGCGGATTGACGGCAAGCGGCTGTGGGACAGCCTGATGTCCATGGCGGAGATCGGCGCGACGCCGAAGGGCGGCGTGAAGCGCCTCACGCTCACCGAGGTGGACCGCGCCGGCCGCGACCGCTTCCGCGCCTGGTGCGAGGCGCTCGGCCTCACGGTCCGGGTGGACGCCATCGGCAACATGTTCGCCCGGCGGGAGGGCCGCGACCCGAACCGCCTGCCGGTGCTGATGGGCAGCCACCTGGACAGCCAGCCATCGGGGGGCAAGTTCGACGGCGCGCTCGGCGTCATCGCCGGGCTCGAGGTCATGCGCAGCCTGAACGACCTCGGCATCCAGACCGAGGCGCCGATCGAGCTGGTGAACTGGACCGATGAGGAAGGCAGCCGCTTCGGCCATTCCCTGATGGGCAGCGGCGCCTGGGCCGGGGTCTATCCGCTGGAGAAGGTCTATGGCCTGCAGGATGTGGAGGGTGTCTCGGTCGAGCAGGCGCTGACCGCGATCGGCTACAAGGGCGAGCACCCGGCAAAGCCCTTCCCCGCGGATGCCTATTTCGAGCTGCATATCGAGCAGGGCCCGATCCTGGAGAAGGAGGGCCGGCAGATCGGCATCGTCACCGGCGCGCAGGCGCAGGTCTGGTACGACGCGGTGGTGACGGGCCAGGACGCGCATGCCGGCACTACCCCGCCCTCCGCCCGCCGCGATGCGCTGGTGACCACCGCGCGGATCATCGACCTGGTGGACCGGCTCATGCGCGCGCGGGGCGAGGATGGCCGCGGCACGGTGGGGCAGCTGCATGTCTTCCCGAACAGCCGCAACGTCGTCCCCGGGGAGGTCCGCTTCAGCGTCGAGTTCCGCCACCCCGACTTTGCCGAGATCGAGGCACTCGCGGCCGACTTCCCGCGGCAGGCCGAGGCCATCGCGCGCGATGGCGGCACGCCGCTGGCCCTGACGGAGCTGTTCCGCCTGCCGGCGCAGCCCTTCGATCCCGGATGCGTCGATCTGGTGCGCCAGGCGGCGGCGAAGCTCGGCCTGCCGGCGCGGGAGATCGTGAGCGGCGCCGGGCATGACGCGGTCTATGTCGCGCGCAGCGTGCCGACGGCGATGATCTTCACCCCCTGCAAGGACGGCCTCTCCCACAACGAGGCCGAGAGCATCCAGCCGGAGGAGGCCGAGGCCGGCTGCCAGGTGCTGTTCGAGGCGGTGCTGGCCCGGGCGAACCGGGCGCTGTAGCCGGGCCGGGGGGCTTTGCCCCCCGCCCATCACCCGCCGACCAGCCCGGCCACCACGAAGGCGAGGGCGGCCGCGACGCCGCCGACCGCCAGCCTCTGCACCGCGCCGCGCAGTGCCGGCAGGCCGGTCACCCGCGCCTTCAGCCAGCCGAAGCCGAACAGCGCGATGCCGGTCAGCGCCGCGGACCAGGCCAGCGCCGGCATGGTCTCGTTCAGCAGCATGTAGGGCGCAATCGGGATCAGCCCGCCCGCCACATAGGCGCCGGCGGTGGTCACCGCCGAGGACGCCGCCCGCCCCGGCACCGGCTCGGCCAGTTCCAGTTCGAAGCGCATCATGAAATCCACCCAGCGCCGGCGGTCGGAGGCGACGGCCTCCGTCGCGCGCTGCAGCGTCTCTCCCCGCAGGCCGTAGCGGTGGAGGATGGCCGAGACCTCCCACTTCTCCCGCTCGGGATAGTCGTGGGTCTCCTGTTCCTCCCGCCGCCGCTCCGCCGCGTAGTGCTGCGCATCCGTCCGCGCGGCGAGGTAGCCGCCGAGCCCCAGGGCGACGCCGCCGGCGGCGATCACGGTGAGGCCGGCGGTCACGATCGGCGGGTTGGCCGTGACGGCGCCGGAGAGGCCGGCGGCGAGCGCGAAGGGCAGGGTCAGGCCATCGGCCATGCCGATGACGAGGTCGCGGGCGGTCTCGGAGACGGTGACATGCTGCTCGCCCTCGGGCGGCCCGGGCGGCTGCGGCGGCAGCCCTTCGCGGTAGGGCGCGGGCGCGGGGGCGGCTGAATCCATGGGCGTCCTATACCGCGCCGCAGCACCGCGCCGCCAGTCGGCTTCCCCTTCCGCCCCAGCAGAGAACCCAGGGGCGAAGATTCCGCCCTGCCTTGCGCGGTTGCCGCCTCCGGCCCGTCGCCGTATAGGGCGCGGCAATCCGGAGATTGCTGCTTTGGCCAGTCTTGCCCCGAGCCCCGACGCCCCCAACCCGGCCCTCGAGGCCCAGGCCGCCATCCTGGCGCGCCCGGCCACGGAGGAGCGGCGGATGGCGGATGCGATCCGGGCGCTTGCGATCGATGCGGTGGAGAAGGCGAAGTCCGGCCATCCCGGCATGCCCATGGGCATGGCGGATGCGGCCACCGTCCTCTTCACGCGCTTCCTGAAATTCGATGCCGCCGACCCGCGCTGGCCGGACCGCGACCGCTTCGTGCTCTCGGCCGGCCACGGTTCCATGCTGCTCTATGCCCTGCTGCACCTGACAGGGCATGCGGGCATGGGGATCGAGGAGCTGCAGCGCTTCCGCCAGCTCCACTCCCCCGCCGCCGGCCATCCCGAATTCGGCGAGCATCCGGGCATCGAGACCACCACCGGCCCGCTCGGCCAGGGGCTGGCCAATGCCGTCGGCATGGCGCTGGCGGAGCGGCTGCTGGCGGCGCGCTTCGGCAAGTCCCTGGTGGACCACCGCACCTGGGTCATCGCCGGCGATGGCTGCATGCAGGAAGGCATCAGCCACGAGGCGGCGAGCCTCGCCGGGCATCTGCAGCTCGAGAAGCTCTGCGTCCTCTACGACGACAACAGCATCACCATCGATGGCGATACCGGCCTCTCCTTCAGCGACGACACGCTGAAGCGCTTCCAGGCCTATGGCTGGGCGGTACGCCGGGTGGACGGGCACGACGCCGCCGAGGTGGAGGCGGCCCTCACCTGGGCGACCCGCAACCGCAGGCCGACCCTGATCGCCTGCCGCACCATCATCGGCTTCTCCGCCCCCAGCAAGGCCGGCACGGCGGGCAGCCATGGCAGCCCGCTCGGCCCGAACGAGGCGGCGGCGGCGAAGAGCGCCATGGGCTGGAACCACCCGCCCTTCGAGGTGCCGGAGGGCATCCGGGAGCGCTGGAACGCCGCCGGCCGCCGCGGCGCCGGCACCCGCCATTCCTGGCTGAAGCGCCTGGCCAAGCACCCGATGCGCGCCGAGTTCGAGCGCGCCATGGCCGGCAAGCTGCCCGAGTCCTGGCATGAGCCGCTGGCCGAGCTGCGCGCCAAGCACGCCGTGGACGGGCCGAAGCTCGCCACCCGCGTCTCCTCCCAGAAGGCGCTGGAGGCGCTGGTGCCGGCGGTGCCGGAGATGGTCGGCGGCTCGGCCGACCTCACCGGGTCCAACAACACCAATGTGAAGGGCATTCCCTCCGTCGTCCGGGGGAATTTTGCCGGGCGCTACATCCACTGGGGCGTGCGGGAGCACGGCATGGCCGCCGCCATGAACGGCATGGCGCTGCATGGCGGCATCATCCCCTATTCCGGCACCTTCCTGGTCTTCGCCGACTACATGCGGCCGGCGATCCGGCTCGCCGCGCTGATGCGCCAGCGGGTCATCCATGTGCTGACGCATGACAGCATCGGCCTGGGCGAGGACGGCCCGACCCACCAGCCCGTCGAGACCCTGGCCAGCCTGCGCGCCATCCCGAACCTGGTGGTCTTCCGCCCCGGCGACGCGATGGAGACGGCGGAGTGCTGGGAACTGGCGGTGAAGCGGGCGGATGGGCCCTCGGTCCTCGCCCTCTCGCGCCAGAACCTGGCCGCCTTCCGCACCGATGCCGGCGAGAACCGCTGCGCCCGCGGCGGCTATGTGGCGGAGGAGGCCAGCGGCCCCCGCCGCGCCACCCTGATCGCCACCGGCTCCGAGGTGGGGGTGGCGCTGGCCGCCAGGGCGGCGCTGGAGGCGGAGGGCATCCCGGTCGCGGTGGTTTCGCTGCCCTCCTGGGAACTCTTTGCCGCCCAGGACGCCAGCTACCAGACGCAGGTGCTGGGCGATGCGCTGCGCGTCGGCATCGAGGCGGCGATCGGCTTCGGCTGGGAGCGCTGGTTGGGGCCGGATGGCCTCTTCATCGGCATGACCGGCTTCGGCGCCTCGGCGCCGGCCGAGGATCTGTTCCGCCATTTCGGCATCACGCCGGAAGCGGTTGTCGCGGCGGTGAAGAAGCGCCTCGGCTGAGGCTGCCTTCGCGGGGCGCTGAATAGGCAGCGCCCTGCGGACCTGGAATAAGGCTTCTGGACCGGATCCCGGCCCGGCCCACCTCAGGCCCCGGCGGTCCGGCCCAATGACGATCGAGCGAAAGAGAGGGGAAAAGATCATGGCCGTGAAGGTCGCCATCAACGGCTTCGGGCGCATCGGGCGCCTGGTGCTCCGCGCGATGATCGAGAGCGGGCGCAGCGATGTCGAGTGCGTCGCCATCAACGACCTCGGTTCGGTCGAGGCGAATGCCCATCTCTTCCGCTACGACAGCGTCCATGGCCGCTTCCCCGGCGAGGTGCAGGTCGAGGGCAGCAGCCTCCTCATCACCGCCAATGGCCGCCGCTACTCGCCCATCAAGGTGACGGCCGAGCGGGACCCGACCAAGCTGCCCTGGCAGGGCGTGGATGTCGCCGCCGAGTGCACCGGCATCTTCACCAATTCTGACAAGGCGGCACTCCTGCTGCAGGCCGGCGCGCGCAAGGTGCTGGTCTCCGCCCCCGTCACCTGGGCCGAGGCGCATTCCGACAGCTCCGCCCAGGCGACCATCGTCTATGGCGTGAACCACCACATCCTGAAGCCCTCGCACCAGATCGTCTCGAACGCCTCCTGCACCACCAACTGCCTCGCCCCCGTGGCGAAGGTGCTGCACGAGAAGTTCGGCATCCTGCGCGGCTACATGGTCACCATCCACGCCTATACCGGTGACCAGAACACGGTGGACACGCTGCACAAGGACCTGCACCGCGCCCGCGCCGCGGCGGTTTCCGCCATCCCGACCAGCACCGGCGCGGCCAAGGCCGTCGGCCTCGTGCTGCCGGAGCTGAAGGGCAAGCTGGACGGCACCGCCATCCGCATCCCGACCCCGAATGTCTCCCTCATCTCCCTCGACGTGAACCTCAAGGCCGAGGGCGTGACGAAGGAGATGGTGAACCAGGCGATGAAGGAGGCCTCGGAGGGCGAGCTGAAGGGCATCCTCGGCTACAACACCCAGCCGCTGGTCAGCATCGACTTCAACCACGATGCCCATTCCTCGACCTTCGACGCCACCCAGACCCAGGTCGTGGACGGCGCGATGGTCCGGGTGATGAGCTGGTACGACAACGAGTGGGGCTTCTCCAACCGCATGTCGGACACCGCCGCGCTGCTCGGCAAGCTCTGAGCCCCGCATAGACGACACGGCGCCCGCCCGACCCTCCCCCGACCAGGAGGCCGGGGGGCGCCGCTGCGGCGGCGGGGCGGGACGGGCACTGGACGCAGTGCCGCGGGCCGGAATCGCGCCATGGCGCGTTCCGCCCTGCGGTGATCCGCCCTTGAGGAGCCCTCCGATGGCCCGCTTCCGTACGCTTGATTCCCTTGACCCCCGCGGCAAACGCGTCCTGCTCCGCGCGGACCTGAACGTCCCGGTCAAGGACGGCCGCATCACCGACCGTACCCGCATCGAACGCCTGACGCCCACCATCCGCGAGCTGGCGGAGAAGGGCGGCCGCGTCATCGTCTGCAGCCATTTCGACCGCCCCAAGGGCAAGCGCGTGCCCGAGATGTCGCTGAGGCCGATGGCGGAGGCGCTGGGCGAGGCGCTCGGCAAGCCCGTCACCTTCGTCGATGACTGCGTGGGGCCGGAGGCGGAGGCCGCCGCCGCCGCCATGCGCGACGGCGATGTCGTCCTGCTGGAGAACACCCGCTACCACGCCGGCGAGGAGAAGAACGACCCGGCGCTCTCGGCCGGCCTCGCCAAGCTCGCCGACGTCTTCGTCAACGATGCCTTCTCCGCCGCGCACCGCGCGCATGCCAGCACCGAGGGCGTGGCGAAGCTGCTGCCGGCCTATGCCGGGCGGCTGATGCAGGCGGAGCTGGAGGCGCTGGACGCCGCGCTCGGCAACCCTGCCCGGCCGGTGGTCGCCATCGTCGGCGGCGCCAAGGTCAGCACCAAGCTCGACCTGCTCGGCAACCTTTCGAAGAAGGTGGATGTGCTGGTCATCGGCGGCGCCATGGCCAACACCTTCCTCGCGGCGCAGGGCCATTCCGTCGGCAAGTCCCTGCAGGAGGCGGAGATGCACGACACCGCCAGGAAGATCCTGGAGGAGGCGAAGGCCAACAACTGCGAGATCCTGCTGCCGACCGACCTGGTGGTGGCGGCGAGCTTCGCCCCCCATGTGCCGACCCGCACCGTCGGCATCGACAAGGTGCCGGCCGACATGATGGCGCTGGATGTCGGCCCCGACACGGTGGCGGCAATCGAGACGCGGCTGCGCAAGGCATCGACCCTGGTCTGGAACGGCCCGCTCGGCGCCTTCGAGACCCCGCCCTTCGATACGGCGACGGTCGCGACCGCCCAGTCCGTCGCGGCGCTGACGCAATCGGCCGGGCTGAAGTCGATCGGTGGCGGCGGCGACACCGTCTCCGCCCTCAAGCATGCCGGCGTCGCCGACCGCATGACCTATGTCTCGGCCGCCGGCGGCGCCTTCCTGGAATGGCTGGAAGGCAAGACCCTGCCGGGCGTGGCGGCGCTGGAAGGCTGATCGCCTTCCCGTCACCCAACCACAGGTTACTGGACCCTTAAGGCCGGGGCGGCGTAAGGCCGCCCCATGCGCATCGCCCCCGCAGCCCCGCCCGGCCGCCACCGCATCCCGTCCCGGCGGGTGGCCTTAACGGTCGATTCGGACCTGGGCGCTACCATCCTGCGCATGATCGCCACCCATTCGCTCAGCGCCTTCACGCCGGCCATCGGCCGGCCGGGGGAAACGCAGCCGGTTCGGGGCGTCTCCCCCGCCGCACCGGTCACGGCGCAGGGCCAGGCCGCCACATCGCAGCGGCCGCTCGAGGCCGTGCCGCCCCAGCCCCTCCGCCCCCTGCCCCGCGGCTCGCTGCTCGACCTGCGGGTCTGAGGCGGCGCGGCCGCCCGGCGCCACGGCTTGGCCGCGCCGCACCCGGCTTCGCGCCTTCGGCGTCACGGTGGCCGGCACCCTCCTGACACGCCCAACCGGCCCTTGCGCCCGGGCGCAGCGCCGCGCATCGTCGCCGCATGCCGGATTTCCTCCGCACCGTCCCGCCCGGGGATGACCGAGAGCGCCTGACCTGCCCGGATTGCGGCTTCGTCGCCTATGAGAATCCGAAGATCGTGGTCGGCAGCGTCGTCTCCGAAGGCGGCCGCATCCTGCTCTGCCGCCGCGCCATCGAGCCGCGCCGCGGCTTCTGGACCCTGCCCGCCGGCTACATGGAAATGGCCGAGACGGTGGAGGAAGGCGCCCGGCGCGAGGCCTGGGAGGAAGCGCGCGCCCGCATCGCCCTCGATGGCGTGCTCGCCGTCTATTCCATCGCCCGCATCGGCCAGGTGCAGGTGATCTTCCGCGCCGGCTTCGAGAGCCCGGGCTTCGAGGCAGGGCCGGAAAGCCTCGAGGTCCGGCTCTTTGGCTGGGACGAGATCCCCTGGGAGGAAGTCGCCTTCCCCTCCGTCCACTGGGCGCTCCGCCACTGGCGGGAGAGGGAGGGCCGCCCTCTGGCGGCGCCGGCCACCAACCCGCCCGATGATCCTCGGGGCAGCCGGCCGCCGCCGCGGCAAGCTGGCCTGTGATGCGCCGACGGGACCTCCTGCCCCTGCTGCTGCTCCTGCCGGCGGCGCCCGCCCTGGCGCAGCAGAGATCCCGCACTGCCGGCAAGCCGCCGGCGCTGGACCTGCCCAAGTCCCCCGCCCAGCCACCCGCGGGCAAGTCGGCACAGGCGCCGCGATCCAGCCACGCCCCGGTGCCGGACCGGACGAAGGAGGGGCCGCGTGTGGTGGAGGAGGACCGGGCGCGGATCAATCCCAGCATCATCAACCGCAACATGCCCGGCCGCGGCCAGGCGCAGGAAGGCAGCCCGGACCTGCTGGAGGACAAGCTGTTCCGCCCGGCACCGGGGGTCCGGCTGAACGCGCCCTTCTCCTATTGAGGCGCGATGCCATTCCCGGGCGAGCCCGCTGCCGGGCTGGTACCGCAGCCATGTCCGGGCGGGTTCGGCGGCCGCCGTCCGCAGGCGAGGGTGCAGGCACGGCTACCCGCATCCGGGCGCCCTCCACGCCACCAGCGGGGAGGCGAGCATCACCGCCGGCGCGCTGACCCGCCTGCCCGGGTTCAGGCGCCCGGCGCAGATCCGCACCGCAGGGGCCGAGGCGCGGGGGGCTCGATGCGCCCAGGCAGTCGATCCGTGCAGCCAGGTGCCTTGCCCCTGCCCGCCAGCCCTTCCCGGACCCCGCCATGCTGCGGGCGCCGGCACCAGCGGCAGGTCAGGGGTTGCGCGGGTGAGCCCGGTCACCGCCGCGCGCTGCGATCGCCGCCAGGCCCACCAGGCGATCGAGGCCCGCGGCATCGGCCAGCAATGCCGCCTTTTCCGCCCGGCTCAGGCCGTCAAGCGCCTCGCCCAGGTCGCGCGCCTCCTGCGCCTTGACCATGGCCACCAGCAGGGTCGGGTCCACCGGATCCAGCCGCGGGCGGCGCGGCGGCGGCAGCATCCGCCGATGCGCCTCCAGCAGCGCCGGATCGCCTGCCAGCCGGCGCACCGCCTCGACCTCCTCCGCAGCTGACACGAGCGACCGCCGGATCGTGTTGGCGCGCGCCAGCACGGCCGGCGGGTCCCGTTCCTCGGGAATGGACAGCACTCCGAACCGGCGCAGCAGCCCGGCCGGCCGCGCCGTCAGCGCCGCCAGCGGCACCGCCAGCGTCAGGCCGAGCGTGACCGGCAGCATCCACAGCGCGAGGAAGGGCGAGACCAGCCAGGAGGAGAGGCCGAACAGCAGCCCGAAGGCGGTGTGCCGCCAATACAGCCGCAGCACCTCGCGCAGCCGGAGCTTGCCGTCGTCGCGCTGCTGCGGCTGCCAGCCTGAGTCGCGTCCGAGCAGGATGGACACGACGTCGACGCTCTGCGTCAGCATCGTCACCGGTGCCAGCAGGCCCGCCACGAGGGTCTCCAGCAGCAGGCCGAGGAATGATCTCACGCCGCCGCCGATGCCGCGGCGGTCCTCCCGGTTCAGCAACAGCAGCGCCCAGGCCAGCAGCTTGGGCACCAGCAGCAGCGACATGGTGCCGATGAACAGCCACATGGCGCGCACCGGATCCACGACCGGCCAGTCCGGGAACAGGGATGGCCCGCTCGGGAAGTAGGCCGGCCGGATGAAGCGCGCTTCCAGCGCGCCGAGCACGCCGACCACGAGGAACAGCAGCCAGAGCGGCGCGGTGATGTAGGAGCCGATCCCGGTCAGCAGGTGCAGCCGGCTGATGGGGTGAAGGCCGCGTGCCGGCAGCACCGCGGCATGTTGCAGGTTGCCCTGGCACCAGCGCCGGTCGCGCACCGCCAGATCCGTCAGTGCGGGTGGGCTTTCCTCGTAGCTGCCGCGCAGCGCCGGCACCATGTGCACCGCCCAGCCGGCGCGGCGCAGCAGGGCGGCCTCGACGAAATCATGGCTGAGGATGTGGCCACCGAAGGGCTTGCGGCCAGGCAGCGTCGGCAGGCCGGCATGGCCGGCGAAGGCACGCGTGCGGATGATGGCGTTGTGGCCCCAGTAATTGCCTTCCGCCCCGTGCCACCAGGCGATGCCGGCCGCGATCATCGGGCCATAGACGCGCCCCGCGAATTGCTGCATCCGCGCGAAGAAGGAATTGCCGTTGACGATCACCGGCAGGGTCTGGATCAACCCGACATCCGGATGGCGTTCCATCGCCGCGGCCAGCCGCACCAGCGCCGCACCGTCCATCACGCTGTCGGCGTCGAGCACCAGCATCTGCGGATAGGCGCCGCCGAAGCGCTGTACCCATTCGGCGATGTTGCCCGCCTTGCGCTCGGTATTCTTCTGGCGACGCCGGTAGAAGATGTGCCGGTCGTCGCCGGTGCGCTCCCGCAGCGCCAGGAAGGCCGCTTCCTCCGCCACCCAGGCATCGGGGTCGGTCGTGTCGCTGAGGATGAAGATATCGAAATGCTCCGAGGCGCCGATGGCAGCCAAGCTCTCATGGACGGCCTGCAAGCCCGCCATCACCCGTTCCGGCGGCTCGTTGTACACCGGCATCAGGAGTGCCGTGCGCGTGCTCAGCTTCGGCAGCGCTGCCTCAGGGTCGATGCCCAGGCGCCGCCCGCCGCCATGCAGCAGGCTAGCGAAACCGCAGACCGCGCTGACGAAAGACAGCGCAATCCAGGCGAACAGCGGCACGAACAGCAGCAGCAGGACGATCTGCGTCGCGGTGGGCCGCGCGATATCCAGAACCAATCCCATCTCGCGCGTGGCGAAGGCGGTCAGCAACACCGCCCCGCCCAGGACCAGTACCCGCCGCCACGCCATGCCGCGCGGGGCGGAAGGCCGCGCCGATGGTCCCGGCGGCGGCATCGCCCCTAGCGACTGCACCGGCATCTCCAGCGGCGCCGTCTCCGGCAGTGCCCGCCACTTCGCTCCGGGACCGCTGATCAGGCTGTCCATCGGTAGAGCCAGGTCTCGGTGAGCGGACGGTCGTTGAAGGTCAGCACGGCGCGCAATTCCGCGAGCCGCGCCGAGCCCGGCAGCAGCTGGAAATGCACGCGCCAGCCACCGGTATGCGGGTTGGCCTGCACCACCGGGTTGTGGATCTCACCGGCGCTGGTGCGCAGGTCCAGCGTGGGCAGCGTATCGGCTGGAACCTCCTGGTTCCTGCCGCCCACCGCATCCAGCACGAACAGCCGCCCGCGCGTGCTCGCGGCGCCAATACGGGTCTCGACGAACTGCGCCAGCTCGGGGTTGCCCTTCATCACGGGCAGCCAGTGCAGCCGGTAGACGAAATTGTATTCCTCGCCCGGACGCATCGGCTGTTCCGGGCGCCAGAACGCCACGATGTTGTCGTGGATCTCGCCATTGGTCGGGATCTCGACCAGCTGGACGCTGCCGGGGCCCCAATCGGCGATGGGCTCCACCCACAGGCTGGGCCGGCGCTCGTAGCTTGCCTCGAGGTCGTTGTAGTCGGTGAAGCCGCGGCGGCGCTGCATCAGGCCGAAGCCGCGCGGATTGACCTCGGTGAAATGGCTGACCTGCAGGTCTCGTGGGTTGTGCAGCGGCCGCCAGATTTGCTCGCCGCGCGAGGTGGCAAGCAGCAGGCCATCGGAATCATGCACCGCGCCGCGGTAGTCGTCGACGCCGCCGCGGTCGTTCGGGGCGAAGAAATACATGCTGGTCAGCGGCGCGATGCCCGCCAGCGCCAGTTCCACGCGCGGGAAGATGCTCGCCTGCACATCGAAGACGGTGCTGTCGCCCGGCCGGATGGTGAAGCGGAAGGACGCGGTGGCGCTCGGGCTGTCGAGCAGCGCATGCACCACCACGGAATTGGCCCCGGCATGTGGCCGTTCCAGCCAGAAGGCGCGGAACATCGGGAATTCCTCGCCGGAGGGATCGGCGGTCTTGATGGCGAGGCCCCGCGCCGAGAGGCCGTAGCGAAGCTCCCGGGCGACCGCCCGGAAATAGCTGGCGCCGAGAAAGGCGCAGACCTCGTCGAACACGCCCTGCTTGTTCAGCGGGTGGGTGATGCGGAAGCCGGCATGCCCGAAATCGGCACCGGGCGGGGGACGGCCCTCGAGATTGAAGGGCGACGGGTCGTAGAGAATGGGACGCGCCTGACGGTCGACCACCTCGAACAGTTCGACCTTGCGTGTATAAAGGAAGCCACGATGGAACAGCTGGACCTGGAAGCCAAGGTTCGCCCCGCGCCACAACGCGCGCTCCCGGTCGAAGGTCAGTTTCCGGTAGTCGTCATAGCTGAGGTCGGTGAATTCGCGCGGCAGCCTGTCGTCGGGTGCACGATGGGGACGCTTGGCAAGGTCACGCGCCAGGTCGCGAACGGTGCCATCGCTGAACGGGCGCGCCGCAGCCGGATTGGGCTGGGCAGCAACAGGATCGCCATCCGCCTTCAGGAGGAGCGCTGAGGCGGCAATGGCGGCAAAGGCGTCTCGACGATGCACGGGAGTTCCCATTCGGCGCGGGGGAAACGGCGATGGAGCGTAACACCCATACTGCGCCAAGCGGAACGAGACAGCTGCATGGCAGTTGCGTCACCCAATGCCTGACCGCGGCAGCCGGCTGCACGATTCAAAGAGAGCAGAAGGCAGGGATTGCGAGCTGGTTCTGCTGCAATCCTGCACATCCGCACGGCCTAGATACATGCATCCGCATGGCAAGACTGCGGCAGGTGACTTCGGTAAGGCCGGATCAGCCCGTCAAGCGCCCACACTTCTCCGCCAGCGGGTCAGGCACCCGCTGCACCCGGCTCGTGTCTCAACGCTGGGCGCGGCCCGCCGCCCAGACATCATCCGGCCTGCTCCACAGCGCCGGGTCGCGCATGGCGGCGGCCAGGGCCGTGGTCACGGCCGCCAGGATCGCCTCGCCCTTCCCCGCCGTCGCGGCGCGCGGGTCACCGCGCACGCCGGTGCGCGGGGCGCGCTCCTCGAAGGACCAGAAGCGCACCATGCCGGGGGGCGGGTTGGGCGGCGGGTTGGACATGGCCTCGGCGACCTTGTCCTGCCGCACCTGCGCCGCATCCAGCGCCAGCCAGAGGCTGGTCTCGCCCTCGCAGGCATGCTGCACGCCGGGCTGGGTGGTCAGGATGGCGCCGATCTCCTTCGGCGCCAGGTTCGGCCAGGTGGTCACCACCACGGGGACGCCGAACTCCGCCGCCAGCTCCCGCGCGCTGACCGCCAGCGGGTCGATATTGCCGCCATGGCCGTTGACGATCAGCAGCCGCCGGAAGCCATCCGCCAGCAGGGACCGCACCACGCAGCGCAACACCGCATGGAAGGTGGGATAATCCAGCGTGATGGTGCCGCCGAAGGGCAGATGGTGCTCGGACAGGCCCAGCCACATCGGCGGCAGCACCACCGCCGGCAGATCGGCCGCCGCGGCGCCGCGCAGCGCGATCTCATGCGCATGGGCGCTGTCGGTCCAGACCGGCAGATGCGGCCCGTGCTGCTCCAGGCTGCCGATCGGCAGCACCACCAGCGCGTCCCGCGCCGCCAGCGCCTTCAGCTCCGGCGCCGTCATGCGTTCCCAGCGAAGCTCGGCCATCCCGTTCAGCCCCGGCCCATCGTGTAGAACTCGTCATTCGGCCGAAGCGAGGTGACATTGGCCATCCGGTTGGACATGCCGAAGAAGGCGGCGATGGCCGCGATGTCCCAGATGTCGTCATCCGAGAAGCCGAGGTCGCGCAGCGCCGCGCTGTCGGCCTCCTCCACCTCATTGGCCCGCTGGGTCACCTTGAGGGCGAATTCCAGCATGGCCTTCTGCTTCGGCGTGATGTCGGCCTTGCGGAAATTGGCGGCGACCTGGTCGGCAATGAGCGGGTTCTTGGCCCGGATGCGCAGGATCGCGCCATGCGCGATGACGCAGTACTGGCACTGGTTGAAGGACGAGACGGCGACCACGATCATTTCCCGCTCCGCCTTGGTCAGGCCGCCAGGCTTGTCCATGAGCGTGTCGTGATAGGCCATGAAGGCGCGGAATTCCTCCGGCCGGTAGGCGAGCATCAGGAAGACATTCGGGATGAAGCCCGATTTCTCCTGCACCTTCTCGATGCGGGCGCGGATGTCCTCGGGCATGTCCTCGAGGCGGGGAACGGGGTAGCGGCTGACGGGGGCTGTGGTCATGGCGGGTACTCCTCCGGCCCCAGCCTACGCGCCTCGCCGCCGCCGTCGAGCCCCGGGCGATCACCCTGCCCGCGCAATCCGGGTCGTGTCCGGCCGCTCGAAGCCGCCGGTGCCGCGCGCTTCCGTCAGCAGCCGGCCCCACGGGTCCATTCGGGCGATCGCTGCTCCTGCCCCGCGCTACGCCGCCGGCGCCAGGCCGGCCTCCGCCCCGCGGAGCTCGCCGCGGGCCTGCCGGACGATCTGCCAGCCCCCCTGCAGGCCGAGCCCGCCCATGATCCCGGCCACGACCAGATCGGGCCAGCCGGTGCCGGTGCCGAAGACGCCGGCCGCGGCGAGCATCACGGCCAGGTTCCCGACGGCATCGTTCCTGGAGCAGATCCAGACCGAGCGCATGTTCGCGTCCCCGCCCCGGAAGCGGTAGAGCATCAGCGCGACGCCACCATTGGCCAGCAGGGCGGCGGCGCCGACCAGGCCCATCACCTCGGCCCGCGGCAGGGTTCCGGCCCAGGCATGCCAGCCCGTGCTGCCGAGCACCCAGAGCGCGAAGGCGATCAGCGTCCAGCCCTTCACCAGCGCGGCCCGCGCCCGCCAGGCGAGCGCCATGCCGGCGACGCCGAGGCTGATGGCGTAATTCGTCGCATCCCCGAAGAAGTCGAGCGCATCGGCCATGAGGGCGGCCGAGCCGGCGGCGGCGCCGGCCGCGACCTCGGCCAGGAAGAACCCGGCATTGACGGACAGGGCGATCCAGAGCGCCCGGCGCCATTGTGGGCTGTCGAGCGGCTGCGCCTTCGCGGCGGAGCAGTGGTCATCGTGGCAGCAGGCCATGGCACCATCTCGACGGCGGCAACCGGTGAGCGGCAGCATGCAGCCTGTAGCCACTCCAGGGTCAAGCGCATGGCGACCGGCAGTTTCAGCATCGGCGACCTCGCCCGGGCGACCGGCACGAAGGTGGAGACGATCCGCTACTACGAGCGCAGCGGCCTGCTCCCGCCGCCGCCCCGGACGGGCGGCAACTACCGTGCCTATGGCGATGGCGACCTGATGCGTCTCGGCTTCATCCGCCGCGCCCGCGATCTGGGTTTCTCCCTGGCGCAGGTCCGCGCCCTGCTCGACCTGGCGGATCAGCGGGAGCGTTCCTGCGCGGCGGTGGATGCCATCGCGCGGGAGCACCTCGCCGAGGTGGACCGGAAGCTCGCCGGCCTCGCCGCCCTCCGCCGGGAACTTGCCCTGCTCATCGAGCAGTGCCGGCACGGGACGGTGGCGGAATGCCGGATCCTGGAGGCGCTCGGCCCGGGCTGATCCGGGCCGCCCCTCCGGCGGTCAGTCGAGCCCGACCAGCCCCCGCGCGAAGTCCCGCGCCTCGAAGGGGCGCAGGTCGCCGGCCTTCTCGCCGACGCCGACGAAATGCACCGGCAGGCCGAATTCCTGCGCCAGCGCCACCACCACGCCGCCTTTGGCGGAGCCGTCCAGCTTGGTGACGGCAAGGCCGGTGACCGAAACCATCTCCCCGAAGACCTTGGCCTGCTGGATGGCGTTCTGGCCCGTGGTGGCGTCCAGCACCAGCAGCACGGAATGCGGCGCGCTCTCATCCACCCGCCTGATGACGCGGACGAGCTTGCGCAGCTCCTCCATCAGGGCGGACTTGTTGTGCAGGCGCCCGGCGGTATCCACCAGCAGCACCTGGGTGCCGTCCTCCCGCGCCGCCTTCAGCGCATCGAAGGCGAGGCCGGCGGCATCCGCCCCTTCCTTCACCGGCGCATGCACCCGGCAGCCGGTGCGCTCGCCCCAGATCTGCAGCTGCTCCACCGCCGCGGCGCGGAAGGTGTCGCCGGCGACGAAGGCGCAGGCGAGGCCCTGCTCCCCGTACTGCTGGCCGAGCTTGGCGATGGTGGTGGTCTTGCCGGTGCCGTTCACGCCGACCACCAGCACCACATGCGGCGCACGCGCCGGGTCCAGCGGCATGGGCTGCGCGACGGGGCCGAGGATGGCGGCGATCTCCTCCGCCAGCGCCGCCTTCACCTCCTCATCCGTCACTTCCTTGCCGAAGCGGGTCTTGCGGAAGCCCTCGACGATGCGGCGGGAGGCGGCGACGCCGAGATCGGCGCTGATCAGCGTCTCCTCCAGCTCTTCCAGCGCCTCCTCGTCCAGCCGGCGCTTCTTGAAGAGCGAGGTGACGCTGTCGGTCAGCTTGGCGGTGGAGCGGGAGAGCCCGGCCCTGAGGCGGGAGAACCAGCCACCGCGCGCGGCGGGCTCCTCGGCCGGGGCGGGCGGCGGTGCGGCAGGGGGCACCGGCCGGGGCGTGGCCGGCGCCGGCGCGGCGGAGGGCGCCGGGGGCGGCGGCGCGCCGACCGGCGGCGGGACAGGCGCGGCCGGCGCGCGGGTCTCGGCCGGCGGCGGCGCGGTGGGCGCAGGCGGTGCCGCTGGCCCGGCGTCAGCGGGCGGCTGGACCTCGGCCTCCCGCAGCGCGGTCGCCTCGGCCGCCTCGCGCGCCTCCACCTCGCGCAGCGCCGCGGCATCGTCGCGCGGGCGCAGCCCGGTCTCGGCGGGCAGCGGGGCCGCTGGCGCCGGTTCGGTGCCGAGGCGCTCCAGCGGGCGCGGCGGCGTGAAGGGAGGCGGCTCCGGCGGTTGCGGCGGCACCGGGATGTCCGGGCCGGCGGCCGGCGGCAGGGTCGGCGGCCCCGCGGGCGGCGCCGGCACCGGCGGCGGGCCGGGCGGCGGGGAGAGCGGCGCCTCGGCCGGCGGCGGCTGCTCGCCACGGCCGCGGAGCCTGGTGATCCAGTCGCGCAGCGCCATGGGTCAGGCCACCTCGGCCAGCAGCCCGTCCGGCGCGGTGCCGGTCACCCGCAGCCGGCGAAGCTCGCCCGGGGCGGCGCTGCCGCCGACCAGGCGAATGGGGGCGAAATGCGCGGTATGGCCGCGGTCGTCGCGCTCGAACAGCACCTGTTCCTCCTGGCCCAGCCTGCCCGCGTAGAAGCGCGCGGCGGCGGCCTGGCCGGCCCCGCGCAAACGGGCGCCCCTTTCCTTGCGCAACGGCACCGGCAGTTGCGGCATGCGCGCGGCCGGGGTGCCCGGCCGCTCCGAATAGGGAAAGACATGCAGGAAGCTGAGTTCCATTTCCTCGACCAGGTCGAGGGTCTCCTGGAACTGCGCCTCCGTCTCGGTCGGGAAGCCGGCGATCAGGTCGGCGCCGAAGGCCATGTCGGGCCTGAGCGCCCGGGCGCGCCGGGCGAAGGCGATGGCATCCGCCCGCAGGTGCCGGCGCTTCATGCGCTTCAGGATCAGGTCGGCGCCATGCTGGAGCGAGAGGTGGAGATGCGGCAGCAGCCGCGGCTCCGTCTCGATCAGCCGCCAGAGGTCGTCATCCACCTCAACCGGGTCGAGGGAGGAAAGGCGCAGCCGCGGCAGGTCCGGCACCAGCGCCAGCAGGCGGCGGACCATCTGGCCGAGGCTCGGCGCGCCGGGCAGGTCCGGGCCGTAGCTGGTGATGTCCACGCCGGTCAGCACCACCTCCCGGTAGCCATGCGCGACCAGCGCCCGCACCTGCTCGACAATGGCGCCGATGGGCACGGAGCGGGAGGGGCCGCGGCCGAAGGGGATGACGCAGAAGGTGCAGCGATGGTCGCAGCCCTGCTGCACCTGGACGAAGGCGCGGGCGCGGCCGGCGAACTCCGTCACCAGATGCGCCGCCGTCTCGGTCGCCGCCATGATGTCCGTCACCGGCGCGGGCGGGGCGTCGAGCGCCCAGGTCTCCGGCTTCAGCTTGTCCGCATTGCCGATGACGCGCGCGACGCCGGGCAGCCCGGCCCATCGTTCGGGCGCGATCTGGGCGGCGCAGCCCGTGACGACGATGCGGGCCGCGGGGTTGTCGCGCGCCGCCTTGCGGATGGCCTGCCGCGCCTGGCGTTCGGCCTCCGCCGTCACGGCGCAGGTATTGACCACGATGGTCGGGCCATGGCCGGCCTTGGTGGCCAGGTCACGCATCGCCTCCGACTCATAGGTGTTGAGCCGGCAGCCGAAGGTCAGGACCTCGATGCCGCCGGGCGACCGGGTCACGCCCGGCGCCTCGCCATGGCCGGGCGCCGTCATGCCGGATAGGCCCCGAGGTCGATCTCGCCGGTGAAGGCGGTGGCGACCGGGCCGGTCATCAGCACATGTCCTGCCCCCGGCCCGTCCTCCCGCCACTCGATCACCAGGTCGCCGCCGGGCAGCGAGACGGTGGCGCGCCGCCCGGTCAGGCCGCGTCGCGCCGCGTTCACCAGGGCGGCGCAGGCGCCGGAACCGCAGGCCAGCGTCAGCCCCGCCCCGCGCTCCCAGACCATCAGGCGGATGTACTCCGGCGTCAGGACCTGGACGAAGCCGATATTGGCCCGCTCGGGGAAGATCGGGTCATGCTCCAGCGCCGGGCCGATCTCGGCGAGCGGCAGGGCGTCCAGTTCGGGGACGAAGAAGGTCGCGTGCGGGTTGCCCATGGAGCAGGCGGCGGGGTCGGCAACCGGGCCGCGGCCGATCGGCAGGTGCAGCGTGTCCACCTCCCGCGCCAGGGGCACGTCGCGCCAGCCGAGGCGGGCGGGGCCCATATCGGCGCGCCAGAGATCCATCCCCTCCCCATTGGGCAGCCGCTCCACCGGCAGGTCGCCGGCGATGGTGCGGACGACCACGCGGTCGCGCCCTGTCTCCTCCGCCACCAGGCTGGCGATGCAGCGCGTGGCATTGCCGCAGGCCCCGGATTCCGAGCCATCGGGGTTGCGGATGCGCATGAAGACATCGGCCCCGTCGGTCCCCGGCTCCATGACGATGAACTGGTCGCAGCCGATGCCGCGCCGCCGGTCCGCGATGGCGGCGGCCCGGGCGGGCGTGATCGGCAGCGCGGCGCGCCGGGCATCCAGCACGCTGCCTTTGCGTGCATCCAGCACGACGAAGTCGTTGCCGAGGCCGTGCATCTTGCGGAAGGGAACCATGATGGGCGCAGATATGCCCCGCCGGGGGCGGCAATCCAAGCCTCGCGGGCGCATGGGTGGGTGCGCGGATCCGGGCAGCGACCGCCCGGGAGGCGGATGGCCCAGGCCGCCGCCGCGGGCGTCCGCAGCATGCCCGATCGCCCTTCGCACCCTCAAGTTCCAGGGCGGGCCATGGCCGGACCCGCCTAGCCCTGACGGTCCCCGCGCCAGCGCGGCCTGCCCCGTTCGGACCGGCGGGCCATGGCGCCGGTGCCTGCATGGCTTTGCCGGTAAGGCCAAGGCCGCTGCCGGCCCCGGCGCGTGGCAGGATCCGGGCCCGGGGCCGGCAGGTCCCGCTACCGCTTCAGGATGGAGCCCAGCACCCCCCGCAGCACCGCATCGCCCAGCCTGCGCCCGACCGAGGTCCCCATGCTGCGGGCGGCGGATTTGGCCATGGATTCCAGCGGGCTCTCGCGCCGCCCGCCACCCCCGGTCAGGACCGTGCCCAACACATTGCCCCAGCCGCCGCCCTGGCCCTGCGGCTGGCCGCTCCAGGGCCCCGGGGCGTCCGGGCGGCGGGGCACCTGCGGGATGCGGCCGCCGCGGGGCGGCGGCGCCTCGGGCAGCGGGCGCGGCGGCACCACCACGCCGCCCCAGGGATTATCGCTGCGCACCGGTGCCGGGCCGGTGCGCATGGGGCCGGAGACCGGCGCGCCGGCGGCCCGGCCGACCAGCAGCTCATAGGCGCTCTCGCGGTCCACCGCCTGGTCGTAATGGCCGGCGACGGGGCTCTTCCGCATCAGCTCGGCCCGCTCCTCCGGCGCCAGCGGGCCGATGCGGCCGCGGGGCGGGACGATGCGGGCGCGCTCCACCATGCTCGGCGTGCCATCGGCCTGGAGGGTGGAGACCAGCGCCTCCCCCACCGCCAGATGGGTGATCGCCTCCTCCACCTTCAGCCTTGGATTGGGCCGGAAGGTCTCGGCGGCGGCGCGGACCGCCCGCTGCTCGGCCGGGGTGAAGGCCCGCAGCGCATGCTGCACCCGGTTGCCGAGCTGGCCGAGCACCGTCCCCGGCAGGTCCAGCGGGTTCTGCGTCACGAAATAGATGCCCACCCCCTTGGAACGGATGAGCCGCACCACCTGCTCCACCTTCTCGACCAGCGCCCTGGGCGCGTCGCGGAACAGCAGATGCGCCTCGTCGAAGAAGAAGACGAGCTTGGGCTTCTCCAGGTCGCCCACCTCCGGCAGTTCCTCGAACAGTTCCGAGAGCAGCCAGAGCAGGAAGGTGGCATAGAGGCGCGGGCTGTGGATCAGCCTGTCGGCGGCCAGCACGTTCACCGCGCCGCGGCCGTCCGGGGTGACCAGCATCAGGTCCTGCAGGGCCAGCGCCGGCTCGCCGAAGAATTGCTCGCCCCCGGCCTGTTCCAGCACCAGCAGGCGGCGCTGGATGGTGCCGATGGTGGTCTTGGACACCTGCCCGTAATGGTCGCGCAGCTCGGCGGCGCGGTCGGCGATATGCGCCAGGATGGCGCGGAGGTCCTTGAAGTCCAGCAGCAGCAGGCCGTCATCGTCCGCCACCTTGAAGGCGATGTTGAGCACGCCCTCCTGCGTGTCGTTGAGCTCCAGCATGCGGGAGAGGAGGAGGGGCCCCATCTCGGCGACCGTCGCCCGCAGCGGGTGGCCCTGCTGGCCGAAGACGTCCCAGAAGATGACGGGCGCGGCCTCATAGGCGTAGTCGGCCACGCCCAGCGCCTGCGCCCGGGCCTCGAGCTTCGGGTTGGGCTTGCCGGGGGCGGCGATGCCGGAGAGGTCGCCCTTGATATCGGCGCAGAAGACCGGGACGCCGGCGCGGGAGAAGCCCTCGGCCAGGCATTGCAGGGTCACGGTCTTGCCGGTGCCGGTGGCCCCGGCGACCAGCCCGTGGCGGTTGGCGCGGGAGAGCAGGAGCTCGCAGGGCCTGTCGCCCCGGCCGATCAGGATGCCCGTCCCCATCTCCCCGCCCCCATGCCGCTGCTGCCTCGGACCCGGGATATACGATCAGCGGCCGCCGCTTGCATCCCGCCCCCCGCATCGCTATAGGCCGCCCCTCCCCGCGCGCCGGTGCTTGTATGGGCATGCCCGGCCGCGTTCCTGCGCCCCTTCGGGGGCGCCTTCTGACCGAGGAGGTCTCAAATGCCCAAGATGAAGACGAAGTCTTCTGTGAAGAAGCGCTTCAAGATGACCGCGACGGGCAAGGTGCTGGCCGGCCCGGGCAAGAAGCGTCACATGCTGCGCAACCGCTCCCCCAAGGTGAAGCGGCAGAACACCGGCACCCAGGTGCTGGAGCACCAGGACGCGCTGACCGTCCTGCAGTGGGCCCCCTACGGCCTTCCCCGGTAAGGAGTAGCGCGCCATGGCACGTGTGAAGCGCGGCGTCACCGCCCACGCCCGTCACAAGAAGGTCCTCAAGCTCGCCAAGGGCTATGTCGGCCGGTCCTCCACGAATTACCGTCCCGCGCTGCAGCGGGTCGAGAAGGCGCTGCAATACGCCTATCGCGACCGCCGCAACAAGAAGCGCGACTTCCGCGGCCTGTGGATCCAGCGGATCAACGCCGCGGTGCGCGAGCACGGGCTGACCTATTCCCAGTTCATCGCCGGCGTGAAGGCGGCGAATATCGATCTGGACCGCAAGGTGATGGCCGCCATCGCCTTCGACGACCCGACGAGCTTTGCGGCGCTGGTCGAGAAGGCCCGCGCTGCCCGTCCGGTGGCCAAGCCGGCCGCCTGACGCTTCCCGCTTCGGAAGACCGACGCAGAGAAGGGCCGCTCCCGGCAGGGTGCGGCCTTTCGCTTATCCGGGACCGGACAGAATGAGCGAGACGACGATGTCGGGCGATGACCTGGCGGCCCTGGAGGCCGAAACCGCGGCGCAACTCGCCGCCGCCGCCGATTTGCGCGCCTGGGACGCGGTGCGCGTCGGCACGCTGGGCAAGAGCGGGCGGCTGACCGCGCTGCTGAAGGGCCTCGGGGCCGTGCCGGCCGAGCAGCGGAAGGAGCGCGGCGCCAGCCTGAACCGGCTGAAGCAGGCGCTGGAAGCGGCGATCGAGGCCCGCCGCCTCGCCCTGGAGGAGGCGGCGCTGGACGCCCGCCTGCGGGCCGAGCGCATGGATGTGAGCCTGCCCCCCCGCCCCTTCCCGCCGGCGGGCGCCGAGCAGGGCGGCATCCACCCGATCAGCCGCACCATGGAGGAGCTGGTCGCCCTCTTCGGCGCGCAAGGCTTCAGCGTGGCCGAGGGGCCGGATATCGAGAGCGACTGGCACAATTTCGGCGCGCTCAACATCCCCGAGCACCACCCGGCAAGGCAGGACCACGACACCTTCTATCTGCCGGCGGTGGACGGCCGGCGGCCGGTGCTGCGGACCCACACCAGCCCGGTGCAGATCCGCACCATGGTGACGCAGGCGCCGCCCATTCGCGTCATCGTCCCCGGCCGCACCTGGCGCGCCGACCACGACGCGACGCACAGCCCGATGTTCCACCAGGTGGAGGGGCTGGTGATCGACCGCGGGATCACGCTCGGCCATCTCAAGGGCTGCCTGATCGACTTCCTGCGCGCCTTCTTCGGCATCGGCGACCTGCCGGTGCGCTTCCGTGCCTCCTACTTCCCCTTCACCGAGCCCTCGATGGAGGTGGACATCGGCTGGAACCGGAAGACCGGGGAGCTGGGCAAGGGCGGCGACTGGCTGGAGATCCTGGGCAGCGGCATGGTGCATCCGCGCGTGCTGGCCAATTGCGGCATCGACCCGCGGGAGTGGCAGGGCTTCGCCTTCGGCATGGGGATCGAGCGCATCACCATGCTGAAACACGGCATGCCCGACCTGCGGCCGTTCTACGAGAGCGATGTGCGGTGGCTGCGGCACTGGGCCGCCGACCCGCTCTCGCCCCCCTCGCTCGCGGAGGGCGTGTGAGATGAAGTTCCCGCTGTCCTGGCTGAAGCGCCACCTCGAGACCGAGGCCTCCGTCGCCGAGATCACCGCGACGCTCAACCGCATCGGCCTCGAGGTCGAAGGGGTGGAGGACCGTGGCGCGGCGCTGGCCGCCTTCCGCATCGCGCGGGTGGTGGAGGCGGTGCAGCACCCGAATGCCGACCGGCTCCGCGCGCTGAAGGTCGATCCGGGCGACGGGCGCCTGCTCTCCGTCGTCTGCGGCGCGCCGAATGCCCGCACCGGCATGAAGGGTGTCCTCGCCCTGCCGGGCGACCACATCCCCGGCACCGGCATCACGCTGAAGACCGGCGAGATCCGCGGCGTGAAGAGCGAGGGCATGATGTGCTCCGCCCGCGAGCTCGGCCTGGGCGAGGACCATACCGGCATCATCGACCTGCCCGAGGACGCGCCGCTCGGCGCGACCTATGTGCAATGGGCGGGGCTGGATGATCCGGTCATCGAGATCAGCGTCACCCCGAACCGCGGCGATGCGCTCTCGGTCCATGGCGTGGCGCGGGACCTCGCGGCGGCGGGCCTCGGCCGGCTGAAGCCGCTGGAGGCGCCCAAGGTCACGCCCGCCTACCCCTCCCCGCTCCGCTGGGAGATCGCCGATCCCCGCGCCTGCGACTACGTGATCGGCCGCGCCATCCGCGGACTGCGGAACGGCCCCTCGCCGAAGTGGGTGCAGGACTGGCTCACGGCGATCGGCCTCAGGCCGATCAACGCCCTGGTGGACGTCACCAACCTCTTCACCTACGGCCTGGGCCGGCCGCTGCATGTCTTCGACGTGGCGAAGGTGAAGGGCCAGACGCTCACCATGCGCATGGCGCGGGAGGGCGAGAGCCTGCTGGCGCTGAACGGCAAGACCTACGCGCTGACGCCGGAGGACGGCATCATCGCCGATGCGGCGGGGCCGGAGGCGCTGGGCGGCATCATCGGCGGCGAGCATTCCGGCTGCGACGAGACGACGACCGAGTGCTTCATCGAATGCGCGCTCTTCGATCCGGTGCGCATCGCCCTCTCCGGCCGCCGGCATGACGTGCGGACGGATGCGCGGGCGCGGTTCGAGCGCGGCGTCGATCCGGCCCTGCCGCCGCTGGCCCTCGACCTCGCCACGGCGCTGATGATCGAGCTCTGCGGCGGCGAGGCCAGCGAGGTCTCCGCCGCCGGCACCCCGCCCGCCTGGGAGCGCAGCGCGACGCTGCGCTTCGAGCGGCTGGCCGGCCTCGGCGGCGCCGACGTCCCGGCCGAGGAGGCGGTCGGCATCCTGGAGCGGCTCGGCTTCACGGTGCAGGCGCGCGACGCGGCGAGCGTGACGGTCGCCGTCCCCTCCTGGCGCAACGACATCGCTCAGGGGCGTGCTTCGCAGGACGCGGCACGGCTGCATCTCGACCAGGACGCGACCCTGCCGGAGGCGCGCGCCCGCGCCGCGGCGGAGGGCTGCGCCGCGGTGGAGCCGGAGGCCGACCTGGTGGAGGAGGTGCTGCGCATCCGCGGCCTCGACACCATCCCTGCCGTCTCGCTGCCCGTCTCCGGCATCGTCCCGCCGCCGGCGCTGACGCCGAAGCAGGCGCGCGCCAGCCTCGCCCGCCGGGTGCTGGCGGCGCGCGGCATGCTGGACTGCGTGAGCTTCGGCTTCCTCGAGCAGAAGACAGCGGCGCTGTTCGGCGAGACCCCGGATTCGCTGCGCCTGGTCAACCCCATCGCCGCCGATCTCGACCAGATGCGCCCGACGCCGGTCGCCAGCCTGCTGCTGGCCGCCGGCCGGAACGCCGCGCGCGGCTGGCCGGATGTGGCGCTGGCGGAGCTGGGCGCCGCCTACCGCGATCCCTCGCCGACCGGGCAGCTTGCGGTCGTCGCGGGCGTGCGCGCCGGCCACACGCCGCGGCACTGGGCGGAGCCCTCCCGCGCCGTGGACGCCATGGATGCCAAGGGCGACGCGCTGGCGGTGCTGGCCGCGCTCGGCGTGCCGATGGCGGCGCTGACGGTCACGGCCGATGCCCCGGGCTTCTACCACCCCGGCCGCAGCGGGGTGCTGCGCCAGGGGCCGAAGACGGTGCTGGCGACCTTCGGCGAGGTGCATCCGAAGGTCCGCGCCGCGCTCGACCTCGCCGGGCCGGCGGTCGCCTTCGAGGTCTTCCTGGATGCCATCCCGGAGCCGAAGCGCCGCAAGAAGGGCGCGCCGGACCTGCCGGCCTTCCAGCCGCTGCGCCGCGACTTCGCCTTCCTGGTGGATGCCGGCGTGACGGCGGAGCAGGTGCTGCGCGCCGCCCGCAGCGCCGACAAGGCGCTGGTCACGGATGTCGCGCTGTTCGACCGCTATGCCGGGGACAAGCTGCCGGAGGGCAAGGTCAGCCTGGCCATCCAGGTCACGCTGCAGCCGCGCGAGGCGACGCTGACGGACGCGCAGATCGAGGCGGTGGCGGACCGCATCGTCGCGGCGGTGGTGAAGGCAACGGGCGCCACGCTGCGGGCGTAGTTTGCAGCTGAGCCCGCAGACTCACAGAAACGGATGGGGGCGGGGGAATATCTTCTCCCGCCCTTTCTTCTACAGCGGATTGCGTTCAGAACTGAACGCTCATCCGCTGTAGCTCCTTGTTTTCCGAGCAGATTCACGCCTTCGGTCGTTCACGGCCTCCGGCGATCTGCTCTATCCCGGCCTTGCCGCGGTCAGCCCCCCATCCACCACCAGATGCGTCGCCGTGATGTAGCGCGCCTCCTCCGAGGCGAGGAACACCACCGCATTCGCCACGTCCCAGGCATCGCCCATGCGGCCGATCGGCACGCTGGCATGGCGCTTCGCCACCAGCGCCGCGGCGTCGTTGGTGCCGAGTTGCTTCGCCAGCCGGTGCTCCACCAGCGGCGTGTGCATGGTCCCCGGCACCACGCAATTCACCCGGATGCCCTTCTTCACGAAGGCGATCGCGGTCGAGCGCGTGAAGGCGATGATCCCGGCCTTGCTCGCCGCATAGGCCACATTGGTCCGCCCCTCCACCTGGTGGCTCAGCGCGGCGACGGAGGAGATGTTGACCACCGCCCCCGCCCCCTGCCGCTCCATGACCGGCAGCACGTATTTGCAGCCGAGGAAGGCGGTCTTCAGGTTGTGGTCCATCTGGGCGTCCCAGACCTCCTCGCTCATCGTCACCGGGTCGCCGGGGGCGGAGCCGCCGACATTGTTCACCAGGATGTCGATGCGCCCGAAGCGCGCGAGGCAGTCCTCGACCGCCGCCTGCACCTCCGTGGCGATGGTCATGTTCACGGTGCGGGTGGCGCAGGTGCCGCCCTCGGATTCGATGATGCGCGCCGTCCCGGCCACCGCCGCGGGATTCAGGTCCAGGCCATAGACCTTCGCCCCCTGCCGGGCCATCAGCACCGCCGTCGCCTTGCCGTTGCCCCAGCCCCCCTCGCCGACGGAGCCGGCGCCCGCGATGAAGGCCACCTTGCCGGTCAGGTCGAGCATCTCGTTCCTCCCTTGCGTCAGGCGCCAGCCAACCGCGCAGCCATCGCAGGGGTCAAGCTCCTCCGGGCCTGCTATGCGCTTCGGGCGAGCGGAGATCGGGGCTTGGACCAGCGGGGCGGCTTCACGCGGGCGGGGGTGGTGCGCGGGCTGAAGGCGGCGCTCGCCCTCACCCTCGGCCTTTCGCCCTTCGGCCTGGTGGTGGGGATGACGGCGGATGGCGTCGGCCTCTCCCTGCTCGAGACCCTGCTGATGAGCGGCCTGGTCTTCGCCGGCACCAGCCAGCTCGTCGCCCTGCAATTGTGGTCGGACCCGGCGCCGATCCTGGCCGCGACCCTCGCCTGCCTGGTGATCAATCTCCGCATGGCCCCGATGGGCGCCGCCCTCGCCCCGGTGCTGGACCGCACGCGGGGCATCCGGCTCTGGGGCAGCCTGGCCCTGCTGGTCGACAACTCCTTCGCCCTGACGATCGCCGAATTGCGGGCGGGGCGGCGCGATGCCGGCTTCCTCTTCGGCGCCAGCTTCGGGATGTGGGTGAACTGGATGGCGATGTGCGCCATCGGCCACATCTTCGGCAACGCACTCAGGCTGCCGGCCGGGCATCCGATCTTCTTCGCCTCCTCCGCCGCGGTGCTCGCCATCCTGGTGCAGCTCTGGCGCGGGCGCTCGGACCTCCAGCCTTGGCTCCTGGCCGGGGCGGTGGCGCTGATGGCCCATGGCCTGGGGCTGGGCGCCCCCTGGCCGGTGCTGGCGGGGGCCTTCGCCGGCGCCACCCTCGGCGCCTGGCGCGACACCCGGGGGCAGGCGTGAGGCGCCGTCGCGCCCCGGGCGCGCAGGCGGCCCGCCGCCACCGGCGCGCCAGGATCCACCTTGCGGGAGGCGCAGCATGACGCTCCGCTGGGACGTGCTGGCGGCCATCATCGGCATGGCGCTGGCGAGCTATCTCTGCCGCGCCGGCGGCTATGCGGTGCTGCGCGTCACCCGCCCGCCGCCCTTCGTGCAGGCCATGCTGCAGCACCTGCCGGGCTGCATCTTCGTCGCTTTCCTCGCGCCGATCTTCCTGCAGTCCGGCTGGCCGGCGGCCGCGGCCGGCGCCGTGGTGCTGCTGGTCCAGGCGCGGCTGCGCAGGCTGGCGCTATCCATCCTCGCCGGCGTCGGGACGATCTGGCTGCTGCGGCTGGCCGGCGCGCCCTGACCGGCCTTCACCGCATCTCCACCATTTCCGCCCATCCTTCCTGGCCTGACCCAGGCAGGCAGGGGCGGAGGCATCCTTGGCACAGACGACACCGGCGCAGAGTGGCAGCCCCTGCATGCATTGCCCGGCCAGGACCTCCGCGGATCCGCTGACCGGCCTCGCCGACCGGCGGCAGTTCCGGGACCGGCTGGCGCAGGCCCTGGCCGGCCCCACCACCGAAGGCCCCGGCCTGCTGCTGATCGACCTCGACCGCTTCAAGGCGGTGAACGATGCGCTGGGCCATCCGGCGGGCGATGCGCTGCTGCAGGCGGCCGCCGGCAGGCTGCGTTCCGCGCTGCGTCCGGCCGACATGGCGGCCCGGATGGGCGGGGATGAGTTCGCCGTGCTGCTCGCCTCCCCGACAGGGCGGGAGGCGGTGGCCTCCGTCGCCGCCCGCCTCGTGGAGCTGCTGGCCCGCCCCTATGTCATCCGCGGCCAGGTGGCGATCGTCGGGGCCAGCATCGGCGCGGCCCTCGCGCCGGAGGACGGCACGGACCCGGACATGCTAGACCCGAGTAGCCCTGGCTGGAATCGGCTTGTGATTGGCTGCGGCGCGAGGTGGTGTGATTCGTAGGTGTCCAGCTTGGGCTGGAGGCTTCGATGGCGTGGCGTCGTGGGCAGGCCT
>NZ_JAJAQI010000049.1 GCF_020523605.1 Roseicella aerolata | reverse complement strand
GCCAAGCACGAAAGGAGGCCACAACCCACCTGACAGAAGCCGAAAACCCCGAACTTCCAGCCACAACCCGGGTCAAATCCTCATGGCAATCCCGGGTCAGCTCTCAGTGGCAATCAACACCCTCGGGGAAGATCGCCTGCAGCCGGGCCTGGGCCTCCGCGACGTCAGGCAGCGGCGGCAGCATCCGCGTCGTCCCCCTGCCCTGCCCTGCGCATGTAGGCGTCCGCGATCACCGCCTCGACCTCCGCACGCGGAGCGCCGGCCATCACGAGCGCGGCGACCCGGCACATGACGTCCGGCGGCGGCAGCGGCATAGCCTCGAGTTCGAAAGCGGAGACGGCCACCGAACCGTTGATGCAGCGGAAGGCCGCGTCGGCGGCGGCGCTGTTGAGCAGCGCAGCTACCGCGGCGGAGGGCACCGGGGGCTGCGAAACCACCGCCCGCACCATGTTAAGGTGGTTCTCGACGGCCGCGGCGCCGTGCTGGCGGAGGAACTCGGCCGGCATCTCCGCCGCGATGAGGCGGCGCTGCTGCTCCTTTGCAGTGGTGCGCTGGAGCAGGACGCAAGGTCTGTCCGCGAGGAGCCACGCATCTCGCGGCAGGTTGGCCGCGAACCACGGCGCATGGTTCCGCTTTTCGGTCCTCCAAACGAAGCGACCGTCTGAGGTGATGCTCTCGGCCCACACGACGGGGTAGGCGTCTTTGCATCGCGCATCGCGAAACTGTGGCTTGTGACGGTTCCACACCAGCGGTCCGGTCGAGACGCCGTAGCCATAGTTGGAAAGGCGGTGCGGCATGGCGCGCAGCCGCCGCGCGAGCCCGGCCTGCCCGCGCGTCCGCGGCAACAGCCAAGGGACCTCCGGGTCGCGCGGCAGACTGAAGGTTCCGGCTGGGCTGCTATCTGCGGTCCCATCGATGGCCACGCTCAGGAAGCCGACCCGTCCGGTGCTGCGCCGCCCGGCGCGGCGATAGACGGCGAGCATCGTCTCCTGCAGCACGTCCTCGAACACGCCTGAGCGCTCGGCCACGATGTCGACGGCGACGGGCGGCGCCTCGCGCGCGAGGAGCGCCCGCAGGGCCTTGTGGTAGAGGCCGGACAGCATCGACGTCGGCGTTACGTAGGCCACCAGCCCGCCCGGAGCGGTCCAGCGAAGTGCGGCGTCGGTGAAGAGGCCGTAGAGGTTGGCGTGCCCGTACACGGCCCGCGAGAAGGCTGCGCGCCGCTCGGGCGGGAGCGACACGCGGCCGTATGGAGGATTGCCGACCACCAGGTCGAAGGCGCCCACCTCTGCGGTCCGCAGGTCGAGGCTGTCGCGCACCTCGACCATTACCGGGACGGGGCGGCCGGCGCGGCGGGCGAGGTCGGCGAGCCGCGCGTCGAGCATCGCCTGCGCCAGCCAGGCCGCGAAGGGATCCAGCTCGAAGCCGCGGAGCCGCAGGCCAATTTGCCGTAGGGCAAGCGCGGGCTCGAGGTCGCTGAGCGCGGCTGCCATGCGGTTGGCGGCCGCGACGAGGAAGGCGCCGCCGCCGCAGGCCGGGTCCAGCACGCGCGCCGCGCGCCAGTCGACGCCGGCCGCCTCCGCCATGTCGAGTAGCCGTCCGACGAGGGCCCGTGGGGTGTAGAAGACGCCGTGCTCGGCACGGTGGGCGTCCGGCAGGGCCGAGGTGTAGACCGCGCCTACCAGGTGTTCCGCCTTTCCAGGCTGGTTCGCGACGCCCTGTCCCAGGCGCGCGGCCGCCTCGCGCGCCTCAATGCCGAGCGGCGCAAGCGGGACGGCCAACGGGAGCGGACGAGGTTTTGCTCCGCCGAGGGCGCGCCAGTGCGCAGATACGACCGCGGCGGTAAAGGCTCGTGCGAACCCGATGCGCGCCTCCCCTGCGATCGTCGCCGAGAGCGAGCGGGCGAGGTGGCGGTCCAAGACCGGGTCGACTGCCAGCTGGGCGCGCGCCGCAGTCACCTGCCCCTCGATGATCGTGGTCCGCCTCAAGCCGTCCGTCCGTTTTCCCGATTCGCTGGCGAGTTTAGCCCAGAAGAATAGGTTTTTCGCCCTGCCAGATTGATAGGAGCTAGCGTATAACTTGTGGCCGCTAGCTTGTCGCTGCTATAGCTGATCGCGAGCAAGCCTCGCGCGAGTGAAGGAGGACCACGTGGCAGCGACGGTGCTTACGGTGGCATCCACGAAGGGCGGTGCTGGCAAGACGACGATTGTGATGGCGCTGGCCGGCACCCTCGCCGCCGAGGGGCTGCGCGTTGCGGTCGTGGACGCCGACCCGAACCGTGCCTACGCCTCCTGGGCCGAGCAGGCCTACGAGGGCCCGGCCATCGCAGTCCGCGCCGAGGCCGACGAGGCGCGCCTCGCGACGGCGATCGACGAGCTGTCGCCGCAGTCCGACCTGGTGCTCGTGGACACCGCCGGCTTCGGCAACCGGGCCGCCCTCCTCGCGATGGCCGCCGCCGACGCCGTGCTCGTGCCCTGCACGCCAAGCCGCGCTGACGTCGAGCAAGCCGCAAAGACCCTGGAGCTGGTGGATAGCGCTGCTCGCGCGGCGCGGCGCGCCATCCCCGCGCGCGTGGTGCCCTCGCGCCTCAAGCAGGCAACCGCGGTGTCGCGGCACGCGGTGGCCGAGCTCGACGCGGCTGCCCTCCCCCGCACGGCTGCAGGGATCGGCGACCGCGTCGCCTTTGCCGAGATGACCTTCTCCGGGCGCGTCCCCTCTGGCGGCGATGCCGCCCAGGAGGTCGCGGAGCTGGTTGCCGAGCTGCGAAAGCTTGGTTGGCTGCCTCCGAAGCCGAAGGCGGCCCGCGCTCGGGCATAGTGGGTATATGCTAGCAGATATAAGCACGCACGAGGTCCCCGCATGTCCAGCAAGGGCCTGAAGCCCGCCATCGCCCGTCCCTCCGCGCGGGAGTCGCTCGCCGCCGCCGACGCCGTCGCGCAGCAGGCTGGGCTGCCGCCCGCCTCCCTCTCGCCGCGGCCCCCCTCCTCTGCCCCGGCCGCCCCTCCCCCGGCGCCGACCGAGGAGGAGCTCGTACAGGTGAACATCCGGGTCCGCCGCGCCCTCGGCGACCAGCTCGCCGACAGGGCGCGGGCCGAGGGCACGACGCAGAAGGTGCTGATGTGCCGGGCCCTGGCAGCCGCAGGGTTCGACGTGCATCCGGAGGACCTCCGGGCGACGCCCGCCCCACGGCGTCGTGGCAGCAGCTAGCAGCTACGATGAGGGCGTCGGTAGAGTACGAATCGAATCGACACCCCTCCCCTGCCCCGCTTCCCCGCTGTCTCAGCGTGCGGACGACTGGGCCGCCCCGATTCGTACTTTGGTGACGCCCTGGCGCGGACCGATCCGGCGCCGCTTATCCACAACCGATTCGTACCCTGGTGACGCCGCTTCGTACCCGACCGACGAAACCCGAGTCGTCCCCCGTACCCTGGTGACGCATCCAAATAGGGATTCAAATAGCTTCCTAGGGACGTCGGCAGGGTACGAGCCACGCCGGGGGAAAAGCTCGCCACCAAGGCAGCGTCGGCAGGGTACGAATTGCACCGACAGGCTGGAATGTGCAGCGTACTCCTGCATGCGCGACTCCAACGACACCACCGCCTGGCCCCTTTCCGTGGGCGCCGAAGAGGCTCTTGAAGGGCGCCTGCGCAGCCGGCTGGAGGTGCTCGGCATCCAGCAGGCCCTGAACCTCGCGCCCACGGCCCTCGACCGGCGCTGCGTCGAGGCGATCCACATGGTCCTGACCGACGAGGACGGCACGCCGAACTTTGTGCACGCCGGCTTCGCCATGACCGCCCTACCCCACAAGCGGATCGAGGCGAACGAGTGGGTCCGTGACGGCGCGGACATCCGCCTGAGGATCGACAGCGGCAAGACGCACGACGGGACGATGGTCGGGGTGCCGTTCGGCTACGTGGCCCGGCTGATCCTCCTCTACCTGCAGACGGAGGCCATCAAGACCCGCTCCCGCGAGGTCGAGCTCGGCCGGTCCATGCACAGCTGGCTCAAGGCGATGGGCCTGAACAGCGGTGGCAAGGGCTATGAGGCGGTCCGCGAGCAGAGCCGGCGCCTCAGCCTTTGCCGACTGACCTTCTACCGCATCGGCGAGGGCGGCGAGGCCGTGATGAACGGCGGCTTCGTCCGAGAGGCGATACTTCCCGGCCGAGACAAGGACGGCGCTCAGCTCTCGCTCTGGCGCGAGACGGTGGTGCTCGACGAGGTCTTCTACGAGAGCCTCATCCGGCACCCCCTCCCCGTGCGCGAATCTGCCATCCGGGCGCTGTCGGGGCGCAGCATGGCGATCGACCTCTACATCTGGCTCGCCTATCGCCTCCATCACCTGGCGAAGCCGACCCGGGTTCCGTGGCCGGCGCTCTATAGGCAGTTCGGTGCCGGCTTCGCGCTCCAGCGCCAGTTCAAGGCGCACGCCCGCGAGGCCCTCGCCCTCGCCCTCTCCGCCTACCCGGAGGCGCAGGTGCGCGTGGATGACGAGGCCATCACCCTCATGCCCTCCCCTGCCCCGGTCCCCGAGCGCGCGCGGGCGCCCGCCGCCAGCGCTATGCCGAAGCGCCTACCGCATAGGCGGTAGAAGCTAGCAGGTAGGTGCTGCGGGATTGGCCGGGCGGCTCAACAAGAAGGTCCTCCTCTTCATTGACGAGCATGGGACCGCCGGCGCCGGAGATCTCTACCTCGGCGCCGTGGTGGTCCTGGCGCGCGACGCCGGCCGCGTGGACAAGTGCCTGAGCGACCTGCTTGAGCCCGACGCGGACGAGATTCACGCCTCCCGGCTGGACGACGGCTACCTCCAGGGCCTGATGCAGCGCTTCTGGGCGGCGCCGCCGCGCGACCGGGTTGTGCTGGTGAACCAGAAGGTCGCTGCACGCGGCCGCCCCGCCCCTGTGCTCTACGCGGCGGCCGTCGTTGAGACTGCGAAGGCCGGGCTGGCCAGGTTCAAGCGCGACATCCTGGGGCGCGTGACGATTGGCAATATGGACGTCATCACGCACGTGAACCACCACAACGACCACCCCGCTTTCGAGGCGGAGATCGAGCGGGCGCGGCGCGAGGACGGGCGGTTCCGCGGGGTGAACCGGGTCGGGCGCGTAGACTCGGCCGCGTCCCGGCTGCTCCAGCTGGCGGACGTGGTGGCCTACTCGCGCAAGTGGATCGTGAGCGCCGAACTCAACGCCCCCGGGCTCCGCGAGCGGTTCGGGATCCAGCTGCCCTGAAACGACGAGAGCCGCCCGGCTAGGGCGGCTCTCGGAAGAGGGCAGGGAGGGTGGCCGGCAACCGGGGCTTTCGGCCTCCGGGTGGCCACCGCTCCCGCCCGACACGCGGCCGGACGGGTCGCACGCAGGGACCCCTGCGGCACCATAGATATCCCTGCCGCCGGCGGGTTTCAAGGAAAAGGGCTGCTCGGCGAAGGTCGCTCCGATTGCTTGTAGCAGGTAGCAGGTAGTGAATAGAAGAAACGACCTAGCATACTGGCGCTGGGCTGCTTCGAGGAGGCCATCCCCATGCTCGATGCGCCGCCCGGCCGCGTCCCGAGCATCTACATGCATTGCTGCAAGGTCGCCGCGGGCAAGTCGATGCTCGCCGTACGGCTGGCCGAGGTGCCCGCCGCCATCGCCGTCGCCCAGGATCCGTCGATGGCGGCGCTCTACCCCGAGGAGCTCCGGCCAATCGCCGCCTATCTGCTAGCTTCTACCGCCTATGCGGTAGGCGCTTCGGCGTAGTACTCGCGGCGGGCGCCCGCGGGACCGCATCTCTCCGAGCTGCTGCGCGCCCGGTTCTCCGCGGTGCTCGACTGGGCGGCGAACACCGGGGCGGGCTGCGCCTGTCGGCTGCGCGTCCTCGACGTGCCGGACGCGGTCTGCCTCGCCCGGCTGTCGGCCAGGAATGCGGGAGGCCTGCACGAGCACCAGGTGAGCGAGGCCGAGTCGCGAATTGGCCCGCTACTTCGAGCGGCCCGCACCGGAAGAGGGGTTCGACGGCATGGCGCACCCGCTGCGGTAGCTCGGACAAGGATGTCCCGCCGGGCAATCCCGCAAGTTGCTAGTAGCTACGGGTAGCAGCTATCTATGCCGTCCGCGCTGGTCATCGCGTCCCGCCGATCCAGACGGGTGGGAGGTCGCAGGCCCGGCGCCCCGCCTGCTCATAGCCGGTCCGCTGGCAGTGATGCCGCAGGGCCGTAACGTCGTTCATCTCCGCGATCCCCGCGACGAAGGCGGCGCCCGCTTGTCCCTCAACGCGGTCGAATTCACTCCTACGTCCTAGCGCATATCCACTAGCAAAAAGCACGGCTCCAGCCAGGGCAAGAGCGAGCCCGGTCCGAAGCTCGGCTCGCCGCGACAGGCGCAGGACCTCCCGCTCGGCGCCCGCTGCCGCGGCCTCCGCCACCCTGCTGACGAGGTCGCGTTCCCCCTCCGGCGTCAGCCCTCGCGCGCCGCTCGCCGCCTCGCGCGCCGCGGCGGCGGCGTCGAAGGTCGCCAGCAGGGCGGCGCGCAGCGGGCTGTCCGGGCGCATCCCGGCCCGCTCGCACCAGCCCCGGACGTCCTCTGGCGTTGCTGCCGCCGGGGCAGGGGAGGGAGCCGCGCCCGTCACGGCAGCCAGGCGGCAGCGCCGGCCTCGGCGCGTCGCTTCTCGAGGTCTCCGAGCCAGTCCTCGACCATGAACTGCTCAACCGGGTCGAGCGGGTCGGCGCCGTCGCCGGCCGCCGCGGCGTAGAGGCCGAGGCCGCGCTGGCGCAGCAGGTCCATGCAGGCGAGGCGCTGCATCAGCACGGGAACGGCGCCCTCAGCCACCATCCGCTCGAAGTCGGGGTGGCGGTGCGTGCGCTCGAAGGCGCCGGCCACGGTGCGGCCCTCCCGGATTACGCCCTCGTTCAGCACGAGCAGCGTCCGCTTCGGCCGGAAGTAGCCGGCGTCCCAGATCGACAGCACGTGTCGCAGGTCCTCCTCTTCCGGGCCGAGGAAGTAGAGGGCCAGCGGCTCGATGCCGCGCCGGTCGCAGAACTCCACCAGGCGGAGGTCGCGTCCGTACTCCTGCAGCACCCGGTCGCCGCCGCCGAGGTCGAGGACGGCCGAGCGCCGCTCCTTCACCATCCGGTTCAGAACGCCCGTCAGCCACGCCTTCACGTCGGGCAGCTCCTCGGTCGGCGGATGCGTCGCGCCCTCGAACATGCCGGCGAGGGTGCGGCTCCGCGGGTCGCCGTCGGCGACGATCACGTCGCGCCCCTGGTTCCGCGCCCGCCAGACCAACTCCGCGAGCCCGGTGGACTTGCCGCCGAAACCTCGCCCGAGGCCGACGGCGAGGACCATCTGCGCCTCTGCGTCGCCCACTGACGGGGCGTGTCCGTTTGCCTTAGCCATTCGGCTTCCTTCCGCTGCGAATGTCCATCTCGGCCCTCAGCCGCGCGAGAGCCGCCTCTGCCCCGCCCGGGGCTGTGGTCGAGGCCGCCGGCGGTGGGGGAGGGGAGGAGGCTGCCGGTGCCGGCCGGGCAAGCGGCACCACGACCTGGGGTGGGGCGACCGCGCCACGTCGTGCCCGGGCCGCGACGACATCCCGCTGCACACGCCACCAGGTGCGGCGGACCGTCTCGCCGGTCAGCGCCCGTCCGCCGGACGCCTTCAGGCCGAGGCCGGCGAAGCCCTCGGCGAGCGCCTTCCAGCTCGGCCGGTTCTCGTCCACGAGCGCGGCGAAGTCGTCGTGCCGGGCCCGCAGCCATCGGTAGAGCGGCGTCCGCCCCGATCCGCCGCGCGCCACGGCCGCGATCCGCGTCAGTTCTTCGTCGGAGCTCATGGGTGTGATTCTGCCCGACGCAGCCGCATCTGCGGCGACCGGAACACCGCCCTGCGCGGGAAGTTTACCCGCCATGAATGTGAAGGATGTGGCCCCAGTTTGTGAAAGGCAACAAGCTCCACAGACCAAGGCATTGGCCAATGCGGTCGGTGCCTGCGGCCCGGGAGCGGAACGGGAGGCCCCATGGCAGCCACGGCGCGCGACGACGACCGCCTCGCCCGGCTGGAGGAGCGGCAGGACGCGCTCCTCCGCGGGGTGGCCCAGATGAACGAGACGCTCGCCGCGCACACGGCGATGCTGGAGCGAATCCTCCTCGCGGCGGCCGAGGAGCCGCCGAGCAGCGGCGACCTGGCGGAGGCGATCCGCGACATGGCGAACGCCCTCTCGGCCCAGGAGGCGGTCATGGCGCGGCTGGAGGCCCGCCTTGCGGCGCTGCCCGGCGAGATCGCCGAGGCGCTGGTGCCCGGAGCCTGACCGGCCGTGCTGACCTACTCGACCATCGCCGCGGGGGAGCCGGCCTCGGCGGGGGCAATGACGGACCACCTGCTGACGCGGACCCTGCCGCGGGAGGTCGCCGACCTCGCCCGCTACTATACGCAGGGGATGGATGTCGCCGGCTCGGCCGAGGACCGGTCCGTCGCCGAGCTGGCCGAGGCGATGGACAAAGGCAATCTCTCGTACAGCGAAGCGATAGCGGAGTTGATGCTCCGGCACGCCGACCGGGGTGCCGACCCCGACGACGAGGAGGCGCGCCTCGGGGACCGGCTGGCGCTGGCCTTGGAGCGGCGTAACTTCGAGGCGGCCTACGGCCCGCCCATGGCAGAGCCGCGCCGGGACATGCACCCGCTCGTCGCGCGCGGCCTCGGGCTCGATCCGGACCGGGGCGTCACCCGCGACGAGATCAACGCGCTGCTGGCCGGCCGCCGCGCCGACGGGGCGCGGATCGAGGGCAAGCGCTACGCCACGGCGCGCCAGGTCACCGACCGGCGGACGGGCGAGGTGAAGGACCTCACCCCGATCGGCTCCGTGGACTTCTGCTTCACCCCGGACAAGTCGGTCTCCGTCGCCTGGGCCTTCGCCCGGCCAGCAGAGGCGGCCTCGATCTACGCCGCGCACCGCGACGCGGCAGCGGAGGCGATGGCCGCCATCGAGGGACGCATCGGTCAGGCCCGGAAGGGCGACGGCGGGCGCGACGGCGCCGACCCCGGCCATGTCGGCTGGATCGCCTTCGACCACTACACCTCCCGCCCGACCCTCTGGACCGCGCGGCAGGAGGGCGGGCGGACCGTCACCGAGAGCGTGGCGGTGCAGGTCGCCGGCGACCCGGACCTGCACACCCACTTCACCGTGCCGAACGCGGTGTTCTGCGAGAACGGCCGGGTCGGCTCGCTCGACCTCGACCGGCTCGACGGGCTGATCAAGGAGGCCGGCGCGCTCTACCAGGCGCACCTCGCCGCGAACCTGCGCCGGCTCGGCGCCGAGGTCAGTCTCGACCCGAAGACCGGCATGGCCCGCCTCACGGCCGTTCCTGACCACGTCCGCGACCACTTCTCGAAGCGCACCCTCGGTGGCGAGGAGGCCGCGCGGGCCTACGCTCGCACCCTCGGCCTCGACTGGGACACGCTGCCGCCCGAGCGCCGCGCCGGGCTGCTGAAGGCCGGCGTGCAAGGCACGCCGGCCGGGCTCGACGCGGCGGCGCGGGAGAAGCTCAAGAAGGACGACATGGCCGACTTCGCCGACTGGCGCCGCCAGGCGCGCGAGCTCGGCTGGGAGTACGGCGGCATCGAGGGGCCGCGCCGGACCGGGCCGGGGCCGACCCGGGAGGAGCGCATCGCGCGCGCCTACCGAGAGGCGCTGCCCTGGCTGGAGAAGGAGCTGGACCGCCGCGCCGTCGTCACCGGCGCCGACGCGCGGACGGCGGCCCTGCGCGGCCTCATCGCCGCCGGCATCGAGGAGACGGCCGACGTCGGGCGGGTGACCGCGCTCTTCCGGAGCGAGGGCGTGCGGCAGTACGGCGAGGCGACGGCGCTCGTCTGGGGCCGGGCCGGCGAGCGGGGCGAAGTCGGCATCACGACGGCGCTGCACGCCGCCGACGAGGCGGAGTTCGTCCGGCTCGCCCGCACCGCCGCCGGCGACCGGACCGGGGCGCTCCGGGCCGGCGAGATCGCCGCCGCGGTGGGGCGCGCCGGCCTCGCCTTCGAGGGCGAGCACGGCGAGGCGCAGCGGCGGGCCATGCACCGCCTTGGCGAGGGCGGCCGGCTCGGCGTCGTGGTCGGTGCCGCCGGCAGCGGCAAGACGACCTTGCTCCAGCCCCTGGTGGCGGCCTGGACCGGACAGGGGAGGGCGGTGCACGGCGTGGCGCTGGCCTGGCGCCAGGCCGACGACCTGGCGGATGCCGGGATCGCGCGGGAGAACGTCCGCGCGCTGAGCGTCTTCCTGGACGGCGCGAAGGCGGGCGCCTTCGACCTCGACCGACGCTCCGTCGTGGTGGTGGACGAGCTCGGCCTGCTGGGTACCCGGCAGGGTTTGGAGCTGCTGCGGCTGCAGGAGGCGCGCGGCTTCCGCCTCGCCATGCTCGGCGACGACCGGCAGTGCCAGGCGATCGAGGCGGGGCCGATCGTGGACCTCGTCCGCCGTGCGCTCGGCCCCGACCAGGTGCCGGAGATCCTCACCACGGTCCGCCAGCGCGCCGAGCGGGAGCGCGAGATCGCCGGCCACTGGCGCGAGGGCCGCGCGGCCGAAGCCCTCGCCATGAAGCGCGAGGACGGCACGGCGGAGATGGTCCCCGGCGGCTACCGCGAGGCGACCGAGCGCGTCGCCGCCCTCGTCGGCGAGCGGCTGCGGGCGAACGCCGGCGACCCCGGCTACACCCTCTCCGTCTCCGCGCCGACGAACGCCGACGCGCACCGGCTGGGGCTGGCCATCCGCGAGGTGCGGCAGGGGCTGGGGCAGGTCGGGCCCGACCAGGTGCGGGTGCGCGCGGCCGACCGGGACGGGAACGCCTATGAGATGGCGCTCGGGCCCGGCGATCGGGTGCGCCTCTTCGCCAGCACGCGCGCGGAAGGGGAGAGGGGCAGCATCGGGCGCAACGGCTCGGTGCTGACCGTGCTCTCGGCGGACGCGAAGGGGATGCGCGTGCGGAACGCCTCCGGCCGGGAGGGGCGGGTGGCCTGGTCCACCCTCGCCGACCGCGCCACGGGCCGCGTGCGGCTGGCCTATGGCGAGGTGATGACCACCCACACCGCGCAGGGATCCACGGCGACCGAGCACGTCCACGCCCTGCCGGCCGGCACGAAGGCGGTGACGGGCTTCGCGGCCTACGCCTCGGGCACGCGGCACCGCCGGGCCTCCTGGCTGATCGTCTCGGCCGGGGCAGAGCACGCCGAGGTGGTGCGGCGCCGGCCGCTGAACGACGCCCGCCCCGTGACGGAGGCGGACGCCTGGGCGAACGCGGCGCGCAACCTCGGCCGGCAGCCGCGGCAGGAGGGGGCGCTGGAGTTCCTCGCCCGGGCCGGCGAGGTCCGGCGCGGCGCCGCCCGGGCGCTGCGGCAGGGCGCGCGCCCGGCCGAGAGGCGGGAGGCGAATGGCCTCCCGCCGACGACCCTCGAAAGGCGGCTAAAAGGTAGCCGCGAGCATCTAGCTGCTACTCCAATCGTTGCGCGCCTCGCCGAGGCGGTGCGGGCGCGGGGCGCGTTCGCCGAGCGACTTTCCCGCCTCGGCGCCGAGCTGGCGGGGGCGGTGCGGGAGCGGCTGGCCCGCCTGCGCGGGCCGGCGGCCGAGCGGGGACGCGAGGGCCCCTCCATGTCACTGCACCGCTGAGCCGCCGCCGGCGGCCGCGGGAACGGGCGCCGCCCCGGCCTCTCCCGGCGGCGCCGCGTCGCGCTCCACCCGCACGGCGAGCGTCGGGACGGCCGGAGGCTCGGCGGCCAGCTTCCGGAACCAGGGGTCCCGATACCAGACGAGGCGGTCGAGCATCAGCAGGGCGAGCCGCCGGCGCAGCACGAGGAGCTTGTCGGCGGGCAGCCGCTGCACCTCCTGCGCCAGCATCAGCGCCCGCCGGCGCACCGTCTCGCTCTCGCTCTGCCGCGACGGGCTGAGCCACCCGAAGAAGCGCGGGCGGCTCTGCGTCGTCTCGACGACGGTGTCGCTGCCGCCCCGCTGGCTGACCTCCTCCGCCTGGCGCTGGTCGAGCCCGCCGAGCGCGATCTCGGCGCCGGCGTTGGCGTAGATGTTCCGCGACCCGTCCTCGCCGAAGGCGAGCCGGGTCTGGTCCTTCGACTGCACGACGATCGCCATGCGCAGGCCGGAGGAGCGGATGAAGGCCGTGGCGTCGGCTAGCACGCGGTGCTCGCCGAGCGCCCAGAACTCGTCGAGCAGGGCGAGCACGCGGTGCCGGTGCTCCCGCTTCTCGCCGAACTCCTCGCGCGCCATGGCGTCGATCAGCTGCTGGAAGAAGATCGCGTAGATCGGCCGCATCCGGCGCAGGTCCGAGGGCTGGGCGCAGAGGTAGACCGACATTCGGCGGGACCGCAGCTCGCGCACGTCGAAGTCGCTGGCGGCCGTGGCTGCGGCGATGCGCGGCACCTCCCAGAGCGACAGCGCGGTGAGGATCGTCTGGCGCACGCCGCGCGCCTCCTCGCTCCCCTTCTCGAGCCCGTCCGCCCAGCCGAGGGCGGTCTCGACGGCGGCGCGCGGGTAGGGGCGCCCCTCCCGCCTGGCGTCCGCCACCAGGGACCGAAGGTGCGCGACGCAGTCCCCCCGGCGGGCGAGGCCGGCCACGGCGGCGACCGTCAGCGGCGCGCCCGGCGTCTCGGACTGGAGCACGGCGAGCGCGGTGGCGACGCGGCGGCCGGCGTTGTCCCAGTAGGGATTGTTGGCCCGCGTCTCCGGCACGAGGGCGAACATCGCCTTCTGGAGGTCGTCGGTGGCGTCGGACGTGCCCCGCCGCACGAGGCCGAGCGGGTTCCAGCGGTGGGTGCGGCCCTCCGGGTCGCCGAAGTCGAGGACGAAGACCTCGTCGCCCTTGCGCGCCCGCTCGGCCGCGGTCCAGCGCACCAGGTCGCGCTTGACCGAGAAGGCGACGAGCGCGCCGCCCCAGTTCATCGCGTTCGGCACGACGAAGGAGACGCCCTTGCCCTCCTCGGTGGGCGCGTAGACCGCGACGTGCTGCTGCCCCGGTAGGCAGGCGTAGCGCGCGAAGGGGCCGCGGCCCCACTTGCCGAGGAGGATGCCGTCCGGGCTCGGCCGGGAGGCGAAGGTGATGCCGCCCGCCTCCGCCTCGCGCCGGGTGGCGAAGTGGGATTCGCCGTGCAGGGGCCGGCCGCTGCGGCGCCGCACGGCAACGGCCGCGGTCCCTGCCAGCAGCAGCGGCGCGAGGCCGAGGAAGCCCGACAGGCCGACGGTGACCGCGGCCCACCAGTTCGCCCCAGCCTGCGGCGCGTAGAGCGTCCAGGCGGTCGCCTTCGTCCAGAGGCCGGCGGCGGCGAAGTAGGGGTGCGCCCCGAGCCCAGTGAGCGAGAGGTAGGTGGCCGAGGCGACCGGCACCGCGGCGAGCGCCGCCGCGCCGAGGGCACCGGCCAGCAGCGCGCCCCGCCGCATCACGGCCGCACCTCCATCACCGCCGTCAGGCGGTAGGGATCGCGGGCGCAGTGCGCGACCAGGTCCACGTGCTGGCGGAGCAGGCCGTGCACCGTGGCGGCCTCAAGCGAGCGGCCCTCCGGGCTCTGCCGCACCATCAGCGCCGCCGCCTCGATCGCGGCGGCGGGGTCGGCGCCGTGGATCGTGGTGACGGAGGGGTGGCCGAGGACGCGAGCGCGCAGGAAGGCCCAGGCCTCGGCGCCGCGCAGTTCCTGGAAGGGCAGCCAGTCCGGCCGCAGCCGCATCGCGTCCTGGAGGCAGTCGGTCGCCGTGCGACGCTCCCCGTCGAAGTAGAGGGGCGACCAATTCTCGTGCGGCAGGTCCATCCACTCGGGCGTGTCCTCGATCGTCACGAGGCGCCGGTCGGCGGGGACGGCGCGGATGAGCGCCTCGGCGAAGGTGGTCTTCGAGGAGCCGATGGCGCCGGCGACGAGGATCGTCCGCCCCGCCTCGACCGCCGCCCGCCACCAGGCCGCGCCGCGGCCGGGCACGGCGGCGAAGTAGCCGCGCTCCTCGAGCCATTCGAGGGTGGGCGTGAAGTCCTTCGCCCGGCGCCGGATCGCGAGCGTGATCGTGCCCGGCGGCGCGGCCGGGGGCCGGGCGCCCATGATCCGCTCGCCGCCCGGCAGCACGGAGGAGGCCGAGGGGCGGTCCGGGCCGACGCGCTTCGAGGTGCGCGAGGCGGCGAGGGTGAGGATCGCATCCAGCCGCGCGAAGGTCAGCTCCGGCGCGTCGTGCCAGATCCAGCCGTCCTCACCCTCCACCCCGAAGCGGCCGGGGCGGTTCACCACGATCTCCCGCGTGCCGGGCCGCGCGAGCGCCGCCGCGAAGGGCTCCAGCAGCCGCAGCAGCGTCGCCTCGCCCGCCAGCATCAGCGGAGCCTCAGCCGGTAGGCGTCGGAGAAATCGACGGGCTGCGTGACGAGGATGGCGATCTCCTCGCCCTGGTTCTTCGTGACCGTGTTCGGGATGTTGATGCTGTCGCGCAGCACCGAGGCGACGGCGCCCTGCACGCCGCCGGTCTGGAGGTTGAGGTAGGTGTTGTTGTCCCCGCGGGCGAGCGCGGCCTGCACCGCGCCCTGCGCGACGCTGATCGCGCTGCCGGACAGCATGAGGAACACCGCGCCGCCGAAGCGCTCCCAGAAGTGGCGGTCCACGGCGCCGTCCATGCCGATGCGGCCGAGCGCGTCTCCGACCGGCGCGCCAAGGGGGACGGGCACGCCCTGCGGCGTCCAGCCCGTCGCCGCGAGGGAGAGGATCCGGCTCTGGCCGGGCGCGACGTGGCTCTCGTAGCTCCCCTGGATGCGGGTGCCGGCCTCCATCAGCCGGACGCCGGCCGGCGAGAGCCAGTCCTGCGTGACGTGGCAGAAGAACGGGCCAGGCCGCTCGCTGCTGACCGCGGTGTCGAGCGTGCAACGGTAGACGCCGGGCATCAGAACCAGCGTCGTATCGAGCGGAGCGCCCGCCCGGGCACCGGCGATTGCCGTGCCGCGGAAGGCCACGGAGGTGCCGCGCCGGGCCGGATCTGCCTCCGGCCCGCCCGTGACGGCGCCCCGGCCGCCGCCTTCCGCGCCGGAGCGGTCGTCGGCCCGGGGAGGGGGCGTGACGGCGTAGGACATCATCCGCGGTGCCCGCGGCCCGGATGCCGCCTGCGTCGGGGCCGAGGCGAGCTGGGGCGGCGGGGGCGGGGGAGGGAGCGCGAAGGCGACCGGCTCGGCCGGCGGCGTCGCCGGCGGCGGCTGCGGCGCGTCGAAGGTGACGCGGCGCCCGATCCCGCCCGCCGGCTGCGGCGGCTCCGGCGGTTCGTTCCTCGGGTGGCGCCAGAAGACGAAGGCGATCAGCGCCGCGGCGCCCAGGATCGATGCCGCGTAGGTCTGCTTCTGCGTGAGCAGCCGCCGGCCGGTCGTGTCGGGGGCGCCGCGGTCCTCGGTCATCGCCGCCCCGTCCCCGCGAGCTCCCGCACCACGTCGGGGTGCGTCGTCCCGGTCCCCGGGTCGCGGCCGACCGGGTCGTAGGCGCGGTTGTAGACCGCGAGCACTGCGCCGCCGGGCAGCCGCAGGCGCAGTTCGCGGTGCACCCCGGGCACGATCCACCAGATGCCGCGTAGGCCGTCCGGGGCATGCCCCGGACCGTTCGCTGGGCGGGCCACCACCTGCACCGACTGCTCGGCGCCGGAGGCGTCCACCGTGAAGACGCTCGGCACCTGGCGGTTGCCGAGGTAGCGGAGGGCCGTGCGCTGGCCGTCGTCACAGGTCTCGTCCGGCACGAGGTCGGCCGCGCCGCGGCCCTCGAAGGCCCAGTTGCGGCAGGCGAAGTCCACCGCCAGCCGATCCCGCGCGACCTGGGCCTCGCGCGTCGCCCGCGCGGCGGCCGCCCGCTCCGCCGCCTCGCGGCGCGCCTGCGCCGCAGCGGCCTCGCGCCGGGCCCGCTCGTCCTCGGGATAGGTGAAGGTCAGGCCGTAGGTGGCCGCCGGATCGTCGGCGCACTCGCCCCGGCCGTCCGGGCCGCAGGTCCGCGGCAGGGGGCGGACCTCGGCCGCGAACTGATACACCCGGTCCGGCGCGCCGTGCCGCGCGGTGACGACCTGCAGTGTGGTGCGTCCGGGTGCCACGGCCCAGAGCGGCAGGACGTTGTTCAGCGGCGACTGCGCCAGGGCCTGCGCGTTCGGCGGCTCCCAGAAGGACTCGACCCCGAGCACGACGCGCTTCACCTGCTCGTCTGGGCCGAAGGTGAGCACTGTGGCGCGGCCCACCGTGCCGACGAGAAGGGTCCGGCCGGCCGGGTTGTACGGCAGCGTCCGCATGTGCGGCTCGGCCGGGTCCACGGGCCGGGGCTCGTCGAGCGCGGCAGCCGGGGAGGGGAGGGCGAGGGCGGCGGCGAGCGCCGCCGCCGCGAGGGAGGCGCGCGTCGTCATCGCCCGGTGTCCGGCTCGATGCTGTAGGTCACGACCTGCATGCCGGCTGTGTTCCAGTCGCGGTCCTCGGCGAGCTGGGGCAGCTCGGGGCGCCACTGGAAGTTCACCATCGCCGTCATCGGCGTGCGCGTGGTCACGCCCGGGCCACCGGCACCGACGCGCGTCTCGACGCGGGTGTACTGGACGCGCCAGGTCTGGGTGCGGCCCTCGGAGGGGTATTTGAAGTAGCGGAATCCCTCCGTCGTGCGGACGCCGCTGCGGCCGAGCGCGGCGAGCGGGCTCTCCGGGTTGGAGCGCGCCACGCTCGCGCGGAAGCGCTCCTGCATCGGCTCGGTGAGCAGGATGGCGCAGCGGTGCAGGTCGCGCTGGAGCGTCGTCGGGTTCGGCGTCGGGGCGTAGCCGTCGCAGGCCTCGACGAAGCGCCGGAGGTACTGGCGCGCCGTGTGGTCGGTAAAGGCGCGCGGCGCGTCGCGGGCCGCGAGCGTCGGGCTCACCTCACCGGTCTCGCGGTCGAGCAGGGCGAAGTCGAGCCGGGCGGGCTCGGCGCGGAGGACCACGGTCGCCGCGACGCCGACCCCGGCAAGGCCGAGGAGCGCGCCGAAGGCGCCGGCTATCCAGCCCGCGCGGCGGAAGGCGAGGCTGGTGCGGCGCACCTCGTCCGCCCGCGCAGCGGCGTCGGCAAGGAACTGCTGCGCGGCCTCGGGGCTCAGTGGCTCGGCAGGCCACACGCCGGGCTTGAGGCGGAGGGGGGTGCTCATCGGGTCGCGGTCCTCCCCGCGGTTGGGGCCGTGTCGGGCCAGCGGTCCGGGTTCAGCCGGAAGACCGGCCCAGAAGGCTCGGCAAGGCGCCGCGGCCCGTCGGAGCAGGCGGCGGCCGTCCCGAGCGCGGCGAGGGCGGCGGCGACGAGCAGGATACGGCGCGGCACGGCGACCTGCCTCCTATCGGTTGGACAGCGACGGCCCAGCCGGGCCGACAGGGGGGCGGGGGAGCGCCGCCGGGGCCGGGGAGGGGGCAGCAGGCGCGGCGACCTGCCTCGGCGGCGGCGGCTCATCCGGCGGACCGCCCCGGCCGCCCGTCCCGCCACGCTGCCAGGAGCGCGCGTAGGGCAAGGCGAGGCCGGCGAAGCCGCCGGTGATGGCGGAGGCGATGCCGGGAAGCTGGTAGGTGATCCAGCCGCAGGCGACGAAGAGCACCATGCCGGCGAGGAGCATCTGCACGCCGCGGATCTCGTTCGCCATGCCGCCGGCTGCAGCGAGGGTGGCGACCTGCGAGAGGAGCTGCGTCTCCGCGCTCAGCAGCAGTGCCAGCAGAGCCGTCGAGAGAACCTGGAGCACGATGTTGGCGAAGACGGTGTTGAGCCAGCCGATCGCCATGTGGCGAAACAGCGGGAAGACCCAGAGCCCTGCGAAGATCGGCCCGACGCCGACGAGCAGCGCGAGGACGATGAAGGCCTTCATCCAGACGAGGAAGGCGATGGCGATCGCGAAGACCGCGATGATCCAGTAGAACACGACGATGATGCAGAGCCCCAGGCCGGCGATTGACCAGGGCAGGCTGCGGTAGATGGCGAGGCCCGAGACCCAGGCCTTGCCCCAGATCTCGTCGAACAGAGGACCAGTGACGGGACGGTTTCCCAGGGCGCCGGCAAGCGCGCGGCCGACCTCCGGCCCGAGCCCATTCAACAGCACGTCGCGGGCCCAGGGGCCGTAGCCGCCGACCGTCGTGACGAGCGCCACGGCAGCAGCCCCCATCACGATCAGCCGCTCGACCTCGCTCAGCGGCTCACCGTTCTGCACGAGCGCCTGCCACATCAGGCGCCCCACCACGTAGACGACAAGGGCCACCTTCAGCCAGCCGGCGACCCAGCCCGTCATGGCCGCGATCATCGCGTCCACGCCCGCGGTGAGCGGGATCGCCACCAGGTCGTAGAGTCGGCTGAAGATGTCCCAGCCGTTCACGACCGGGGCCTCCGTGCGGCCGCCTCGGCGGCACGTGCCGCGTCGCAGTAGAAGCGGGCCTGCTGCTCCGGCGTCAGCCGACCGCAATGGGCGAGTTGCTGCGCGCGCTCCATTGGCCGAGCCGCCCAGTAGCGCGGGCTGGTCGGCGAGGTGAGGTCGCCCTGGTTACGACGTGCCTCGGCCTCCGCCTGGCGCGCCCGCTCCGCGTCCGGCGTCGTGGCCGGCGCCTCTGGCCGCATCCCGGCGCGGGCCCGCGCCTCGCGCTCGGCGACGATGATGCGGGCCTGATCGGCGTTCACGCAGTCCGGGGTGCCACGCAGCCGCCCCGGGTCGTCGCGGCAGGCGCGCGTGACGGTTTCCAGCGCCCAGGGGTTGGCGACGTACCAGGAGACGGTCCGGCGCTCCTGCGGCGGCAGCGGCTGCGCCACCCCGAGCGCCGCGCCCAGGACCATGAAGGCGAGCGTCCATAACAGCAGCCCCAGCCCCCCGAGCAGATCCGGGTCGAGCAGCCGCGGTGCTGGGCACCGCGGCACGGCGCACCGACGGCCGGTCATCGCCACCACCCCCGGCCGCGTGCCTCCTCGAGGATCTCGTCGATGCTTTGCTGGAGCCGCTCCTCGCGCTGCTGCTCGCGCACCTGCGTCTGCGCGATGAGGTAGGTCTGGATGTTCTGCGCCTGGACCTGCTGGTTTTGGATGTAGGCCTGCTCGACGCCGAGGCGTGCGATCAGTGCCTCGCGCTCCGAGGGATCCGGCGCGCCGTCGATACGGGCCTGGAGCTCGGCGAGGCCGGCGACCCGCTCTCCCGCCGACTGGTAGAGCTGGAGGGCGAGGGCCTGCGCGCCGGCCAGGCCGCCGCCGTTGGCGACGATCTGGCGCGTGGTCCAGGTGTCGTCGCGCGGCGTGTAGACCGTGTTGCCGGTGTGGGTGCCCGTGTAGAGGCCCGACAGCGAGTTCAGCATCCCGCCCGCGCCGCCCGTGCCGTTCAGCAGGCTCTGGGCCGCGTAGGGGTTGATCGGAAGCGGGTTGCGGATGCCGAGCATGTTCAGCGCCGAGACGGCGCTGCCGAGGTCGGTCACGCGCGTGATGGCCTGGTAGGTCATCACGAGCTGGTCGTACTGCTGCTTCATCTGCTGGAGCTGGCGGACCATGTCGGCCGCCTGCTGCGCCCAGGCGAGATTGTCGGTGAGCTCTTGCCGGCAGGTCGGGCAGACCACGGTCCATTGCGCGCGGGCCGGCGGCGGCACCGCGGCGAGGACGGCGAGCGCGGCGGCCGCAGCCGCCGTGGTGGGGACGCGCGTCATGCCGGGACCTCCTCCTCCGTGGCGGCGCGGCGCCGCCGGAATTCATGCTCGAGCCGGCGCGGGTCGGCCCGTACCTCCTCGGGGAGCGCCTCGTAGGCGCGGAGCGCGGCCTCGCTCGCCGAGAGGGCGGCGAGCTGCGGCAGGCCGCGCAGGCGCAGCTCCGCGATCAGGCTCTCGCGCCCCTTGCAGACGAGGAATTGCCCGGAGCCCTTCTGGAGCCCGCGCAGCGCGGCGAACTCGCCCGGCGTGCGTTTCAGCCGGCCGACGTAGTCCTCCTCCGAGGCACGCGGGTTCGGCAGGTGGATCTGGTTCGGGCACTGCTCCAGCAGCTCGGCCGCGATCGGGCTGTTGGCGGCGTCCGAGGGCGACTGCGTGATGAACACGACGACGCCGTTCTTCGAGCGGATGGTGCGCAGCTGCGCCGCGATCGGCCGGTAGAAGGCCGGATCTTCTAGCACCCGCCAGCCCTCGTCCACGGGCAGCAGCAGGCGCCGCCGGCCGTCGAGGTGCAGCCCGATCCGGTGGAAGAGATAGAGCAGGGTGGGGGCCGCTGCGCGGCCGTTCCGCAGCACGTCGGTGGCGTCGAGACCGACCATGCCGCCCGAGAGGTCGAGCGCGTCGCGCGGCGCGTCCAGCACCCAGCCGAGCTCGTTCCCCCAGCACCACTTCAGGAGCCGCGCCCCGGCGCCGTCCACGTCCACGTCGGGGGCGAGGAAGGCCGCCACCTCGGCGAGCCGGCGGTGTTCTGGCGGGTTCTCCATGACGGTGCGGATGCCCAAGCTGAGCAGCCGCTCCTCCTCCGGCGTCAGGTCGCGCCAGCCGCCCTGGACGATGCAGCCGCGCAGGAGGTCGAGGAGGAAGTCGAGGTTCAAGGGCGTGGGCTCCAGGCCCTTCAGCGGCGCGAACATCGGGTTGCCGCCGCCCATCACCGCGTAGGGCGCGCCGAGGTGCCCGAACAGCACGCGCCAGCCCTGCTTGTGGTCGAGGCCGACCACGTCGGCCCGGCCCGCCGTGCAGGCGATCAGCGCGCCGACGAGCGTCGTCTTGCCCGAGCCCGTCTCGCCCGTGATGAGGGTGTTGCCGACCGCGTCGTCGCCCTCGCCGTCGTGCCAGTGGAAGGGGTAGGCGGTGCCGGCCGTGGTGCGGAGGGTGATGATCGGCGTGCCCCAGCGCGAGCGCGGCACGCCCCGCGCCGGCCCGTGCAGCGGCGCCATGGCGGCGAGGTTGCGGGTGGACAGCGCCCCGGGCCGGGCGCGCAGGCGGTGGTTGCCCGCGAGCTGCGCCAGCCAGGCCGCCATCAGCGCCTTGTTCTCGCGCGCGACCGACGCCCCGCAATTGGCGAGCGTCTTCCAGGCTGCGTTCACCACGTCGTCGAGCGGGTTCCGGCCGGGCCCGCCGGTCGCGTCGTCGAGCGCCGCCTCGACCCGGGCCGCGGCGACTGAGCCGAGGCCGGCGCCCTGGAGCGCCGCGGCGAAGCGCCGGTACCAGGGCAGGGCGCCGCCGGCGCGGTCCGAGAACACCGCGAGCGAGACGCTGTGCGCCCCCATCGCCATCCGGCCGGAGGCGACGCGGTCTGCGGCCTCGTCGAGCTCGGCGATCTGGCTGCGCGCCTTGTCGCCGGCCCAGACCATCTTGTTCTGCTGGCGGGTGAGCAGGCTGATGCCGCCCGACTGCGGCAGCGGCTCGAAGTGGTGGAGGAGCGTGCCGCGGAACGGGGCGCGCTCGATCGCACCGAGCATCCCCGGCCAGGTGGCCGCGGGATAGCCCTTGAAGGTGAGGATCGCGACGAACTGGGTGTAGCCCGGGCCGCGCAGTTCCACCGTCTCGTAGTGGAACGCCGCCTCCTCGGCGAACATCGCCTCCGCCAGCCGGCCCGTGGTGAGCGGGACGGGGCGCCAGACGCCGGTCGCCGCGAATGCGAGGGCCTCGCCGATCTCGCTGAAGATTCCCTTGCCGCGCTCCGCCAGGCCGAGCGGCCGCGGGCCGTAGTCCGCCAGCTCCGACGCCAGCCAGTCGCAGATGCGCTCGAGCTGGCGGGCGCGGTCGATCGCCCGTTCGCCGGCGGCCTCGGCGCCGTGCTTGCGCGCCTTGCGCCGCGCCCACCACTCCGCCCCGCCGCCGGCGGCGGGCCGCAGGTGCAGCCCGAGGAAGAGCCGGTTCTCGTAGAGCAGGCCGTCGAGCAGCCGCTCGCGGTAGCCGGCCGCGAAGGCGCGCGCGAAGGGGGTGAGGCGCGGGTCCGCTTCCGGCACCGCCACGGGGTCAGCGAGGCTCCGGCAGAGGTAGACCGACATCACCATCCGGTCCCCGGCGGGGATGCCCATGACGGTGCCGTTCAGCCGGTCCACGCGCTCCAGCAGGTCGGCGTCGCTCGCCGTCTCGGCCGGCAGGCCGTCGAGCGCGAGCATGGCGTAGGCGCCGTCGTCGGAAAGGCGCAGCACGCGGTCGGTGAGGTGGCCCTCGATGGGGACGTGCTCGCCGAGCGTCGGCGCGCGGGGCGCGAAGCGGCTAGACACCGGACACCAGGTCCTTCGCGCGCCGCGGCGCGCGGTCCGGCAGGGCGCGCAGCACGCCGCCGATCGTCTGCCCGCGCGTGACGTACCACATGCGCAGCTCGTGGAAGAAATGCGGGTTGCGGTTCGTCAGCGCGACCATCGGCAGGTGCCAGACGAAGAAGGTGGCCCACCAGAGCGGGCTGCCGAGCACCATGCCGAGGAGCCAGGTGCCGAAGAGGTTGAGGTAGTAGCCCTCCATCGGCACGCCCCACCGCATCGCCGGGCGCGTCGCCGCCAGGAACAGCGTGTCGCGTCCGGCGGCGTGCATCGCGCTCAGCCGCCGATGAAGGTGTTGACGAAGTAGGCGCCGGTGAAGGCGGCGGCGCCGAAGAACATCGCCACGAAGCCGGCCGAGGGCGGCGCCATGCGGGCCGCAGCGGCGAGGAAGGCGATGACGACGCAGGCGATGATGAAGGCGATCCCGAAGGGACCGACGAGGAACTGCGCGAGGGCGGTCAGCGCGCGGGTCAGGACGTCTCCGCCACCCATGGGCGATCTCCTACCGGCCGGTCACGAGATCCCGCCCCGGGCGGCCGCGACCCAGGTCGGGGAGGAGGGGAGGGGGGACCGGCGCCGGCGCGGCGCCGGGAGGGTTGCCTGCTGCGAGCGCCGCGGCGTGGTGCCCGACGCGGCGCGCGACCGCGACGGCGTAGCCCGGCGCGCCGCCGACGCGGCCGCTGTTGTAGAGCTGGAAGGCGGCGTCCCGCAGGACCCCGGCCAGGTGCGCCGCGCCCGCGCGCATGTTCTCGCAGGGGTCGAGCGCGGTCTCGACGGTGAGGCCGTGACGGCGCCAGTTGGCGCGGTGCGTGATTTGGAACCAGCCGAGCCCGAGGGTGCGGCCGGCTGCGTCACGGGTTGCGGCGATCGCCACGGCCTCGGCGCGCGTCTTCGGGAACAGGCTCTCGCCAGTCGCCTCGTCGCGGATGGCGAAGGGGCGGAAGCCGGATTCCCGCTCGGCGACAGCGGTCAGCTCCGGCAGCAGGCGCCGATGCTCGTCCGGGAGGCAGCGCGGGTCGCGCGCGAGACATGCGAACAGCGCCAGCCCGGCGAACGCCTCGCAGCCGGTCACCGCGCGCCGCCGGCGCGGCGCGGACCGCTACTCGGGCGGTGGCTCTGGCACGTCCACGCCCGGCGGCAGCGGGCTCTCGTCTGCCTTGACGTGCTTCGTGGTGGCGCCGCGCGGAAGGACGGAGCGCAGGCGCGGGAGGCGCGGGCAGTCCGCCTCGTAGAGCGAGACGGGCAGCTTGTACGACATATCGTCGCGGAGGAAGCGCAGCAGGCGGCCGAGGTCGCGCCAGCCGCGCACGCCGGGCCCGCGGAAGAGGGCGATGGCGACGTAGCCGCGGCGCCAGGAGGGCAGGAGGTAGGGCACGTGGTCCACGCCGCCGTCGGCGTCGCGGCGCGCGACCACCACGACGGCCTCGATCCGGCCGCCCCTGAGCAATCCCTCGCGCAGGTCCGCTTCGCCGAGCGTGTCGCCCAACCCTCGACCGCTCCTCCGATTCGTGCCGGCGGAAGGCTAGCGAATTCCGCAATCCGGGCGAGGCCCCGGCTGGGCGGGGGAAGGGACGCGGCGGAGGTGCAAACTACCAAAAGCTGCACTGCGGTCCGGCTCCAAGAGGGTGGAGACGGGCAATGCTACCGATGGTGGTGACGAATATACAAGATGCAATCAGGGACGAAATCGGCCAGGAACCAAGTGTTTTCCTTCACTCTGACGTGAAGAACAAAACCGGACTCGAAAGAATGGTCAGAAAGGTGAGACTGGACTCAGCCGCCGCGCCGGGTCAGTGCAGCAGTCAGCGGGGGTGCCAGTCCAGCCCCGGCGTTCCGCCGCGCAGGCGATAACAAGTCCGCGTTATCGAGCGGGATTGGCCAAAAACACTCGACATGGCCGGCCTCGCCGCGCAGCGCGAGGAACACCACCCGCGTCACCTCGCCGCCCTCGCCCGTCTCCACGGCGAGCCGGAACATCAGCCCCTCCGAACCACCGGCATCACCGAGGGCCAGGGCGAGCTGCTCCGCCTCGCTCTCCTGCTGACGCAGCGTGCGCTTGCTGGGCTCCTCCGCGTCGCCGCGGAAGAAGCGCACCGGCACGCCCTCGATCATGAAAACGAAATGGTGCGTCTCGTCGAGGACGCCGAGCCAGCGGTAGCGCCCGCCCTCGGCCGCCTGGCGCAGCCGGTTCCGCGAGAAGGAGTAGGCGCGGCAGCCGATGGACCAGGCGTCGTCGCCCGCCCAGGGATCGGCCATCGCCACCGCGTCGGCGCGGCCTCGCGCGAGGAGGCGCGCGCAGGCCGAGAGGCGATCCTCCGTCAGCGCCGGGTGCAGATCCCACGGCAAGCGGCCGGCCCCCGCCTTTCCATCGCTCGCCGCGTCGTCCCTACCCCCGCTCATGCGATCGCAGTATCGCCGCCGACGCGGCGGCATCCAAGCGCTGTTGTGGCCGCGGGCCGCTCCCGGAGCCATGCCGGGAATGGCTCCGCGCTCCGGGTGACGGCCGCCGACACGGCCCGGCGCGGAACACCACCGAGCGCCGCCCCGAGGTGCCCCAGGCACGCGGCCAACGGCGCGGTGGATATCGCATCAGCCACCCGAGCGGAGGTACTTGATAAGAGCCACAATCCCGAGCACGAGCAGGACGAGGAGCAGGAGCCAGACCAGGCCCATGCCGCCCATCATCCAACCCATACCCTCCATGTCCTGCACCATCGTTGCGTCCTCCGGCCCAGTTTCGATCGCCGCCGCTCCGCGGGAACATCCTGCGGTGGCAACATAGTTCTGGAAGGTGGCCTTGCCGGCTCGGTTCGAGGGAGACTGCGTTCGCACCCGGCCAAGGCGGCCGGAACGCGACGCCTCCCTGCCACCTTCGGCCCGGGTCGCCCCTTGGAGCCCGCCCTACCGGCGCTGATCCAGGTACTGCCTAACGAAGCCTCGAGTTCGGGGCTCTTCCAGTCGAACCCGAGGGTCCGCGCCCTGGCGAGCGCATCCTCCCCCGACAGCCCTTCCTGGGTGGCAAGCTGGAGGATGGCGAACGCGCCGGACCTCTTGCCGGAAGCGCAGTGGACGAGCACCGGCCCCGGCAGCCCGGACAGCTTCTCCCGGAACTGCTCCACCTGCTCGGGCCGCGGGTCCGTGCTGGCGACCGGGATGTGCAGGTAGTCCAGGCCTGCCTTGCGGGCGACCTCCCCTTCCGCTTCCGGCGAGAGGGGTTGGTTCTGCTCGCCTGCCGTCCGCAGGTTGACCACCGTCTTGAACCCCTCCTGGGCCAAGCGCCCCAGCTCTTACCAAGTCGGCTGGCCGGTATCGACGCTTAGGTCGTCGCTGAGCTTGATCCTACGGGCCATGCGACCCTCCGTGCCGTGGTGACCTTGAAGACATATTCGCTTTCCATATATCTTCAAGAATGAATATGTCTGAGATGCGCGGCCGGGCGGGCGAGGCGGGGCGGTTCCTAAAGGCCCTCTGCAATGAGCACCGGCTGCTGATCCTGTGTTCCCTGGCCGAGGGCGAAAAATCGGTCGGCGAACTGGAGCGGCTGCTGGAGATGCGCCAGCCGCACCTGTCGCAGCACCTGACGCGGCTGCGTGCGGACGGTCTGGTGCAGACCCGCCGCGTGTCACGCACGGTCTACTACCGCCTGGGCAGCGAGCCGGCGGAGCGGATGATCGGCCTGCTCTACGAGCTGTTCTGCGCCAGGGACGCGGCAGCCGCCCCGACCACTGATGGCACCCCGCCAGCGGACAACCCGACGACAGGCGCGTGAAGCGGCACGCGGTCAACGCTCCCCAACCCGCCCCCGGGGGCGGGAATGCCCATGCAAGGAGGTGAACATGGCTGGCCATCGCCCGGCAGTGACCGGCTTCTACCACGAGGAGACCAACAGCATCGCCTACGTGGTCGCGGACCCCGCGACCCGGCGCTGCGCGCTGATCGACCCGGTTCTCGACTTCGACCGCGCCTGCCGGGGCACCCACACGCAGTTTGCCGACCGGATGGTGGCGTTCGTGCGCGAGCAGGGGCTGACGGTGGAGTGGATTCTCGACACCCATCCGCATGCCGACCATTTCTCCGCCGCCCCCTACTTCAAGGAGGTGTTCGGCGCGCCGACGGCCATCGGCGAGCACGTCGTCACCGTCCAGAAGATCTGGAAGGAGATTTACCACCTCCCCGACTTCCCGGCCGACGGCTCGCAGTGGGACCGCCTGTTCAAGGACGGCGAGCGCTTCCGCGTCGGTGAACTGGAGGCGGAGGTCATCTTCTCACCCGGCCACACGGCGGCCTCGATCACCTACGTCATCGGCGACGCCGCCTTCATCCACGACACGCTGTTCGTGCCGGACAGCGGCACGGCACGGGCGGACTTCCCCGGCGGCGACGCCCGCGCGCTCTACCGCAGCATCCGCCGCATCCTGTCGCTACCTCCGGAAACCCGCCTCTTCACCGGCCACGACTACCAGCCGGGTGGGCGCGCGCCGCAGTGGGAAGCGACCGTGGCCGAACAGCGCCAGCACAACACCCATGTGCATGACGGGGTGACGGAAGACGAGTTTGTGCGGATGCGCCAGGAGCGCGACCGCACGCTGGCCTTCCCCGGCCTGCTGCTGGACGCCTTGCAGATCAATATCCGTGGCGGGCGGCTGCCCGAGCCCGAGGCGAACGGGGTCTCCTACCTGAAGATTCCGCTCAACTACTTCCAGGAAACCGGATGCGCGGCCATCCGCAACCCCAAAGGTTGAGCCGTATCCATGGAGAATTTCACTCCCGTTTCCGCCTTCTTCGGCGGCGTCCTGATCGGGCTTTCGGTGGTGGTGCTGCTGCTGACGAACGGCCGCATCGCTGGGGTCAGCGGCGTCGTGGGCGGGCTGCTTGCGTCCAAGGTCCGCGATGCTGGATGGCGGCTGGCCTTCATCCTGGGCCTGATCGCCGCCCCGCTGCTCTATGCGGCCGTGGCCGGAGGGGTGCCGCCGATTGCGGTGACCTCCTCGACCGGGCTGCTCATCGCCGCCGGCCTGCTGGTCGGCTTTGGCGCGCGGCTCGGCAGCGGCTGCACGAGCGGGCATGGCGTCGCCGGCATCGCCCGCCTGTCACCGCGCTCCTTCGTGGCGACGGGCGTGTTTCTGACCGCCGGGATGGCCACCGTGTTCGTCACCCGCCATGTGATGGGGGGCTGAGATGCGCCAGACCATCGCCGCTCTTGCGGCCGGAACGCTGTTTGGCCTGGGCCTGACGCTCTCGCGGATGGTCGATCCGGCCAAGGTGCTGGGCTTCCTCGACATCGCCGGAAACTGGGACCCGAGTCTCGCCCTGGTCCTGGCCGGTGCCACAAGCACGGCCGCCATCGGCTTCCGGCTTATTCTCGGCCGCCGGTCCGCCCCGCTCTTCGCCGAGGCCTTCAGCCTGCCGACCGCGCGCGCCATCGACCGGCGGCTGGTGATCGGCGCGGCGATCTTCGGCGTGGGCTGGGGCCTGGTCGGGCTCTGTCCCGGCCCGGCGCTGGCGGGCCTGGGGCTCGCCTTCCGGCCGGTGGCGATCTTCGTCATTGCGATGCTCGTGGGCATGGCGGCGTTTGAGCTGATGGGCCGCGTGCGGCCACCTGCCGGCGCGCCAGCCTCGCCGGCGCCTGGCGCCGGGCGCTGAGGCGGGGCAGGCCAAACGCATGATGGACCTCTCGCTCCTGCAAGCCGTCCTTTCGGTGCTGTCCGGCTCCGCCGTCGGCTTCGCGCTCGGGCTGATCGGCGGCGGCGGCTCGATCCTGGCGGTGCCGCTGCTGCTTTACGTGGTCGGCCTGCCGAGCGCGCACCTGGCGATCGGGACCAGCGCCCTGGCGGTCGCCGCCAACGCCTTCGCCAACCTGGCGCAGCATGCGCGCAATGGCACGGTGAAGTGGCCGTGCGCCGCCGTGTTCGCCGTCGCCGGCGTGCTGGGTGCCCTGGTGGGATCGACCATCGGCAAGGCGGTCCAGGGCGACTGGCTGCTGCTCCTCTTTGCCCTGGTGATGATCGCGGTCGGCGTGGCGATGCTGCTGCGGCGCGGCGGCGAGGGCGATCCGTCGGTGCGCATCACGCCGGCCATCGGCGTGCGGCTGGCGGGGATCGGCTTCCTGACCGGCCTGCTCTCCGGCTTCTTCGGCATCGGCGGCGGGTTCCTGATCGTGCCCGGCATCATGCTCGGCAGCGGCATGGCGATCCTGAACGCCGTGGGCTCGTCCCTGCTGTCGGTCGGAGCCTTCGGCACCGCCACCGCCGTGAACTACGCGGTCTCCGGGCTCGTCGATTGGCCGGTGGCCGGCCTGTTCATCGCCGGCGGCGTGGCAGGCGGGGCGCTGGGCATGCGCCTGGCGGTCCGCCTGGCGGGCCGGAAGGGGATGCTCACCCGCGTCTTCGCGGGCGTCATCTTCGCCGTTGCCGCGTACATGCTCTACCGCAGTGTGGGCACGCTTTTCATTCATGAAAGGAGACGGCCATGAGCTACTACTTTTCCAAGACGGTCGATGCGCGGTTCGAGGATGCCGTCGCCCGCACGCGCGAAGCGCTGAAGCTGGAGGGCTTCGGCGTCATCACGGAAATCGACGTGCAGAAGACCTTCAAGTCGAAGATCGGCGTGGATTTCCGGCCCTACCTCATCCTGGGCGCCTGCAATCCGGCAATGGCCCACGAGGCGCTGCAGGTGGAGGACAAGGTCGGCACGATGTTGCCGTGCAACGTCGTCGTTCAGGAACGCTCCGAAGGGCGCGTGGAGATCGCGGCCATTGATCCGGTCGCCTCGATGCAGGCGATCGAGAATCCTGGCCTCACCCAAAAGGCCACCGCGGTCGCCGGAAAACTCCAAAGCGCGCTGGGGCGGATCTGAGATGCCCAAGCTCGACCGGCGCTCCCTGCTCATCGGCAGCGGGCTGCTGCTTTCCGCAGCCTGCTCGCGCCAGTTTGCGACTCCCGGCAGCGCTGCGGAACCCGACCGTCCACTCCCGATCCCGACCTTGCTCGACGCCCGCCAGCAGGGACAGGTCATCGCTCTCAGTGCCCAGGCCGGGAAGACCTCCTTCTATCCGGGCCGGCCAAGCGATACGTTTGGGTACAACGGCAGCTATCTCGGGCCAACGCTCAGGGTTCATCGCGGCGACGAGGTGAAGGTCGCGGCCACCAACAGACTGTCGGCCGATACGACGGTGCATTGGCACGGGCTGCTGATTCCCGGCGAGCTGGACGGCGGTCCCCACCAGCCGATCCCGCCCGGCACCACTTGGCGCCCGAACTTGCCGATCCGCCAACCGGCAGCGACGCTGCTCTACCATTCGCATGCCCATGGCCTGACGGCAGAGCAGGTTTATTCCGGCCTGGCCGGAATGCTGATCGTGACGGACCAGGAGGAGCAGGGCCTGGGGCTGCCGTCTGACTACGGCGTCGATGACCTGCCGCTGCTGATCCAGGACCGCCAGTTCCAGGATGGGCGGTTGATGATGCCTGCGGGGATGATGACCGCCATGCAGGGCCGGCGGGGCGACACCATTCTGGTGAACGGTGCGCCCAATCCCCTGGCCGCGGTGCCGAACCGCCTGGTCAGGCTGCGCCTGGTCAACGGCTCCAACGCCCGCATCTATGACCTTTCCTTCAGCGACGGGCGCGGCTTCCACTGGATCGGCACCGAGGGCGGCCTGCTGGAACGGTCGGTGGCACTGCGGAGCCTCACCTTGGCGCCCGGGCAACGGGCCGAGATCCTCGTGGATTTTGCCGACGGCAGGACGGTCTCTTTGGTGACCGGTCCAGATGCCAATGCGTCGATGATGGGCATGATGGGAAACACCGGGATGATGGGCGGCCGGTCCGGTGCGGCGGGTCTCACCTCAATGACGGTGCTGCGGTTTGCGCCCCGGCCGATGGGCAACTCCGGCGCCAGGACCTCCGCACCGGATCTCCTCGTCCCGCGTGTTCGTCCCGATCCCGCCAAGGCTGTCCGGCGCCGCCGCCTGGTTCTGAACATGGGAATGGGCGGCATGATGGGAGCTGGCGGCGGAATGGCCCTGACGATCAACGGCAAGCCGTTCGACATGGGCCGCGTCGACGAACGGGTGAGGCTTGGCGACGTGGAAATCTGGGAAGTCTCAGGCCAGATGATGAAGCACCCCATCCACATCCATGGTGTGCATTTCGATGTCCTGCGTCGGGATGGCGGAAGGCCCGACCTGCTCGACCAGGGGGCCAGAGACACGATCCTGGTGAAAGAGCCGGTCGAACTCCTGATCCGATTCGACCAGCCAGCCTCGACGGCGCCGTTCATGTACCACTGCCATGTCCTCGAGCACGAAGATAACGGCATGATGGGGCAGTTTACCGTGTCCTGACGGGATTTCGCGGAACGGGCCGCCGCTGTAGCGGTCCCCCTGCCAAAAGGCAGCCCCCATCTGCCGAGCGCCGGGCACACTGCACGCGGTGCTCGTCTATGCCAGCAAAAATTATACCATGCCTCGACTGATCGAGGAACTGACCGATGCCGGCGGCACCACCCTTCCGCAAGACCAGGGGGCACGGCACGGGCCGACGTGGCCTGCTACGGGGAGCCGCCGCCGCCGGAACGGCGGCCATTTTGGCCGAGCCAGCGCATGCCCGCTCTCCTGCTGCCGGAGTATCGGCACGGGAACCGTCCCCGCCAGGGGAGAGCCCCATCGACCTCATTATCGAAAAAGTTGCGGACGCTGTTGGCGAAGTGGCTCACGCGACCAGGGTAGCGAAGCGGGATAGGCGTGTGGGTGCGAGTGGACGCTCGGCGAGCCATGCAGCGAGGCGGTCGAGGTTCAAGGCAGCGGCCGTAGCGACGTGCTGCAGGCCGGTCTTGGCGAGCCCGCGATAGCGGGCCCGGCGAAGGCCAAACGCTCGGGTACCGTTGGCGAAATCAGGAAGGCGCCAAAGTGGCCCGAGTTCTGTGCGCTGCAGTTGCGGAAATTAGGATTACTTTACTGTCCTTGTCTGGTTTCCGGTTATAGCGCCGACCAGATTTCCCGCGCTAGTATGTGCGGCCAGGCAGCCCGGCGATTTCGCCAACGGTATCCGGCCGTTTTCCTGGCGGGTGCCGAGCTGCGTGCGACCCGGGCCGGTCCCGGCCGTCCCGCCAGATGGGCCGCCGCACCCTGCACCGCCATCCCCGTGTGAGGTTTCGGCGCGGATCGTCGCCATAGTCCACCTTCATGTCGTGACCCCCTGTGGTGCTCGAGCTTGCTTCCCGCCGAGCCGCCCACCATGGCGCTCCGCTCCGTCGCCACGTCGCGCCATGCCGAAACGGAGGTCGGTCAGTTACGCCCGCCGCCGGCGGCCGCGGTCCACCGCCACTCAAAACCACATCCTGATCCCGGCCACCACCTGGAGCAGGCTGCGGTCCTCCCCCTCAGCGCCGCGCAAGGCGGCGGTCTGGCCGAAGCTGCGCAGCCAGGAGACGCCGACATAGGGGGCGAACTCGCGGCGGATCTCGTAGCGCAGGCGGACGCCGATCTCGATGTCGTTCACCCCCTGGCCGACGCCGAACCGCTCGGCCCGTTGCAGCGCGGCGTTGACCTCGAAGCGCGGCAGCAGGATCAGGCGCTGGGTCAGCAGGACGTTCTGGGCCACGGTCGCGCGCGCCGAAACATCGCCATCCTCGCTGACGAAAAGCGCCGCCTCGAGCTCGGCCCCGTAGGGCACCAGCCCCTGCACCCCGAGCACCGCGAAGCTGCGCCCCCGGCCGCTGTTCCGCTCCCAGCGCCGCTCGTAGCGGTACCCGGCCTGGAGATCGACGAAGGGCGAGATGAGCCGCCCGTAGAGGATCTGCAGATCCGTCTCGCCGCTCCGGCGGGCGCCGTTGTGGCGGCCCTCGGACTTGTACCAGAGGCGCTGGGTGTCGCCGCCGTACCAGCCGACGACGTCCCACCGCGCCGCCTCGAGGTTCGGGGCGCGCTGAAACTCCAAGAGATCGAACAGCGTGAAGCTGTAGAACGCATCATCGGCGACCGGGGAGGGCCAGCCCGCGGTCTCCGACAGGTTCGGCAGCGTGGTGGCACCGGCCTCGGGACGGCGCCCCGGCGTGGCTGCCGGCAGGGCAGGCGGAATGGCGTTCCCCCCGGCGGGTGCGGGCATCACCTCCGTCCCGGCCACTCCCGGTCCGGCGCGCCCCGGGCGCTCGTGGGCCAGCGCGGGACGCGCGGCCGGGAGCTGGAGCAGCAGGCAGCCCAGCACGGCCAGCCGCAGGATGTTGCGGCCCATCTTCGCTCTCATGTCCCCGGCTCCCGACTCACGACACCTCGACCACGCGGAACATCCCCATCTCCATGTGGAGCAGGAGGTGGCAGTGCATCGCCCAGCGCCCGGGCGCGTCGGCGGTGATGGCGACGGTCAGGCGCTCGCCGGGCTTCACCAGCACCGTGTGCTTGCGGGGCTGGCGCGGCCCGCCGCCGTTCTCCAGCTCCATCCACATGCCGTGGAGATGGATCGGGTGCTCCATCATGGTGTCGTTGACGAGGACGAGGCGGAGCCGCTCGCCGTAGCGGAACCGGATGGGGGCCGGGGCCTCGGAGTACTTCCTGCCGTCGAACGACCACATGTAGCGTTCCATGTTGCCCGTGACGTGCAGCTCAACGGCACGCCCCGGCTCGCGCCGGTCCGGCTGCGGCTCGACGCTGCGCAGATCCGCGTAGGTCAGCACGCGCCAGCCGTCGCCGCCGAGGCCGGTGCCGGGCTCGTCGAGCCGGCTGCGCGCTACCATCGCTACCGATGAGTTGCCGACGCCGTGCGTGTCCGGGCCGTGCGCCACCGGCGGGCTGCCGGGCAGCCCCGGCCCGGGGACCGCGCCGCCGCCCGTTCCGGGCATCGCCATGCCGCCGTGGCCGCCGGCTCCGGCCGCCGCCGCAGGCGCGTCGGCCATGGCGCCGGTCCCCATGGCCGCGCCGCCCATCGCCATTCCGCCCATCTCCATCCCCATGTCGGCCATGGTGCGCAGCGGGCGCGGGCGGCGCGGCGGGATCGGCGCGCTCATGCCGGGCCGCGGCGCGAGGGTGCCGCGGGCGTAGCCGCTGCGGTCCGACGTCTCGGCGAAGAGCGTGTAGGCGCGGTTTCCGGGCCGCACGATGACGTCGTAGGTCTCCCCGGCGCCGATCCGGAGCTCGTCCACCTCGACGGGCCGCACGTTCTGGCCGTCCGCCTGCACCACGGTCATCTTCAGGCCCGGGATCCGCACGTCGAACACCGTCATGGCGCCGGCGGCGATGAGGCGGAGCCGCACCGCCTCGCCCGGCCGGAACAGCCCGGTCCAGTTGTCCGCCGCCGCCAGGCCGTTCATCAGGAACCGGTAGGTGGCGCCGGTGAGGTCGGAGATGTCGGTCGGATCCATCCGCATCCGCCCCCAGGCGAGCCGATTGCCGACGGCCGCCGCCAGGCCGTCCCGGCGGGCGTCGCGGAAGAACTCGCCCACCGTCCGCTGCTGGTAGTTGTAGTAGCTGGGCAGCTTCTTCAGATGAGCGACGAGTTGCTCGGGCCGCTCGAAGCTCCAGTCCGACAGCATGACCACGTGGTCGCGGCCGTAGCGGAAGGGCTCCGGCCCGGCCGGGTCGATGATCAGCGGCGCGTAGAGGCCGAGCAGCTCCTGCCCGCCGGAGTGGCTGTGGCACCAGTAGGTGCCGCTCTGGCGCACCGGGAAGCGGTAGACGAAGGTCTCGCCGGGCCGGATGCCGGCGAAGCTCACGCCCGGGACGCCGTCCATGTCGGGCGGCAGGATCAGCCCGTGCCAGTGGATCGAACTGGTCTCCTCGAGGCGGTTGGTGACGCGCAGGACGGCGTCCTCGCCCTCGCGCAACCGGATCAGCGGACCCGGCACCGTGCGGTTCATCGCGATGGCGCTGCCGAGGCGGCCATCGACCTGAAACGCCATGGCCTCGATGGCGAGGTCGATGGATCTCCCGCCGGCGGAGGCCAGAGCCGGCGCCCCGACGGCCGGGGACTGGGCGTAGGCCGGCACAAGGCCGGCCAGCCCCGTCCAGAGCCCCGTCGCCCCGGCGACCCGCAGCAGGTCACGCCGGGCCATGGTGAGGCCAGCGGCCTCAGGGGCGGACGGTGTGGGTGGCATCGGTCATCTCCTGCGACGCTTGAGAACGTCTTCGCCGTCCTGCAGCCTGCCGACGCGCAGACCCCGCATCCTTGATCCGCGTCAAGGAGCGCATCCCGAACCCTGGGGTCATCCCCGAGGCGTGGTGTAGGAGCGATACTCCTGGGCGGGCTGGGCCGCCATGTCAGGCGGCCACGGCTGGCGGGCTGACGAGCGGAGTACCGCTGAGGACGCCGATGGTTGCCAGATGCTATGGGGCGAGCCCGGCGGTGGCACCCTGGCGCTCTTCGGTGACGCTGGAGGAGCACCCCAGCGGCTCGTCGAACAGCAGGTGCGCCAAGCTCAGCCCGAACACGGGCACCAGCATCGTCGCGGGCGCGGCGGTGCTCGCGGGGCGCCGCTTCAGCAGCCACGTCCAGGCGGCGTTCGCGGCGAGGGTCGAAACGAGCACGGCATAGGCCAGCGCCGCCGCGGCAATCCAAGGGGCTGGAGACACGGGACACGGCTTCGCGCGGCTGGCCCTCGACCGCGGCCGACAGTGCGAGGAGCGGCACTGAGGCGACCAAGGCCTGCCAGAGCACGACGGGCAGCGCCGCGGGACTGGCGTAGCGCCGGAGGACCAGGTTGCCGATCGCCCAGCTTACCGCCCCCGCCCCACCCGCGAGGCGGCGGCCGGGATGGCGTGGCTGCTTCCCGCGGTGGAGAGGAGGACGATGCCCGCAGCACCGAGCGCCATGCCGAGCCACACCGCGACCAGGGGCAGGCCCTGCGCGCCCACGCCCTGAGCATCAAGCCGACGGCGAGCATGACTGGCCATCCGAGCGGGCGGGGGACGGCGAGCGCGAGCAGACCGCAGGGCGCCGAAGAGCAGCGGCGGCATGCCGGCGTCGAGCGCGTACCGCGCGGCCATCCAACCGCTCGACCAGCCGAACGCGGCGACCGCCACCAGGAGCAGATGCGAGGGCGGCACCGACCCGCTCCTGCCGTCTTCGCGCGCAAGACTGGGCGGTCGGCGGCTACTCCCCAGGGGGGAAGCCCTTCGCCGATTTCGGCTGGGAGGCGGCGGCCCGGGCCCATCTGGACCTCTACGCATCTGTGTCGGACAGCGCCGCGCCCGTCGCTGCCGAGCGCGGGTAGGCGCCGCTCCGGCAAGGCCGGACGACGGCGCGCACAGCCGGCTTGGCCAATGGCGCTGACGCCAGGGCGGCTCACGCTGGCGGGCTCTCTGGTTCCGTGACCTCGATCCTGCGCTCGCCGCTCCCGGCGCGCGCAAACTCCACGAGGATGGCGTCGTCCGGCCGCAGCGCCCCGGTCGGCAGGTCCGCGGCGTGCAGGCCGAGGGCGGCCGGCGCCGTGGTGGCCTCTCCAGCATCGTCCCGGCCCACGACCCGCCAGCGCACGGCGGTCGGCACATCGGAGAGGACGCGCAGGGACTGCCCCCGTCGGATCGTCGCCACTGGCATCCACGGCGCCCAGTGCGCACGCGCCGGGTGCGGCCGCCGGCCGGCGTAGCGCAGCCACACCGCCTCCGGCCGATCCACCGGCCGGCCCGCGCGGATGCTTGTGGCCAGCTTGACGAACTCCGCATGCGCCCAGACCAGCGGCATCGCCGAACCGGAGGGCCGGCCGGGATGCAGGCCGGCCAGCGGCAGCGGGTCCCCGTCCCAGACCTGCTCTGGGATCAGGCCGAGCCGGCCGCTCGCGCGCATCATGGTGCGGAGGTGCGGGGCGGGATCCTCTGCGGCGACCAGGGCGTAGTGGCCGCGCTCTCCGGCCAGCAGCGGCCAGGGGCGCCCCCGGCCCGTCCCGTCGTACGGTCGCCCGTCCGGGTGCTCGCCGTAACCGTCCCCGCCATAGCGGCGCCAGGCGGGCCCGCTCGGCGTCTCGGCGCGCAATACCGCATCCACCAGCCCTACGGTGCCGCGCACGAACGGGTCGTCCGCCCGGCGCAGCCCGAAGCGCACCAGCTGCAGGACGTCCGTCGAGACCTGCTCGGCCGCCGGCAGCCCCGGGTCGCGGTCGCGGTTCTTCAGGGGCACGACGTCGCGGAGCGCCGCCGGGTCCGAGATCACGCGGGCGGGCGCGACCCGGACGTAGTGCGCCTCGACGCCGTGCGCCGCACCGAGCGCGCTGCCGGAGGCGACGCACCACTCCTCGATGCGCGCGTTCCAGTCGTCAGCCAGAAGGAGCACGTCGCCCCGCTCCGCCTCGTCCAGGAACTCGGCCCCGGCGACGAGCGCGGCGATCGCCACCGCCAGGGTGAAGG
>NZ_JAJAQI010000048.1 GCF_020523605.1 Roseicella aerolata | reverse complement strand
AGCATCCCGTCCATGGCTCCCGCCCATCCCGGAAGCCAGCCTGAACCCCTCCTCAGAGGGGTCCCTTTTGGACGCCGATCACCCCTCCAAGGGGGTCCCTATTCCACGCCGAATCACAGCCATCGAGTCCTACGTGGCCTGGATCAGCCCCACGCGCTCGCACGCCCGGCGCTTCGCCGAACTCGTCCGCGAGGGCGGCAACGACCCCGGCTCCATCTTCGAGCACTTCTACGGGCGGATGGCCGTGGCCCGCTTCGGGCGGCTCGGGAAGTTCGACTTCCTGTGCCTGCTCGGGCGCCTGGGGCTGGCCCCGATCGCGCCGGGCCGGGCCTACCTCAAGGGCGCCACGGGACCGCTGCGCGGCGCGCGGCTGCTGTTCGGCGGCCACCCCGAGGCGCCGCTGCGGGAATCCCAGCTGGAAGACCTCCTGGTCGATCTGGACGGCGACCTCCGGGTCGGCATGCAGGTCATGGAGGACTCCCTCTGCAACTGGCAGAAGAGCCCGACCCGCTTCGTCCACTTCAAGGGCTGACGGGCCGGGCGGCCGCAGTCAGGCCAGCGCGGCGTCGATGTCCTCCCAGGCGTAGCGGCGCTTCAGGAAGTTCAGGTTGGCCGGGCCGAGCAGCGCCTGGTGCTGCATCTGCCCGACCACGATGCCGGGAGAGATGCCGACCGACGCGGCGAAGCGCAGCACGCGCTGGCTGCGCGCGCCGAGCGTGGCCATCTCCCCCTGGCGGGCTGCCGGGATCAGCGTCGTGGCCGCGAAGGCGTTGGCCTCGCGCTCCCTCTCGTCGGTCGCGGCCGCCTCGACGTCGACGAACGTGGCTGACCGCCCGTGCAGCAGCAGGTGCCCGACCTCGTGGAAGAAGGTGAACCAGAAGTGGTCCTCCGACAGGTGCCGGAAGCTGAGCACGACCATTGCCCGGTCCGGCGACACGAAGCGGGTCGCCCCGCTGGCGCGGCATCCCTGGGGCGCGCGCAGGACGACGACCGCGACGCCCGCCTCGGCACAGATGGACCGGAGCCTGGGCAGGAACTTGGAGGGCTCGCGCAGGAGCGTCAGCTTGCGGAGGCGCCCGAGGCTGGCCTCCAGCGCGTCCCGATCCCACGTCGCGCAGGACATCATGGACGCCTCAATCTCGGCCTGCCGCAGCCACGCGGACAGCGGGCCGAGGCTGGATTCGAAGGTCGGCGACGTCCGGAACGCCACGTCGGCCGCCACCTCGGCGTAGCGGCGGCGCCACTCGTCCGGGCCGGTCACGCCGAAGTAGGCGAGGCATGACCGGAGGGCCTGCGGTCGCCCGGGCGGCCGCTCGATCCAGCCACTCGACGCCATGCCGGACAGCGGGATCTGCATCAGCCAGTGGCTGGCCGTCTCGGCGGGCACCGAGTCCGCGGCCCTCGCCAGGCACCGCTCGTAGGTCGCCTGCCGCTTGCGCCAGAAGGCGGGCGTTCCGCCCACCGCTTCCGCCAGGCCGTTCGCCAAGTCGTCATCGATGGCCGTCAGGCCGGTCAGGAGGCCACGAACCTTCTCGCGGCCGCATCCGAGGCGCTCCGCCAGATCCATCGCGGACAGGCCACGGCGGGACATCAGGGAGCTGACGGTCTCGCCGGGGCGCGAGAACCAGTCGGGTTCGAAGGCTCCCTCAGTCATCCGTCCCTCCGATCTCGTCGATTCGAAACTTTGTCACCTTGCCCCAGTCCGTTGCATCCGTCGCGGCCAGGCGCGCCTTCACGTGTCCGGCAACCAGCTCCATCCGGACACCCTCCGCGAGGGGCAAGGCCCAACGATGCCCGGAGAGCACGAGCAGTTCGCTTCCGCACAGCGCCGCGAAGTCGGCGGCATTGTCGCAGGCGTCGATGTCCGCGAGGCGGCGCTCCAGCTCGAGCGCGGCCGGTTCGCCAAGCTCCGCGACGGCGCGGGCGCGCCTCTCGCAGATGTCCTTGATGCGGGCGGTCTGGTAGGCGAAATCCAAGCGCGGCGGTCTCGGCAGCTCCGTGCGGCACGACGACTCTAGCCTGAAGGCGGATTCCGCGCCAGCGGCATCCTTCACGGCTGGCGTCCCGCCACAGGCGACGGCCACCACACCGCTCCAGCCTGCGCCGAGAGACGGGCGCCGCGTGCATGGCGGCACCAGACCGCATGCGGAGGTCCTCGCCATCCGCGCCTGGACCCGGGGCCTGAGGACTCGCGGGACGCGCTGAAGGCGTGCGACACCGTCTTCAGCTGCACCGACAGCCACGAGGGGCGCGCGCTCCTGAATCGGCTTGCCTACGTCTACTCCATCCCGGTGACCGACATGGGCATCCGGGTCGACCCGCGCGGCCCGGGACTGCCGTGCGCCGCGCCGCGGGCCGGGTGACGACGTTGGCCGCGGGCAGCCAATGCCTGCTCTGCCGCGGCGTCATCGACACCTGGCGGGCGCGCGAGAGCAGATCGAGCGAGCCTCCAGCTAGGATCTGCGCAAGCGGGGAACGCGACCGTGGGGCGCCGTCCATGCTTTCCATAGGGGGGACCCGTTTTCCACAGAGGGGGTCCGCAAGCGACCTCTCATATAGGTCGGCGCAGCGGACCCCCTCTGTGGGAAACGGGGGGTTCCTGTGGGAAGCGTGGGCGGCGGAGCGCCACCCCTCAATCTAGCCCGTGAACACCTTTGCCGAACATAATCCGGGTGTGCAGGGCGATGGCGGTGCCGGGGCCAGCCAGCAGCCGGCAACAGGCGGCGCCGATGCCGCTCGCCGCGCCGGTGATGAGGTAACGCCGCTCGGCCATGCCCGGTCTCCTGCTGCCGGCCCGATCATGCGGCAGTCACCCGGCAGGCGGAAGCCGGCTCGTTCCCGCTTTGGAGTCGCAGCACGCGCCGGCGGCGTGGCGGCTGCGGAATACGTCATCCAGCGCAACCCGATCCTGATGGGCGCCGACAACTGGCCGGTGGAATGCGCGCCCTCCAAGACCATGCCGCAGGCCTCCCTGCCGGTGCATCAGATCGCGCTGGTGATCAACGGCGTCCACCTGCTGGAGAATATGAAGCTCGATGAGCTGGCGCGGCGCGGCCAGGCGGAATTCGCGCTCATGGTCCAGCCGCTGAAGGTCAAGGGCGGCTCCGGCAGCACCGTCGCGCCCTCGGCACTGTTCTGACGCGCGGTGGTGGGGGCTTTCCGGAATTCGCCCCCACCCCTACCCTCCGGCGCGCATGGCGTGGAGGAAACGAGCGTGCTGACCGTATTGGAGCCCGAGGGCCTGTATCCCGACACCGGGCTCGAGCAGCAGATCCTGGGCCCCGGCGTCCGCATCCTGCAGGGCAATGCGCGGGCGAGCCTGGCCGAGCTGCCGGACGAACTGCTGGCCGAGGTGGACGGGCTGATGACGCTGCGCATGCCGGTGCCGGCCGAGCAGATCGCGCGCTTCCCGAAGCTCAAGGTCGTGGTGCGCATGGGCGTCGGCTATGACCGCGTCGATCGCGCCGCCTGCGCCGCGCGCGGCATCACGGTGTGCAACGTGCCGGATTACGGCACGCAGGAAGTGGCGGAATTCGCGGTCCTGCTCGCGCTGTCCCTGCGCCGTGGCCTGATCCTCTACCACGACACCCAGCGCGGGCCGGACCCGGCGCCCTGGGCCGTCATGCCCTCCCCCCTGCACCGGCGGCAGGAGGTGCAGGGTTTCGGCATCCTTGGCCTCGGCCGCATCGGCAGCGCCGCGGCGCTGCGCGCCAAGGCGCTCGGCTACCGGGTGGTGTTCTACGACCCGAACCAGCCGAATGGCTGGGATCGCGCGCTCGGCATCCAGCGCGCCCGGACCATGGAGGAGCTGCTGGCGCAGTCCGACGTGCTGTCCATCCACTGCCCGCTGACCCGCGGCACGCGCGGCCTGATCGGGGAGAAGGAGCTGCGGCAATTGCCGCGCAACGCCGTGGTGGTGAACACGGCGCGCGGGCCGATCCTCGACATCGATGCGCTGGAGCGCTGCCTGCGGGACGGCCACATCGCCGGCGCGGGGCTGGACGTGATCCCGGAGGAGCCGCCGAAGGATCCGATCCCCAACCTCCTGCGCGCCTACCGCGCGCAGGAGGACTGGCTGCGCGGCCGCCTGGTCATCACCCCGCACATCGCCTTCCACACGCCGGAAGCCTGGGACGACATCCGGCTGAAGGGGATCGAGACGATGCGCGACGTGCTGGTCGAGGGACGGCGGACCAATGTGATCCTGCCGGAAAGCGACTAATGAACCTCCAGAGCGGATCGCCGGAGGCCGTGAACGACCGGAGGCGTGACTCTGCTCGGAAAACAAGGAGCACCAGCGGATGAGCGTTCAGTTCTGAACGCGATCCACTGTAGAGCGGATCGCGGAGGGGCGTGAACGCCCCGCAGCGTGAATCTGCTCTACAGACAACGGCCTACGATGGATTGGCGTTCAGTCTTGAACGCAATCCGCTGTAGGTGGCAGGCCCCCGTGTTCGTTGCGCGGCGGACCGGCGTCACGCCTGAGCTTGCGACGAAAGCGCCCGCAGGGTTCTGATGCGGTTGGGTTTACCTGGCGCATGTCATGAACCAGGCCGGCGGCCTTCCGGGCCTTGGCGCCGCGGGACGTCATGAGCCCGGCATCCCTTTGCCGCCGGCAGGACCGACCCGCGGGGGAGGAAAACCGGGCGCGGCCTTCAGCTTGGCGGCGCCGGTTTCTGTTCAGCCCCGCGGCGCGCCGCCCATCCCGGGTGCGGCCCGGGACAGGCGCCACCAGCGCCGCAGCATGAGCAGGGCAACAGCGCCGATGCCGACGGCCAGCCCGATCCAGAGACCCGTCGGCCCGAGCCCCGCCGCCTCGGCCAGGGAGAGCCCGATCGGCATCCCGAGCCCCCAATAGCCGAGCGCGGCCAGCAGCATCGGCACCCGCGTGTCCTTCAGCCCGCGCAGCGCCCCCGCCGCCACCGCCTGCACGCCATCCGCCAGCTGGAACAGCCCGGCGATGGTCAGCAGCACGGCGCCGAGCGCCGCCGCCTCCGCCGCCCGGGGGTCGGCCGCGTCCAGGAAGGCCCAGGCAACCGGCCCGGCGGAGGAGACCAGCAGCAGCGCCATCGCCGCCATGAAGCCGGCCCCCAGCGCGACCGCGACCCAGCCCGCGCGCGCCGCAGCCGGCCCCTCCCCCGCCCCGGCGAAGAGCCCGACGCGGGCGGTCGCCGCCTGGGCGATGCCCATCGGCACCATGAAGGTTGTCGCCGCCACCTGCAGCGCGATGGCATGCGCCGCGATGGCGATGGCGCCGAACCAGCCCATGGCGATGGCGGCGGCGCTGAAGACGCCGATCTCCAGCAGCATGGTGCCGCTGATCGGCAGGCCGATCCGCATCACCTCCCGCAGCTTGCTCCAGTCCGGCCGGAGACGGTCCGCCGGCCGGGGCGCCGCAGGGCGCGGAGCCCCGGATCGGCCCGCCCCGAATTCCATGCGCCCCAGCAGCCGGAACCGCCCGAGCACGCGGTCCCGCGCGATGAGCGCCAGCAGCCCCAGCACCATGAGCGTGTTGGCGAGGGAACTGGCGATGCCGGCCCCGACCACGCCGAGCCCCGGCCAGTCGCCCGCGCCGAAGACCAGCAGCCAGTCGAGCGCGGCATTCACGCCGATGGCCCCGACCGCGATCCAGAGGGCGGGCGCCGGCCGCTCCATGGCGGCTAGGAAGCCGCGCAGCACGACGAAGGCGCAGAAGGGCAGCAGCCCCCACATGAGGCAGCGGACATAGGCGCCCGCCAGCGCGGCGAGGCCGGGCTCCTGCCCCAGCGCCAGCAGCACCGCCTCGGCGAACCAGAGCAGGAGCATGGCGGGCAGCAGCATGGCGAGCGAGGCCCAGAGCGCGCTCTGCGCCCCGCGCCGCATCTGCCGCACCCAGCCGCGCCCCTCGCCCCCGGCCAGCCGCCCGGCGCCACGCGCCTGCGCCAGGATCGGCGTCGCCGCCAGGGCGGTGCCGAGGGGCGCCGCCATCACCGCCCAGTAGAGATTGGCGCCAAGCGTCGCCGCCGCCAGCGCCTCGGTCGAGAACCAGCCCAGGATGATCGCATCGGTCAGGGCCAGCGCGTGCTGGCTGAGATTGGTGAGGGCGAGCGGCCAGGCGAGGGCGAGCGTCGCGCGCGCCTCCGCCCCCCAGGCGCCGCCCTGACCCGTCCGTGTGGTGGCAACCATGCGCCGCCCTGTAGCGCGGCATGGGCAGGGCGTCCCGTGACGCTCTCGCGCAGGCGGCCGGACCGGTAAGGCAGCCGCCCCGGCCTCTGCCCACCGGTCGGGTTGCGCCGCCGGGCATCCGTGCCCCTCCGCGGCAGGCGATCGCCCGGCAGGCGGGGTCCTGCCCCGGGGGGGGCGTTCAGCGGCGCCACCGCGATCCGCGCCACGGCGGTCTGGCGTTCAGAACTGAACGCCAGACCGCCGCTGCTCCTGGTTCTTCGGGCAACGTCACGCCCCGGGTCGTTCACGCCCTCCGGCGGCCCGCCCTATGGCGGGTTGCGTTCATATCTGGACGCCTATCCGCTGTAGCTCCTTGTTTTTCGAGCAGAGTCTCGCTCCCGGGCGTTCACGCCCTCCCGCGGTCTGCTCTAGGGTGCCGGAAAGCCACAGATCCGGAGAGACGCCATGCATCGCCGCGCGCTGCTTGCGACCCCACCGGCCGCCCTCGCGGCCACTGCCATGCCCGTCGCCGCCCGGGCGCAGGCGCCGCAACTCGCCACCGAGGAATTCATGGTCCCGGCGAGGGATGCCGGGATCGAGCTGTTCGTGCGCAACAAGCGGCCGGAGAATGCCGGCGCGGCGCGGCCGGACCGCACGCTGCTCTTCGTCCATGGCGCGACCTATCCGGCGCATACCGCCTTCGACCTGCCGCTGGGCGGCCTGTCCTGGATGGACTACATCGCCGGGCGCGGCTTCGATGTCTGGTGCATGGACCTGCGGGGCTATGGCCGCAGCACGCGCCCGCCCGAGATGGCGCGGCCGGCCGCCGAGAGCCCGCCCATCGTGCGCGGCGAGACGGCGGTCGCCGACATCGCCGCGGTCGCCGACTTCATCCGCGCCCGGCACGGCCTGCCGCGGATCGTCGTCATGGGCTGGTCCTGGGGCACCTCGCTCATGGGCCGCTACGCCGCGGACAACCCGACCCTGGTGGAACGCGTGGTGCTCTTCGCGCCGCTCTGGACATTGCAGGGGCCGCCGCCGATCGGGGCGGGCGGCGGGCCGCTCGGGGCCTATCGCACCGTCACCCAGGCGGCGGCGCGGCAGCGCTGGCTGAACGGCGTGCCGCCGGAGAAGGCGGCGACGCTGATCCCGCCGGGCTGGTTCGAGCACTGGTCCGGCGTCACCTGGGCGACCGACCCGGAGGGCATGCGGCAGAACCCGCCGGCCCTGCGCGCCCCGAACGGGGTGCTGCAGGACCTGGCGGAGTACTGGGCGCCGGGGAAGGAGCCCTTCTATGATCCGGCGAAGATCCGCGCCCCGGTGCTGCTGGTGGTCGCCGAATGGGACCGCGACACGCCACCCTTCATGGCGACCACGCTCTTCCCGCTGCTGACCAACTCCCCCGGCAAACGCCTGGTGATGCTGGCGGAAGGGACCCATACCATCGTCATGGAACGCAACCGCGGCGCCCTGTTCCAGGCGGTGCAGGTCTTCCTGGAGGAAGCGATCGGCTGAGCCGGGGCGCGGCGGCACCGGTCCGGGAGTGGGGCCGGCGCCGGAGGCCGCGCAACCCACTCGGGTCTTCACCACTCCTTATCCGACCAGAAGCATCATGCGGGGCGACAATCAGCCTGTGCGGCGGTCCGGACCGGCCGCCTGAGCAAGGGAAGCGCCCGCATGGCCACGCCGCGTCACCTGGTTTCCTTCGCCGCCGTCGCGGTCATGCTGCTGGGCGGCCGTGTCGCCTCGGCCCAGAGCAACGACCCCTCCTTCCGGCTTACCAACAACAGCGCGGCCACCGTCAACGAGATCTACGTCTCCTCCTCGAACACCAATAGCTGGGGGCCTGACCGGCTCGGCGACCGCACCCTGGCCTCGGGGGGCAGCTACACCATCCGCCTGCCGGCCGGGCAGTGCGTCAACGACATCCGGGTGGTCTATGCCAATGGCCAGGCCAATGAGCGCCGGCGGGTGAACACCTGCAACCTGACCGACCTGGTCTTCCCGTAGGGCCCGGCTACCGCCAGAGGCCGCGCGCCGCCAGCCAGTCCTGCACCACCTGCGCCACGGCCCGGTTGTTGCGGTCCATCATCATGTGGCTGTTGCCGAAGATGCCCCGCTCGGGCAGCGAGACCACCTCCACGCTGCCGCCCGCCTCCCGCAGCCTGGCGTAGAAGTCGAGGCCCCGCTGGCGGATGGTGGGCCAGCGGGCGTTCTGGTCGATATGGTCGCCATAGAGCGCCAGCACCGGGATGTCCCGCAGCGCGGCCAGCGCCTCGGGCGTCGCCTCGCCGAAGCCGGAAGGCTCGATCAGCACCAGGGCACGCACCGTCCCTGGCTCGGTCTGGGCGGCCCGGAAGGCAAAGAGGCCGCCCTGGCTGTGCGCCAGCACCACCGCGGACCCGACGCGCCGCAGCAGGTCCCGGTAGGCCGCGAGTTGCGCCGCATCCGTGGTGGTCCAGCGCGGGACCACCTGGCGCATGAAATCGTCATAGGCCTCGACCGGGAACTGGCTGCCGGGCAGCGCCGTGCGGGTGCGGTAGCTGCCGGGGCCGGCGCCGATCCGGAAGCGCTCCCAGGGCCCCTCCTTGGTCAGGAAGATCGGCTCGCCCTGGAAGATCTCCGGGACCATCGCCCAGCCGGCGCGGCCGCGCTCCACCGCATCGCTCACATAGGTGGCCCAGCCGCGCCGCAGGAAATACTGCTGCCAGCCCTCCCGCCCGTCCGGCGTGCTCTCCCAGGTCACGCCTGTCAGGCCGCCGCCATGCCACATCAGCAGCGGCACCGCCCCGCGCTGTTCGGCGGGCAGGTGGTACTGCACGTACATCGCCTCGACCTGATAGGTGCCGTTGGGGTCGATGCGGGCGGACACGCCGCCGGGGACCAGCACCACCTCCCGCACCGGCCTGCCGGCCACCACCGCCTCCCGCCCGCCGACATGGAAGCTGCCCATGGCGCGGAGCGCGATCGCCGGCTCCTCCGGCGTCCGCGCGGGCGCGGCGGGCGCGGGGACGGCGGCGAGCAGGGCGGCGAGCAGCCGGTGGCGCAGCATGCGGGAGGTCCCGAATCCTCATTCCGTGGACGGTAACCTGCGCGCGCGGCGTTGACACCCCAACTGGAGGGCACAAGCTTGCGGCCCCTGCGGCGGGTGGCGTTCCTGTCCCAGCGCCATGCGCCGCAGGACATTGATTGCAGGGCAGGGTCGCGCCTCCGGGCGACCTGCTCCAGGGGAGTGAGCGCCATGGCCGGTTCCGACCAGACCAGGAAGAGTTTCAAGCTGCGCAGCCAGCGCTGGTTCGATGATCCAGAAGACCCGGGCATGACCGCGCTCTATACCGAGCGCTACCTGAATTTCGGCATGACGCGCGGGGAGTTGCAATCGGGCAAGCCGATCATCGGCATCGCCCAGACCGGCTCCGACCTCGCCCCCTGCAACCGCCACCATCTGGACCTGGCGCGGCGGGTGAAGGACGGCATCATCGCCGCCGGCGGCATCCCGCTGGAATTCCCGATCCACCCGATCCAGGAGACGGGCAAGCGGCCGACCGCGGCGCTCGACCGCAACCTCGCCTATCTCTCGCTGGTCGAGGTGCTGCACGGCTACCCGCTGGACGGCGTGGTGCTGACCACGGGCTGCGACAAGACCACGCCCGCCTGCCTGATGGGCGCGGCCACCGTGAACATCCCGGCCATCGTCCTCTCCGGCGGGCCGATGCTGGACGGGCACTATCGTGGCCAGCTCACCGGCTCCGGCACCATCGTCTGGGCGGCGCGCAAGCAGCTGGCCGCCGGCGAGATCGACTATGAGCGCTTCATGGAGCTGGTGGCGTCCAGCGCGACCAGCGTCGGCCACTGCAACACCATGGGCACGGCGCTGTCCATGAACAGCCTGGCCGAGGCGCTGGGCATGTCCCTCCCCGGCTGCGCCGCCATCCCGGGGCCGTACCGGGAGCGCGGGCAGATGGCCTATGCGACCGGCAGGCGGATCGTGGAGATGGTGCACGAGAACCTGCGCCCGTCGGACATCATGACGCGCCAGGCCTTCGAGAACGCGATCGTCACCGCCAGTGGCATCGGCGCCTCCACCAACTGCCCGCCGCACATCATCGCCATCGCCCGGCACATGGGCGTGGAGCTGAAAATCGAGGACTGGGACCGCATCGGTCACGACATCCCCCTGCTGGTGGACTGCCAGCCGGCCGGCCGCTTCCTGGGCGAGGCCTTCCACCGCGCCGGCGGCGTGCCGGCGGTGATGAAGGAGCTGCTGGCTGCGGGCAAGCTGCATGGCGGGGTGATGACGGTCACCGGCAAGCCGCTCGCCGCCAATCTGGAGAGGCTGGAGGAGCCGGACCGCGAGGTGATCCGCGCCTATGGCGCCCCGATGAAGGCGCATGCCGGCTTCGCCATCCTCTCGGGCAACATCTTCGACAACGCGGTGATGAAGGTGTCGGTCATCGACGAGACCTTCCGCCGCCGCTTCCTGAGCGAGCCGCCCGGAGTCTTCGAGGGCAAGGTCGTCGTCTTCGAGGGGCCGGAGGACTATCACGACCGGATCGAGGACCCCTCGCTCGGCATCGATGAGCGCACCGTCCTCGTCATCCGCAATTGCGGCCCGGTCGGCTATCCCGGCAGCGCGGAGGTGGTGAACATGCAGCCCCCCGCCGCGCTGATCAAGGCCGGCATGGACACCCTGCCCACCATGGGCGACGGGCGGCAGAGCGGTACCTCCGGCAGCCCCTCCATCCTCAACGTCTCGCCGGAGGCGGCGGTGGGCGGCGGCCTCGCCCTGCTGAAGTCGGGCGACCCGATCCGCATCGACCTGAACACGCGGAAGGTGGATGTGCTGATCCCGGAGGCCGAGCTGGCGGCGCGGCGCGCGGCCTGGCAGCCGCCGAAGCTGGTCAACAAGACGCCCTGGGAGGAGATCGCCCGCAGCATGGTCGGCCAGCTCGGCACCGGCGGCTGCCTGGAGCCGGCGACGATGTACCTCAATATCCTGGAGACAAGGGGCGAGAGCCGGCACAACCACTGACGGTTGCCGGCGATCAACGGGGCGAATGGCGCCCATCGGCACTTCGGATTGGCATCGAGCGGGGAAATCACCAATTCTCCACTCAAGCGGGGCGGCTATCGGGCCGCCCCATCCATGAGGTCGATGAGCATGTCGCGCATCCCGCTTGCCGCCGCTGCCCTGTTGCTGGGCCTGGCTGCGGCGCCCGCCTCCGCCCAGGCCCCCGCGCCCGAGGATTCCGCGGCGGCCCGGACCATGCAGCAGAACCAGCGCGCCTTCATCCCATCGCCGGCCCGCCCGCAGGTGGCGCAGGAACGGGCGGTGAAGGAAAGGCCGGTCGTCACCGCCCCACAGGCGATCCCCGGGCGTCGCTTCGCGCTCGCCAATGAGGGGCGCTGACCGGCCACCCCACCTCTCCCGGTAGTCCGGCACGCCGCGATCCCACCGGGGTCGCGGCGTTGCCATCTTCGCCCCCGGCGCACCGGCCAGCAGCCGGCGCCCGCGCCACGGCCGCCCGGTCCTCGGCGCCTTCCCCCGCAACGGGCGCGATGTGCCGATGCGTTCGGCAGGGGGCGGCCGCCCCGGCGACGGGCGCCCGCACGTGCCGGCGCCCGCGCGGTCGCGCCACGCCCTGCCGGATTGCCATCGGCGGCGCCTCGGATATGGCGGATGCCCCGTGCTGCGGGGACACGCCGGCATGGGGACACGCCGGCATGGCCGGCCTGCGGGTTCCTGCATCCCGTTGCCCAGCCGGGCCGGTCATTCATCACGCTGCCGCCGGCATCGCCCGCGCCGGCCCGCGGGCTGCACCGGCACCGCTTCCGGCATCTGGCCGATGCCGTCCCGGCCATGCCGGGGCGCATCGCCGCCTGACCGCCCATTGACGAGCCGGACGCCGCCGTGATGATGGCGCCCGAATCTCAGGGCGGGGACGGGCTCATGACCGGCAGGCTGCAGGGCAGGAGATGCTTCGTGACGGCGGCAGGCCAGGGCATCGGGCGCGCCACCGCCCTCGCCTATGCCGCCGAGGGCGCCAGCGTCCTCGCCACCGACCGGGATGCCGGCAAGCTCGCGGGGCTGGAAGCGGCGGGGATCGAGACCCGGGCGCTGGACGTGCTGGACGATGCCGCCGTTGCCGCCGCCATTGCCGCGGCCGGGCCGCTCGACGTGCTGTTCAACTGCGCCGGCTTCGTCCACCAGAACACCGTCGAGACCTGCACGGATGCCGAGTGGGATTTCGCCTTCGGGCTGAATGTCCGGGCGATGTGGCAGACCATCCGCGCGGCGCTGCCGGGGATGCTGGGCAAGGGTGGCGGGGCGATCGTCAACATGGCCTCCGCCTGTTCCAGCGTGAAGGGCGCGCCGAACCGCTTCGTCTATGGCACCACCAAGGCCGCGGTGATCGGACTGACCAAGTCGGTGGCCACCGACTACGTGACCCGGGGCATCCGCTGCAACGCCGTCTGCCCCGGCACGGTGGACACGCCGAGCCTCGGCGACCGCATCGCCGCCAATGCCGCGGCGGCCGGCGGGCTGGAAGCGGCGCGGGGCGCCTTCGTCGCGCGCCAGGCCATGGGCAGGCTGGCAACGGCCGAGGAGATCGCGGCGCTCGTCCTCTATCTCTCCGCGCCCGAGAGCACTTTCGTCACCGGCCAGGCCATCGTCATCGACGGCGGCTGGACGCTTTAGTTGCCGCCGACGCAGGTAGCCGCCACACCAACCCTACCTGCATCGGCGGTTTCCCATTCCAGGAGACCGATCCATGAAGCTGCTTCGCTACGGCCCTGCCGGCCAGGAGAAACCCGGTCTGCTCGACGCCTCGGGCACCATCCGCGACCTCTCGGGCGTGGTGCCCGACATTGCCGGCGAGACCCTCTCGCCCGCGGGTCTGGCCAAGCTCGCTGCGCTCGATCCCGCCTCGCTGCCGGCCGTCGGCGGCAATCCGCGCATCGGCCCGCCGACCGCCGGCATGAAGAACCTGGTCTGCATCGGCCTGAACTATGCCGACCACGCGGCCGAGACCGGCGCGCCGGTGCCGAAGGAGCCGATCGTCTTCCTGAAGTCGCTCGGCGCCCTCTGCGGCCCGAACGATGACGTCATCATCCCGAAGAACAGCGTGAAGACCGATTGGGAGGTCGAGCTCTGCATCATCATCGGGACCAGGGCCAAATGCGTGTCGGAGGACCAGGCGCTGGAGCATGTCGCGGGCTATGCCGTCGGCAATGACGTGTCCGAGCGGGAGTGGCAGATCGAGCGCGGCGGCAGCTGGGACAAGGGCAAGGGCTGCGACACCTTCGGACCCGTCGGCCCCTGGCTGGTGACGAAGGACGAGGTGCCGGATCCGCAGAACCTCTCGATGTTCCTCGAGGTGGACGGCAAGCGGATGCAGAACGGCTCCACCCGCACGATGATCTTCGGCGTGAAGGAGATCGTCTCCTATGTCTCGCACATGATCACGCTGCACCCGGGCGACGTGATCTTCACCGGCACGCCGCCCGGCGTCGGCCTCGGCATGAAGCCGCCGGTCTTCCTCAAGGCGGGCCAGACCATGAAGCTCGGCATCGAGGGGCTGGGCGAGCAGACGCAGCGGACCATCGCCTACAAGGAGTAGATCGGCCGCCGCTTCTTGCGCCCTGGTTTGACCATCCGGACCCGGTTTGTTACGACCGGCGATGGGGACGGGGCGCGAGGGGGTGCCGGCCACCTGCCCCGCATCCGGGCTTCGGCACCCCACAGGGCACCAGATCGTCATGCGGAATTCCGCTCCCCGCGCCGCGGCCGTCCTCCTGGCCGGGGCCCTGGCCCTCGGCGGCTGCCAGGCCGCCGATGCCGTCATCAACAACAGCACGCTCAACGTGCAGACGCAGATGAGCGAGTCGGTCTTCCTCGACCCCGCGCCGTCGAACATGAAGACCGTCTATGTCAGCGTCCGCAACACCTCCGATCGGCCGGAGGTGGATTTCCGCGCGCCGCTCATGCAAGCGATCTCGGCCCGCGGCTACCGCGTGGTCGATGACCCGAACCAGGCGCATTTCATGCTGCGGGCCAATGTCCTGCAGGTCGGCCCGGTGAAGGAGCAGGATCGCGGCGCCCTGCTCTCCGCGAAATATGGCGAGCCGCTGCTGGCCGGTGCCGCCGTCGGCGGTCTCACCTCCGCTTTCGGCGGCGGCAGCAATGCGGCGCTGGGCGTGGGCCTCGGGGTGGCCGCGGGCGCCTATCTCGCCAACCAGCTCGTCAGGAACGTGACCTACGCCGTGGTCACGGACATCCAGCTCTCCGAACGCCCGCGCCGCGGCGCGGTGGTCAACCAGCGCACCACGACCGTTGCCGCGCAGGGCAATTCCTCGGTCACCACCGCGGCGGGCCCCAACAGCCGCTTCTCCGGCGCCGCCTTCTCCAGCGGGACGACCAATGCCCGCGTCCGCTCGCAGGATGTCTTCGAACGCGCCGATTTTAAGCAGTACCAGCTCCGCTCCATCGCCTATGCGGAAAAGGTGAATCTGCAGTTCGAGGAAGCGGTGCCGGTGCTGGTCCAGCGCCTGGCCGGCACGCTCAGCAACCTGTTCGAATAGGGCAGAGAGCGGAGGGGCGTGGACGCCCGGGAACGTGAAGCCGCCCGCTGTACGGAAAGACCTACAGCGGGTTGGCATCCGGTTCTGAACGCAATCCGCTGCAGGAGTGACGGCATGGCGCAAGCACCCATCCTGTTGATCTTCGACTTCCCGGCCCGTCCGCCCGGCGGGCCGGAGCAGGAAGCGGCGCTGCGCGCGCTGGCCGGGAGCATCGCCGAGGAGCCCGGCCTGCTCTGGAAGATCTGGACGGAAAGCAGGGCGGAGGGCCGCGCCGGCGGGGTCTATCTGTTCGAGAACCGGGCAGCGGCCGAGGCCTATCACCGCATGCATGCGGAACGGCTCGGCCGCCTGGGCATCACGGGGATCGAGGCGACCTACCGCGAGATCAACGCGCCGCTCTCGCGCATCGACCGGGCGCCGATCCCGGGCTGACGCCCGGGCGGCGCGCCGGCCGGCCCTGCCCTACATCGTTGCCCCAAGGACCCAGGGCGCGAATTCCGCCGCGCCGCAGTCGAATTGCTCGCTCTTCGTCCGCTGGCCGCTGGCGGTCGCCAGCATGAGCTGGAAGATGCGCTCGCCCACCTGCTGCACGCTCTCCTCGCCGGTCAGGATGGGGCCGCAATTGACATCCATGTCGTCCTCCATCCGCTGGTACATCGGCGTGTTGGTCGCCAGCTTGATGGAGGGCGTCGGCTTGCAGCCGAAGACGCTGCCGCGGCCGGTGGTGAAGCAGAGCAGGTTGGCCCCGCCCGCGACCTGGCCCGTGGCGCCCACCGGGTCGTAGCCCGGCGTGTCCATGAAGACGAAGCCCTTGGCCGTCACCGGCTCCGCATAGCGCACGACATCCACGAGGTTGGTGGAGCCCGCCTTGGCCATGGCGCCGAGCGACTTCTCCAGGATCGTCGTGAGCCCGCCGAGCTTGTTGCCGGGGGACGGGTTGGCGTCCATCTCGGCGCCTTCGCGCGCGGTGTAGTCCTCCCACCACTTCATCACATCGACCAGCTTCTGCCCGACCTCGGCGGAGACGGCGCGGCGGGTCAGCAGGTGCTCGGCGCCGTAGGTCTCCGGCGACTCGCTCAGGATCACCGTGCCGCCATGCCGCACCACCAGATCGCTGGCCGCGCCGAGCGCCGGGTTGGCGGTGATGCCGGAATAGCCGTCCGAGCCGCCGCATTGCAGGGCGACGCAGAGCTCGCTCGCCGGCACCGTCTGGCGCGTGACCTTGTTGGCCTCCTCCAGCACCTCGCGCACGAAGGCGATGCCGGCCTCGACGGTCTTCCGCGTGCCGCCCATCTCCTGGATGTCCATGTTGCGCAGCCGCCCCGACAGGCGCTGCTCATCCAGCAGCCCGCCGATCTGGTTCACCTCGCAGCCGAGGCCGATGGCGATGACATGCGAGAAGTTGGCGTGCCGCGCGAAGCCGCCGAGGGTGCGGCGGAGCAGCGTCAGCGGCTCGCCCTGGGTCATGCCGCAGCCGGTCTTGTGGGTCAGCGCCACCACGCCGTCCACATTCGGCCAGGGCGCCAGCGGGTCCTCCCCGGTCAGCGGGTTGCGGCGGAAAGCGAGCGCGATCAGCTCCGCCACATGCGCCGAGCAGTTCACCGAGGTGATGATGCCGATGTAGTTGCGCGTAGCCACGCGCCCATCGGCGCGGAGGATGCCCTGGAAGGTGGCGGGCACCGGCACCGGCTCGGTCGGGCGGGCATCCACGCCGAAGGCGTAGTCGCGGGAGAAGTCGCCCATGCCCAGGTTGTGGCTGTGCACCCACTGTCCCGGCAGGATCTCCTCCGTCGCGAAGCCGATGATCTGGCCGTAGCGCCGCACCGGCTCGCCCTTCGCATGCCTGCGCACCGCGATCTTGTGGCCGGCCGGGATGCGGGCGGCGGCGGCGATGCCGGCGCCCACCGGCGTGCCCGGCGGCAGCACCTGGCGGGCGATGACGACGCCGTCCTCGGGGTTCAGGCGGATCACGGGCGGCTGGGTGACGGCATCCATGGAGTATCTCCCTCTCGGCGCGCATCCTATAGCGCGTCGCAGCCCGGTTGGGACTGCGGCGCACCACAGGTCCTTGCCTTACGGGCAGAGTCGGGCCTGCGGGCCGCTCGGCCCTCCACCGCGGCCGCTGCCGGGCGGGGCGCCGCCTCCGCGGGTCAGGCCGCGCCGGCCACCGTCGTCCGGAACATCAGCCGCCTGTAGCGGGTGTGGTCGAAGAGCGTCGCGGTGTGCAGCGTGGCTAGGTTGTCCCAGGCCACCAGGTCGCCCTCCCGCCAGCGATGGCGGTAGAGGTAGCGCTCCTGCGCCGCATGCGCCATCAGCGCCTCGATCAGCGCCCGGCTCTCCTCGGCCGACAGGCCCTCGACATGGCTGATGACGGCCGGGCAGAGGAAGAGCGAGCGGCGGCCGGTCACCGGATGCCTCCGCACCAGCGGCTGCGGCATGGGCGGCAAGAGCCGCCGCGTCTCCTCCGGCAGCGGCGGCCGGCCCGGCGTGTGCCGGCGGTTCCATTCCGAAAGGGTCCAGAGGTCGTGCACGCCCCGAAGCCCCTCGATCCGCGCCTTCATGGCGTCGGGCAGTTCCTCATAGGCCGTCGCGGCGTCGAGGAACCAGGTCTCGCCGCCCTCGGGCGGGCAGATCGCGCCGTAGAAGAGCGAAGCGGCACTCGGGACGGCGCGGAAGCTGCTGTCGGCATGCCACTGCTCGACGCCGGAGGCGAAATGCGCGCGCAGCCCCCCCGGCTCCTCGACATTGCCGACGCAGAAGATCTCGGGATGCGCGGGATGCGTATGCGTGGTGGAGGAATGCCGCTCCAGCGGCCCCAGCCGCCGGCTGAAGGCGACCTGCGCGCCCGGGTCGTTCGGCATACCGCGGAGCAGCAGCACGCCATGGCGGTGCAGCGCGTCGCGGAAGGCGGCGACCTCCGCCTCCGGCACGTCGCCGGCGATGCGGAAGCCGGTCAGCTCCGCGCCGAAGGTGGCGCCGAGCGGGCGCGCCTCGATGCGCGAAGCGGGTTCAAGCAGGAGGCCAGCGCTCATCGCGGTCTCTCCGAAAGAGGGGCTGCGCGGGCCGGGTGACGGGCATTGCCTTGGGCGCCGGGCGGGCGCCGGCGCGGAGCATGCCCGGGTCGCGCGCCCTGCGCCAGGGGGCACCCTTGCCCTTGCCGCGCTTTGCCGCCACTTAGCCCCCGACACCTGGGGGAGCCCCATGCGGGGCTGAGAGGCGGGAACGGGCCCGCGACCCCTGGAACCTGACCCGGTTCGGACCGGCGTAGGGAAGGTGCGCGGATCGCGGCCCTGCCGAGGCGCGGTCCTTGCTCGCCCTCCCTCCCCCTCGCCGAAGCCGGAGGATGAACGGGGGAGGAAGGAAGAATGCACCGCCGCTCGCTGCTGGCCGCCGCCGCGCTGGCACCCGCGCTCGCCGGGCCCGCCTTGGCCCAGGGGGGACGGGATGGGGCCCGGGCCCGCACCCTGCGCTTCATGCCGCAGGCGGCGCTCGCGGTGCTGGACCCGATCGTCAACCCCACCACCATCGTGACGACGCATGGCTACTGCGTCTTCGACACGCTCTATGGCTGCGACTCGAAGCTCCGGCCCCGGCCGCAGATGGCGGAGGGGCACAGCGTCTCCCCCGATGGGCTGACCTGGACCATCCGGCTGCGGGAGGGGCTCCGCTTCCATGACGGCGAGCCGGTTCGCGCCACGGACTGCATCGCCTCCCTCCAGCGCTGGGCCGTCCGGGACAGCTTCGGCCAGGTGCTGGCGCGCAGCGTGGCGGAATGGGGCGCGCCGGAGGACCGGGTGCTGGTCATCCGGCTGCACCGTCCCTTCCCGGCGCTGCTGGACGCGCTGGCCAAGCCCGCCTCCAGCCCCGCCTTCATCATGCCGGCCCGCATCGCGCAGACGCCCGCCGACCGCCCGATCGGCCTGGAGGGGATGATCGGCAGCGGCCCCTGGCGCTTCCTGCCCGGGGAGTTCGTGCAGGGCAGCCGCGCCGCCTATGCCCGGAACGAGGCCTATCTGCCGCGCGAGGAGCCGGCCGAGGCGGCCTCGGGCGGCAAGCGGGTGCATTTCGAGAGGCTGGAACTGGTCTGGATCCCGGATGGCGGCACGGCGGCGGCGGCGCTGCAGACCGGCGAGATCGATTGGATCGAATACCCGCTGCCCGACCTGGTGCCGGTACTGGCCCGCGACCGGGCCATCCGCACCCAGGTCTATGACCCGAACGGCTTCCTCGGCTTCCTGCGCTTCAACCACCTGCACGCCCCCTTCAACGATGTCCGGGTGCGGCGGGCGATCCGCGACGTGCTGGTGCAGTCCGATTACATGGCGGCCGTCGCCCTGCCGGGCGACTGGCAGGAATGCCATGCGGTCTTCCCCTGCGGCCTGCCGGGGGTGAAGGAATTCCCGCCGGCCCCGCGGGGCGAGGCGGCGATGGCCCGGGCCCGCGCCGCGCTGCAGGAGGCCGGCTACCGTGGCGAGCCGGTCGTGCTGGTGAATCCCAGCGACTTCCCGGCCGTCACCCAGCAGGGCCGCGTCTCGGCCGACCTGATGCGCCGCCTCGGGGTCAATATCGACCTCATCGAGAGCGACTGGGCGACGACCATCGCCCGCCGCGCCAACAAGGCCCCGCCGGCGCAGGGCGGCTGGAGCCTGCACAACACCAATTTCCCTGCCGCCGCCATCGCCAACCCCGCCGTCAGCCCGATCATCCGCGGCCATGGCGAGCGCGCCTGGTTCGGCTGGCCGACCGATGCGGCAAGCGAGGCGCAGGTCGAGGCCTGGATCAATGCGGGGGACGAGTCGGCGCAAGCCACGGCCATGGCGGCGCTGCAGGAAGCGGCCTGGGAGAGCGTGCCCTTCGCCCCGACCGGCCTGTTCCGCCTGCGCACGGCCTTCCGTGGGGATCTCTCGGGCGTGCTGCAGGGGCCGAACCCCTTCCTGTGGAACCTCAGGCGCGCCTGAAACGCGAAGGGCCCCGGTCGCAGCCGGGGCCGCTGCATCAGGGCCGGCGCCCGGGCCCGGTCAGCACGGGTTCGGCAGGACCACCAGTTCCTGCAGCGTCCCGTCCACGCTGAACTCGCCGAAATCCATCTTCAGCTCGTCGGCGACGCCATTCTCGAAATAGCGCAGCCCCACCTCGTAATCCGGGGCGCTGGCCCCGCCGCCGCTGCCGCCGGGATCGCGGTCGAAGAACGCCACGCGCATGCGGGCGCTGCCCAGGCTGGCCAATGCCGAGAAGCGGCTGTTCGGCTGCGGCGGCGACCAGGCGGAGATCACGGTGGTGGTGTCCTGCGCCCCGTCCGGGCTGGTGCCGTCGAAGAGCGGCACCAGCAGCATGCGCGTCCCGCCCCGGGCGGCCGCCAGGCTGCGGATGGTGTGCAGCATGGGCAGGAGCGTGCCCTTGGGCAGCGCCTCTTCCTTCGCCTCCGGCTCGGTATAGGTCACCCTGCCGCCCTCGGGCGTGACCTCCGCCTCGCCGCCCACGCGCTGGGAGACGGCGCCCTGGCTGGTCTGGGTCAGGGTGAAGCGGAGCCGCTTGCCGTCCTTGGTCTCGAAGGTCGAGTAGTCCGATGTGGTCTCCACCTCCTGGCCATCGCGGTCGGTCAGGCGGAGCTGGAAGCGCTGGCGGGTGGCCCAGCCATCGCAGGCATCCACCACCTCGTACAGCATCACGCCCTCGGCCCGGGCGATATCGGAATTGTCCCGCACCCGGTCGAGGGCGAGGCGATAGGCGGCGCGGTGGCCGACCATTGCTTCCGCCCCTGGCTCGGCGGCCCGCGCGGGGACCGGCAGCGCGCCGGCAAGGCCGGCGGCGGCCAGGACGGCGAGGAGATGGCGGCGCAGCGGCATGGTGGGGGCCTTTCGATCCATCGGCTGCATCTAGGGCAGGCGCCTGCCCGCGCAAACGCCCGGGGCGGAATTCCGTCCAGCAAAGTTCCGCGGCCGGTCCGCCGCCCGCCCGGAGGCGCGAAGCGGCCCTGCATTCCATGACCCGCCACGGATCGGCCTCTGGGCGGGAACGGCGATCCGCGCTGCGGCTCAGGAGGCCTTGGCGGCGCCCTTGGCTGGCGGCAGCACGGTCCGGATGTGCAGTTCCTTCAGCCGTGCCTCCTCCACCACGGAGGGCGATCCCATCATCAGCTCCTCGCCCTGCTGGTTCATGGGAAAGAGGTTCACCTCGCGCAGGTTCGGCTCCTCCGCCAGCAGCATGACGATGCGGTCGATGCCGGCGGCCATGCCGCCGTGGGGCGGGGCGCCGTAGCGGAAGGCGTTCAGCATGCCGCCGAAGCGCTCCTCCACCGCCTCGGGCGGGTAGCCGGCGATGCCGAAGGCCTTCACCATGATCTCCGCCTTGTGGTTGCGGATGGCGCCCGAGGCCATCTCGTAGCCATTGCAGACCACGTCGTACTGGAAGGCCGGGATGGTCAGCGGGTCCTTGGTCTCCAGCGCCTCCATCTCCCCCTGCGGCATGGAGAAGGGGTTGTGGCTGAAGTCCACCTGGCCCGTCTCCTCGTTCAACTCGTAGAACGGGAAGTCGGTGATCCAGCAGAAGCGGAAGCCTTCCCTGGAGGCGAGGCCGAGATCGTGGCCGAGCTTGAGTCGCGCCTGGCCGGCGAGCTTCGCCGCCTCGGCCTCCTTGCCCGCGGCGAAGAAGACCGCATCGCCCGCCTTCAGGCCGCAGGCCGCGCGGATCGCCTCGGCCCGGTCGGCCTCCAGATTGCGGGCGATCGGCCCCTTGGCGCCGTCCGCGTCGAAGGTGATGTAGCCGAGCCCGCCGGCGCCCTGCTCGCGCGCCCATTCGTTCATCTTGTCGAAAAAGGAGCGCGGGTTGGCCGCGGCGCCCGGGGCCGGGATGGCGCGCACCACGCCGCCCGAGGCGGCGATCCTGGCGAAGAGGCCGAAGCCCGAGCCGGCGAACTGCTCGGTGACGTCGCGGATGACGAGGGGGTTGCGCAGGTCCGGCTTGTCCGTCCCGTAGTCCAGCATCGCCTGGGCATAGGGGATGCGGATCCAGGGGCCGGCATCCACGTGGCGGCCCTCGGCGAAGCGCTCGAAGGTGCCGCGGAGCACCGGCTCCATCGTGGTGAAGACGTCCTCCTGCGTGACGAAGCTCATCTCGACATCGAGCTGGTAGAACATCAGCGTCCGGTCGGCGCGGCCGGCCTCGTCGCGGAAGCAGGGGGCGATCTGGAAGTAGCGGTCGAAGCCCGCCACCATGGTCAGCTGCTTGTATTGCTGCGGCGCCTGCGGCAGGGCGTAGAACTTGCCGGGATGCAGGCGGGCCGGCACCAGGAAGTCCCGCGCGCCCTCCGGGCTGCTCACGGTCAGGATCGGCGTCTGGAACTCGTTGAAGCCAGCCCCGATCATCCGCTCCCGGATGTCCTGGATGATCTGCGCGCGCAGGATCATGTTGCGCTGCAGCCGCTCCCGCCGCAGGTCGAGGAAGCGGTAGCGCAGCCGCATCTCCTCGGGCGCCTCCTGCTCACCCGCGACCTGGAAGGGCAGGACCTCGGCCGCCGATTGCAGGACCAGCTCGCGCACCCGCAGCTCGACCTCGCCGGTCGGCAGCTTCGGGTTGATGGTGCCGGGCTCCCGGGGCACCACCTCGCCGGTCACGGTGATGACGCTCTCGGGCCGCAGCCGGTCCGCCGCCTCGAAGACCGCCGCCCCCTGGGCGATCACGCACTGGGTCAGGCCGTGATGGTCCCGCAGGTCGAGGAAGAGCAGCCCGCCATGGTCCCGCTTCCGGTGCACCCAGCCGGAGAGCCGCACGGTGCTGCCGGCGTCGGAGGCGCGAAGGGCGCCACAGGTATGGGTGCGGTAGGCGTGCATGGGGCGATGACCTGGCCTTGCTGGAAGTGGCGGGTAAGAGGCGCCCGGGCCCCCTCCTGTCAAGCCGCGGAGCATCCTGCACGGCTTTCCCGGCGGCTCCCCCGGCAGTAGAAGCGGGGGATGAGCCGTCGCCCGCCCGCCGAAACCCCTGCCCTCGTCACCACCGCCGAAGACCTGGCCGCCCTCTGCGAGCGCCTGCGGGGCGAGGAATTCGTCACCGTCGATACCGAATTCATGCGGGAGCGGACCTATTGGCCCGAGCTCTGCGTGGTCCAGCTGGCCGGCGACCATGAGGTGGCGGTGGTGGACGCCCTGGCCGAGGGGATGGACCTCGCCCCGCTCGGCGCCCTGCTGGCCGACCCGAAGGTCACCAAGGTCTTCCATGCCGCCAGGCAGGATATCGAGATCTTCCTGCTCAAATTCGATGCCGTCCCGACCCCGCTCTTCGACACCCAGGTCGCCGCCATGGTGGCCGGCTTCGGCGACCAAGTGAGCTATGACGGCCTCGCCCGGTCGCTGGCCGGGGCGCAGATCGACAAGGCCCACCGGTTCAGCGACTGGTCGGCGCGGCCCCTCTCCGCCTCCCAGATCGCCTATGCCGCGGCGGATGTGACCCATCTCCGCCGGATCTATACCGGCCTGCGCAACCGGCTGGAGCGGGAAGGGCGGCTCGAATGGGTGGCCGAGGAGATGGCCGCGCTGCAGGAGCCCTCCACCTACCGGACCGAGCCGGAGAATGCCTGGGAGCGCCTGAAGCCCCGCACCAGCAACCGCCGCTTCCTCGGCATGCTGAAGGCGCTGGCGGCCTGGCGGGAGCGGGAGGCGCAGCGCATCAACATCCCCCGCCAGCGCCTGGTGAAGGACGAGACCCTGCTGGAGCTGGCCGCCACCATGCCGGAGACCCCGGCCGACCTGGCGCGGGCGCGCGGCATCTCGGAAGGCTTCGCCAAGGGCCGCAGCGGCGCCGGGCTGCTGGCCGCGATCAAGGAGGCCAGGACGCAGCCCGACAGCGCCCTGCCGGAGCCGCCGAAGGAGCGCGGCGGCGCCTCCCCCTCCCCCGCGCTGGTCGCGCTGCTGAAGGTGCTGCTGGCCGCCAAGAGCGAGGAGCACCATGTCGCGCCCAAGCTGCTCGCCAGCAGCGACGACCTCGACCGGCTGGCGACCGAGTCCAGCCCGGACCTCCCCGCCCTGCATGGCTGGCGGCGGGAGGTCTTCGGGGAGGCGGCGCTGGCGCTGAAATCCGGGCGGCTGGCGCTCGGCGTCGATGGCCGGCGGGTGAAGCTGATCAAGGCGGGCTGAGGCGGCGGGCCGGCAGGGGCCGGCCTCCCGCTCACCCCCCCTCGCACTCCACCATCGCCTCCAGCCCGAGCGCCGCGCCCAGCGCCTCCACCCGGCGCTGCACGCTCTCCCCCGCGAAGACGCCGGTGCCGCTGGCGAGCCGCAGCACCAACCGGCCGCCCTGGCGGGCGAGGAAGGTGCCGGCCAGCAGGTCGGGGGTGCCGCCGCAGAGGGTGTAGGCCAGCCGCAGCGCCGCCCCCAGCGCCTCCGCCCGGCGGATGGTCGGCACATCCAGCAGGGCCCTGGTGGGCGCCAGATAGGGCGCGTTCGGCTCGGCCTCGTAGCGCAGCGCCGCCACCAGGGCGAGGAAGGCGCGGGCATGGTGGTCGAGGCCGACGCCATGCTGGCGCAGGATGCGCAGGAAGGCCTGCTCGGCGCGGTATTCCGGGTGGTCGTGGCTGCCGATATCCGACAGCCAGCAGGCCGCTTCCCGCAGCGCCCGGGCGGGGCCGTCCTGCTCGGCGAAGACCGGGTCCGTCCAGGCCAGCAGCGCCGGCGGCAGGCCGGGGTCGCGGCCCCAGCGCAGCGCCAGCTCATGCGCCGCGGCCAGCAGCGGGTCGCTCTCCCGCACCGCCTCCGGCAGCAGGCCGGCATACCAGCCTTCCCGCAGCCCGTTGGCGGAGAAGACCACCCGCCCGGCGCCGGTCGCCCGCAGCAGCCGGCGCAGCGCGACGGCGGCGAAGGGCAGGTCGCCCAGCCGCTTCTGCGGCGCGCCCGGCATCCGCTCCAGCACCCGGCGGGAGGCCGCCATGACGACGCCGGCGAGGTCGCGCGCCTCCTCCCGCCGCAGCACGTAGTGATGGACGATCGCCAGCGGGTAGCCGGTCTGCGCGATGTGCATCCGCGCCAGCGCCCGCCAGGCGCCGCCGACCAGATAGAGGTCGCGCCCGCTGCCCTCGGCGAGCCAGGGGACCCGGCCCAGCTCCTGCTCGCAGGTCGCCCGCGCCCGCACCACGTCACCGCCCGCCCGCTCCGCCAGCCGGATGACGCCGAGCGGGAGGGAGACGGCCCGGCTGGGCCGCCCGCGCTCCAGCCGCACCAGTTCCAGGCTGCCGCCGCCGAGATCGCCCAGGATGCCATCCGCCCGCGGGAAGCCGAGCAGCACGCCGGCGGCGGAGAGCTCCGCCTCCCGCTCCCCGGTCAGGATGCGGATCGGCACGTCCGGCATCCGCGCCTCCAGCGCCGCGACGAAGGCCGGGCCGTTGCTGGCATCCCGCACCGCGGCGGTCGCCAGCACCTCCAGCGGGTCCGCCCGCATGGCGCGCGCCACGGCATGGTAGCGGGAGAGGACGGTCAGCGCCGCGCCGATCGCCTCCTCGTTCAGCCGGCCGCTGGCCTGCAGCCCGCGCCCCAGGCCGAGCACGGCCTTCTCGTTGAAGATCGCCTGCGGGTTCCGCCCCAGCCCCTCGAACACCACCAGGCGCACGGAGTTGGAGCCGAGATCGACGATCCCGCTGCGGGCGGGGCTGGCGGCCGCGGCCGGGCCGCCCTGCCAAAGACGTACGGGTGTGTCCAAGCGCCTCAGTCCTGTGCGACCCGGTCCGGCCTGGAGCGGCGCGCGGCCTGCGACGTCCCCTGGGCCGACCGCCGCAACGCGCTGCCCCGGCCTGAGAGGGAGGGGTTCGTCATGAAATACTCATGGGCCGACACGGGTTGCGCACCGGGAGCGATCCTTTTCCAGTCCCCGCCCGGCTGCAATTCCCAGCTCTGGGCGGTGTCCTTCAGGTTCACCACCATGATCTGGTCGAGGATCTGGGCATGCACGGTGGGATTCTCCACCGGCACCAGGGTCTCCACGCGCCAGTCCATGTTCCGCGCCATCCAGTCGGCGGAGGACATGTACACCCGCGCGCGGCGGGAGGGGAGGCGGTGGCCGTTGCCGAAAGCGATGATCCTGGAGTGTTCCAGGAACCGCCCGACGATCGACTTGACGCGAATATGGTCGGAGAGGCCGGGCACGCCCGGCCGCAGGCAGCAGATGCCGCGCACCACGCAATCCACCTTCACCCCGGCCCGGCTGGCCCGGTAGAGCGCGTCGATCAGCTGGGCATCGACCAGGCTGTTCATCTTCAGCCAGATGCCGGCCGGCTTGCCTTCCTGCGCGAAGCGGATCTCCTGCTCGATCAGGCCGAGCAGCGTCGGGCGGATGGTGAGCGGGGAGAAGGCTAGCGAGTCCATCGTCTCCGGCCTCGCATAGCCGGTCATGTAGTTGAACAGCTTGCTGGCATCGCGCGTCAGCGCCGGGTCGGCGGTGAAGAAGGACAGGTCGGTGTAGATGCGCGCGGTGACGGGGTGGTAGTTGCCCGTGCCGAAATGCGCGTAGGAACGCAGCCCGCTGCCTTCCTTGCGCACCACCAGCGAGACCTTGGCATGGGTCTTCAGATCGACGAAGCCGAAGACCACCTGCACGCCGGCCGCCTCCAGCTCCCGCGCCAGGGCGATGTTGCGTTCCTCGTCGAAGCGCGCCTTGATCTCGACCACGCCGGTCACGCTCTTGCCCGCCTCGGCCGCCTCGATCAGGGCGCGGGCGATCGGGCTCTCGCGGCTGGTGCGATAGAGCGTCTGCTTGATGGCGACGACATTCGGGTCGCGCGCCGCCTGGCGCAGGAACTGCACCACCACGTCGAAGCTCTCATAGGGGTGGTGGACGACGATGTCCTTGGCGCGGATGGCGGCGAAGCAGTCGCCGCCGAAATCCAGGATCCGCTCGGGGAAGCGCGGCGTGTAGGGGGTGAAGAGCAGGTCCGGCCGGTCGTCGATGATGAGCTGCTTGAGGTCGGCGATGCCGAGCAGCCCGTCCACCACGACGACGCCGTTGCGGTCCGCATCCAGCTCCTCCGCCACGAAATCCACCATGTCGGAGGGCGTGGCGGCGGTCACCGTCAGGTGGATCGGCCGGCCGCGGCGGCGGCGCTTCAGCGCCGTCTCGTAGGACCGCACCAGGTCCTCGGCCTCCTCCTCGAACTCCACGTCGGTGTCGCGGATCAGCCGGAACAGCCCCTGCTCGGCCGGGATGAAGCCGGGGAAGAGCCGCCCGAGCGAGAGGGTGATGACATCCTCGAGCTGCACGAAGCGGATCGCGCTGCTGCCCTCGGCGGCGGGCAGGCGGATGAAGCGCTCGATCTGCGGCGGCAGGGGCAGCAGCGCCCGCATGGTGCCGCCATCCTCCTCCCGCACCAGCTTCAGCACCATGCAGAGCGAAAGGTTGGTGATGAAGGGGAAGGGATGCGCCGGATCGACCGCGAGCGGCGTGAGCACCGGGAAGACCCGGTCCATGAACCAGTTCCCCAGCCAGTCGCGATCGGCGCCGCTCAGCGCCTCCGCGCCGGTCAGCGCCAGGCCCGCCTCCGCGAGCTGGGCGCAGAGCCCGCGCCATTCGCGCTGCTGGCCCTCGATCAGGTCCTTGGCGCGGGCATGGATCGCGGCGAGCTGCTGGGAGGGCGTGCGGCCATCGGGCGACAGGGTGGCGATGCCCGCGCGTTCCTGCCCGATCAGGCCGGCGACACGGACGGAATAGAATTCGTCGAGGTTGGAGGCCGAGATGGCGACGAAGCGCAGCCGCTCCAGCAGCGGGTGCTTGGGATTGGCCGCCTCCTCCAGCACCCGCGTGTTGAAGTCGAGCCAGGAAAGCTCGCGGTTGATGAAGCGCGCCGGATCGTCGAGCGCGATGGCGGGGACGGCCGCGGGCTCGGCCGGCGGCAGGATCTGGGCGAGCGACATGCGCCGAGCCTACAGCAGGGTCGGGCCTTCCGGGCAGTCGGCTTCTCGAAGCGCCATCGAATCGTCATCCTCGGCGCCATCCTCCGCCCCATCCTCTCCCCCTGGGCCGAAGCCGGGCAGCTCCGCCAGCGCCTCCCGCGCCAGCGCCCGGGTCACCCGCCCGCCGGCGGCCAGCGCCGCACGGTCGAGCCGCGCGGCTGCCTCGGCGATCGCCGCCGCCTCCCGCGGCAGGCGCGCCAGCAGCCAGTCCTGCACGCCGCGCTCCACCCGGAGCTGGCGGAGCAGGAAATGCCGGCGCAGCAGCGCGGCCAGCAGCGCATCGCCGGGCGGCAGCACCGCCACCGCCGTCATGGCGCGCAGCCGGCTGCGCAGGTCGGGCAGCGTCACCGCCCAGCGCGCCGGCGCCTCCCGCCCCGCGAGCAGCAGCTTCTGGCCGCGCTCGGCGCAGAGATTCAGCAGGTGCAGCAGCGCCACCTCCTCCGGCGCGCAATCGGCATCGTCGAGCGCGAGTCCCTCGCCCGGCGGCACCGCCGGCCAGCCGCGCACCGAGAGCCCGTCCAGCACCGGCCAGCCGCGCGCGGCGGCGAAGCCACGCAGCATGTGCGTCTTGCCGGTCGCCGCCTGGCCGAAGAGCGCGAGCCGCCCGCCCGGCCAGGAATCCGGCCGGCGCAGCCAGGCGAGCGCCGCGGCATTGCTGGCATCCTCCAGCAGCTCCGCGAGGTCGAAGGAGGCGGCGATGGGCAGCGGCAGGGCGAGCTGCCGGCCGGAGGATGCCGCGGCCATGGCCATCAGAGCCCCGTGCGCGGCGGGTCGAGGTAGAGCGGGCTTTCCAGGTAGCGGCGCAGCCAGTAGCGCGCGATCACACCGATGACGGCGGCCAGTGGCACGGCCAGCAGCACGCCGAGGAAGCCGAAGGCGACGCCGCCGGCGAAGAGCGCGAAGATCACCCAGACGGCGTGCAGCTCCACCCGGTCCCCGAGCAGGCGCGGGTAGATGATGTAGCCCTCCACCACCTGCCCGGTGACGAAGACGGCCAGCACGGCCAGCACCCAATTCCAGGTGCCGAACTGCGCCAGGGCCAGGGCGAGCGCCGCGATCAGCCCGGTGATGGAGCCGATATAGGGGATGAAGGAAAGGATGCCGGCCATCAGCCCGACGGTCAGGCCAAGCTCCAGCTGCAGGGCCGAGAGCGCCGCGGCGTAGTAGATGGCGAGCAGCGCGCAGCAGAGGAGCTGGCCGCGCAGCCAGGCCGAGAGCACCCGGTCGGTATCCCGCGCAAGCTGGCGGAGCGTGGCGGCGGAGCGACGCGGCAGCCAAGCATCGATGCGGACCAGCATGCGCGGCCAGTCGCGCAGCAGGTAGAAGCCGACCACCGGCGTGACGGTGACATAGGTGAAGACGTTGAACAGCGCGACGCCGCCGCCGATCAGCCGGGCGGCGGAGGTGCCGAGATAGGAGATGATCGCCCCCGCCTGGCCGACCGCGAGGTCCTGCAGGCGGTTGTCGAAGATCTCCGGCCCCAGCCGCTCCGCCAGGGCCGTCATCGCATCCCGCACCGCCTGGCTGACGCCGAGGACGTAGCTCGGCAGGCGCTGCAGCAGGATGCCGACCTGCGCGATCAGCAGCGGGTAGAGCAGCAGCAGGACCAGCAGGGCGAAGGCGACCAGGGCGAAGATCAGCAGCAGGGCGGCGAGGCCGCGCGGCACGCCGATGCGGGTCAGCCGCGTCGCCACCGGGTCGAGGAAATAGGCGATCACCGCCGCCAGCACGAAGGGCGTCAGGATCGGCGAGAAGATCCAGAGCCCGAGCAGCAGCGCCGCCACCAGCCCGGCGAAGAGCGCGATGCGCTGCCCGCGCGTGGCGACGCGCGCCTGGCCGTTCGGCCGTGCCGGCAGGGCCGGGCCCGGCGGCTCGGCGCGCGGCCGGGAGGCCGGCGGCTCCGCGGTGGACGGGCGGGCCGGCACCCGCTCGGGCGGCAGCAGCTTCACGGCCCGCCAGCCCCCGCGCGCGGGCGGCGCAGCGTGGCGGCGACATAGGCGGCGCCCGAGCCGAGCGTCGTCGCCGCCACCGCCCAGATCATCGCGGTCAGCAGCCCATGCGCCGAGAGGCCGAAGCCCGCCAGCAGCAGGGCGAGCGCGGCGAGGCCGATCTGCAGCACGGTGTTCAGCTTGGAGACGAAGAGCGGCCTGATCGTCTGCGGCTGGCCGAGCACCCAGAAGACCAGAACGCCGCCCACGATCACCATGTCCCGGAACACCACCAGGATCGCCAGCCAGTCCGGCAGCACGCCGATGGCGGCCAGCGCCACATAGACCGAGACGAGCAGCGCCTTGTCCGCCACCGGGTCGAGCATGGCGCCGAGCGCGCTGCGGGCGTTCAGCACCCGCGCCAGCCAGCCATCCACGCCGTCCGAGATGCCGGCGCCGACGAAGACCAGGAAGGCCCAGTCCAGGCGGTGCTGCAGGATGAGCCAGATGGTCGCCGGCACGGCGCAGATCCGCGCCAGCGTGATCAGGTTGGGCAGGGTGAGCAGGACGGCGGGCGGCGCGGCCTCGGTCCCCTCGCCCTCCCGGCGCGGGTCAGAAGGTCCCGGCAAGGCCCAGGCGCCAGGATTCCCCTGGCCGCATCCCGGCCGCCGGCACCAGCGCGACGCCAAGCCCGGCGAGGTCCCCGGCCGCGATCTCGGTCGGCGCCCGCAGCCCCAGCCGCAGCCGCGCCGCATCCACCGCGATCGCCCGGATATCGACCGAGGCGACGGGCCCCGCGCCCTTCAGGCGCCGCATCAGCTCAAGCCATTCACCCATGCTGCGGTAGGTGGCGACGGCCTCCACCCAATTCGAGGCCGGGCCGCCCGCGCCAGGCGCCGAAGGCGTGCCGGGCGCGCCGGGCGCGCCGGCCACCGGCGGCAGGCCGGGCACCCGGCCGCCGAGCGCCGAGCGCACCCGGCCGGCGTTGAAATTCACCGTGATGCGGCCGCTGTAGCGGGTGGGCGAGGTGCGCTCCTGCTCGATGACGATCGAGCTCACCATGTCCTCGATCTGCGAATCCGACAGGTTCGGGGCGGTGATCCCCGCCTCCGCGGCCATCTGCTGGAAGGCGGCGCGGCGGCCGGCGGCGAGCGCCCGCTCACGCGCAAGGACGCCGTTCTCGGCGGTCGCCTCGGCCGGGACGCCGCGCTGGGTGAGGTTGAGCGCCGGCGCCTCCGCCACCGCGGCCGGCGCGGCGGGCGGCGGGAGGAGTTGCGCCGCCGCCGGCAGGGCCAGCACCCAGGCGAGGCCGGCCGCGGCGGCCAGCATGGCCGGGCGCTGCGCCAAGCCCCTCAGGAATCCCGCCATCGGCCCCTCCTGCTCCGGCCGGGTCGTGCCGGCCACGCTGCGCTGCCCGCGGGACACCCCGGCGGCGCCGGCAGCATACCGCGGAGGTTGCACTGGACCGTTACCGCCCCGCGCGGCCAAGCTGGCGGCGCGCGGCAATGCCGGCCCCGGCATGGCATCTCTGGACTCGGGCGCGCGGCGCGCGTAGGGCGCGGCGACCACGGCCGTGACGCCGCCGCAACCCCCTTAGCCGATCGGAGGCCGCCCTGACCAGTTCCCCCAAGATCACGCCCGAGATCGCGTCCAAGACCGTGCCGCCGGGGAGCCTGACCTACCGCGAGGCCGGCGTGGACATCGAGGCCGGTGACGCGCTGGTCGAGGCCATCAAGCCGCTGGCGAAGTCCACCAGCCGCGCCGGCACCATGGGCGGCCTGGGCGGCTTCGGCGCGCTCTTCGACCTGAAGGCGGCCGGGCTGCAGGATCCCGTCCTCGTCTCCTCGACCGACGGCGTCGGCACCAAGCTGCGGGTCGCGATCGATGCCGGGCAGCATGCCACGGTCGGCATCGACCTCGTCGCCATGTGCGTGAACGACCTGGTGGTGCAGGGCGCGGAGCCGCTGTTCTTCCTCGACTACTTCGCCACCGGGAAGCTGAAGCTGGATCAGGCCAGGGCCGTGATCTCCGGCATCGCCGAGGGCTGCCGGCAGGCCGGCTGCGCCCTGGTCGGCGGCGAGACCGCCGAGATGCCCGGGATGTACGCCGCCGAGGATTACGACCTCGCCGGCTTCTCGGTCGGCGCCGCCGAGCGTGGCGCGCTGCTGCCGAAGGATGTCGGGCCCGGCGATGTGCTGCTCGGCCTCGGCTCGGCCGGCGTGCATTCCAACGGCTTCTCCCTGGTGCGGCGGGTGGTCGCGGCGGCGGGGCTGACGCTGGCCGATCCGGCGCCCTTCGCCGCCGGGCAGAGCCTCGGCGAGGCGCTGCTGGCGCCGACCCGGATCTATGTGAAGCCGCTGCTGGCGCTGCACCGCGCCGGGCTGCTGAAGGCGGCGGCGCACATCACCGGCGGCGGCCTGCCCGGCAACCTGCCGCGGGTGCTGCCGGAGGGCGTCTCCGCCGTGGTGGATGCCGCCGCCTGGCCGGTGCCGCCGGTCTTCGGCTGGCTGGCGCAGGCCGGCAATGTCACGGCGGATGAGATGCTGCGGGTGTTCAACTGCGGCATCGGCATGGTCGTGGTGGTCGCGGCCGAGGCGGCGGAGCAGGCCGCGGCGCAGCTTGCGGCGGCGGGCGAGCAGGTCTTCCGCATCGGCCGGCTGGAGGCCGCTTCCGGCCCGGCGGGCCTGCGCATCGACAACCTGCCGGCGGGCTGGCCGCGCTGATGGCGCGGACCCGCACGGCCATCCTGATCTCCGGCCGCGGCTCCAACATGGCGGCGCTGCTGGCGGCGGCGCGCGACCCGGCCTACCCGGCCGAGATCGCGCTGGTGCTGTCCAACCGCGCCGATGCCGGCGGGCTGGCCCGCGCGGCCGAGGCGGGCGTGCCGACCGCGGTGGTCGAGAGCCGCGGCTTCCGCGGCGACCGGGCGGGCTTCGAGGCGGCGATGGAGCGGGTGCTGGCGGAGCACCGGATCGAGCTGATCGCGCTTGCCGGCTTCATGCGCGTGCTGACGCCGGGCTTCGTCGCGCGCTGGGAGGGGCGGCTGGTGAACATCCACCCCTCCCTGCTGCCCGCCTTTCCGGGGCTCGACACGCATGAGCGGGCGATCGCCGCCGGCGTCCGGCTGCATGGCTGCACCGTGCACCTGGTCAGCGCCGGGGTGGATGAGGGGCCGGTCCTGATCCAGGCCGCGGTGCCCGTGCTGCCGGGCGACACGCCGGCGGCGCTGGCGGCGCGGGTGCTGGAGCAGGAGCACCGGATCTACCCGGCCGCCCTCGCCTGGCTGGCGGCCGGCAAGGTCCGGCTCGAGGCCGGGCAGGCGGTGGTCGAGGGCACGCCGGCGGCCGCGGGCGCGCTGGTCAACCCCTTGCCGGAACCGTCCGCGCTTCCTAAACCCGGAGACCGGATCGGATGAGGGGTGCGGCTGTGGCCGAGAAGGAAAGCTACGATTTCGCGGCGACTGATGCGAAGGACATCCTCGCCGACCGGCAGCGCGGTTGGGAGGGCTTCACCCAGTTCGTGACCTGGGGTGTCGCCATCAGCGTCATCGTGCTGCTGGCGCTGCTGCTCTTCGTCGCCTGACCGGGCCGGCCGCCTGAGCAACAGACGGCCGAGTGGCCCCACTCGGGCGGCGCAACAGGATCATCCAAACGAACAGGCCGGATGGCCCGACGCGCGTCGGACCGTCCGGCGCGGCCGATCGCCGGCAGGCTCCTGCGGGTCCGATCGGAGACCGCCTGCGGAGAGGAAGGCCCTTCCCGCAAGCGGTGCCCCCTGCGCGACCGCCTGCGCCGAATCGCCCTCATGCCCGAAGCCGGTCCGCGGGTGGGCATGGTGTGCCGGGCAGGGTCGCGCTGCGCGGCGCACCCCCGCCCGTTCCGTCAGTTCACCATCGCCCCGGTCGCCTGCACCACGGCGCCCCAGGCCTGCCTCTCCCGCCGGCCGAGCGCCGCCAGTTCCTCCGGCGTCGAGGGCTCCGGCACCGCGCCCTGCTGGCGCACCACCTCGATGAAGGAGGGCGCCTTCATCGCCTCCCGCACCGCCGCGTTGATCCGCTCCAGCACCGCGGGCGGGGTCTTCGCCGGCGCGTAGATCGCCTTCCACAGCCCCGAGGTCAGGTCCACGCCGAAGCTGGCGACCGGCGGCGCGCCCGGCAGGATGTCCAGCGGCCGCTGGGCGATGACGGCGACGCAGCGCGTCCTGCCATCCCGCGTCAGCGTCTCCGCCCCGCCGGCTGGCATGGCCATGCAGTCGATCTGCCCGGACATGATGGCCTGCATCGCCGGTGCCTGGCTGGTGAAGGGGACATGCAGCATCTCCACGCCCCGGCCGCGCAGGATGCGCTCCATCGCGAGGTGGGAGGTGCTGGCGACACCCCAGGAGGCGAAGGTGAGCTTGCCCGGCGCGGCCCTGGCGGCGGCGATCATCGCCTCGAAGTCCCGGATCTGCGGCTGGGAGGGGCCGACCACCACGCCGAAGGGGAAATGCGCGACCAAGCTGATCGGGGCGAAGTCCCGCTCCGGGTCGTATTGCAGGTTCCGGTAGGAGGACGGGTTGATCGCCTGGGTATCGACGATCCCCATCCAGAGCGTGTAGCCGTCCGGGGCGGAGCGCGCCGCAGCGGTGGCGCCGACGCCGCCCCCGGCCCCCGCCCGGTTCTCGACCACCACGGGCTGGCCGAGCACGGGGGTCAGCGCCTGGGCCATGGCCCGGCTGACGATGTCGTTCAGCCCACCCGGGGCGAAGCCGGAGATGATGCGGAGCGGCCGGTCCGGATAGGCGGCGAGCGCCGGGGTGGCGAGGGGAAGGCTGGCAGCCGCGCCCAGCAGGCTGCGGCGGGTGAACAGGGGCATGCGGTCTCCAGGCTTGTGCTGGGACCGGCATTTCCCCCGTTTCGGCCAGCCTGCCGCGCGCGGCGCCTTTGATCAAGGGGGCCACGGAACGCGAAGCGCCTCCGTGCCGGGGCACGGAGGCGCGGTGCTGTCTCGCGGATGTGCGAAACGATGTGGCGCGCGGGCCGGCCTGGCCCGCGGCCTGGGACCTCAGCCGACGATCTCGATGCCCGAGAAGAAGAAGGCGATCTCGATGGCGGCGTTCTCGGCGCTGTCCGAGCCGTGCACGCTGTTCGCCTCGATGCTCTCGGCGAATTCCTTGCGGATGGTGCCCGGGGCGGCATTGGCCGGGTTGGTGGCGCCCATGATCTCACGGTTCTTCGCCACCGCGTTCTCGCCCTCGAGCACCTGCACCACCACCGGGCCGGAGGTCATGAAGGAGACGAGGTCCTTGTAGAAGGGCCGCTCCTTGTGCACGGCATAGAAGGCGCCGGCCTGGGCCTCGGACAGGTGCAGGCGCTTCTGCGCGACGATGCGGAGCCCCGCCTCCTCGAACTTCGCGTTGATCTTGCCGGTCAGGTTCCGGCGGGTGGCGTCCGGCTTGAGGATGGAGAGGGTGCGCTCGACGGCCATGGGGCGTTCCTTTGGCGTTGGGAGGAGTCGCGCGCCGGATAGGCGGGGATCCCCGCGGATGCAAGCCCAACCCGGCGCCCCCCCTGCGCGTTGGCATGGCATGACCGATGACAAGCGCCGCGAGGACCCCCCGCCCCGGCAGGGCTACATCCCCCGCCCCCCGAGCCAGGCCGATGTCGACCTGGTCAGCGGCCAGCAGGGCCTGATCGAGGATGAATGGACCGGCGAGCCGGCCGGGCCGAAGGAGAAACCCGGTCCGGAGGAGGCCGATCCGGAGAAGCAGCCGAGTTGAGGCGCCGCGCCAGGCAGCCGGGCCGCGGAAACGGCCTGCGGCACCGGGGCTCCCCCTTCATCCCTGGCCTGCCGGGGCCTGACGGCTGGCGTCGCGCATCCGGGCGGTGCCGGATGCCCATGATCCGCCCGGACCGGGCCTGACGCGCAGATTCACGCTCCCGGCCGTTTCCGCCCGCCCGCGATCTGCTCTAGGAGAGGCCGGCCATGACCGCCCTCTCCATCCGCGACCTCACGCTGCGCATCGCCGGCCGCGCCCTGCTGGAGGGCGCCGACCTGATCGTGGACCCCGGCCGCAAGGTCGGCCTGGTCGGGCGCAACGGCGCCGGCAAGTCCACCCTGCTGAAGGCCATCGTGGGCGACCTGCACCCGGATGGCGGCGAGATCCGCCTCGCCGCCCGCGCCCGGCTCGGCCATGTTGCGCAGGAAGCGCCGGGCGGCCCGGCCAGCCTGCTGGAGACGGTGCTGGCCGCCGACACCGAGCGCGCGGCGCTCCTCCAGGAACTCGAGGCCCACCCGGACGCCCACCGCCTGGCCGAGATCCATGAGCGGCTGATCGCCATCGGGGCGGACAGCGCCCCGGCCCGCGCCGCCACCATCCTGGCCGGCCTCGGCTTCGACGCCACGGCGCAGGCCCGGCCAATCGCGGAGTTCTCCGGCGGCTGGCGGATGCGCGTGGCCCTCGCCCGCGCGCTGTTCCTGGAGCCCGACCTGCTGCTGCTGGACGAGCCGACCAACCATCTCGACCTCGAGGCCACGATGTGGCTGGAAGGCTGGCTGCAGCGTTTTCCTGGTGCCGCCATCGTGGTCTCGCACGATCGCGGGCTGCTGGACCGCTGCGTCGATGCCATCGCCCATCTCGACCGCGCGAAGATCACCCTCTACCCCGGCGGCTTCGAGAATTTCGTCCGCGTCCGGTCGGAACGCCAGGCGCAGCAGCAGGCGCAGAATGAGAAGCTGACCGCCGAGCGCGCCCGCATCCAGGCTTTCGTGGATCGCTTCCGCGCCAAGGCCACCAAGGCCCGCCAGGCGCAGTCCCGCCTGAAGGCGCTGGAGCGCATGCCGCCGATCGAGGCGGTGGTCGAGGATACGGTGACGCGCTTCGCCTTCCCCGAGCCGACCGCCCTGCCCCCGCCGGTACTCTCCATCAGCCGCGGCAGCGCCGGCTATGACGGCAGGCCGGTGCTGCAGGGGCTGAACCTGCGGCTGGACCAGGAAGACCGAATCGCGCTGCTCGGCGCCAATGGCAACGGCAAGTCCACCCTGGCGAAGGTGCTGGCCGGCCGGCTCGACCTGCTGGCAGGCGACATGCACCGCGCGCCGAAGCTGAAGGTCGGCTATTTCGCCCAGCACCAGGCGGAGGAGCTGGACCCGCGCGGCACCCCCCTCTCCCACATGCAGGCGGCGCTGCCGCGCGCGACGGAGACCCAGTGCCGCAGCCAGCTCGCCCGCTTCGGGCTGGATGCGGAGCGGGCGGAAACGCTGATCTCCTCCTGCTCCGGCGGCGAGAAGGCGCGGCTGCTGCTGGCGCTCTGCACGCGGGAGGCGCCGCACCTGCTGATCCTCGACGAGCCGACCAACCACCTCGACATCGATGCGCGCGAGGCGCTGGTGAAGGCGCTGGCCGAATTCGGCGGCGCCGTGGTGCTCATCACCCACGATCCGCATCTGGTGGAGTTGGTGGCCGACCGGCTCTGGCTGGTGGCGGACGGCACGGCGCGCGCCTTCGATGGCGACCTCGACGAGTACCGCGCCCTGCTGGCCGAGCGCGCCCGCCCCGCGGCGAAGGCCGAGGCCGCGCCGACACGCCGCGACGAGCGGCGCGAGCGGGCCGAGGCACGCACGGCGCTGGCGCCGTTGCGCGAGAGGCTGAAGAAAGTCGAGGCGCAGCTCGCCAGGCTGCAGGCGGAGGCCGGCACGATCGACACCGCGCTGACCGATCCGCGGCTCTACGCCAACAACAATGCGGAGCTCATCACCCGCGCGACAGCCCGGCGCGCGGCAATCGCGAAGGAGGTCGAGGCGCTGGAGACGGAGTGGCTGGAGCTGCAGGAGAAGCTGGAAGCGGCGTAGAGCAAACTCCGGCTCGAGCAGACCGCGGAGGGGCGTGAACGCCCCGCAGCGTGAATCTGCTCCACGGACAACGCTCTACAGCGGATGGGCGTTCAGGTGAACGCAATCCGTTCTAGACCCGAGTAGCCCTGGCTGGAATCGGCTTGTGATTGGCTGCGGCGCGAGGTGGTGTGATTCGTAGGTGTCCAGCTTGGGCTGGAGGCTTCGATGGCGTGGCGTCGTGGGCAGGCCT
>NZ_JAJAQI010000047.1 GCF_020523605.1 Roseicella aerolata | reverse complement strand
CCTACGGCTTCCTCGTGGCCGAGCGCTGCCTTTTCCCCCCTCAATCCCGCTTCACCGCGCGGCGGCTCAAGACACCTGCGCTATCCAAAGGCTTCCAGCCGCGCGGTGCCGGTCCGGCCTGAGCGCCACGTGCCGCACTCAATCGCCAGCATTCGCCGCCGCCTCACCGTCGGCCTTGTCCACCTCCTCCCGCGCTGCCCCTGCTGCCTGCAGAAACAGCGTATACGGCCAAGAAGCAAGTGACACAGTAAGACTAGGGCGACGAGGTCCTGCGCCGCGGCGATGAAATCCGGCAGCAGGCCGCGGGCGCCCTGCAGTACCACCCGCTCCGGGCTGGCGCCGCGCACCACGCGGTAGAGCACCGGGAAAGGCCAGGTGCCGGCATTGCCCATATCGCCGGGAATGCGGGGGAAGCGTGCTTCCAGCATCAGGATGCCCAGGGGCGCGCCGTAAATGGCCTTGCCGCCGCGGGCGATGCGCGACGGCCGAGAGTCCTGCAGGTTCATCCCGCGAGCCTAGAGCGGATCGCGGACGGGCGTGAACGCCCGGCGGCGGGAATCTGCTCTGCAATTCCTGAACTACAGCGGATCGGCGTTCATTTCTGAAGGCCGATCCGCTCTGGCCGGCTAGGCTGCCATGCGAAACGGGAAGGAGAGCCCGAATGCTCCGACGCGCGACATTGCTGCTGGCCTCGCTTCTGGCCGTGCCGGCCATGGCACAGGAAGCCTGGCCAGGTCGGCCGATCACCATCCTCGGCGGCTTCCCGAACGGCTCGGGCGTCGACATCTATGCCCGCAAGCTTGCCGAGCCGCTGACGCGCGCCCTCGGCCAGCCGGTGGTTGTCGACAACCGCAGCGGCGCCGGGGGCAACATCGCCAGCGATGCGGTCGCGAAGGCGCGGCCGGACGGCTACACCTTCCTGCTCGGCACCGCGGGCACGCATGCGATCAATGCCACGCTGTACCGCAGCCTGCCCTTCGACCCGCTGCGGGACGTGACGCATATCGCGCTGCTCGGCGACGTGCCGAACGTGCTGCTGGTCAACCCGGAGAAGCGGCCGCAGTACCGAAGCTGCGCCGAACTGATCGCGGTGGCGAAGGCGCGGCCTGGCGCCCTCAATTATGCCTCGACCGGCAATGGCGCCTCTACCCACCTGGCCGGCGCGCAATTCGCCGCGGCGGCCGGGCTCGAACTGGTGCATGTGCCCTATCGCGGCCAGCCGGGTGCGATGCAGGCGCTGCTCTCGGGCGATGTCGATCTCTTCTTCAACCAGACTGGGCCCTCGATCGGGCCGGTGCAGCAGGGCCAGGTGAAGGCACTCGGCGTCACGGTGGGCCAGCCCGTCGCGGCGCTGCCGGGCGTTCCGGTGGCGGCGGAGGCCTGCGGCCTGCCAGGCTTCGAGAGCAGCACCTGGTACGGGCTGTTCGGCCCGCCCGGCCTGCCGGACGCCATCCGCCAGCGGATGAATGCCGAGGTGGCGAAGATCCTGGCGACGCCCGAGTTCCGCGCCTGGCTGGTGGACAGCCAGGGCATCACCCCGCCCGCCGACACCACGCCGGAGGGCTTCCGGCGGGTGCATGAGGCGGACATCGCGCGCTGGGCCGCGATCGTCCGCCGATCCGGCGCCAGTGTCGACTGACGCACAGGGCAGGGCGGCACCCCTCCGCAGGCCGGCATGGCCCGCGGCCGGGCGTCTTGCGCCGCGGGTGTCGGCGCCGGTCGCCGCGGACCCCGCGAAGATCTACTCCCGGCCCAGAAGGGCGGTGACGCCGCTATCCAGCACCGCCTCGGCGGGGGGCGCACCGCTGCCGGGCTGCGGCATGCCGGCGCGTTCCAGCATGGCCATGCCGTGCGAGAGCGCCCAGACCTGCAGCGCGACGATTCGCGGATTCCGCTCATCCTTCGGCAGCAGGCCGGCAACCGCATTGGCCAGCGCTTCGAAGGGGCCGTCCTTCGCCGAGTCGGTGGCCTCCTCCGATGGCTGCACCGGCTGGAAGGCGAACATGGCGGCGTAGTAGCCCGGCTCCTCCCGGGCGAAGGCGAGATAGGCGGGCCCCATGCGGCGCAGCGCCTCCGCCGGGCTGACCGCGCCGGCGGCCGCGGCCTGCAGTCGCTGCCCGAAGAGCGCGAAGCCGCGCCGGCAGAGTTCGGCCAGCACCTCCTCGCGGTCCTTGAAGTGCCTGTAGGGCGCGGAGGGGGAGACGCCCGCTCGCCGCGCCGCCTCGGTCAGCGTGAAGCCTTGGGGTCCCCGCTCCGCGACGAGTTGGCGTGCCGCTTCCAGCAGCGCCTCACGCAGGTTGCCGTGGTGGTAGCCGCGTCGTGCGGACAGGTCTCGAATTGGTTGGGCCTGGGCCATGGCGGGCAGAAACCTGAGAAGGAGTGTACCTGCAAGCGGTTATCGCTTGCGCTGGTGCTTTGCCCGGCGTGGTGCCGGAACGCGCGCGGCGTGACTCGAGCCGAACTCAGGCTCGTGTGCGGAGACGATCCGGCAGTCGTCCAGGCCGCAATGTCGCCAATGATACACAGTATTCTATTTTTGAGGCAGGGCTTTCGCGATCTCCCTGAATGCATCACGCAGCCGGCGGCGGCCCGCGCCCGGAGGCCTGGCCGGCTCCGGCGACCGTGCCGGCGCGGCCGGGCGGCAACCCCTTGGGCTCTGACACGCTGTTCGTCTTGGCGTGGAGTCAGGGCTGCGGGCCCCGGCTCCTCGCATCCGGCCTATCAGCGGGGACCAGTATGGCAATGGTGTGGCACGCAGCCGCCATCCTGCCCTGCACACAGGGTACCGGGCGGCGAGGCAGGATGGCATCCGCGCGGTGTCGCCATGCACTTGCCAGCATCGTCCGGTTTGGCCCGCGCCTGGGGCTGCCGCGCAGTGGAGACGCCCGGAGGCATGATACCGACCGGTGCAGGTCCTGACCGGTCGCCACCATCGGCGGCCGAGGCCGCACAGCCGAGCCGCCGCAGGCGGCGCCGGTGCCTGAGGCCGCAGCGATGCGTCAGCGTTGTTGCGGAACGGTATGGCCCTTCGCTTCCGGGCAAGGCCCTGGACCGTCGGCAGGCTGCAGGGCGAGCCTGCGGATGGTCCAGGGCGGGTGCCGGATCGTGGGGCTGGCCGATCAGAAATCGATGTAGAGGATGACCTTGCCCGCCCAGCGGTCGCTGGCATGCGTCAGCCCGTGCCCGACCCCAAGATGCAGCCCGACCTTTTCCCCCAGCCGGAAGTCGGTCGTCAGGAAAAGCTGGTGCGCCTGGCCGGCCGACTTCGCGGGCCCGTCGATTCGGCCGAAATCCATGAAATGCTCGAGGCCGACCCAGGCCCGCTCCGCTACCTGTCGCACGCCGCGCAGCGCGGGCGCGAAGATCGGTCCCTCCCGCCCCAGCGGGAATTCCACGGCCGGGTTCAGGATCAGCTGCCAGGGGCCGGTTCGGATATCAATGATCGGCCGTAAGGTGATTCCCCAATCGGCGCTGGTGAAGCGGTAGGATTGGTGCCGCAACTCGATATCCAGGCCGAAGGCGAAGGGCCGGGTGTCCGCGCCCGGCGTGACGATGGTGTTGCGCAGCTTGAAGCCGCCGCCGAAGGCATCGCCGGAGAACTCCCGCGCCACCGGCAGATAGAGCGCCACCTGGTGCCAGGGCGCGGTGGCGATGCCGATCTCCGTCGTGAAGAGCGCGCCGTTGCGCGGCGCGCCGCCTTCCTCCAGCCGTCCGCGGCGCCCGAGATTGAAATGCAGATTCAGCTCCGGCTGCCCCGGCTCGGAGACCCGACCGTCGAAAACCTCGAACTCGTCGAAGACGGCGGCGCTGGCAGGCGCGGCGGCGAGGCAGCAGGCGAGAGCCAGGGCGAAGCGGCGCATGCCAGCGGCAACGCCGGCTGGTGCGAACCGTTCCGCCTGCGCCCAGGGCAGAGCGTGGACGAGGCGTGGTCGCCCCGTCGCGGGACTCAGGCCGTAGCGGACCGGCGTTCAGTTCCGAACGCCGGTCCGCCGCCTTCGGTCAGAGGCCGCCGATCAGGGGCAGGGGCGTGGGCTCGGTGACGACGCGGACCTCGCGCACCCCGGGGATGCCCTCGGCCAGCACGCGCAGCCCGCGCTGCACATCCTCCGACCGGCAGTAGCCATGGATGGTAACCACGCCGTCCCGCACCTCGGGGAAGATGAAATAGGCGTCGATCCAGGGCTGATCCCGCATTGCCTGCGACAGCGCCTGGGCAATCTCCCGGTCGGAGGCCGCGCCGCCGGACGTGCCCATCGGTTCGGCAAGGCTCACCTTCAGCAGGTCGGCGCGCGAGACGATGCCGCGCAGCTTGCCGTCGTGCACCACCGGCACGCGGCGGATCGCGCGGCGCTCGAGCAGTGCGGCGACCTCGGCGACCGGCGTGTCCTCCGTCACGGTCTCCACCTCGGCCGTCATCACGTCCCGCACCTTGCGGCCATGACTGCGCGCATAGTGGTCCGCCTGCGCGGGGGCCGAGCCGAAGAGGCTGAGGAACCAGGACCGGGGCTTGTCCGTCACCGCGGCCAGGCGGCGAATCAGGTCACCCTCGGTCAGCATGCCCAGCAGGCAACCCTGCGCATCCACCACCGGAGCGCCGGAGACGCCACGCTCGGCCAGCATCCGCGCGGCCGTCCCGACCGACAGATCGGGCGTGAGGGTGAGCAGGCTGGTGGTCATGATGTCTTTGGCAAGCACGGCGGGACCTCCCGGGAGTTCGTGATGGTGAGATAGCGCGTGACGCGCCGATTTCACATTGCGCCAAGTCAATCTACTGGCAATTTTTCAGCCACGTGCCTGGCGCGGAGCGCGCGACGGCGCTGCGGCGTCCGGATGCGGGCCCAGGGCAGATTGCGGCTGCCCAGCGCTGTTTCAATGTGGCTGCGGACATCGGCCGTGACGCCATCCACGCGCCCGGCCGGCCTCGCCGGCTGCAGGCCAGGCTGCCGCCCCGGCGGCTATCGTCCCCGCTGCGGCGCGATCACCGCCCAGGTGGTGGTGATATGGACCGAGAGGTCATCCGAGCCTTCGGGGCGGATCAGGATCTCACCGAACAGCATGCGTTTGCCGCGCTTGACGATCCGCGCCTGGGCCAGCACCGGCCCGCTGCCGGCGGGGCGAAGGAAATTCACCGTCATGGTGCTGGTCACGCTGTCATCCCGACCGTTCGTGGTCGAGAGCAGCGCGGCCCACATCGCCACATCCGCCAGGCCCATGAGGGCCGGACCGGAGATCGTATTGCCGGGCCGCAGCAGGTTCGGCTTCGCCGGCAGGCGGAGCAGCGCCACGCCGCCCTCGGCCGCCAGCACTTCCACCTCCCATTCGCCGGCCAGTGGCACCCCGGATCGCATGATGGCCTGGATCTCGGCCGGGCTTGGTATCGTCATCAAAGTCCTTCGACCACGCGGCCGCAGCAGGGATTGCCGCCGATCCAGTAGCAGAGCTCGGCCGGGCGGGCGATGCGGTAGAGGGCGAGGTCGCAGCGCAGGCCGGGCTCAAGCCGGCCGCGATCGGCAAGGCCGAGCGCGGCGGCGGCATGCACCGTGACACCGCGCAGCGCCTCCGTGACGGTCAGGCGAAACAGCGTGCAGCCCAGATTGAGCATCAGGAGCAGCGAGAGGGCCGGGGAGGAGCCGGGATTCATGTCCGTCGCCAGTGCCATGCGCAGGCCGGCCGCGCGCATGGCCGCGACATCCGGTCGCTTCTCCTCCCGGATGAAGTAGCAGGCGCCGGGCAGCAGCACGGCGACACTGCCAGCGCGCGCCATCGCGGCGATCCCCTCCGGGCTGGCGTGTTCGAGGTGGTCGGCCGAGAGCGCGCGGTAGCGGGCGGCCAGCGCGGCCCCGCCGAAATCGCAGAGCTGGTCGGCATGCAGCTTCACCGGCAGGCCGGCGGCACGGGCGGCGTCGAAGACCAGCGCCGTCTCCTCGGGGGTGAAGGCAATGCGCTCGCAGAAGGCATCCACCGCATCCGCGAGGCCCTCGCGCGCCGCGGCCGGCAGGATGACCTCCGCGACATGGCGGGCGTAGTCGGTGCGCCGGCCGGCGAATTCCGGCGGCACGGCATGAGCCGCGAGCAGCGTGGTGACGACGGCGACGGGATGCGCGGCGCCGAGGCGGCGTGCCACGCGCAACTGGCGCAGCTCCGTCCCGGCCTCCAGCCCATAGCCGGATTTGATCTCGACGGTCGTCACGCCCTCCGCCAGCAGCGCTTGCAGGCGCGGCGCCGCGGCGGCCAGCAGCGCCTCCTCGGTGGCGGCGCGGGTGGCGCGCACCGTGGAGAGGATGCCGCCGCCGGCGCGCGCGATCTCCTCATAGGTGGCGCCGGCCAGGCGCTGCTCGAACTCCCCGGCGCGGTCGCCGCCGAAGACGAGATGGGTGTGGCAGTCGATCAGCCCGGGCAGGATCCAGGCGCCGGCGCAGTCGGTGATCTCGGCGGCGTGGCCGGCCAGGGGGAGAGGCAATGTGGCGCGCGGGCCGACCCAGGCGATGCGGCCATCCTTCGCCGCGACGGCCCCGTCCTCGATGGGGCCGAGCCCCTCTCCCTGCATGGTGGCGAGGTTGGCGTTCAGCCAGACGCGGTCGAACATCAGGCCAGTTCCAGCAGCGCGGCGAAGCGGCCGCGCTCCACCAGCGCCTTCACCGCGGCGATATCGGGCGCCATGGCGCGGTCGGCATCCCAGGCTGCGGCGACGCCGCGCACCAGCCCATGCGCCCGCTCGATCGCCGGCGCGGATTGCAGCGGGCGACGGAATTCCAGGCCCTGGGCCGCTGCCAGCAACTCGATGGAGAGAATCCCGGCCAGGTTGTCCGCCATGTCGTGCAGCCGCAGCGCGGCGCCGGTCGCCATGCTGACATGGTCCTCCTGGTTGGCGCTGGTCGGCAGGCTGTCCACGCTGCGCGGCATGGCCAGGGCGCGGTTCTCAGCCACCAGCGCGGCGGCGGTGACCTGGGCCAGCATGAAGCCGGAATTGAGCCCGCCATCGCGCACCAGGAAGGCCGGCAGACCGGAGAGGGCGGGGTCGGTCAGCAGCGCGATGCGCCGCTCGCTGATCGACCCCAGCTCCGCCAGCGTCAGGGCGATCGCATCGGCCGCGAAGGCGACCGGCTCGGCGTGGAAATTGCCGCCCGAGAGGATGTCACCCCCCTCGACCACCAGCGGATTGTCGGTGACGGCATTCGCCTCCCGCTCCAGCACCTGCGCGGCATGCGCCAGCAGGTCGAGGCAGGCGCCCGCCACCTGGGGCTGGCAGCGCAGCGAATAGGGGTCCTGCACCCGCGGGTCACCGAAGCGATGGCTGTCGCGGATGGCGCTGCCGGCCAGCAGGCCGCGCAGGGCGGCGGCCACCCGGATCTGGCCGGGCTGGCCGCGCAGGGCGTGGATGCGCTCGTCGAAGGGCGTGTCGCTGCCGCGCGCTGCATCGACACTCATGGCGCCCGCCACCAGCGCGGTGCGCAGCAGGTCCTCGGCCGCGAAGAGTGCGGCGAGGGCGAGGGCTGTGCTGACCTGCGTCCCATTCAGCAGCGCGAGGCCTTCCTTCGGGCCGAGGGCCAGCGGCGCGATGCCGGCGCGCTGCAGCGCCGCGGCGCCGGGCATGACCGCGCCCTCGACCAGGGCCTCGCCCTCGCCGATCAGCACCAGCGAGAGATGGGCGAGCGGCGCCAGGTCACCCGAGGCGCCGACCGAACCGCGTGCGGGGATTGCCGGCGTGATGCCGGCCTCCAGCAGCGCGAGCAGCGCCTCCACCACCGCCGGCCGCACGGCGGAGGCGCCGCGGGCGAGGGAGAGCGCCTTCAGCGCCAGGATCAGCCGCACCACCGGGGGCGGCAGCAGCGGCCCGGTGCCGGCGGCATGGCTGCGCACCAGGTTGAGCTGGAGCTGCGCGAGCTGATCGGCCGGGATGCGCGTGCTGGCCAGCTTGCCGAAGCCGGTATTGACGCCGTAGAGCGCCTCGCCGCCCGCCATGCGCGCGGCGAGGGTCGCGGCGGAGGCCTCGACCGGTGCGCGCCAGTCCTCGGGCAGTTCCAGCGGCGCGCCCTCCATGACGGCACGCAGGGCGGAGAGGCCGGCGCTGCCGGGGGCGATCAACGGGACACCATGGGCAGGTCGAGCCCATGCTCCCGCGCGCAGGCGATGGCGATGTCGTACCCCGCATCGGCGTGGCGCATGACGCCTGTGGCCGGGTCGTTCCACAGCACCCGCCTGAGGCGCCGCGCCGCGTCCTCCGTGCCGTCGCAGACGATGACCATGCCGGCATGCTGGCTGAAGCCCATGCCGACGCCGCCGCCATGGTGCAGCGAGACCCAGGTGGCGCCGGAGGCGGTGTTCAGCAGCGCGTTGAGCAAGGGCCAGTCGGAGACGGCGTCCGAGCCGTCCCGCATCGCCTCCGTCTCCCGGTTCGGGCTGGCGACGCTGCCGCTGTCCAGGTGGTCACGGCCGATGACGATGGGGCCGATCTCGCCGCGCACCACCATCTCGTTGAAGGCAAGGCCGAGCCGGTCCCGCTGCCCCAGCCCGACCCAGCAGATGCGCGCCGGCAATCCCTGAAAGCTGATCCGGGCGCGCGCCATGTCGAGCCACTGGTGCAGATGCGGGTCGTCCGGGATCAGCTCCCGCACCTTGGCATCCGTCCGGTAGATGTCCTCCGGGTCGCCGGACAGCGCCGCCCAGCGGAAGGGGCCGATGCCGCGGCAGAAGAGCGGGCGGATATAGGCCGGCACGAAGCCCGGGAAGTCGAAGGCATTGGCCAGCCCTTCCTCCTTCGCCATCTGGCGGATGTTGTTGCCGTAGTCGAGCACCGCGGCGCCGCGCGCCTGGAAATCCAGCATGGCCTGGACATGCTGCACCATGCTGCGCTTCGCCGCCGCGGTGACCGCGGCGGGGTCGCTCTCCCGCTTCGCCTCCCACTCCGCCAGCGTCCAGCCGGCCGGCAGGTAGCCATTGGCCGGGTCGTGGGCGCTGGTCTGGTCGGTGACGATGTCCGGCACCACGCCGCGGCGGACCAACTCCGGGAAGACCTCCGCGGCATTGCCCAGCAGCCCGACGCTGATGGCACGCCGCTCCGCGCAGGCGGCGCGGATCATGGCGAGCGCCGAGTCGAGGTCGTCGGCGCGGTGGTCCAGGTACTTCGTCTCCAGCCGCTTCTCGATGCGGCTCGGCTGGCACTCCACCGCCAGCACAGAGGCCCCAGCGAAGACGCCCGCCAGCGGCTGCGCCCCGCCCATGCCGCCGAGGCCGCCGGTCAGGATCCAGCGCCCGCCCAGGCTCCCGCCATAATGCCGGCGGCCGGCCTCGGCGAAGGTCTCGTAGGTGCCCTGCACGATCCCCTGGCTGCCGATATAGATCCAGCTCCCGGCCGTCATCTGGCCGTACATCATGAGCCCTTTGCGATCGAGTTCGGAGAAATGCTCCCAGCTCGACCAGCGCGGCACCAGGTTGCTGTTGGCGATCAGCACCCTTGGCGCGTCCTTGTGGGTCTCGAAGACGCCGACCGGCTTGCCGGACTGCACCAGCAGGGTCTCTGTTTCCTCCAGCCGCCGGAGGACCGAGACGATGGTCTCGTAGCTCCGCCAGTCGCGGGCGGCGCGGCCGATTCCGCCATAGACCACCAGCTCCCCGGGCTTCTCCGCCACCTCCTCGTCGAGGTTGTTCATCAGCATCCGGAGCGGGGCCTCGGTGGTCCAGTGCTTCGCGGACTTTTCCAGGCCGCGCGGGGCCCGGATGGCGGGGGCGTTGCGGAAGCGGTCGGTCATGGCGGGCAGGATAGCCATGGGCGGCGCGCCGCGTCAGCTTCTGCCGCGCCAGGTCCGCAGCGCCAGCCAGCACCCCATCGCCCAGGCAGCGCCGAGGCACCACCCCGCGAGCACATCGGTCGGCCAGTGCACGCCCAGCCAGACCCGGCTGCCGCCGACCAGCAGCGTCAGCAGCACGGCGGTCGTCAGGATATAGGCCCGGTGCCGGCGCCGGCGCGAGCCCGCCGCCAGCAGCGCCCCCAGGGTCAGGAACCCGATGGCCGAGAGCATGGCATGGCCGCTCGGGAAGCTTGGCGTCTGCACCTCCATCAGCCGCGCCACCAGCTCCGGCCGCGGACGGCCGAAGCCCGCCTTCAGCAAGGTGTTCAGCAGCAGCCCGCCGGGCAGGGAGAACACCAGCAGCACCACCGCCCGCCACCGCCGGTCGAGCACCAGATAGCCCAGCGCCACCAGCGTGAGCAGGCCGAGCACCGGGATGCTACCGAGCGCGGTGATCTCCCGCATCCCGAGGGTCAGCCAGCGTGGCCCGATCGGCTGGTCCGGCATGTCCGGATTGCGGAGCGCGCGCAGCACCGCCTCATCGAAGTGGTGCGGGCCGTCCTCGATCAGGTCGAGCACCGCGGCGAAGCCCAGCAGCCCGGCGGCCAGCACGGCCAGCGCCGCCATCGCGGCCCCCTGGCCGATCGCGAAGCGCCCGAGCCGCCGCAGCAGGCGGAAGGGCGGGGCGGCGATGTCATCCATGCCGTGGCAACCCGCGGCGGCTTCGGCGGTTGCAACGGCGCAACAGGCCGGAGCTGAAGCCATCGACACCGGGACACCCGAACTCGGTCGGGCGCTGCTGTTCATCAACCAGAAGGCACGCAGCGGTGCGGAGCAGGCTTCGGCCGCGGCCGAAGCCCTGGCCGCGGCCGGGATCGAAGCCGTGCCCATCGAGGCATCGGAGGGACTGAGCTGCGCCGAGGCAATCATCGCCGGCGCCGCGCCGGGCGGTTTCGACCGCGTGGTGATCGGCGGCGGCGACGGCACGCTGAACGCCGCCATTCCCGGCCTGCTGCAAACCGGGCTGCCCCTCGGCATCCTGCCGCTTGGCACCGCCAACGACCTGGCGCGCAGCCTCGGCATTCCCACCGAACTCGAGGCGGCGGCGCGGGTCATCGCCACCGAGGCGCCGCGGCCCGTCGATCTCGGCGAGGTGAACGGACATCCCTATTTCAACGTCGCCAGCATCGGCTTCAGCGCGGAACTCGCCGCCGAACTGAAGGCGGAGGCGAAGAAGCGCTGGGGCAGGCTCGGCTACGGCGTGGCGGCGCTCGGCCTGTTGCGGCGCGCCCGGCCCTTCCGCGCGGAACTGATCCATGATGGCGTGGTGGAGCGGGTGCTCACCATCCAGGTCTCGGTCGGCAATGGGCGCCATTACGGTGGCGGCATGACGGTGGCGGAGGAGGCGCGGCCCGACGACGGCATCCTGGATGTCTACAGCCTGGAGGTCACGCGCTGGTGGAAGCTGGTCGCGCTGCTGCCCTGGCTGCGCCGCGGCACGCAGGGCCAGTGGCGCGACGTGCGGGTGTTCCGCACCACGGCGCTGGAACTTCGCACCCGCCGGCCGCGGCCCATCAACACGGATGGCGAACTGACCGCCTGGACCCCGGCGGTGTTCCGGCTGCGGCGCGCGGCGCTCCGCGTCTTCGCGCCGCCGGATGGCGCATGAGGGGGCGTCACGCATCCGGCAAGCGCGTGACGGAATCGCCGAGCCTGATCGCCCCGCCCTCCAGCACCCGGGCGGTGATGCCGCCATGGCCGCGCACGGCGTTGTAGCCGCCGGGGCCGAATTCCTCCTCCATGCGGGAACAGGGATGGCACTCGCCGCTGCACTCGAGCAGCGCCGCGCCGATGCGGAAGCGCCGGCCCTTCAGCGCCAGCAGGTTCAGGCCGGCGACCACTAGGTTTCGCCGCAGCCGTTCCGGGGCCGCCGCCGGCATGCCGAGATAGCCGGCGATCGCCGCCAGATGCTCGGCGGCCATCAGCGTGACCTGCCGTGCGCCGGTCGCCGCGCCGCGCCAGCGGTCGCCCTCCAGCCCCGCGCCCGGCAGCAGCCGCGCCACCTCCACCGCCAGCATGGGCGCGCGGCGGGCCGGGCGCAGGCCGATCCATGCGAGGCGCCCCGGCGCCATCGGGCCGTCCAGCAGCCGCGCCAGGGGCGAGCCGGGGGGAGGTGTCCTGCCGTTCATCCGGGCAATCTAGCGCGGCCGGCGCAGCTGCGGGCATCATGGCGCCATGCCTGAATTCCTCGCCCGCGCCGCGCTGCTGCCGGATGGCTGGGCCGCCGATGTCCGCATCGCCGCCGATGCCGCCGGCACCATCACCGCCGTGACGCCGGGCGCCGCGCCCGGTGCCGCCGACCTGCTGCGCGGCGTGGTGATTCCCGGCGTGCCGAACCTGCATTCCCACGCCTTCCAGCGCGCCATGGCCGGCGGCGCCGAGCGCCGCAGCCCCGCCGGCCAGGACAGTTTCTGGACCTGGCGGGAGACCATGTACCGCTTCGTCGGCCTGCTGGGGCCGGAGGAGGCGGAGGCGGTCGCGGCGCAGCTCTACACCGAGCTGCTGGAATGGGGGTTCACGAGCGTCGCCGAATTCCACTACCTGCACCACCAGCCCGACGGGGTGCCCTATGCGCAGCCTGCCGAAATGGCGCTGCGGCACCTGTCGGCGGCGCGGCGGACGGGGATCGGCATCACCCTGCTGCCGAGCCTCTACCGGCATGGCGGCATCTTCGGCCGGGACCCGGCGCCCGGGCAGCGGCGCTTCCTGAACGACCTCGACCCCTGGCTGCGCATCCTCGAGGCCTGCCGCGCCGCGACCGCTGGCGACCCGCAGGCGGCGGTCGGCATGGCGCCGCACAGCCTGCGCGCCGTGACGCCCGCCATGCTGCAGGCGGTCGCTGCGCTGTCCGGCCCCATCCACATCCATGCCGCGGAGCAACTGCGGGAGGTGGAGGAATGCCTCGCCGCCACCGGCGCGCGGCCGGTGCGGTGGCTGCTCGACCATGCCCCGGTGGATGCGCGCTGGTGCCTGATTCATGCGACGCACATGGATGAGGGCGAGGTCGCGGGGCTCGCCGCCAGCGGCGCCGTCGCCGGCCTCTGCCCGACGACCGAAGCCTCGCTCGGCGACGGCATCTTCCCGCTGCGGCCCCATCTCGCCGCCGGCGGGCGCTTCGGCGTGGGGACGGACAGCCATGTCGGCCTCTCCCCGCGCGACGAGCTGCGGCAGCTCGAGACGAGCCAGCGCCTGAGCCTGCGCGAGCGCGCGGTGGCGACCAGCGAGGTCCTGCCGCATCCCGGACGGCTGCTGCTGCAGGCTGCGCTGGCCGGCGGCGCCCAGGCCAGCGGCCGGCCGATCGGCGCCATCGCGCCCGGGATGCGCTGCGACCTGGTGGAGCTGGACGATCACCACCCCTCGCTGATCGGCCGCACCGGGGATAGCCTGCTGGATGCCTGGGTCTTCGCGGGCCAGGCCAATCCCGTCCGCACTGTCATCGCCGGCGGCAAGCGGGTGGTGGAGGGGGGGCGCCATATCGCGCGGCTCGAGACCGCCGACGCCTTTGCCGGCACGATGCGGAGATGGATGGGATGACGGAAGGCCCGCTGCAGGGGAAGATCGCCTACATCACCGGGGGCAGCCGCGGCATCGGCCGAGCCATCGCGCTCGCCTTCGCCGAGGCCGGGGCGGATATCGCCATCTGCCATCTGGGGGATGCGGCGCAGGCCGCGACGCTGGTGCAGGCCGTGACGGCCCGCGGCCGGCGGGGCTTCCAGATGGAGGCCGATGTCGCCTCGCCTGCCGCGCTGCGGGCCTTCGCCGCGGCTGCCGAGGCTGCGCTCGGCCCCTGTGATATCCTGGTGAACAATGCCGGGATCAATATCCGCGGCCCCTTCGAGATGGTCTCCGAGGAGGACTACGACCGGGTCATCGACGTGCATGTGAAGGGCATGTTCTTCATGGCCCAGGCGGTCTATCCGGGCATGGTCGCGCGCGGGCAGGGGCGGATCATCAACATCGCCTCGCAACTCGCCTTCAAGGGCGGGCCGGACATCACGCCCTACTGCACGGCCAAGGCCGGCATCGTCGGCTTCACGCGGAGCCTGGCCTGGGAGGCGGCGCCCAAGGGCATCCAGGTGAACGCCATCGCCCCCGGCCCGGTCGAGACCGACCTGACGCGGGCCCGCGGCCCGGAATGGAAGAAGCGGATGGAGGAGACGATCCTCGCGGGCCGGCTGGGGCGGCCGGAGGAGATCGCCGCCACCGCGCTGCTGCTGGAGGGTCCCGGCGCCGCCTTCTATGTCGGCGCCACGCTCTCGCCGAATGGCGGCGACGTGATGCATTGACCCTCTGCATCTCCGCAACCTGCGCGGCGATGCTCGCCGCGACCGGCCAGCCGGCGGCGGGGCGCCTGGCTGCATCGGGCCGTCTTGGTGGCGGGGTGGATGGCCCGCCGCCGCATGGCCTGCCATACTCCGCGCCTGGGGAAGGACGCCGCCCTCCACGGCCCATGCGATCGGAGGAGCGGTATGCACCGCATCATGTTCCTGGCGCTGGCCGCGATCCTGGCCTTCGCTCTGCCATCCCATGCGCAGACGCGCTGGGTCATGGCCACGCCCTATCCGGAGGGCAACTACCACACCCAGACCATCCGCTTCTTCCTCTCGGAGGTCGAGAAGGCGGCGCCCGGCAAGCTCCAGGTCCAGCTGCATCCCAATGCCAGCCTGCTGCCGCTGCTGCAGATCAAGCGCGCGGTGCAGACCGGCCAGGTGCAGATGGGCGAGATCCTGCTCGGCGCCTATGGCAATGAGGATCCGGTCTTCGAGGTGGATTTCATCCCCTTCCTTGCCTCCACCTACCCGCAGGCGCGGGCGTTGCAGGCGGCGAGCGAGCCGGTGATCCGGGCGCGGCTGGAGCGGCAGGGCATCACCCCGCTCTATTTCGTGCCCTGGCCGAGCCAGGCGCTCTACGGCAAGGGCGAGATCCGCAGCCTGGACGACCTGAAGGGCGCGCGCTTCCGGGCCCAGACCCCGATCATCGCGCGCATGGCGGAGCTGGTGGGGGCGACGCCGGTGCTGGTGCAGGCGGCCGACGTGCCGCAGGCCTTCGCCACCGGCATCGTCAACGCCATGCTGACCAGCGCGCAGACCGGCGCCGACAGCGCCGCCTGGGATTTCGCGCGCTTTGTCTACGATATCGGCTTCACCCTGACCCGCAATTCGGTGCTGGTGAACACCCGCGCCTTCATGGCGCTGGATGATGCCACGCGGAATGCCATCCGCGATGCCGCGGCGAAGGCGATGGAGCGCGGCTGGGAGGCGGCACGGGCCTCGGAGCAGGTGCAGATGGACAGGCTGCGCAGCCATGGCATGCAGGCGCCGGCCCCGAGCCCGGAACTGCTGACGCAGCTTCGCGCCATCGGCGCGAAGCAGGAGGAGGAATGGGCGCAGAAGGCCGGCCCGGAGGGCCGCGCCCTGCTCGAGCGCTATCGCAGCCTGCTGAAGTAGCGAATACCTCATACCGGTCCAGGCCGGGTTCCGGCCTGGCGGATGGGGTCCGGGGAAGGCAGGGCCTTCCCCGGGATGCTCAGCGCCGGCGTGCCGGCGGAGCGGCCGGTGCGGGCGCGGCTGCCGGGGTCGGGGCCGGCGGCGTGTATTGCACGTTCACCGTCACGCGCAGCGCGGGGTTGCCCGGCAGCAGCCGCACGGTGAAGCGGTCCTCGCCGCCGAAGCCCGCATCCGGGATGTAGTCGATACGCGTGCGGTCGCCAACCTTGCGGACATGCACCCGGCCATGCTGCGGCCGGCCGACCAGCAGCCCGGCGTCGTAGGGCTTCGGCCCGGCCTGCGCGACATGGATGCCGCACCAGCCGCCGTCATTCCGGACGACCATGGTCGCCTCGGCCTGCTGGCCCGGCGTCAGCGCCACGTTCGCCGGCACGGTGCAGAGCTGCGCGGCGCCCTGGAGGTCGGCGTGATAGACGCGGGCGCCGGAGGCGACCGGGCGCTGCTCCTGCGCGCAGCCGACCAGGGCGGCGAGCGCCGTGCCGAGGACGAGGCCGCGGCCGAGCATGGCGTGGCGGATCATCAGCGGGCGCTCCGGCGGGCGGCGGGGGTGGCGCGGGCCGGTGCCGCCGCGGGCGAGCCGCTGGGACAGGCGGAGACGCCGGAGGAGAGCAGGTCCTTGGTCGCGGCATAGGCCGGCAGGTCGGTCGGGCCGCTGAGCGACATCACCTCCTCGAACAGGCCGCTGTTGCGCGGGCAGAAATCGCTGCCGAGCGAACGGGCGTTGTTCGAGCGGGCATTGGCCAGCTCGGTGATGAAGATGTCGTTCTGCCGCTGGCCGGCGCGCCCATGCTGGCGGGAGAAATACTGGCCGAGCTCGCGGTTGGTCACGACCAGCGCCTGCTGGTAACGCCGGACGAACTCGTTGTAGCGGTCCTCCGTCGGGCCCTTGCAGGTGGTGGCGACGACCATGAGCTCGGTCTTCAGCGCCTCCACCTCGAAGACGGCCTGGTCCTTTTCATTGGTGCAGCGCTGCGCGGCGAGCGCGGGCTGGGTGAGCAGCGCAGCGGCGGCGGCGAGCGCTGCGATGCGCCGCAAGCGACCCGGGGCCCGCCGGGACTGCGGGGAGTGTCTCGTCATTCCTAAAGCCTTTCCTGGCAGAGGCAGGACGTCCTGGCCGTCTCCGGTCCGGCCCGGTGGCGTCGCCGCCACGGGATCCGGGGCGCTCTTTCAGCACAGCCGAGCGGCGGCGGCGAGCGCTTCGCGACGGGTTCGGCACCGGAAGCCGGCCGGCTGTGACCCGAAACTGGCTTGCCTGGTTGGGCGGACGGGAAGAAGTCAATCTTAACAAAGGTTTAGATAGGGCGGCTGCCAGATTGCCGCAAGCGGAACGGATGGTGGCGGGGCGGGCGGGCGGCGGCGCAGGGGGCGAATCGGCGGAGGCTGCCGCAGCCGGCAGGTACGGTATAGTGACGCGGGCCCCATCGGGGGTGGGGCCGAGGGGGACATCTCGCGATGCGACGGCTGGTGCTTTTGGCGCCGATGCTGCTCATGGCCTGCGGCACGTCCCGCGTGCCGCGGCCGGAGGGGCGGGCGGAGACGCCGGGTGAATGGTCCTGCGTGCCCTATGCGCGTGCCCGTTCCGGCATCGCCCTGCGCGGCGATGCCTGGCAGTGGTGGGAGGCCGCCTCGGGCCGCTATGCCCGCGGCCGGGCGCCACGGGCGGGCAGCGTGCTGGTGCTGATGCGGACCTCGCGCCTGCCGCAGGGCCATGTGGCGGTGGTCTCACGCGTGGTCTCAAGGCGCGAGATCCGGGTGGACCACGCCAATTGGGGATCGGGCCGGGGCAAGGGGCGGGAGGCCCGGGACCAGCCGGTGCTCGACATGTCGCCGGGGAATGACTGGTCGGTGGTGCGGGTCTGGTACCCACGGCTGGGCGATTACGGTGCCAGCACCTGGCCGGCCTATGGCTTCATCCACCCGATGGCTGCCTAGGGCGATCGGCGGCCGGCGGGACCGCGACCAGCCGCAGCCGGTGGCCAGGCGCGCCGGCGCATCTGGCCCCGGCGGTTTCCCGGCCCGCGACGTCACCCGCTGCGGCAGGACGGTGACCGCCTGGAGAGACGAGGTCGTGGACGGCTTCCGCTCCGGGCTGCGCGCGGCGCCTCCGTCCTGCCAGGGCGCCGGACAACTCGCCATCGGCTCCGGCGTGGCTTCAGCGCTCCAGCAGCACCTCGACCCGCCGGTTCTTCTGCCGCCCTTCGGGGTTGTCCCGCCCGTCCTGACTGTTTGGCGCGACCGGCTCGCGCTCCCCGCGGCCTTCGGCCCGCAGTGGCGGCAGTCCGTTGCCGCCATTCGCCCCCAGCCAGCTCCGCACCGCCTCCGCCCGTCGGCGGGAGAGCTGGTCATTGTATTCGTCGCTGCCGACCGAATCGGTGTGGCCGACCACCAACACGGTGCGGGGCCGGCGCTGCCGGATGATGTCGGCCACCCGGCCGAGTGCCTCCGCGGCCTCCGGGCGCAGCTCGGCCTTGTCGAAATCGAAGAGCACGTCGTTCTGCACGGTCAGGCTGGTGCCGCGGGGCGTCTCCTGCTCCACCACCACATTGGCGCCCTGTACATCGAAGGTGCCGCCGCGAGGAACCTCCACGCTGCGGCCATCGGGCATGGTCACGATGGCCCCGCGCGGCTCGGGCGGTGGCTGCTCGATGGTCACGGAGCCGGTCGCCCGCTCCTGCGTTGCGGCGGTGACGGGCAGGAACAGGACGGCCGCACAGAGGGCGATGGGGACAGGCCATGGCATGGGGGTAACCTCCCTTGTGGCATTCCCCAGCCGGAACGCCGTCGCCCTGCACGGGGCGCAGTCCTTCCGCAAGCTGTGAGTTGGATCAATTCGCCACCGCGCGGGATGGACTATATGCCGCAATGCAGCATCATCTCTTGAGGGCAGACCATCCATGGATTCCATTCCAGCGCATGTTCCCGTGCGATCCAAGGTGAAGGTCACCGCCATTCCCGGCGACGGCATCGGGCCGGAGGTGATGCAGGCCACCCAGCAGGTGCTGGCGGCGGCCGGTGCCCAGGTGGAGTGGGAGGAGGCGCTGGCCGGCGCCGAGGCCTTCCGCAAGGGCATTGCCGCCGGCGCGCCGCAGGAGACGCTGGATTCCATCGCCCGCAATGGCGTGGCGCTGAAGGGGCCGCTGGAGACCCCGGTGGGCTATGGCGAGAAGTCGGCCAATGTGACCCTCCGCAAAGTCTTCGAGATGTATGGCAATGTCCGCCCGGTGCGGGAACTGCCCGGCATCCGCACGCCCTTCTCCGGCCGGGGGATCGACTTCGTCGTGGTCCGCGAAAATGTCGAGGATGTCTATGCCGGCATCGAGCACATGCAGACGCCGGGCGTCGCGCAATGCCTGAAGATCATCACCGAGGCCGGCTGCGAGCGCATCGTCCGCCTGGCCGCGGCGGTGGCGGAGGCCGAGGGGCGGAAGAAGGTCACCGTCTCGACCAAGGCCAATATCATGAAGCTCACCGAGGGGATGCTGAAGCGCGTCGGCGAGCAGGTGCTGAAGGACTACCCCTCGCTGACGCATGAGCACATGATCGTCGACAACTGCGCCCATCAGATGGTCATCCGGCCGGAGCAGTTCGATGTCACGGTCATGACCAACATGAATGGCGATATCCTCTCCGACCTCGCGGCCGGCCTGGTCGGGGGCCTGGGCGTCGCACCCTCGGCCAATCTCGGCGACGAGGCGGCGATGTTCGAGGCGGTGCACGGCTCCGCCCCGCAGATCGCCGGCAAGGGCATCGCCAACCCGACGGCGCTGCTCCTCTCCTCGCTCATGATGCTGCGCCATATCGGCGACTTCGCCACCGCCCGGCGGATCGAGCACGCGCTCTATGTGACGCTGGAGGAGGGGAAGGACCTCACCGGCGACATCGCGCGCGACGGGGAAGGGGTGCCGACGGCGGCCTTCGTCGACCGCATCATCGCCAATCTCGGGCGCGAGAGCCTGAACGTGCCGGACCGCGAGTACCGCCCGATCGCGTTGAAGAAGTGGCCGCAGATCACCTGGTACCGGGCGGCCAGCACCCGCGAGCTGGTGGGCGTCGATGTTTTCGTCGAGAGCGAGCGGGACCCGCGCGCCATCAGCATCACGCTGCAGGCGGCGGCCGAGGGCAGCGCCTTCGACCTGACCATGATCGGCAGCCGCGGCGCGCAGGTCTGGCCGGATGTCGGCGGCCACACCTTCCTGGTGGACCATTTCCGCGCCCGGTTCATGTTCCGCGAGCCGCCGAAGGGCAATGGCATCGCGGAGATCACCGACCTGCTGCAGCGGATCGGGCGCCAGCACAACTGGATGCATATCGAGAAGTTGCAGCGCTTCGACGGCGCGGACGCCTACAGCAAGGCGTGAGGCGGGGAGGGGCGGGCACGGCCAGGCCGCGCCCGCCCGCCCTTCACGCCCGCACCATCGGGCAGCCGCCTTCGCTCAGCGGCCGGAAGGCCTGCTCCGCCGGCACGGTGCTCGCCAGGGTGTAGACATCGCCCGGGTATCTGCTTTCGCCCGGGCGCTTCACCTGCAGCAGATAGGAGGGGTGGATCTTCCGCCCGTCCTCCCGGATCACGCCGCCAGCGCCGAAAGCGTCGTCATCCGTCCGCATGCGCTTCATCAGCGCCACCACTTCCCGCCCACTGGCCTTGGCGCGGGCCGGACCCAGTTCTTTCACCGCCTTAAGGTAGTGCGTGATGCCGGAGTAGTTGGCGGCATGCACGTAGTTCGGGAAGACGCCGGCCGGCAGCTTCTGCTGCACCCGCTTCGTGAAGGCGCGGGTGCGGTCGTCGAGGTCCCACCAGAAGGTCTCGGCGATGTACATGCCTTGCATGGTCTCCAGCCCCGCCGCCAGCACCCCGGTGATGGAGCCGATGATGGCGGCGAACTTCATCCCCTGGCCGCCGCGGGAGAGGCCGAATTCCTGCGCCTGCTTCACGCAATTCACCAGGTCGTCACCCGCCATCGCGAGGCCGAGCACCTTGGCGCGGGAGGCGCGCGCCTGCAGCAGGAAGGCGGAGAAATCCGTGGTCTGCGGGAATGGGTAGCGGGAGGCGCCGAGCACCTTGCCGCCCGCGGCCTCGACGAAGCGCGTGGTGTCGCGCTCGATCGCATGGCCGAAGGCGTAGTCGGCGGTGATGAAGTACCAGCTATCCCCGCCCATCCGCGTCAGCGCGGTGCCGGAGGTGTTGGACAGGCACCAGGTGTCGTAGGACCAGTGGATGGAGTTGGGCGTGCAGGCGCGGCCCGTGAGTTCCGAGGTGCCGGCCGAGGCGTTGAGGTGGATTTTGTCCTTCTCGACGCAGACCGGGTTGATGCCGAGCGCGATGGCGCTGTTGCCGACATCCGTCACCACATCCACGCCGCGCTGGTCGAACCACTGCCGCACGGTGTTCACGCCGACATCCGGCTTGTTCTGATGGTCGGCGCTGATGATCTCGACCCGGATACTCGGATTCTGCGCGGTGAACTCCTCGACCGCCTGACGGACGCAGGCGACGGAGGTGGGGCCGGTGACATCGCGATAGGGGCCGGAGAGGTCGGTGAGGATACCGATCCGGATGGTCTCGGCCGCCTGGGCCCGGGCATTGCCGAAGGCCCAGACGGGCGAGAGGGCGGTGGCAACGGTGGCGCCCAGGGCGGCGCGGCGGGTCAGCAGCATGGACGAACTCCCTTGTGGCGGCGCTGAACGGCCGCTCTGCCCGCAAAAGCTAGCAGGCTAACGGAACCAGCCGGAAGCCCTGAGATGCCGGCAGTATGCGCATTTTTTAGGCCGAAAGGGCGCGATTATGGTCAATTAACGGGCTTTTAAGTGATATTGCACAGAACTTCGACAAATCCTAGCCTCTGCTCCGCCGCCTTCCGGAGAGAGGCCCATGCCCGCTTCCCTGCCCCGCCGCTCCCTGCTCGGCGGCTTGGCCGCCACGGCACTGCCCTGGGATCCCGCCCTGGCGCAGGCGGCCGGTGGCACGCTGCGCGTCGGGATGACCGCAAATGCGGTGCCGCTGCCCAATGGCGTGCCCGACCAGGGCGCGGAAGGGCAGCGCTTCATGGGCATCACGCTCTACGACCAGCTCGTGCACTGGGACCTCAGCCGCGCCGACAAGCCGGCCGCGCTCCGGCCGGGCCTGGCCACCGCATGGCGCACCGACCCCGCGGACCCCAGGCGCTGGATCTTCACCCTGCGCCAGGGCGTGCGCTTCCATGACGGCAGGCCCTTCACGGCCGAGGACGTGGTCTTCTCCTTCGACCGCATCCTGAAGCAGGACCATCCGGCCTTCGACCCGCGCGCGGCGGCGCTCGGCCGCTCCCGCCTCTTCACCGTCGCCGGCTACCGGGCGGACGGGCCGCACACCCTCGTCATCGACACCACCCGCGTCGATTCCTGCCTGCCCTACCTGCTGTTCTGGATCGGCATCACCCATCAGGGCGCCTGGGAGGCGGCGGGGCGAAGCTGGGAGACCTACCTGACCCGCGCTGTCGGCACGGGGCCCTGGAAGCTGGAGCAGTTCAGCCTGCGGGAGCGCGCGGTGCTGGTCCGCAACCCGGACTACTGGGAGGCGGCCCGCATCCCGAAGGCGGAGCGCCTGGTCCTGCTGCCGCTGGCGGATGCCAACACGCGCGTCGCCGCGTTGCGGGCCGGCCAGGTCGATTTCATCGAGGCGCCGCCGCCCGATGCCATCCCCGCCCTGCGCAGCGCCGGATTCCGGATCGTCAGCAATGTCTATCCCCATAACTGGATGTGGTGGCTGTCCTACCTGGAGGGCTCGCCCTGGCGCGACCAGCGCATCCGCAAGGCTGCAAACCTCGCGGTGGATCGCGCCGGGCTGAAGGCGCTGCTGGGCGGCATGATGGAGGAGGGCGCCGGCCTCGTGCCGCCCGGGCATCCCTGGTACGGCACGCCCGCCGCGACGCCGCGCTTCGACCGGGAGGCGGCGCGCAGGCTCATGGCCGAGGCCGGCTTCTCTCCGCGCAACCCGCTGCGGACCAAGGTCGCCATCTCGCCCAGCGGCTCCGGCCAGATGCAGCCGCTGCCGATGAATGAGTTCGTCCAGCAATGCCTGAAGGAGGTCGGCTTCGACATCGCCTTCGAGATCGCGGACTGGAACACCCTTTTCACCATGATGCGGGAAGGCGCGATGGCGCCCTCCGCCCGCGGCTGTACCGCCATCAATGCCTCCTGGGCGCCGATGGACCCCTATGCCGCCTTCATCCGGACGCTGCACAGCGACTATGCCGCGCCGGTCGCCTTCAACTGGGGACGGCACAGCGACGCCCGCGCGGATGCGCTGCTGAACCAGGTGCTGGAGGAATTCGACGAGGAGAAGCAGGGCGACCTGCTGCGCGCCCTGCATGCGCATCTCGTCGACCGGGACGCCGCGATCTTCATCGCGCACGACCTCAATCCGCGGGCCATGAGCCCGAAGGTCAAAGGCTTCGTCCAGGCGCAGTCCTGGATGCAGGACCTCACGCCGATCTCGCTCGGCTGAGGGAGGGCAAGCACGATACCGGGGGCTTTCCGACCATGACCATCACCATCGGCCGCCGCAGCCTGCTGGGCGGCCTCGCCGCTGCGGCGGTGCTGCCTTACGACCTGGCCCAGGCCCAGGGCGCTCCCAACACCACGCTTCGCGTCGGCATGACTGCCTCGGCGGTGCCGCTCTCGAACGGCGTCCCGGACCAGGGTGCCGAGGGTCACCGCTTCATGGGCATCACGATCTATGACCAGCTTGCCGGCTGGGACCTGACGAGCTTCGACAAGCCCGTCACGCTCCGCCCCGGCCTCGCCACGTCCTGGAAGGTGGATCCCGCGGATCCCAGGCGCTGGATCATCTCGCTGCGCGAGGGCGTGAAGTTCCATGATGGCAGGATCATGACGGCCGAGGACGTCGTCTTTTCCTATGATCGCGCGCTGAAGAACGACGCGCCGCACTACGATCCGCGCGCCGCGGCCAATGCCCGCATCCGCATGCCGACCGTGGTCGCCTGGCGGGCGGAGGGGCCGCATACCTTCATTATCGAGACCAATCGGGTCGACAGCCTGGTGCCCTTCGGCCTGACCTGGATCGGCATCACCCATCAGGGCGCCTGGGAGGCCGCCGGCCGCAACTGGGACAACTACCTGCCGAAGGCCATCGGCACCGGACCGTGGAAGCTGGAGAGCTTCTCGATCCGGGAGCGCGCGGTGCTGGCCCGGAACCCGGACCACTGGGATGCGACGCGCATCCCGAAGGTGGGCAAGGTCGTGCTGCTGCCGCTGCCGGAGGCGAATACCCGCGTTGCCGCCCTGCGCAGCGGCCAAGTCGATTTCATCGAGGCGCCGCCGCCGGATGCCATCCCAAGCCTGCGCCAAGCCGGCTTCCAGGTCGTCTCCAACACCTATCCCCACAACTGGACTTGGCACCTGAACATGGCGGAGGGCTCGCCCTGGCGCGACATGCGGCTGCGCAAGGCCGCCAACCTGGCCATCGACCGCGCCGGCATGAAGACCATGCTGGGCGGCATGATGGCGGAGGGCGCCGGCCTGCTGCCGCCTGGGCATCCCTGGCATGGCAGCCCGCGGGAGCCGGTGCGCTACGATCCGGCGGCCGCCCGCAGGCTGATGGCGGAGGCCGGCTTCGGCCCGCGCAACCCGCTCAGGACCAAGGTCGCGATCTCGCCCAGCGGCTCCGGCCAGATGCAACCCCTGCCGATGAACGAAGCGGTGCAGCAGAACCTGAAGGAGATCGGCATCGAGGTCAGCTTCGAGGTCATCGAATGGAACGCCCTGCTCGGCATCTGGCGGGAGGGGGCGAAGGCGCCTTCCAACCGCGGCGTCTCCGCCATCAACATCTCCTATGCCGCGCTCGACCCCTTCACGGCCCTGATCCGCTTCCTGAAGTCCGACCTGGTCCCGCCACTGGCGAACAATTGGGGCTACTTCGCCGATGCCGACTACGACGCGCTGATGGCGAAGATCTACGAGACCTTCGATCCCGTGGCCCAGGACAAGCTGCTCGGCGAGTTGCACGCGAAGGTGGTGGACGATGCGCTCTTCCTCTTCATCGCGCAAGACCTGAACCCGCGCGCGATGAGCCGCAACGTCCGCAGCTTCGTCCAGGCGCAGAGCTGGTTCCAGGACCTGACGCCGATCAGCATGAACTGATACCGGCGCATGGATTTGCCCATCATGCCAGGGACCTGAACGGATGGTGCCGCAAGTGCGGCATCGCCAGGACTTGCGGTACGAACAGCCCGGCGTTCGAGGGGCCGCTGATGGGCCACCATCAGCGGCCCTTGGTACGGAGCCGAAGGCGGGCCTGCGGGCGCATGACATCCGCCGGTCCTGCCGGAGAAGGAGGTTCTGCCGGGAACCGGGAGGCAAGACCCTGCTTGGCCGGCCATCGCCAGGCAGGTGGCGATGCCCGGCGGGGCGTGCCGATCGTGGTGGTACCTGGGTGCTGCACGGCCACCCGCGGGTGATGCGGAGCATCCGGCCTCCGGCAGCCAGGCTCCGGATGCCCCGAGGTGCATGATCAGCCTGGCGCCGCCGGCGCGAGGCGGGGGAAATGCCGGATTTGCGGCCCGACCATTCCACGCCAGTTGGGCGGGTTGCCGCGCTGTCGGCATCACCTTTTCCTGAGGACGGGTGACGATCTGTAACACGGCCTACAATAGACAGAGCCTGGGAGGCCGAGGGGGCTGCCCGGAGCGGAGGGTTTGTGTCGTGTCACGCAAACTGGTGGCTGAGTTCTTCGGTACCTTCTGGCTCGTCCTCGGCGGTTGCGGCAGCGCCGTCCTGGCAGCAGCCTTCCCGGAGGTCGGCATCGGCCTGCTCGGCGTCTCGCTCGCCTTCGGCCTCACCGTTCTCACCATGGCCTTTGCCATCGGCCATATCTCCGGCTGTCACCTCAACCCGGCCGTCACCTGCGGCCTGGTCGCGGCCGGCCGCTTCCGGGCGGGCGAGGCGCTGCCCTACATCGCCGCACAGGTCATCGGCGCCTCCGCCGGCGCCTTCCTGCTCTATGCCATCGCCTCCGGCCAACCCGGCTGGGACATCGCCGCGAAGGGTCTCGCCGCGAATGGTTATGGCGAGGCTTCGCCCGGCAAGTTCGGCTTCGCCTCCGGCTTCCTGACCGAGGTCGTGATGACCTTCTTCTTCCTCATGGTCATCCTCGGTGCCACCTCCGCCCGCGCGCCGGCCGGCTTCGCGCCCATCGCCATCGGGCTCTGCCTGACGCTGATCCATCTGATCAGCATTCCGGTCACCAATACCAGCGTGAACCCGGCGCGCAGCACCGGCCCGGCCTTCGTGCTGGGTGGCGTGGCGCTGCAGCAACTCTGGCTGTTCTGGGTGGCGCCGATCATCGGCGGCGTGGTCGGCGGCCTGCTGCATCGCTGGCTCAGCGCCGAGGAAACGGCGGATGCGCTCGACCGCGCCGCGGCGGCGGCCAGCGCCCGGGTGGCCGAGCCGGAGTCGCTGGCCCCCATGCCGGCGCGTGAGCCGCGGTAGCGCGGCTCACGCAGGGGCGCGAACGCCCCGGAGCGGTGTTCCGCTCCACCATCCCTGGCCACCGGCGGATTGGCATTCCGTGATACGCGCCCGGACGATCGGGATCAGGCCGTACACATTCCGATGCGCCGCGCCAGGGGGGGCGCCGCGGCCGGGGCAAGGGTCCGGCCGCGGCGGGAAATGCAGTCCGGTCTCCAGGGCGGCCCCGCCAGGATACGGCCCGGCGGCGCCAAGGGCTCAAATGCCAAAACTGAGCCGCGGTAAGGCGCGTCTCGCGGCTGACTATGGCGCGGTGGGAAGGTGCGGGCTGTGCGCGCGCGCACAACGGCGCCAGGCGGCGCCGCTTCCCGCCTGGCGTGACGCGCCGAGCGGGACGGGGGATGATGGCGGTTCCTGCCCGCGCGGAGTCCGGCATGAGCGATGTCACCATCTGGCACAACCCGTCCTGCGGTACCTCCCGCAAGGTCCTGGCGATGATCCGCGCGGCGGGCGTCGAGCCAAGAATCGTCGAGTATCTGAGGACGCCGCCGGACCGAGCCGCCTTGGCCGCAACCATCGCCGCAGCCGGGCTGACGCCGCGCCAGGTGCTGCGGGCGAAGGAGGCGCGTCATGCGGAGCTGGGCCTGGGCGATCCGGCGCTGCCCCAGGATGCGCTGCTGGAGGCGATGCTGGCGCACCCCATCCTGATCGAGCGCCCTTTCGTCATCGCGCCCGGCGGGACACGGCTATGCCGCCCGGCCGAGCGGGTGAGGGAGATCCTGCCGGGTGCCTGACAGGGCCGGCGCGGCATGCCTTTCCACGGCGGGCAGAGCACCGCGCCGCCCTGCCGGAGGTGCAGCGCCAAGCCCTCTGGACACCGCGCAGCGCTGCCCCGGCAGCGCCGCGCCACGGCGACGGATATGACGCCGCGTGGGGGCATCACGCCGGCAAGGGCAGGCTGACCGCAATCGCCGCGCTGGCGATCACCGCCGGATCCTCCCTCTCCGGATCCGGTATGTCGAGCCCGCCCCGCACCACCCTCACGGTCACCTGTCCATGCGGCAGGGAGGCACGGACTCGCTCCGCATCCAACCTTTCGGGTTGCTGCACGCCGATGGTCACCTCCACGATCATGCTCTCCGGGTCGATCCTGAGTGCCCGCAGCATGGCGAGGGAGGAGTGATGCAGCGCGTCCTGCACCGCGCGCAAGGCCGCCTTGGTGTAGTCTCCGCCATGCAGGTCGTTGCCGGTGCCCATCTCCAGAATCACGCGGCGGGGAATGGTCATGCCGCGCCTCCCTCCGGCAGGTCGAGAAAGACCTCCGCCGCCGCCTGGGCGAGCAGCGTCACGCCGCGGCCATCCTCGGTCGGGATCATCAGACCGCCTTCCACCACCTCCACCGTCCCTGTGCCGTGCGGCAGCACGGCCAGGACCGCATCGCGGTCCACCTGCTCCGGGCGAGGGACGCCGATGGTGACCTTCACCTGCATGGAATCGGCATCAAGGCCGAGGGCATGGGTGATGGTGAGGGAGTTGTGCCAAAGCGCATCGCGCAATGCGCGCACTGCGGCCTTGGTCGGCTCGCCTCCGCGGATATCGGTGCCCATGCCGATCTGCAGCACCATGCGCTTCAGCGCCATGCCTGTCTCCTGGCCTTCCCCGGCGGAGTGTCCCGCGCCGGCGCGCTGCGGGCAATGCCCCAGGGCCTGGGGCAGGGCCGGTACTGCACCGGCATCCGGTGCCCCGGCAAGGGGTGACGATCAGCGCTGGCCAGCCGGTGCGGGCCGGGCGCGTCCCGCGCGTCCTCGTCCGGCGCAGCCGCTTCGGCTCTGGCGGATTCAGCGCCGATGCTGGCTCATCCTGGGCGGCTCTGCGGGATCGTGACGGATGTCTGCCGGTCCTATGAGAACCGCAGCCTTCAGGTCCTGACGGGGCCGCCTCCGCCCGCCGCGTCGCGGGGAGCGGACGCGGTGACGGGTCACGCGCCCATCACGGTGGCGCTGTCGCTGCGTGGAGGGTTGCGCGCCGGGTGGGCGATAACGCGACCATCTGCCGATGCCGCGGGCAGAGTTGGCCCGTCCTGCGCTGGAAAGCTGTGCTGCGGGCCTTGCATGCCTCCCGGGAGGCAGCTTCACTTCCCCCACCGGACCATGCACGGGGGATCCGACCATGCGCCTGCGCGCTGCGTTGCTCGCCGCCCTACTGTTCGCGACCCCCGCCGCGGCGCAGCAGCGCCCGCTGGTCTGGGGCGATACCTTGCCCGCCACGCTCGATCCTCATGCGGTCTTCGACGTGCCGAGCCAGTTCATCCTGTTGAACATCTATGACGGGCTTTACCGTTACCAGGGCAACCCGCCGCAACTGATTCCCTGGCTGGCGGAGAGGCACAGCGTCTCCGAGGATGGGCTGACTTGGGAAATCACTCTGCGGGATGGCGTGAATTTCCACGACGGCAGCCCGATGACGGCGGAGGATGTGGTCTATTCCTTCCGCCGGCTGCTGGCGATGAACCGCGCGCCCGCGGCTGCCTTCACCCCGGTGCTGAAGGCAGAGAATGTGAGCGCGCCGGATGCGCGAACGGTGCGCTTCGTGCTGTCCACGCCCTATGCGCCCTTCCTTGCCGCCATGCCACTGGTCGCCATCGTCAATCCGCGCGTGCTGACGGCGAATGAAAAGGACAGCGACCGCGGCGCGGAGTGGCTGGCGGCGAACAGCGCAGGCTCGGGCGCCTACCGGATGGATTCCGCCACCTACCGGCCGCGCACCGCGCTGGATCTGGTGCGCTTCCCGGAGCATTTCCGCGGTTGGGCAGACAATCCGAAGCCGATCGACCAGGTCCGCAGCCGGCCGGTGATGGAAACCAGCACCCGGGTGCTGGCCCTGCTGCGCGGCGAGATCGATGCGACCGACAGCTACCTGCCGACGGACCAGGTGGAGCGGGTGGAGCGCAATGCCCGCACCCGTGTGGCGAAGGACGAGTCCATGCGCGTCTTCATCCTGCGCATGAACAACCGGAAGCCGCCTTTCGACAACAAGGACGCGCGGCTCTGCTTCGCGCATGCCTTCAACTACCCAGGCTTCAACGAGATCATCCTGAAGGGGCTGGTCATCCGCAATCCGGGCCCGAACCCGAACAACCTCTGGGGCAACCCGGAGGGTATGGCGCCCTATTCCTTCGATCTCGCCAAGGCCAGGGAGCATTGCGACAAGGCCCGCGCCGCCGGCGCGCCCCTTGGCCGGGAGATTGAGATCCATGTCCAGTCGGAACTCGAGCAGACCGTGCAGGCGGCGCAGATGTTCCAGGCCGATCTGCGCCGGGTTGGCGTCAGTCTCAAGATCGTGCCGAGCACCTGGCCGAACATCACCGGTTCGACCGGCCGGCCGGAGACGACACCCGATATGTGGGTGCACTGGGTCAGCGCCTATTTCATCGACCCGGAGAACTGGATCGGCCAGATGTATGACAGCCGCTTCCACGGCACATGGAAGGCCAGCAGCTGGTACCAGAACCAGCAGGTGGATGCGCTGCTGGCCAAGGCGCGCACCAGCCTGGACCAGTCGGAGCGCGCGCGGCTCTATGCCGAGGCGACGAAGCTGGTGGTGGCCGACAGCCCGGATATCTGGGTGTACAACACGGTCAACCTGCGCGGCCTGACACGGCGGGTGCAGGGCTACAGCTTCTCGCCCGTCGGTTCGGGCGGCGAGTTGCGGACCCTGTCGCTGGCCGACTGAGCGCAGGGTGGCACGCTATATCCTGCGCCGGATCCTGCTGGCGCTTCCCGCGCTGTTCGGCCTGGTGCTGCTGACCTTCGTGCTGACGCGGGTGATCCCGGCGGACCCGGCGGCGACGCTGGCGGGCGATGCCGCGACGCCGGCACAGCTGGCGGAGATCCGGGCGCGCTATGGGCTCGACCGGCCGCTCTGGGAGCAGGCGGTCACCCATATGCGGCAGGTGCTGTCGGGGGATCTCGGCAGTTCCATCTTCTCGGGCCGGCCGGTGATGGAAGAGATCGTCTTCCGGCTGCCAGCAACCCTGGAACTGACCTTCGTCGCCCTCCTGCTGGCGACCGGGCTCGGCGTTCCGCTCGGGCTGCTGGCGGCGCTGAACCACAATGGGCCGATCGATCATCTGGCGCGGCTGATCAGCGTCGGCGGGCTCGCTATCGCATCCTTCTGGCTGGCCATCATGCTGCAACTGATCTTCGCCATGGATCTGGACGTGCTGCCGCTGCGCGGGCGAATCGATGTCGCGCTCGGCGCGCCGCCGACCGTCACGGGATTCTTCCTGGTGGACAGCCTGCTTGCCGGGCGGCTCGACCTCCTTGTCGACACTCTCAGGCACCTCGCCCTGCCGGCCGTCACGCTGTGCCTGCCGGGCCTGGCCAGCATTGCGCGCTTCACCCGCTCCGGCGTGCTGGAGACGCTGCAGAAGGATTTCGTGCTCTATGCGCAGGCCGCCGGCTATGGCCGCGTCCGGCTCGCGGCGATCTATGTCCTGCGTAATGCCGTGACCGTCACCGTCGCGCAGATCGGCCTGCTCTTCGGCGCGCTGATCTCGGGCGCGGTGGCGGTGGAGGCGATCTTCGACTGGCCGGGCCTCGGCACCTATGCGGTGCAGGCGATCCTTTCCGCCGATTACAAGGCACTGCTGGCCGTGACGCTGGTGGTCGGGGTGGTCTATGCGGTGGTGAATGTCCTGGTCGATGTCGCACAGGCGCTGATCGACCCGCGCGTGGCGGAACAGGTGAAGTGACCGCGCTCCGCCACCTCCTGCGGGACCCGGTCGCGGCGCTTGGCCTGGCGCTCGTGCTGTTTGCCATTGTCGTCGCGCTCTTCGCGCCCTGGCTCGCTCCCTATCCGGAGGATGCCTTCGAAAGCCGCCTCCTGCAGCGCCTGAAGCCACCCTCGGCCGAGTTTCCCTTCGGCACCGACAATCTCGGGCGGGACATCCTTTCCCGCGTGATCCTCGGCACCCGCAGCGCGGTGGTGGTCGCCGTCTCGGTGGTTCTCGCCGCCATGCTGATCGGCGTTCCGGTTGGCCTCTGGGCCGGCTGGCGGGAGGGTTGGGTCTCCGAGACTCTGATGCGCGTGACGGATGTCTTCCTCGCCGTCCCGCAGCTCATCCTGGCGCTTGCGCTGGGGCAGCTGATGGCGCCCGGCCTCACCACTGCCATGGTGGCGCTGGCGCTGACCTACTGGCCCTTCTTCGCCCGCACCGTTCATGCCGAGACGCGGCGGCTGCGTGGCGCGCTGTTCGTCGACGCGCTGGCCGGCATCGGCGCCTCCACGCCGCGAATCCTGCTGTTGCATGTGCTGCCGAATGCGGCGCCGGCCATCCTGGTGCGCGCCACCATCGGCATGGGCTTCACCATCCTAACCGCCGCGATCCTCGGCTTCCTCGGCGTCGGCGCCGCGCCGCCCAGCCCCGACTGGGGCCTTGCCGTCGCGGAGGCACGGCAGCACCTGCCCGAGGCCTGGTGGTTTCCGACCTTCCCCGGCCTCGCCATCCTGCTGCTGGTGCTGGGCTTCAACCTGCTCGGCGACGGATTGCGCGATGTCGCCGATCCGCGGCTGCGGCGAGGCCGATGAAGCCCATGCTCTCGGTCGAGGGCCTCTCCGTGCGGATCGGCACGGGCCGCGGCCAGGCACGGATCCTGGACGAGGTGACGCTGTCGGTGCCGCGCGGCGGCACGCTCGGGGTGGTGGGGGAGAGCGGCTGCGGGAAGTCCACCCTGCTGCGCGCCATCCTCGGTATCCTGCCGCGCGGCACGCAGGTTCCGGCCGGCGCCATCCTGTTCGAGGGCAGGGACATCCTCGCGGACCGTGCCGCCTCCGCCCGCGGGCGGATCGGCTTCATCCCCCAGGACCCGTACCTCTCGCTGAACCCTGTCTTCACGGCCGGCGCGCAGATCCTGGAGGCAATGCGCCACCACGCGCCCGGCACGCGGCGGGACCACAAGGCGAAGCTGGCCGAGCTGTTCCGGGCGGTGCAACTTCCCGATCCCGAGGCGGCGCTCGACAAGTATCCGCACGAGTTCAGCGGGGGGCAGCGCCAGCGGCTGCTGATCGCCGCGGCGCTGGCCTGCGACCCGGCGTTGGTGGTGGCGGATGAGCCGACCACCGCCCTCGATGTCACCACCCAGCGGGAGATCCTTGCGCTGCTTCGCCAGCTCACCGCCGCGCGCGGCCTGTCGCTGCTCTTCGTCACCCACGATTTCGGCGTGCTCGCCGCGGTCTGCGAGCGGGTGGCGGTGCTCTATGCCGGGCGGGTGGCGGAGACGGGGCTGACCCGCGCCGTGCTGGACGACCCGCGGCATCCCTATACGCGGATGCTGCTGGGCTGCCATCCGGACCGCGCCGTGGACCTCACCGGCATTCCGGGCACCGTCCCGGCCGCCACGGCGCAGCCGGCCGGCTGCCGCTTCCATCCGCGCTGCCCGCTCGTCCAGCCCGGCTGCGCACGGGAGGTGCCGCCGATGCTGCCGCTGGCGGAAGGTCATGCCGTGGCCTGCCCCTTCCATGCCTTGCCCCTGCCGGAGCCGGCCCTTGCCTGAGATCCTCGGTGCTGCCGGCCTGACCGTCGAACTCGGCGCGCGGCGCCGCCTGTTCGGCACCCGCCCGGGCGTCCGCGCGGTGGATGGTGTCGACCTCTCGGTGGCGGCGGGCGAGACCTTTGGCATCGTCGGCGAGTCCGGCTGCGGCAAGACGACGCTGGCTCGTACGCTGCTCGGCCTGCAGCGGGAGGCCTCGGGGGAGATCCGGCTGGGGGGGCTGGTCGTCTCCGGCCAGGACTCTGCCACGGCCCGCCGCCAGCGCGCGGCGGTGCAGTATGTCCATCAGGATCCCGGCGCCGCGCTCGATCCCTGGTGGCAGGTGGGCGCCGCCCTGGCCGAAGGCCTCGCGATCCATGGCGTCACCGACCGCGCCGAGCAGCGCATCCGCATCGCCGAGATGCTGGTCGCCGTCGGGCTCGACCCGGCCCTGGCGAATCGCTATCCGCATGAACTCTCGGGCGGGCAGCAGCGCCGCATCGGTCTCGCCCGCATCCTGCTGCTACGGCCGAAAGTGGTGATCCTGGATGAGCCGACCGCCGGCCTCGACCTCTCAGTGCAGGCGGCGGTGCTGCGGCTGCTGCGCGAACTCCGCGATCGCTTCGGCCTGACCTATCTCTTCATCAGCCACGACCTCTCGGTGGTCCGCAGGGTCTGCGACCGGGTCGCGGTGATGTATCTCGGCCGGGTGGTGGAGCAGGGCAGGGCGGAGACACTCTTCGCCGCGCCGCAACACCCCTACACCCGTGCGCTGCTCGCCGCGGCGCCCCGCCTCGATGGCGCGGCGGCGGGCCCCTCATTGCCCGGCGACCCGCCCAGCCTGCGCGCCATCCCCGCGGGCTGCCGCTTCCATCCGCGCTGCGCCCAGGCCGATGCCGGCTGTGCCAGGCTGGAGCCGGCGCTGGTGGAGACGAGCCCCGGTCACCTCACCGCCTGCCACCATGCCCGGAGGGCCGCATGACCCCCTGCGATCCGGTCACGCTCGAGATCATCCGCGGCGCCGCGCGCGCCGCCCAGGCGGAGATGGAGGCGCTGCTGGAGCGCACCGCCATGTCCGCCTTCATCCGCGAGAAGAAGGATTTCTACACCGCCATCTTCGATGCGGAAGGCGCCATGGCCGTGGGGTCCGATCTGCCGATCTTCGGCGATATCGTCGGGCCCGTGCTGCAACGCTATCCGCTGGACGACATGCGGCCGGGCGACCTCTACTGGTACAATGACTGCTACGGCTCGCGCGGCGCCGTCTCCCATTCCAACGACCAGGTCTTCCTGGTGCCGGTCTTCCTCGGCGGGACCGCGTCCGATGACGGGGGGGCGCAGGGGCATCCGGCCACACCCGGTATCACGGGTGCCGCGGGGCGCGGATGCCTGGACCGGCCGCGCCGGGGACCCGTGCGCATCGGCTTTGTCATGGGCTGGGCGCATTTCTCCGATATCGGCGGGCTGCGGCCCGGCTCGCTCAGTCCCGAGGCGACCGACCATTTCCAGGAAGGCATCATCATCCCGCCCGTGCGCCTCCAGCGCGATGGCAGGACCAATGAGGACCTGCTGCGCACCTTCTGGCGCAACAGCCGCTTCCCGACCCAGTCGGAGGGGGATACACGGGCATTGATGGCCGCCGTCCGGCTCGGCGAGGCGCGGCTGGCGGAGATCGCCGCCCGCTTCGGCGCCGAGGTGCTGGCCGATGCCTTCGCGCAGCTTCTGGCCCGCACCGAGTCGATCGTCCGCGCCAAGCTGAAGGCGACCTTCCCGGTCGGCACGACGCGCTTTGCGGATGCAATCGACAGCGATGGCCAGGGCAATGGTCCCTTCGTGCTGCGCCTTGCCCTGACCCGCACGGAGGAGGGGCGCTTCATCCTGGATGCGACGGAGACCGACGATCAGGCGCCGGGCCCGGTGAACCTGCTGATGCATCCGGACGTGCCCGGCATGGCGCTCGGCCTCTATTTCCTGCAGGGCGAGGCCGGCCAGGTGCTGAATGCCGGCGGCCCGCGCGCCATCGACGAGGTGCGGCTGCGTGAGGGCTCGCTGCTCTGGCCGCGCTCGCCGGGGCCGCTCGGCCTGCGCGGCCTGACCATGATGCGCCTGCTGGCGGCGCTGCACGGCCTCGTCGCGGTTGCGCGGCATGGGGAGGCACCGGCGTCGCATTCCGCCTATGTCATCCTCGCCCTGCGCGGTGAGCACCAGGGCAGGCGCTTCCTCATGACCGACGGCGTCGCGGTTGGCTACGGCGCGCGGCCATTCGCCGATGGCGTGGACGCGGTCTATTTCGTCGCGCAGGAGAACTACCCGGTCGAGTTCATGGAACTCAGCTATCCGGTCCGGCTGCGTGCCTACGGCATCCAGCGCGACAGCGGCGGCGCCGGCCGCTGGCGCGGTGGCTGCGGCGTGGTCCGGGAATATGAAGTGCTGGCCGACACCGCGCAGGTCGCGGTGCGCATCGACAGCGTGCGGAACCCACCCTGGGGCGTGGCCGGTGGACTGAATGGCGGCAGCGGCCGCGCGGTGGTCAATCCCGGCACGCCGCAGGAACGCGTGCTGCCGGCGCTTTCGGACGGTACCGTGCTGAGGCGCGGCGACGTGCTGCGGCTGGAGACCGGCGGCGGGGGAGGGTGGGGGCATCCCTTCGACCGCCCCGCCGAGGAGGTGCTGGCCGATGTGCTCGGCGGCTTCGTCAGCCCGGAGGCCGCCGCGCGCGATTACGGCTTGGCGATCCAGGATGGCGCGGTGGACGCGGCACACACCGCGGCGTTGCGGGCTGCTCGCGGCGAGGCGAAGCTGTTCCACCGCAGGGGCTATACCGATGCCGTCGTCTGACCTGCTGGTCGCTGTCGATATCGGCGGCACCTTCACCGACATCACCCTGCAGGATGCCGCGACCGGCGAGGCCTGGACGGCCAAGACCCCCTCGACGCCGCGCGATCCCTCGGAGGCCTTCCTCGCCGGCCTCGGCCTCGCCCTGCAGGCGGCGGGGCGGCGGGCGGCCGAGATCGGCCGCGTCCTGCACGGCACCACGGTTGCCACCAACCTGATCCTGGAAGGCAAGACCGCGCCGACCGCGCTCCTCACGACACAGGGCTTTCGCCATGTCCTGGAGATCGGCCGGGCCGACCTGCCACGGCGGGACAATCTCTGGTCCTGGCGGAAGCCGAGGCGCCCGGTACCGCCGAGCCTGGTCTTCGAGATCCCCGGCCGCATGGCCGCGGACGGGACCGAATTGCAGCCCCTCGACGAGGCGGCGGTGCGCGAGGCGGTGCATGCGGCCCGCGCAGCCGGTGCCCGCGCCCTCGCCCTCTGCCTCCTGCACAGCTTCGCCAACCCGGCGCATGAGCACCGTGCCCTGGCAATCCTGCGGGAGGAGGCGCCCGACCTCGCCGCCACCGCCTCCTCGGATGTTTTGCCGGTAGTGCGCGAATACGAGCGCAGCATGGCGACCGCGCTGAATGCCGGGGTGATGCCCGCCGTCGCCACCTATGTCGAGCGGCTGGAGGCGCGGCTCGCTGCCGGCGGGGTCCAGGCGCCGCTGCTGCTGATGAAATCCAATGGCGGCGTCGCCGGCGCCGCCGATATCCGCCGCGCCCCGGTGCAGACCGCGCTCTCCGGCCCCGCGGCCGGCGTGGTCGGTGCCGCCGCCATGGCGATGGCGGCCGGCGTCCCGCAGATCATCACCGTCGATATCGGCGGCACCAGCGCGGATATCTGCCTGATCCGCGACGGCAAGGTCGGTCTCACCCAGACCGGCCGCATCGGCCCCTGGCCCCTGCCGCTGCCGATGGTGGACATGGTCACCATCGGCGCCGGCGGCGGCTCGCTCGCACGGGTCTCGGGCGGTGCCCTGACCGTCGGGCCGGAGAGTGCGGGCGCCGATCCCGGCCCCGCCTGCTACGGCCGCGGCGGCGATCGCCCGACCGTCACCGATGCCCATCTCGTGCTCGGGCACCTGCCACCCGCCCTGCTCGGCGGCTGCATGGCACTTGATCCGAGGCGGGCCGAAGCCGCGATCCACCGCCATGTCGCGGAGCCGTTCGGTCTGCCGGTCGAGGCGGCGGCGCGCGGCATCCTGGCGATTGCCGACAACGCCATGGTCGGTGCCATCCGCCTGGTCTCGGTCGAGCGCGGCCACGACCCACGCGGCTTCGCCCTCGTGCCCTTCGGCGGCGCCGGTCCGCTGCATGGGGCCGCGCTGGCCAGGCTTCTCGGCATGACGCGCGTGCTGGTGCCGCCGACGCCAGGCGTGCTCTGCGCCCAGGGTCTGCTGGCGGCCGACCTGAAGGCGGAGTTCAGCCGCAGCGTTGCATGGCCCCTCGCGCGGGCCGAGCCGGTCCGGCTGGAAGCCGCCTTCCGCAGCCTGATGGCCGAGGCAGCGACCTGGTTCGAGCGCGAGGCCGTCGCGGCCGCGGACCGCAGCACGCGGCGCGTCGCGCTCATGCGCTACGAGGAACAGGGCTTCGAACTTGCCGTGCCCTGGCCGGCGGCGGAGGACCCGCGCCCGGCCCTCGCCGAAGGCTTCGCCGCCGCGCATCGCGCGCTCTACGGCTTCGACCTGCCCGGAGTGGCCATCGAGATTGTCACCCTGCGGCTGGAGGCCGCGGGTCGCCTCCCGGCCCCCGCCATGCCGGTGCCCTGCGGCGGCGGCGCCGAGGATGCCGTCATCGGCCAGCAGGCCCTGCGCCTTGTCTCTGGCACCGTCCACGCGCCGATCCTGGATCGCGCGCGGCTGGGGCCGGGCGCGGCTTTCGCTGGTCCCGCGATCCTGGTGCAGCTTGACGCCACCACCCTGGTTCCGCCCGGATGGCAGGCGCAGGTCCATCCGACCGGTGCGCTGCTGCTGGATGCTGCGACGCGCTGAAGAGCTGGTGCCCTGCCGGGGACTGCCGCCGCGTTCAGCAGGAAGCGACGGGATCGGCGATCCGCCCGAGCCATGGCTTGTGGCCCGGGAGGAGCGCTGCGAACCGTGCCGCCTGCTGTGCCTCGCCCCGCTGCAGCTTCGGCACTTCTCTTCGTTTGATCCTGGGCCGGGAGCGTCCGCCCCGCCGGTTCGCCGGGCGAGGGCAGGGGGCGCCGCTTGGTCAGGGGCGCGCGGAAGCCCGGAGTACCGGCGGCGCAGATAAGCGGCAGTCGGTGACGGGAAGAGGAGGCGGTGGCCTCACCCGTACTGCGCTGCCCATGGCGGTTCCGGCGCATCCCAGGCGAGCATGGCGCTGCGGGCCTCCCGGGCCGTGTCCGCGGCGGCCATCGCCTGGGCGAAGAGGGCAAGCACATGGGTGGCCTGTCCGGTCGCGCGCTCCGCCTCTCCCGGATCCGCAGGCAGGGCGAACCGGCGTGCATAGGCAGTCCAGACCGGCCCGCCATGCCGGCGGATCTCAACGGTCTGTCGGAGTTGCGCGCCATCCCGGCATTGCCGCTGCTCGACCCGGCCGCCCGGTATGGTGGCGACCGCGATGGCCGGGGCTTCGGACATCGCCCGTTCGGCAGCGATGTCGTCGTCCCATGGGGTGTCGATGCACCCGATCACGCCGAGTCTGTCCATGTCGTTCTGCCGAATCCTGACCCGTCGCCTCTCCGCGCCGCGCCTCCGCGCATCGGGGCGGGGAGGAGTCGGCACGGCCGCTGACGAAACCCTGGGTAGCTGGCAATCATGGCCATGGCGGGGCGGGGTTGTGGCGCCGCGGCGCCGCAAAGAAGCTCTTGGAGCCATCCGGCCGGAGCCGGCATCGACCAGTCAAGCCGTGCCGGTCGGGATGTCCGGCGCGGACTCCAATCCGCAGGTGGGCAAGACGGTGGCGCTCAGCCTGCCGAGCCTTCCACGAAAGCAGCACTCTCCGGCACGAGATCACAATTTCGCGAGCAACCATGGATGTGTTAGCAACCATAAGTTGTGATCTGTCGAGAAATTTCAGCAGCAAGGGAGGATGGTCGTCGCGCAAACCGCGCTGGAAGCGGGATTTGATCGATTCAGTGTGAATTCGAACCAATAGAGCTGTGCGCCGGACGGATCGCGCCGCGCCTCAAATTTGCGTTTGTCGCGACACATCCGCCGCCGGCCGCAACGGCGACCGGTGCTGTCACAAAAACCAAATGCGAGAAAATCTTGCCTTGGCATTTACATTACGCGATTGTGCGGTGCACCCGAACGGCACGAGCAACGCCTTCGGAACGATCATCATCGCCTCAGCATTCGTCGACAGGGCCGAGCATGTCAGACACCTACCTTCCACGTCAGGCATCGGCATCCGGGCGGAATGTTGATTGCCACTGAGAGCTGACCCGGGATTGCCATGAGGATTTGACCCGGGTTGTGGCTGGAAGTTCGGGGTTTTCGGCTTCTGTCAGGTGGGTTGTGGCCTCCTTTCGTGCTTGGC
>NZ_JAJAQI010000046.1 GCF_020523605.1 Roseicella aerolata | reverse complement strand
TCCTCGTGCTGCCGCCCAACCGCATGGGCGCCTACGCCCGCTGGCTCCGCCTGCTGGTGGCGCAGGCGGTCGCGGAGCTGGCCCGCGCGCCCCAGCGGCCGGGCGCGCCGCCCGTGCTCCTGCTCTTGGACGAGTTCGCCGCGCTCGGCCGGCTGGAGCCGGTGCTCTCCGCCGCCGGGCTGATGGCCGGCCTCGGCGTCCAGCTCTGGCCGATCCTGCAGGACCTCGCCCAGCTCCGCGCGGCGTATGGGGAGAGCGCCTCCACCTTCCTCGCCAACGCCGGCCTGGTGCAGGTCGGCGCCCCCGCCGACCTCGAAACCGCCACCTGGCTGTCGCGGACCCTCGGCAACGCGACCGTCGAATACGCCACCGCCTCCGCCGGCACCTCCCGCCCGGCGGGCTGGCTGGGCGGCGGGCAGGCCAGCGTCAGCGAGGGCACGACCACGCACCTCGCGGCCCGCCCGCTGCTGACGCCCGACGAGGCCATGCGGCTGCCGCCGCACGCCCAGGTGCTGCTCCGACCCGGCAAGGCCCCGGCGCTTGCCCTCAAGCTCCGTCACTACGCCGACCCGGAGTTCGCCGGGCTGGCGGACGGGTGACGCTGCCGCGCGTTGCATTGCGGTGGCCAGGCGTGTGCTAGGATGCCCGGCATGGAGGCATGCCATGGGCCGGATCGCCCTCGACGCCGAGGCCGGGCAGGTGTCGGCCGAGCTCGCCCGCCGCGGCATCGCGGCCGGGACGCGCGTGCACGTCGTGGTGGAGGTGGTAGAGGGCGCCGACGCCCTGCCCATGGCCGCCATCGCGCAGGCCGGCGGCGCCTTCGACTGGCTCGCCGACGAGCCGGACCTCTACAGCGACGCCGACCTCGCCGAGTCGGCGCCGCCGCGCCCGCGGACCGGCTAGGTGTACGACTTCGGCGCCATCGTCCTCGCGCGCTTCCCCTTCACCGACCTCTCCGGGGACAAGCGGCGGCCCGCCCTCGTCGTCTCCCGCGACAACGCCCGCCGGGCGGACCTGGTGGTGTGCTTCATCACCTCCGTCCCCCGCTCGGGGCCGGACACGGCGCCGATCGCGCCCGACCCGGGGACCGGGCTGAAGGTCCCGTCCGTCGTGCGCTTCGACAAGCTCGCCACCCTCGACCTCGGGGTGATCGCGGGGCGGCTGGGCGCGGCGCCGGCCGCGTGGCTCGACGCGCACCGCGCCACCTTCTTCGGGGTGTTCGGCTTCGCGCCGCCTGCCGCCCCTCCCGGACCGGGCGCCTGACCGCCACCGTCGCATGACCCTTCCCGGCCGCCTGGAAGGCCGCTGAGCGGGTTTCGGCCCCCGGCTGCACTCGGACTACCCTCCGGCCCTTCCAAACCGCTCCACGGCCCGTCTGGCCCGAGTCTCGGGCCTGCTTTCCCGGCTCCTCCCCGATGCCTTCTGTTCGACCCGCGCCGGAGGCGACGGGTTGAAGGTCGGGACGCCTTCCGTCCCGACCCCCTCTGGCCGGCACGGCGCGCAGGGGCGGTCAGGGATGCCGAAGGCACCGCGCAGCGGCGCGAGCGCAGCGAGCGTCCTTGACCGCCCCGAGCACCGTGGCACCGCCCGACTTGCCCACAAACGGTGCCGCCAGCTACCGGCAAGAATCTATCGGGAATCTAGCTACCGGTTTTAGGGGGGGGTGATCCGCCGAACGACGGGGGGGTGATCCGCCGTGGATAACTTCCCTCGTCCCCGGCTGCGGCAGCCCCTTCCGAAAACCGAGCCCATCACGAAACGTGGGCAGGCGGCGGGGTGACGGTCGGTGGGAGGGGTAAGCCAAACGAGCAGTTTTCTGCCGCCGATGCTGGAGGGGGCGATAGTCGGAAAGCCGGCCAGCGTCGTCGAAAGGCGTCCTCCAGCTCGCCGTTCAGCACCCGCGTTCTCGCCTGCAACGTCAGGTGCGCCCCGCGCTGGGTCCAGCGCATGGACTGCCGTTTCGAGAAGCGCTTCGAGACGATCTGGTTGACGGCGCTCTCGACGAAGCCGGTAGAGATGCGCTCGCCGGCGCGGTGACGCTCGCCGTAGTCAATGATTTGCCCGGCATTGTTCCGGAGGTAGGTCGCGAACTCTTCGCCCGCCCGGTGCAGCCTTCCGAGCTTCGCCTTCGCCTCGCCCTCGGCGTCTCCCTCCATCCCCCAGGCGTCGTCGGCGAAGCCGCTGGCGGCCTCGACGGCGTGCCGGGCATGCCCGTGCCAGAGGAGCCACTTCAGCCGTTCGAGGTCGCGCAGCCGCGCTTCCGTCCAGCCCCGATCCGGGCATGTGCCCTTCGTCATCTGCGCCAGCACCGTCAGGCGCATCGTCACGTGGAACCAGTCGAGCACATGCTCGGCCTCGGGGCCGACGTGCGCCAACAGCCGCCGCACGGAATCGCCGCCATCCGACATCAGCACGACCCGCTGGTTCGGGGTGTGGCCCTGCGAGGCAAGGACCTCGGTCAATCGCCGGCGCGGCCGGTCGTCGTGCGCCTGAACGAAGGCGAAGCATTTGGCAGGGCGTGGCGCCGCGTCCTCGGAGGCGTCGCGGCGGAAGCCTGGGACGTATTTGCCGGCGATGACCTCGAACCAGGACCCCGCGCGGTCGCGCACGAAGCCGCCATCCACGCCGACATAGGCCGGCCCGTCCGGTGCCGGCAACGCGTCAAGGTCCCGCTGGCAGCCAGTCCACGGAGCGCCGTCGGGTCTGTTGCGAAGCGCGTCCTCCTCTCGCGCGGCAACGGCGTGGAGATGCCGCCGCACCTGCTCGGGCGCGATCGGCCGCTCCAGGGGCAGCACGTCGCCGAGCAGGCGGGCCGCCATGCCGTAGGAGACGAGCGAGCCCCACCGCGTCTCAAGGTAGAGCAACTCCGGCGTCGTGCGTTCGGGCAGCAGGTCGGCCAAGGGGCTGAAGGAGGCACGGTTGCCGGCGGCGGGATCGGCGCCGCACGCGCAGCGCCGCAGCCGCTCGGCCGCGATCCGGACCGTGCCGAAGGCGGTGCGGCAGGTGAGCGGGCAGTGGCCCCGCACGCGCCGGGCAATCCCGCAGGCGGCGCAGCGCCGGGACGCCCCCGCGTGCGCGGCGACCTGGTTGGCCGCGACGGCTTCCTGGACCCTGCCCAACACTTCCTTCGCCTCGGCGAGAGTGAGCCCGAGCGTTTCGGGCACCAACACGTCCCGCTCGATCACGGCAACGACGGATCGTTCGGTCGCCCGGCCAGCACCGCCGTCGGCCTCGGCCGTCAGCGTGAGGGTGAAGCGCATCGTCATGGCACGGCTCCCCTGTCGGCGGTCGCGAGCCGGTGGAGGGCCGCGTTCGCCCCGTGCCGGTCGAAGGGGCTTGTCAGCGCTTCGCGGCACTCCTGGCGCACGAGGGCGCGCCGGAGGTTGTCCGCGCCGACGACGTCCAGCACGTCGCAAACCCGGCCGTCCCGCATGTCCAGCACGGCACGGCCGAACTCGGCCATGAGGTCCAGGTCCTCGACGTAGGACAGGCCGAGCAGCTCGCCCTTGAGTTCGTCGAGCGCTTCGGGTCCCGGGCACCACTCGGGCGGGGCGGCGTGCCGGCCGTCCGTGCAGCGCGGATAGCGCCGGCCGGCGACGCCAGGGCCGACCGCCTCGACGCGGATCTCGTGCCGCCAGGGCACCGCGAGGTTGTACTCGTAGGTGAACCGCTCGCCCGCGCGGAGGCGAAGGTCGGCCAGGCGCACCCGGCCGAAGTCGGCGTATCCGGGGTCGAACCCCCGGCCGAGAATGCGGAAGTGGTGGAGGTGGAGGTCCTCCCACCCCATCGCCGCCTGGAGGATGGAATGAAGGTCGGCCAGCGTCGTCGCAGCGGCGACCTCCAGCCGCCGCCAGGGCGTCGGCATGACGTCGCGCAGCGCGACCCGGAGGCGCATGATCGTCGGCGCGTCACCGCCGCGGCCATCTCCTTGCGTCACGACCGGGCCTCCGCCTCGGCGACGTAGGCGTAGAGCGTGGGTTTCGAGATGCCCATTAGCCGGCAGACCTCCCCCACCGTCCTGTCGCGGGCGCGATACAGCTCGACGGCGTGGGCGCGGCGTTCCGGGGTGAGGCGGTGCTTGCGACCTCCCCGGCGACCGCGCGCCCTGGCGGCGGCGAGGCCGGCTCCGGTCCGCTCGCGGGTCAGCGCCCGCTCGAACTCGGCGAGCGCGCCGAAGAGGTGGAAGGTGAGCCGACCATTCGGCGTCGAGGTGTCGATGCCCTCGGTGAGGGAGCGCAGCCCCACCCCGGTCCCCTCCATGCGGCGCACCAGCGCGATGAGGTCGGAGAGCGAGCGGCTGAGCCGGTCGAGGCGCCAAACGACGAGACTATCGCCGGGACGCGCGTAGTCGAGGGCCGCGAGGAGCCCTGGCCGGTCAGCCTTGGCGCCGGATCGCCGGTCCTCGAAGGTGCGCTCGCAGCCAGCGCGGCCCAGGGCGTCACGCTGGAGGTCGAGGTTCTGGTCCTCTGTAGAGACCCTGGCATAGCCGATCAGCACGGGCAGGCTCCCGTCGACGGTCAGGAAACCCGTCAGCCCGAGCGTCGGCCTGCCGTAGATTGCCTGACCGGATTACCTTACCGCTGGTCGGCCTGGACGGTCAGCAAAACTCGGGCGGCCTGTCGGATGGGCAGGGAACCCCTCGTTTGGCTTACCCCTCCCACCGACCGTCACCCCGCCGCCTGCCCACGTTTCGTGATGGGCTCCAAATTTCCGCACGGATGCTGCCGGTGGGCCGCGAAGGGTCGAAAGGTCGGGACGCCTTCCGTCCCGACCCCCTCCGGCCGCCGCGGCGCGCAGGGGCGGTCAGGGATGGCCGGAGGCCACCGCGGAGCGGCGCGAGCCGGAGGCGAGCGTCCTTGACGGCCCCGAGCACCGGGGCACCGTGCGCCCTTGCCAGCGGGAGGCGATCCGCCGAACGTTTCGAGGCTTTCCCCACAAAGCGGCAACCAACTACCGGAAGATTATAGGTTTACCTATCGGATCTATATATGGGCGCGACCAAGTGCTCGTGCTTTGCGCGACCAAGTGCTCGTGCTTTGCGCGACCAAGTGCTCGTGGATAAGTCGGGCTGTCCACAGCCTACGAGGCGGCCGGCTTGATCGCCCTCGGCACGGTCCGGGGCGCCACCGGGGGCCGGGAGCGGTGCAGCAGCAGCCCCTCCTCGCCCTCCTCCACGCGGGCGTCGGGGTAGACCGTCAGGACGGTTCGCAGCGTCTCCCGGAACTGCCGCCGGAAGTCGCGCTCGCGCGCGAAGCCCTGCCCGAACTGCTCGCGCAGCGCCGACCACGACACAGCCTGCGGCTTGCCGGGCGGCACGCGGTGAAGCCGCTGGGCAAGCCAGCAGTAGGCGTCAAGCGCGAGCGCGGAGTGCGCCAGCGCCCGGATGGCGGGGCGGGCGAGGGGGACGGCGTGGTTCTGGATGCTGGCGAAGTAGTCGTCGGACAGCCGGACCGTGCTGGGCCAGAGGACGCGCTGCCGCGGGTCGCGGGGCGCCCAGAGATCCAGCCCCTTCACCAGCGCCGCGTTCACTTGGGCTGCGCGGCCCTCGGCGAAGTAGGCGAGGCGCACCGTCGCGGCCGACAGGCGGGCGAGCTGCTCCTTCACGGTCCCGATGGTCCGGCCGTCCGTGGGCAGGCCCAGCTCGCGCACGTAGGCCGTCAGGCTGTCCTCCACCTCCACCACGGGCGAGCCAGTTCGGAGAGCCTCGCCGGTGAGGTGGATCAGCACCAGCCGCGCCTTTTCGCCGAAGGGCACGCCGACGTTGCGGAAGCCGCCCGCGCGGGGGTCGGCGACGGCGCCGGCCTCGATGCGGAGCGCGGCCCCGCCCTGCTGCCGCTCCCAGGTCCGCGCCTCGCCGGGGTTGCGGAACGGCAGCCCGGTCTGCGTGAGGACGGTGTGCAGGAAGTCCAGGTCGAAGGGCGGCCCGCGGCGGAGCGTCTCCGCGGCGTCGAGGAGGCGCCGCGTCGTGCTCGATAGCGCCCCGCCGGCGGGCGTCTCCTCCGCCATCAGGCCGGCCCGCGCGCCCGGTCCAGGGGGGCCAGCTCGGGCTTGCCGTGCTTGGCAAACAGGTCGTTCAGCGCCTCGGCCATGAGGTTCTGCACGGTCGTCTTGCGCTCGACCGCCAGCGCCCGGAGCTGCCACGCCACCTCCTCGGGGAAGTGGGCGGCGATCTGCTTTGTCCCCACCCGCGTCCTCGGCCCCGCCGCCTCGCGCGCCTCCGGCGGGGGCACGGGGGCGGGGACCGGCTCAAGGTCGCGGCGCCGCGTGCTGCCGGCCGCCGCCGCGACGGCAGCCAGGTTCGGCCGCTTGTTCACTGCGCGCGCTCCTTCGCTTTCGACATGCCGACAGTCTGACATATCGCATTGTAGAGGTGTCGAACATCCGACGCGGCGCGCCCGTCGGGCTCGTACTCCGTCACGCTCTGGCCTGCCTGGGCGGCGTACTCGAACGCGACCCGCTGCCCGATGTGGACGGGGCAGACCGTCAGGCCCATGGCGGCGATGGCCTCGGCCGCCTGTTCGTGCCGGGTGCCTTGGGCAGGCACCGCATTGAGGACCACCAGCGGCGAGCGCTTCGCCCGGCCTTGCACCAGCTCCGCGGTCGTGCGGAGGGTTTCGAGGTCCAGGATGGAGGGCTTGCAGGGGATCAGCACGAGGTCCGCGACCTTCGCGGCTTCCGCCGCCGCCTGCTCCACGCGCGCGGGCGTGTCCACGATGGCGAGGTCCACGCCGGCCTGGGCCGCCTTGGCGAGCGCGGCGGCGAGGCGGGCCGGCTGGGCGTCGATCACGGCGGGGTTGCCGGCGGTCCGCCGGTCGCCCCAGCGGCACGCGCTCGCCTGGGGGTCCAAGTCCACGACCAGCACGGTCAGGCCCTCGGCCTCGGCCGCCACGGCGAGCGACAGGGCCAACGTCGTCTTACCGGTCCCGCCCTTCTGGGCGATCATCGCCAAGGTCTGCATGCCGACGCCTCGCAGTGTCGACACGTCGGATTAAAGACAAGTATGCGCGTCGTCCAGCAGACAATGCGACACTCCTATGGGCTGCCGGCTGGCTCTATTGCCAGCACCCGCCGCACCTGCGCCGCCGACCAAGCGGCGCCGCCCCGCGGCGCGCGCACGCCGCGGGCCTCCAGCGCCGCCGCGACCGCGCGCAGCCCGGCGCCCTCCGGCACGGCGCCCTCGGCCCTGAGCCCCTCCACCACGGCCCGCAGCTCCGCCGCCCGGGCGCGGGCCCGCTCCCCCTTCGCCGCCCGGGCGCCGGCCGCCGCCTCCGGCGTCCCCGGCCGCAGCCGCGGGTTGCCCAGCCGCGTCCCGCGCGCCTTCGCCGCGGCGAGCGCGGCGCGCGTGCGCTGGCCTGTCAGCCCGGCCTCCAGCTCGGCCACTGCCGCCATCTGCGTCAGCATGAACTTGCCTACCGGGCCGGGCGGAAGCTGGGGGAGGTCGCAGAACACCACCCCCGCCTCGCCCGTGCCCTCCACCAGCCCCAGCAGGAACCGCGCGTCGCGGGCGAGGCGGTCCAGCTTCGCCACCAGCAGCGCGGCGCGGCGCGTGCGGCAGCAGGCGAGCGCCGCGGCGAGCTGCGGCCGGGCTGCCCTGCGCCCGCTCTCCACCTCCCGGAACTCGGCCACCAGCTCGCCCCCGGCGCGGGCGACGTGCGCGGCGACGGCCTGGCGCTGCGCCTCCAGCCCCAGCCCGGAGCGGCCCTGGCCCTCGGTGCTGACGCGGAGGTAGGCGACGAAGCGGGGCGGGGAGGGGGCGGCCGGGCCGTTGCTTGTGGGCGGCACGGGTCAGGCCTGGTGTATCGCCAGGCGCCGCCGCGGGCGGCGGCGCGTCGGCTGCCCCTCCGCGCCCGCTTCGCCCTCGCCAGGCACTGGCGCTGGTGGCGCCGCCCCCTTCCCAAGGCGTGCGGTGATGCGCCGCGTCGCGTCGGGATCGATCTTCCGCGGGTAGTCGTTCGGGTAGGCCTTCGCCGCCTCCTCCAGCACCTCGGCGAGCGGCGTCAGGTCGTAGGCGTTGGACGAGATTAGCCCGCGGCCGGCGCGGCGCTTTTCCTTCGCGACCAAGCCGACGGCGACCAGGTGGTTCACCGCGCGCTGGATCTGCCGCTCGGACGAGCCGCAACGGCGCGCGAGGGTCGCCATGGAGGGAAAGGGCTTGTCGCCCTTCCTCCACCAGGTGCCCACGAGCTGGATGAGCACGAGCAGCTCGACGGGGCTGAGGCGGTGCTCGTCGTCGAGAAACTGGTTGAGAAGGAGGAGATAGTTCGGGACCTGCGCGAAACCGCGCTCGGCGACGGGCCTTCCCCACTTCTCGACAATATCGGACATGGCGTCGGCCTCCTCACGTCACTCAGCCATACGACACATCCTACTGCCAGTTTGGCAGTTTATCCATACACAGTTACCGATACCCACTATCCATACACAGCTATCCATACTCAGGAGAGGAATACCCATCGCTGGCGCCGCGCTGCCAAAACAGAGCGCCCAAGCCGCCAAATCCGCCCGCAGATCGATCTTGACGAATCCGGAAGCGGGGGCGTATGTTCCGAGCGTGGCCCCAACCGGGGCTCGTACGACGGCCTCTTTTCAGCGATGGGAGGGCCTGAGCACCACCGGGCGGGCGCGGCTGGTGCCGCTCCGGCCTCCTGGCTGACTGGTCGGCGGGGAAGACGGGGGAGGGTTCGATACCCTCCCCCGCCCGTAACCCGCTCCGGCACGGCCGTTCGACCCCGCTCAGGGCCTCCGGGCGAGCTCCGCTTCGGCCTCGGCGAGGGTGATCATCAGCGTCATCGGCTCCAGGTCCGACGGCTTGAAGTCGTACCGGAGATAGAAATCCTTCGCCCGCTCCGAGATCGCGTGCACCAGGATGGCGCCGACGCCCGCGATCTCGGCGGCTGCGATGGTGCGCAGGATGGCGTCGCGCAGCATGCCGCTGCCGATGCCCTTGCCCTCCCACGCCGCGTCCACCGCGAGCCGGCCCAGCACCATCACCGGCACCGGGTCCGGCGCGTTGCGCCGAACCTTGGACGTGGCGACGCTCCGCTGCACCGCCCCGTTGGCCAGCGCGTAGTAGCCCACGACCCGCCGGCCGACGCACACGACGTACGTCCGCGCCGTCCGGCCCTCGGCCGCGAGCGCGCGCCGCTTAAGCCACTCGTCCAGCGCGGGCTCGGCCGAGGCGAAGGCCGCGAGGTCGTGGGCGTCGGTCAGCCGCTCGGGCGGTCGCAGCTCCGCCCCGGGGAGCGGGGCTACTTCTCCCACGGCGCCTTGCGGCGCAGGAGGGCGCGCAGCCTCGGGTTAGCGGCGGGCGGGGCGTCCAGTCGGTCCACAAACCGCTGGTAAGTCTCGTCGTCCACCGCGAACAGGCGCTTGTCGAGCAGCACCGCTTCGGCCGCCTGCACGGCCGTCTCCAGCATGAAGGCCGTGCGGTTGCGCCCGAGCGCCTCCGCTGCGGCGTCGATGGTGGCGAGCTGGGTAGGCTCGACGCGGATGTTGACCTGGGTGGACTTGGCGGGCTTGGCCGGGCGCGCCTGTGTGGTGCGCTCCATCTCACACACTGCCATCGAACCCTCCTAGCTCCTCTACCAAACGCCACGCCAACGGGCGGCCCGTATAGGCGTTGCATATACGCATTCCGTTGTGCTTGTCACATCAAAATGTGGTTGCCGCGCGCAATGCTGCCGTGCGCTGCCCTTGGCGAAAGGCAGGGCAAAGCTCCGGAAAAGCCTGTACCGTTCTGTCAAACGGGCGTTTGACAGAACGCTACATGCCGTCATCGTTCGGCCAAACTGATCCCCAACTTACCGTCCGGCGGGTTGGTGGGCCCTTGAGGTTCCGGATCGCTTTGCCGCGTGCGGTGCTGCGGACCGCGGTTTCGGGACGGAAGGGGGCACGACCCCACCGCCACGCACGATGCGGGCATTACCGCATCCGGCCTGAGCACGGCCATGTTCTTCATCGGCTTCCTTGCGATGCTCGCACTGGAGGAGGCTCCGGCTGCCCCCGGGCGGCTAACGACAGCCCGTGCGGGTCAATACCGCCCGCGGAAGCCCATCCGACCCGCGAGGCGCGCGAGCAGGAGCGGCGCCGCGAGCAGCGCGACGGCCCCGGTTGCCCAGATAACGACGATGAGGGGTTTGAGGATGCCCCGCAGGGCGCCGAGGGCGCCCGCGGCGTTCAGTCCTTCGACCGCCGCGCCGAACTCTCGCCCTGCGCCCACCGCACCGGCGAGGCCGTGCCCGCGCTCGGCGAGCACCGCCGCGTTGCCGCCGAACCAAGCCAGGCCGCCATCCACGAGCCCGTAAGCGCCCCAGGCGAGGAGCGACCAGACCGCGACGGCCGTGAGGGCGGAAGCCCAGACCACCAGCCGCGGACGCGGTGGCGGGCGGCGGGGCGGGTATCCGCCGCCCGGGAAGGGCCCCGGAGCGCCGTGCCCCGGGCCGCCCAGGCCGGAAACGCGGTGCCCTCCGGGCCAGCCACCGTCCCGGTGGGATCCACCGTGTCTGCCCATATCGGCCTCCGTCGCGATCGGCCCCGCGCGGGATCGCGTCGGGCACCGAAGGCCGATATGGGAGTTCCAGCCACTAGAGGTTCAAGCTTCCCGGCGAACGTCCCGTGCTGCCCACGTCGCCGCCGCGCCCATCTCAGCGCGTCACGCGACCTCGTGACGAGGTGGACGTCCGGGTCTCGCGGGCTTCCCTTGAACCTCTAGTGGCTAGAGGCACCATCTTCGATGCCGGGACACGGGAGTGCGCGTGATGGACAGATCGAGGATGGCCGGCGCCGGCCACGGTGGGAGCGCTTCCTGGCGAGTGGAGGGCATGGACTGCGCCTCCTGCGTCGCGAAGGTGACGAAGGCGGTGGAACGGGTACCCAGCGTGTCGGACGTCGCGGTCAACCTCATGGCCGAGCGCCTCACCGCGACCCTCGCCGATCCCGCGGGCGCGGCGGCGGTGGAGAGGCAGGTCGCCGCCCTCGGCTACAAGGCCACCCGGCTCGACGCGCCCGTCGCGACGGCGTCTCCCGCCACCACTCCCCCCGTGCCGGCGTCCACCGCCCCCGCGACCCTCGCCTGGAAGGTCGAGGGGATGGACTGCGCCTCCTGCGTCGCAAAGGTGGAGGGCGCGCTGCGACGCCTGCCCGGCGTGTCCGACATCACCGTGAACCTCATGGCCGAGCGACTGACACTCCGCCTCGCGCCCGGGGAAACCGACGCGGCCACCATCGAGCGATCCCTCTCCGGCCTCGGCTACGCCGCCCGGCCCCTGTCCGCGGGCGCCGTGATCCCGCCCGCCACGACGCGGCCCGCGCATGACCATACCGCGCACGATCATGCCGACCACGACCAAGTTGGGCACGACCATCCCGGTCACGACCACTCCGGCCATGCGCACGCCGGCGCCGCCGGCCACGCCCAGGGGGCGGACGAGGGCCACGGCGGCTTCGGTCATTCCCACGCCGACCACGACGACCCGGCGGACGCGACGAAGCCCTGGTATGCCACGGGCAAGGCCCGCCTCGTCTGGCTCCTCGGCGCGCTCGTCCTCGGCGCCTATGCGCTCTCCCTCGTCCTGCCGGAGCGGCTGACCTACCCGCTCTTCCTCGCGGCCACCGCCGTCGCCCTCGTGCCCTTCGGGCGGCGCGCCTTCGTCCTGGCCCGCGCGGGCAGTCCCTTCTCCATCGAGACGCTGATGGTCACGGCCGCCGTCGGCGCCGCGATCATTGGCGCGGCAGAGGAAGCGGCGGTCGTCGTCCTCCTTTTCGCGGTCGGCGAGTTGCTGGAGAACGTCGCGGCCGGCCGGGCACGCGCGGGCATCCGGGCGCTCGCCACCCTCATGCCCCGGACCGCGCTGCGGGTGCAGGCGGACGGCTCGACGGAACAGGTCGCGTCCGATCGCCTGACCGTCGGCGACCTCGTGCTCATCCGACCCGGCGACCGGGTGCCCTGCGACGGCACGATCGAGGACGGCCAGTCCGCCCTCGACGAGAGCCCGGTGACGGGGGAGAGCGTGCCCGTCGCCCGCGGGCCCGGCGATGCCGTCGTCGCGGGGTCGATCAACGCCGACGGCGCGCTACGGGTCCGCGTCACCCGCGCGGCTTCCGACAACACCATCGCCCGCATCATCCGCATGGTGGAGGAGGCCACCGCCTCCCGTGCGCCCACGCAGCGCTTCATCGAGCGGTTCTCCAACTGGTGGACCCCCGGGGCGATGATCGTCTCGCTCGCGGTGATCCTCGGAGGGCCGCTCCTCCTCGGCTGGGACTGGTGGACGGGGGTCTATCGCGGCCTCGCGATCCTGCTCATCGCGTGTCCCTGCGCCCTCGTGATCTCGGTGCCCGCCGCGATGGCCTCGGGCCTGTCGGCGGGCGCGCGCCGGGGCCTGCTGATCAAGGGCGGCGCGGCACTGGAGACGATCGGGGCAGCCCGCACCGTCGCCTTCGACAAGACCGGCACGCTCACCGAGGGCCGCCCCCGCGTCACCGACGTGGTGCCCGCGACGGGGACGTCGGACCAGGACCTTCTCGCCCACGCCGCGGGCGTCGAGGCCGGGTCCGCCCACCCGCTCGCGAAGGCCGTCATGGCCGAAGCCGCGGCGCGCGGCATCGCGACGCCGCCCGCGTCGGAGGCGGGAGCCGTGCAGGGCCGCGCGGTCACCGCCCTCGTTGCCGGGCGGCGCGTCGCCGTTGGCTCCCCCCGCTACGCCGGGGAGGTCGATGCCGACCTCGGTCCGCTCGCGGCGCGCGTCGAGGCGCTGGAGAGCGAGGGCAAGACCGCCGTCGTCGTGATCGTGGACGGGGCCGTCGCGGGCGTGCTCGCGATCCGGGACGAGCCGCGCGGCGACGCGGCGCAGGGCATCGCGGCGCTCACCCGCCTCGGCATCGGGTCGGTGATGCTCACGGGCGACAACCCCCGTACCGGGGCCGCCATCGCGGGCGGCCTGGGCATGGAGGTGAAGGCCGGTCTGCTGCCGGACGACAAGCTGCGGGAGATAGCGGCCCTTCGGCGCAGCGGCTCCGTCGTCATGGTCGGCGACGGGATCAACGACGCCCCGGCGCTCGCCGCGGCGGACGTCGGCGTGGCCATGGGCGGCGGCACCGACGTCGCGCTGGAGACGGCGGACGCCGCCGTGCTGCGGGACCGCGTGACGGGGGTCGCCGAACTCGTCGGCCTGTCGCGGGCGACGATGCTCAACGTCAAGACGAACGTGGCCATCGCCGTCGGCCTGAAGCTCGTCTTCCTCGTCACCACCCTCCTCGGCGTCACCGGCCTCTGGCCCGCCATCCTCGCGGACACGGGGGCGACCGTCCTCGTCACCCTCAACGCCCTCCGGCTCCTGGGCTGGAAGCCGCGCACGGCGGAGGAATAGTGGTCTCGCAGCCCGAACTCCTCACGCCGATCGTCGCGACGGGCGTCGTGGTGGCCTTCCTGCACGCGGCCATCCCGACCCATTGGCTCCCCTTCGTGCTCGCGGCCCGCGGCCAAGGATGGGGCCGCACCCGTACGCTCGGCGTCGTCGCGCTCGCCGGCATGGGTCACGTGCTCCTGACGGCGCTCCTCGGCGCCCTCCTCGTCTTCGTCGGCGTCGAGGCCGATGGCACGCTCGGCCGGACGTTCGGTTGGCTCGCCGGCGGAGTGCTCATCGCGGTCGGGGCCTACTATCTCTGGCGGCAGGCACGCGGCGCCGGTCACAGGCATGTCCACCTCCTCGGCGGGCATGATCACGATCCCCAGCATGGCCATGGCGGTCACGCGCATGCCGGAAGCCACCAACACGACCAACATCATGGAGCCCCACGTGGCGCTGCCCGACGGCGGTCTGACCTCGCCGTGATCGCGGGTCTCCTCGCGTTGCTGGTCTTCTCGCCCTGCGAAGGCTTCCTGCCGGTGTACGGCGCAGGAGTTGTCCTCGGATGGATGGGTTTCATCCTCCTCTCCGGCGTGCTCGCGGTCGCGACGGTCGCGGCAATGAGCCTCTTAACCTGGCTGACCCTGACCGGCCTCGAAGGGTTCGACCTGTCCCGGGTCGCGCGATGGGAGGCGGGGGTCTACGGCGTCCTCTTCGTCAGCCTCGGCCTCCTCGTCCTTGCGACGGAGGGATAGTCGTGACGGTAAGGCTGATGTACCTGCTGAACCTCCGGCTCGGCTTCAACACGGGCGTCGCCTTTCTCGGCTGCTGGCTCTGGCGGACCCGGTCAGGCGCCGAGGCCCTTGGGCTCGGCCTCGTGATCGGTGGCGCCCTCGGCAACATTCTCGACCGGCTGCGGCAGGGCGCGGTGACCGACTTCGACGCCCATTGCGGCGGCTGGCACTGGCCCACCGTCAACGTGGCGGACGTCGGCATCGTGTGCGGCGTCGGCCTCCTCCTCATATCGGCCTTGCAGCCGACGGCTCCGAAGGTCGCCGGGCACGCGACGCCCGCTGGAAGGGAGGCTAGGTTCCTGTGACCTACCGCCGAACCGTTCTCCTTGAGACCATGGCCACGCAGCTCGCGACGCCGGTCGCCTCGGCGACGGCCTTCACCGCGAACCGTCCCGAGGCGGCGGTGGCCCGCGCAGCAGCAATCTTTTTTTGGGGCCGGCGTGCTGCAGCGCCTCTTTCAGGATCTCCGCCTCGAGCGTCTTCTTGCCGAGCAGGCGGTGCAGCTCGCGCACCTGCTCCTGGAGGGCGCGGTGGTCGGAGGCGGGCACCACCTCCTCCCCGGCCGCCGCCGCGGTGAAGGCGCCGTGGGCGGCCAGCCTGCGCCAGGTGAAGAGCTGGTTCGGGTTCACCCCATGGCGCCGGGCCACGAGGCTGACGGAGGCGCCCGGCTCGTGGCTTTCCTCCACCATCCGCATCTTCTCGGCCGCGCTCCAGCGCCGCCGCCGCTGCACGGAGGTGATGACCTCCACCTTCTCGGGAGCGTCAGTCATACGCACGGTCATACTCCTACCCCTTACGGGAGTTGGAGACCGTGCCCGGTCAGTTAGGGGGCAGCTTCACATACCCGCTTGCTCCTCTAGAGCGTGATTCTTTCTGACGGAATCGGATTTGGGATTCCGGCGCGGTTGGATTTCTGATTCAAGCTGCTGGCTGGGTTGGGGGCCAGCAGCGCATGACCCGAGCCTTGTCCCGAGACCTGCGCGATCGCGTCGTGGCGGCGATGCGAGAGGGCGCGACGGCGCGCGAGGCAGCAAAGACCTTCTCGGTGAGTGCGGCGAGCGCCGTGCGCTGGTTGCAGCTTTCCCGCATGACGGGCAGCACGGCACCGCGGCCACACGTCGCGCGGCGTCGCCCGGTGCTGCTGGACCAGCGGGACTGGCTGCTGGCGCGGATCTCGGCCGCACCTGATCTGACGGTCCGTGCACTGCGGGCCGAGCTGGCCGAGGTGCGGGGCATTGAAGTGGGCTACGGCGCGGTCTGGCGATTTCTCGCCCGTGAGCAACTGACCTTCAAAAAAAAGCCTGCACGCCGCCGAACAGAGTAGGCCCGACGTCGCCCGCAAACGCGAACGCTGGCGCCGTCATCAGAAGCGCATCAACCCGGCCCGCCTGGTCTTCATCGACGAGACCTGGGCCAAGACAAACATGACCCGCACTCATGGCCGTGCCCCAAAAGGCCAGCGTCTCGTGGCGCGCGTTCCGCACGGCCACTGGACGACGATGACCTTCCTGGCCGCCCTGCGCTCGGACCGCATCGAGGCGCCTTGCGTGGTCGATGGCCCGATCAACGCTACCATCTTCCTCGCCTGGGTGCAGCAGTTCCTCGTGCCGATCCTCAGGCCTGGCGACGTTGTCGTGCTCGACAATCTCGGCAGCCACAAGGGTCTCGCCGTCCGCCGAGCGATACGGGCAGTGGGCGCCCACCTGCTGTTCCTGCCGCCCTACAGCCCCGACCTGAACCCCATCGAGATGATGTTCGCTAAGCTCAAGACACTGCTCAGGAAAGCCAGCGCCCGCTCCATCGCCGCCGTCTGGCATCGGATCGGAGAACTCCTCACCGAGTTCTCCCCAACCGAGTGCTCAAACTACTTCAGCCATGCAGGCTATGTTACAGTGTAAACGGATCACGCTCTAGTGACTAGAGGATGTAGCAGAGTTCTCCGGCCGGTGAGGATGACTTGCTTGTGCCGGGAACCGAGCTTTGACGCGCTAACCGTCCGTTACGCCGCGCGTTGAAGGTGATGGGCGATGACGTGCCACCACGGCGCGTGGTCGCTCGCGTTGGCAATCAAGCAAGAGAGGAATTAGCCATGCCGCAGGAAAAGCCCGGTCAGCACCATGACCACCCGGGCCACAAGCCCGGCGACCTCGACCAGCACGGCCACCGCGACAAGGCTGGGAAGGAAGTTGCCGGTCAGCACCACGACCACCCCGGCCACACCCCGGGCGACCTCGACCAGCACGGCCACCGCGACCGGAGCGTGTCCGAGAAGCCCGGTCCGCACCACGACCACCCGGGCCACAAGCCCGGCGACCTGGACCCGCACGGCCACCGCGACCGCAGCGCCCCCCCCAAGCCCTGACGCGCGGCTGGCGGGGCCGCCGAACGGCCCCGCCGATCACCGCACCACACGGAGGAATGATGAGCGACGCGACGGCTGACCGGCCGATGGAAGGCATGCCTTGTCCGCGCTGTCGCGTGGACCTTGTGATGAGCGAGCGGCAGGGGATCGAGATCGACTACTGCCCGCGCTGCCGTGGGGTCTGGCTCGACCGGGGAGAGCTGGACAAGATCATCGAGCGCAGCGCGGCGTTCCAGGGTGCGCCTCCGCCGGACACAGTGCCCCAGGCCCAACCCGGGACGCCGGGCGCACCGAGCCCCTGGGTAGCCCCCGGCCAGGGCGCTCCGGGCGGCTACGCCCCCGCTGCCCCTCCTCCGGGATGGGCATACGGCTATGATCAACATGGCGGGCACGGCGGGCATGGGGGACACGGGAGCGGACACGGCAGTGGTCACGGGAGGGATCATGGCCGGCGGAGTGGTCACGACTCCTTTCTCGGCCGGCTCTTCCGCTGAGCGGCGATCAAGGCATCTTGCCTGTAGGGGCTCCTGGGACGCGGGCACCGGAGCAGCACCGGCCAGCTGACCCGGTCCTCCAGCCCGGCGCGACCTGCTGGCGCGTGGCGCGCGCCGACCGCGCCGCCGTCATCGTCGATGCGGCCGCCTACTTTGTCCACCTCAAGGCCGCGGTCCTCCGGGCGCGGCATTCCATCCTCCTCATCGGCTGGGACTTCGATGCCCGCATCGAGCTCGACCGAAGCGGCGAGGCCCCGACCTCCGTGCCCAACCGGATCGGGCGGCTTCTGGACCATGCCGTCCGGCGCAGCCCGGGGCTGCGCGTCTACGTGCTGCGCTGGGACCTCGCCTTCCTCAAGATGCCCTTCCGCGGCACGACGCCGTTCTTCCTCCTCGAATGGCTCGGTGGCCATCGCCTCCACTTCCACCTCGACCGCCACCACCCCCCGAGCGCCTGCCACCACCAGAAGATCGCGGTGATCGACGATGCCGTCGCCTTCTGCGGCGGGATCGACGTCACCGGCGGGCGCTGGGACACCCCTGCACACCGTGACCGTGAACCGCGCCGCACGTGGCCGGGCGGTGCCCCGCACGGCCCCTGGCACGACGTGACGATGGCGGTGGACGGCGAGGCCGCGCGCGCCCTCGGCGACCTCGCCCGGGAGCGCTGGTTCGCCGCCAACGGCTGGCGGCCCGACCCGCCCCCTCCCTGCACCGGCTGCTGGCCGGACGGGCTGGAGCCGACGTTTCGCGACACCGACGTCTCGATCGCGCGAACCCAACCTGCCTACGACGGCCTGCCGGAGGTGCGCGAGATCGAGGCGCTCTACCTCGCCGCGATCGCCTCGGCTCGCCGCAGCATCTACCTCGAGAGCCAATACTTCGCCGCGCACCGAGTCGGCGAGGCCCTGGAGCGGCGGCTCCTCGAACCGGACGGACCGGAGGTCGTCGTGATCAACCCCGAGCGGGCCATAGGCTGGCTGGAGGGGGAGGTGATGGGCGCGGCACGGGCCCTCCTCGTCCGGCGGCTGCGCGAGGCGGACCGCCACGACCGGCTGCGCTTCTGCACGCCCGTCACGGCGGGTGGCAGGGCGATCTACGTCCACGCCAAGGTCCTCGTGGTGGACGACGCGCTCCTGCGGATCGGCTCCTCGAACGTGAACAACCGCTCGATGGGCGTGGACACCGAGTGCGACCTCGCGATCGAGGTCCGGTCACATGACGCGCGGGCGCCCGAGTTGCGCGCCGCGATCCTGCGCGTGCGCGACGGCCTGCTCGCCGAGCATCTCGGGGTCAGCCGCGACGCGTTCGGGGCTGCCCTGCGCGCCGCCGACGGGTCGCTCGTGCGGGCACTGGACAGCTTGGCGCAGCCGTCCGGCCGGACCCTCGTGCGCTTTGAGCCGTCGGATCTGTCGGAATTGGAACGCGAGTTGGGCTCCACACACGCGCTCGACCCGCACCGCCCGGAGCCCATGTCCCGGACCTTCGTCCGTTCCCTGCGTCTCCTCCCCTTGGTCCCACCAGCGTTGGCCGCGTTGGGCGCCGGCGCGCTTGCCTGGCTCTTTTGGCGCGGCCGGACACGGCGGGTCGCGGAAGAGTAGCGGAGGGCGGCGATGTTCGACTGGATCACGGGCCTCGTCGAGCAGGGCGGCTATCTCGGCATCGCCTTGCTGATGCTCGCCGAGAACCTCTTCCCGCCGATCCCCTCCGAGCTGATCATGCCTCTGGCCGGCTTCTCTGCCGCCCGGGGACGGCTCGGCATCGTACCCATCATCCTGTCCGGCACCGCCGGGTCGGTGCTCGGGGCGCTCGCCTGGTACTGCCTCGGGCGGTGGCTGGGACCGGACCGGCTGCGGCGCTTCGCCGCGCGCCACGGCCGCTGGCTCACCCTCTCGCCCGCCGAGGTGGACCGCGCCCGGGAGGCGTTCGCCCGCTGGGGCGCGCCGGCGGTGTTCGCCGGGCGGCTGGTGCCGGCGGTGCGCACCCTCATCTCCGTCCCGGCCGGCATCGCCGCCATGGGCCTGGGCCGCTTCCTCGCCTGGACGACGCTTGGCACCGCGCTCTGGACCGCCTTCCTCGCCGGCATGGGCTATCTCCTGGAGGACCGGTACGACGCGGTGGCCCGCTGGGTGAACCCGATCTCGAACGTCGTCGTGGGCGCCCTCGCCCTCCTCTACCTATACCGGGTGGTCACCTTTCCAGGCGATCGGCCATTGGACACGGAAGGGAAGGGTTGATGCACGGTGGACATGGGCATGCACCAGCTGCGGCCGACGCGCCCGTCGGCTCCTCGGCCGCGGCGCGGCACAAGCGCCGCCTCGCCTGGGCCCTGGGATTGACCTTGACCTACATGGCGGCCGAAGTCGTGGGCGGGCTCCTCACCGGCAGCCTCGCGCTGCTGGCGGATGCGGCGCACATGCTGACCGACGCCGGCGGCCTCGCGCTCGCGCTGCTGGCGATCCGCTTTGGTGAGCGCCCGGCCACCCCGCAGCGGACCTACGGCTACCTCCGCGCGGAAATCCTCTCCGCGCTCGCCAACGCCGTCGTGCTGCTGCTCCTGACCGTCTACATCCTCTACGAGGCCTACCGGCGCTTCGTCGAACCGCCCGAGGTGCTGGGCTGGCCAATGCTGCTCGTCGCGGTGGTGGGGCTCGCGGTCAACCTCGCCAGCATGCGCCTTTTGGCGGGAGGCTCGTCCGAGAGCCTCAACATCCAGGGGGCCTACTTCGAGGTCCTGAGCGACATGCTCGGCTCGCTCGGCGTCATCATCGCCGCCCTTGTCATCATGGCGACGGGCTGGACGCTCGCGGACCCCATCATCGGCGCCGGCATCGGGCTCTTCATCGTGCCGAGGACCTGGAACTTGCTGAGCCAGGCGGCCCACATCCTCTTGGAGGGTGCCCCGCCGCGGGTGGACGTGAAATTGATGGAGCGGGGCATCGGCGAGATCCGCGATGTGGCCGCCGTCCACGATCTCCACGTCTGGACGATCACCTCCGGCCTCGACGCCATGAGCGCGCACGTCGTTGTGCGGAACGGGGCCGACCATGCGCGCGTGCTCCGCGACGTCCGGACCCTCGTGGCGGAGCGCTTCGGGATCGATCACGTCACCGCGCAGGTCGAGGACGAGCGCCTGCGCGAGACCGAGGCGAGGCTGCGGGTGTGAGCGCGACGCCGCTGCCTGCTGGCGCCGGAGGAGGGCCATGATGAGTTCCGCCCTGGGCGTCTGGGGCGACGTGACGACCCACCTCGTGCGCCTGCTCCTCGCCTTCCTCTTCAGCCTGCCCATTGCCTGGAACCGCGAGCGTGAAACCAGGAGCGTCGGGCTGCGCACCTTCCCGATCGTCGCCCTCGCGAGCTGCGGCTTCGTGATGCTCGGGATCGAGGTGCTCGGCGAACGGTCGGTGGGACAGGCGCGCATCCTCGAGGGCCTCATCACCGGCATCGGCTTTATCGGGGGCGGGGCCATCCTCAAGGCCGGCACCACGACCCACGGCACGGCCACCGCGGCGAGCGTCCTCAACACCGGCGTCGTCGGCGGTGCCATAGGCTACGGCTTCTACGACATCGGCCTCGTGCTGGCCCTCGCCAACTTCCTCGTCCTCGTCGCCCTCGGCAGGCTCAAGCAGGACAGTCCGGACAAGCCCGCCGGAACGGGGGGATAGATCCCATTACCTGGTCCGCATCATCTCCGATCCTGACGAGCGAGCCTTGGCCCGAGGGGCGCCGGAGACACGAAGCATGTTGAGCGGCGCCGTCGGCTATACCCTGATCCCGCTGGCCGGGCTGCTCCTGGGTGCCATGGCCGCAGTGGTCCGGCCGCCGGGGCCGCGCGCCACGAGTGCGATCCAACACTTCGCGGCGGGAGTGGTGTTCGCGGCCGCCGCGAGCGAAATCCTGCCGGGGTTGAAGCATCAGGGAGCGGCGTTGCCCATCGCCATCGGCGGGGCGCTGGGAGTGGCCGCCATGCTGCTGGTGAAGGAGGCGGGGCGCCGGGCCGGCGGCTCGGCCGGTCTTGCCGCGATCGGCGCCGTGGACATCTTGATCGACGGCCTCGTGCTCGGCATCGGCTTCGTGGCGGGTCAGCAGCAGGGCCTGTTGCTGACGGTAGCGCTTACCCTGGAAGTCGTGTTCCTGGGACTGACCACCACGCTGGCTTTGAGGGAGCGGATCGCGTCACGCGTCGCGGTGCTCTCGGCGGCAGCCGGGATAGGCCTGTTGCTGCCCGTCGGCGGGTTCCTCGGCAGCCTGGCCGGCACGCTGCCCCGTCCCTATCTGGACGCGTTCTTTGCGTTCGGCTTGGTCGCGCTGCTCTACCTCGTGACGGAGGAGTTGCTCGTGGAGGCGCACGAGCAGCCGGAGACTCCGGCCATCACCGCCGCCTTTTTCGTCGGCTTCCTCGCACTGCTCGTCCTGGAAGAAGCGCTATGATGGCTATGATCACTCCTCAGCCCGGACACCAACACGGCCACTACTCTCTCAGCGTCACATCCGCATCCCTGGCGTAGCCCCAGCCGCTCCCGCTCCGCCTCGCGCTGTCGCTCGGTCGTCCTCTCCACTCCCTTGTGCGCAAGGCGGCTCCGGCTCTCGATCCTGACCACCCGGCTCAGGCCCTCCTCCCCCGCGCGCAGCTCCCGCCCAACCGCGCCTCGTCGTTCCCATGTCGCCCCTCCGCTGCGGCTGGGGCGGCTGGCGTTGCCTGCCACATCACATGCTCAGCCGCGGCCCCTGCCGCTGCCTGTGCTGCTCACGCTCCCGCCGCTGTTCCTCTGGCGTCGGCGGCGGCAGCCCGCGCTTCTGCCGATCCGCGGCCCGGGCCTTCTCCGCCGCCAGCTCCGCCTTCCGCTCGCGCTGCCGCTCCCCCACGCGCCACCCGTGCGAGCGGTGCCGCTCCGCGCCCTCCCTCGCCAGCGACACCCCGCGCGCCAGCCGCGCCAGGTCGCGGGCCTGCGCGGGCTTCGCGCCGGGCACCTCCGCCGCCTCGCCCCGCGACGCCGCCCGCAGCGCGCCGCGCACGCCCTCCTCCCCCAGCCGCGCCCGCGCCGCGTCCAGGAAGCGGCCGATCTCCCCCGCCACCCCGGCCCGCCGCCCGCGCTCCCACGCCAGCGCCACCCGCGCGTCGCGCCGCGCCTCCGCCGCGTGCCAGCCCTCGCCTGGCCGTGCCCGCCGGTCGGCCTCGGCGCGGGCGCGCGCCACGTCCTCCAGCGCCTTCCACGCCGCCGGCGACAGGCCCGGCACCTCCACCGCGTCGCGCCCGCGCTGCTCCGCCACGGCGGAGCGCCACCCCTCGGCCGCGCGCTCCCGGTGCCCCGCCTCGTCCTCCAGGCTCCGCACGACGGAATGCGCCGCGCCGCGCGCGTTCATCCGCTTCCACACTGCCTCCTGCCCGGCGAACCAGCCCTCGCGCCCGTTCAGCCGCCCGAGCGCCTCCGGCCCGGCCTCGCGCAGCCGCGCCGCAGCCCGCCGGAGATCCCCGCCCTCGGCGGCCAGCACGGCATCGAGTTTGGCGCGCGCGGCCTCCGGGTCGCGGTAGGCCGACGCGATCCAGTGCGCCCGGTCCTCGCGGGCCTGGCGCACCTTCGGATCGGCGTCGGCCGCCGCGCGCAGATCGCCGAGCGTCGCGGCGCGGCCGAGGCTGTCGCGGCCCCATGCGTCGTGGAAGGCCGGCAGCAGCGGTGCCGGCGGCGCTTCTCGTGCCGGCTCCGTTCGTACTCTCCTGCCGTCCTCCTCGTCCGGCGCGCGCACGGCGATCTCGCTCCGGGGCGCCAGCGGGTGCAGCCCGCGCCGCTCCGCGAAGGCCGCCACCTGGTCGGGGCCATCGTAGTCGAGCGCGGTGTCCTTCGGCCGTGCCCGCGACAGGGCGCGCGCCAGCCCCTCGCGGTCGCCCATCGCCTCCCGCGACCAGTGCAGCGCCACGCCCTCGCGGTGCCGCGTCAGCGCGACGTAGGCCGCATGCCGGTCCATCCCCGGCCCGGCCAGCACGTGCGCCCGGTCCACCGTCACGCCCTGCGCCTTGTGCACCGTCGCCGCGTAGCCATGGTCCAGGTGGCCGTAGTCGCGGAGGTAGAACGTCACCGCCGCGCCGCGCTCCTTCCCGCCGGCTCCGTCGAGCGCCACCGTCAGCCGCTCCCCGCCGGCCTCGACCGCCAGCACGGTGCCGAGCGCGCCGTTCTTCACCGCGGCGCCGCCGCGCCCGCCTGGCCCGGCGCCGAGCGCGCGCTCGTTGCGCAGGAACATGACGCGGTCGCCGGCAGCCATCGCCCGCGGCCCGGCTTCCGTCTGCACCTGGTGCTCGGTCCCCAGCGCGCCGGTCTCGCGCATCGCCCCGCGCGCCAGCCGGTTCAGCTCCGCCACGTCGGCCCGCGTGTGCGCCAGCATGATCCGGCTCTCGCCTGGACTCTCCCGACGCCCCGCCGCCCAGCCCGCGACAACAGCCGCCCGCGCCTCCTCCTGGCTGCTGTGTCCCCGTACGCCACCGGCTCGCTCGTAGCGGTGCAGGGCGTCGCCGGTGCGGCCTGTCGCCAGCTCCCGCGTGGCGTTCCGCTGCCACCCCTCCCGCTGCCGCCGCACCTCGGCGATCTCGGCCGCGCCGTGCCGCTCCGCCAGCGCCCGGAAGGCGGCGCCGGCCTCGATGGCCTGGAGCTGCTCGGGATCGCCGACGAGCACCACCTTCGCCCCGGCCTCGCGGGCGTGCGTCAGCACCCGCTCCATCTGGCGCGAGCCGACCATCCCGGCCTCGTCCACCACCAGCACGTCGCGCTTGGTGAGGGCAGAGCGTCGGTTGTCAGATAAACAACGCGAAGCTCGAACTTTTCAGGAACGCCGTTGACCGACAGGGAGCGCTACAGCGCACGGCTTCCGCCGCGTTCGACCCTTCTCGGACCTTCAAGTCCGGTCCGCCAAGGTCTGCTCCTGGGAGTGAAGCGGCCGTATGCCGCTGGGTCACAGGACCAATGGCTTCGTGCCCGTTCCGGTCATCTGCCGCGGACGCGACATCCCGGATGCAGACAAAGTGTACCCAGGTGGCTAAATGAAGTGAATGCGAAGCAGGCCCTACGAGCTTCTACGGCGCAAATCGCCATTCCCGAGCGCGATTGAGCCATTGGTCTGTAGAGAGGTGCATGGCGCTACGTATCTGACCATCAGCGTCCCGGCCAGCTGTGGTGCAGGTCGTCAATGACGTAGGCATGTCGATGGTGACGCGCCCCGTCTGTCCCAGTAAGGTGCGGGTGGTCCGGCGGCAGGTCCGCATGGGCATGCTCAACCTCCTCTGCATCCCTCTTCGGCCAAACCACCACTGCCAAGGCGACGCCGGTTGCGGTTACCGCGGCGAGGAGGGCGAAGGTCGTGCCCGTGCCGCGGCCGGCTCCAAGCCATCCGGCCAACGGATAGGTCAGGAGCCAGGACGCGTGTGAGAGCGCGAACTGCGCAGCGAAGAGCGCCGGACGGTCACCCGGATGGGCCGAGCGCCGGAGAAGTCGCCCCGACGGCGTCAGCGCCATGCCGTTGCCAACACCGAGCAAGCACCACAGCGCCAACAGCGTCGGTAGGGCCTGGCTTGCAAAGGGCCCGATCGCCATGCCGACCGCAAGGATCCCGGCGCCGGCCAGCATAATTGGCCGGTCCGGCAACTCCGAGAGCAGGCGCGGCAGCACCAGCGCTGCCAGCATGGAGCCCGAGCCATAGGCGGCGAGCGCCCAGGCCACCTCTCGGTCACCGAGGCCGAGATTGGCCTTCACCAGCACGACGGTGTTGACAATCACCATCGCGCCCGCCGCCGCAACGGCGAGGTTCAGCGCCAGCAACCCGCGCAGGCGCGGGGTTGCCAGGTAGATGCGGGCGCCGCGCGTGGTGCGGCCCCAGGCACTCTCGGCGCGCTCCGGCGGCCTGGGCGAAGGCAGGACGACGGAGACGACCATCGCCGCGGAGGCAAGGAAGCCGAGCGCCGTCCCGGCGAACAGCCAGTTGAAACTGATGACGGTCAGCAGCGCCGCGGCGAGCGCCGGACTGGCGAGAGATTCCAGATCATAGGCCAGGCGTGAGAGGGAGAGCGCCTTGGTGTACTCTGCCTCCTCCGGGAGCACGTCGGGGATGGTGGCCTGGAAGGTCGGAGTAAAGGCGGCTGAGCAGGACTGCAGGACGAAGATCAAGACGTAGATCTGCCAAATCTCGGTGACGAAGGGCAGCACCAGCGCGACAGCGGCCCGCACCAGGTCCAGCGTCACGAGCAGTGTCCGCCGTGGCACGAGATGGACGAAGGCGCCGGCAACGGGGGCGATTCCGACATAGGCAACCATCTTGATAGCCAGCGCCGTGCCGAGCACCGCACCCGCCTCGGCGCCCGCCAGTTTGTAGGCCAGCAGGCCGAGCGCAACGGTGGCGAGACCAGTGCCGACCAGGGAGAGCACCTGCGCGAGGAACAGATGACGGTAGACGGGGTGGGTCAGGGGACTGAGCATGGACGGACCTCGATCTCGCGGGGGATAGTCGACAGCGGTCACTCAGCGGCCGGGTGCGCTGCCAGGTTCGGTGCGTTGGGTAAGGTGGCCGGCACGGTCACAGCGCTGCCGAATCGGGCGTAAAGCGCCGGCAGCACCAGCAGCGTCAGCAGCGTGGCGGTGATCAGGCCGCCGATGACGACCGTTGCGAGCGGCTTTTGTACCTCCGCCCCGGCACCGGTGGCGACCGCCATCGGCACGAAACCGAGCGAAGCGACCAGCGCCGTCATAATGACGGGGCGGAGCCGGTCGATGGCACCACGCAGGATGGCCTCGCGCTGTGGTAGCCCCTCTGCGACCAGCTGCTTGACATGGGTCAGCATGACTAGGCCGTTCAGCACGGCAACACCGGAGAGCGCGACGAAGCCGACCACAGCGGTAACCGAGAGCGGCATATCGCGCAGCCAGAGCGCCACGATGCCACCGGTCAGCGCCAGGGGCACCGCGCTGAACACCAGCAGGGCGTCGCGCGGCGAGCCGAGGGCAGTGTAAAGCAGCAGGAAGATCAGGAAGAAGCAGCCCGGCACGACGACCATCAGGCGGGCCCGGGCCGCGGTCAGGTTCTCGAACTGCCCGCCCCAGGTGAGCCAGTAGCCCGGTGGTACCCGGACCTCCCGCTCCACCCGAGCCTGCGCCTCGGCCGCTAGCGAAGCGATGTCACGCCCGCGGACATTCGCCGTTACTACGACCCGCCGCTTGCCGTTCTCCCGGCTGACCTGGTTCGGACCCTCGGTGAATCGAAAGCTCGCCAAACTCCGCAACGGTACAGATTGCGGCATCGCGGACGCCCGCTCGCTGCCGGGGCGCTCGGCGCGCGGCAAGGGGACGGGTAGGTTCCGCAGCGCCTCCAGGTCGTCCCGCACCGCATCTGGCAGGCGGACCACGATGGGGAAGCGCCGGTCGCCCTCTAGGATGAAACCAGCCTCCCGGCCGCCGATGGCGGCGCCGATCACGTCCTGCACTGCCGCGACGGTCAGGCCGCGCCGAGCGATCTCAGCCTTGTCCACCGTGATCTCGAGGAAGGGCAGGCCCGCCGCCTGCTCGACCTTCACGTCTTCGGCGCCCGGGATGCTGCCGAGCACCGCGGCGATCTGGTTGGCGGTCCGCAGCATTGGACCGAACTCGTCGCCGAACACCTTCACCGCGACGTCGCCGCGCACGCCCGCCAGCAACTCGTTGAAGCGCATCTGGATCGGTTGGCTGAACTCCGGACCGTTGCCCGGCAGCCGGGCGATGGCTGCCTCGACGCGGCGGATCAGCTCGTCCTTGGGCAGCGACGGATCGGGCCACTCGGCGCGCGGTTTCAGCATGACATACGCATCGGCGGCGTTCGGCGGCATCGGATCGGCACCGAGATCCGCCGTCCCAGCCTTGGAGAAGACATGCGAGACCTCGGGAAGGCGGAGAATGGCGCGCTCCATGCCGAGCTGCATCTCCTGCGACTGGCTGAGCGAGGTGCTGGGGATGCGCACCGCCGCGACCACGATGTCACCCTCGTCAAGCTGCGGCATGAAGTCCTGACCGAGCTGGCCGGCCAGCAGCACCGAGCCGGCGAAGAGCGCAGCGGCGGCACCCACGACCAAAAGTGGCCGCCGCACCGCATGGCGGAGCGCCGGGGCATAGCCCTGCTTGGCGGCACGGATCAGGAAATTGTCGGTTTCCGACACCCGGCCGGTCACCGCGATCGCCACCATCGCCGGCACGAATGTGAGCGAGAGGACGAAGGCGGCGCCAAGAGCGATGACGACGGTCAGCGCCATGGGCGCGAACATCCGTCCCTCGACCCCGGTGAGGGTGAGGAAAGGCACATAAACCAGGATGATGATGGCCTGACCAAAGACCGAGGGCCGGATCATCTCCCGCGCCGAGGTGACCACTGTCTGCAGCCGCTCCTCCAGCGACAGTGGGCGTCCTTCGTCACGCTGGCGTTCCGCCAGGTGCCGCAGGCTGTTCTCGGCGATGATGACCGCGCCATCGACGATCAGGCCAAAATCGAGAGCGCCGAGGCTCATCAGGTTGGCACTGATACCGGCCTCGACCATGCCGGTGACGGTCAGCAGCATGGTCACCGGGATGACCATCGCCGTGATAACCGCAGCGCGCAGGTTGCCGAGCATCAGGAACAACACCGCAACGACCAGCGCTGCACCCTCCGCGAGGTTCTTCGCCACGGTGTAGATGGTGGCGTTCACCAGGCCGGAGCGGTCGAGCATGGTCCGCGCCTGGACGCCAGGCGGCAGCGACCGGCTGATTTCCTTCAACTTGGCGCCGACCGCCTGCGCCACGGTCCGGCTATTGCCGCCGACCAGCATCAGCGCCGTGCCTACCACCACCTCATGGCCGTTGAGGCTTGCGCTGCCCGTGCGCAGCTCACGACCGATGGAGACCTCGGCGACATCCTTCACCCGCACGGGCACGCCGCCCTCGCGCGTGGCAACGACCACCTCGCCAATCTCAGCCATGGATTCAAGACGCCCGGCGGAGCGGACCACATAGCCCTCACCGTTGCGCTCAAGGTAGCGGGCGCCGCGGCTGACATTGTTCCTCTCCAACGCGGCGGCGATATCCTCGAAACCGAGCCCGAGCGCGACGAGGCGGTTCGGGTCTGGCTGCACGTGGTATTGCTTGGCGTGGCCACCGAGCGAGTCCACCCCGGCGACACCGGGCACCGTGCGCATCTGCGGCCGGATGATCCAGTCCTGCAGGGTGCGCAGGTAGGCGCCCCGCTCCAGGTCGGTGGTTAACCGCTCGCCTTCCGGCGTCAGATAGCTGCCATCGGACTGCCAACCTGGCCTGCCGTCGCGCACCGGGGCGCCCTGACCCCGAGGCAGGAAGTCGAGCGCCCACATGTAGATCTCGCCGAGGCCGGTCGAGACCGGTGTCATCTGCGGCTCGATACCGTCCGGCAGAGTATCCCGTGCCTGCGCCAAGCGCTCCATCACCTGCTGCCGGGCGAAGTAGACGTCCACGTTGTCATGGAAGACGGCGGTGACTTGGGAAAAGCCATTGCGCGAGAGCGAGCGCGTGGTGTCCAGCCCCGGAATGCCGGCCAAGGCCGTTTCGACGGGATAGGTGACAAGTCGCTCGATCTCGTAGGGCGAGAGAGCAGGTGCGACGGAGTTGACCTGCACCTGCCGGTTGGTGACGTCGGGCACAGCGTCGATCGGCAACATTTGTAGCGAGCGGATGCCGAAACCCGCACAGGCGAGCGTCAGCAGGACGACCAGCCAGCGCTGGTGGACGGAGAAGTCGAGGATGGGGGCGATCATGGTGGGCGCCCCCTAATCGTCGCTGCCGGCTCGGAGCTCGGCTTTCAGTAAGAAGGTCTTGGTGACGGCGATCAGCTCGCCCGCGGCCAGGCCGGAGACCACCTCCACGGCACGGTCGTCACCGCGCCCGAGGGTCACCTCCCGTTTCTCGAAGCCCCCATCCGTGCGGACGAAGACCACGGGACGGTTGTCGACCGTCTGAAGAGCCTCCCGGGGGAGCAGCAGTTGCACCTGCTGTTCTGCCGTCTGGACCGTGGCGGAGACGAAGATGCCGGGTCGCCAGGTGCCATCCGGGTTCGGCATCTCGGCGACTGCCCGCGTCGCCCGAGTCTGGCTGTCCAGCGTCGGGCTGATGAAGATGAGGTGCGCCTCGCCGCGCAGGTCGGGCACCGGGCCAGTCACGGTGACCGCCTGCCCCTCGCGCACGAAGGCGAGGTCCGTGGCCGGGACTGCCGTCTCCACCCAGACCGTGGAAAGGTCGACTACGACGAAGGCCTGCGTCTCCGGCGAGACCGCGCCGCCGAGGTCCACGTTCCTTTCCGTCACCCGTCCTGCGATGGGCGCCCGGATTTCCTTGCGTGGCAAAGCGGAGGCAGGCTGGCGGGCGAGAATGGAGACCTCCACCTCGCCCAGGCCGAGCGCGGCCAGCTTCTGCTGGGTGAGGTCAACCCGGATGCGCGCCGCGTCCCAGTCGGCCCTGGCCTTGAGGAAGTCCTGCTCGGCCGTGACCCGCCGGTCCCACAGGCGCTTCTCACGGTCGAAGACAGTACGAGCCAACTGCTCGGCGCGCTGGGCAGCAAGAAATTCGGACTTGGCGTCGGCGATCTCGCGGCTATCGACCACCGCTAACAGGTCGCCGGCCGCGACCTGATCGCCGGGACGCCGGCGCAGCTCAGCCACGATGCCGGACACGCGGGCCGGAACGCGAACCAAACGGTCGGCGCTGGCGGTGACGGTGCCGGGCACGTGAATGTCGCGGGCGATGGTGCCGCCACCAGCGGGCTGCACCCGGATGCCGAGCTCCTGCACCTGCCGTTCATCCATACGGACGACACCCTCCGGCGTCGGCTCCTCGTCAGCCGCAGGACGTTTGGCGGGCTGCGGCGCCGCCACTTGGTCGGTCGTGGTGGTGCCGACGACGCGGTGGAGCACGCCCGCGACCGGCGGCATGGCCGCGATGGCGATGCCCATGAGGCCGGCCGCCGTGCCGACGAGCAAGGTGGACCGGGTCGTCATGGGCGGCCTCCTGTCAGGCTCGGCACATCGGGAAGGGCTGGACCGCCAGAAAGCCGATCCGACTCGGCGCGGCGGAGATGGACATCACGCAGGGCAGCGTTCAGCTGAGTCCGGGCCTCCAACAGGGTGCGCTGCGCATCCAGCACCTCAAGGAAGGAGAAGCGGCCCGCCGCATAGCCTTCGCGTGCGAAGCCGAAGGCCTGCTCGGCGCCGGGCACCACAACACGCCGCAGGCCCTCAGCTTCCCGCCAAGCGGTCGTCAACCGCTGCCCCGCATCGGTCAGCGAGGCGGTCAGAGCACGCTGGTTCAATTCGGCGACGCGCTCGGTGCGCGTCCGGTCGGCCCCGGCGCGGGCGATGTTGCCCTGGTTGCGGTCAAAGACCGGAAGCGGCACTGAGAGGTTCAGCACTACGGCAGTGTCGCGGCTGTCGGCGAAGCGGCGCAGGCCGGCGCCGACCGTCACGTCGGGAATGGCGCGGCGGCGCTCCAGATCGAGGATGGCATCGGCACGGGCGACCTCGTCGCGCCAGCGGACGAAGTCCGGGTTGCCGACTGGGTCGAGCGGCGCCCGGCCGGCCGGGTCGGGTCCGATGTCGTCGAACCAGCGGTCCGAGGGCCCGAGTTCGACCTCGCTCGCTGCCAGCACCACAGCCAGGGCCCGCTGCGCCACCTCCGCCTCGCGCTCTGCGCGGCTGCGGGCGATGCGGGCCGTCGAGAGGGACACCTCGGCACGGCGTTGCTGCAGCAGCGGCTCTCGCCCGGCGCTCACCCGCTCGCGGGCGGCGCGGAGCACCTCCTCTGCGAGCCTGACGCCCTCTGCGGCAATCCGTGTAGCCCGGCGGGCGGCAGTCGCCTCGGCATAGGCTTGGCGCGCCGCCCGGACCACATCGAGGCGGATGGCGACCAGGTCGCGCCCGGCCAGCGTGACCTCAGTGCGGGCGACGCCGACGCGGGCGCCACGCTGGCCGCCGACCTCCAAGCGCTGGGCCAACTGGTAGGTGGTCTCCGCCGCCTCGGTGCCGCGGTAGCGCCCGCTGCCACCGATGTTCTCGGCCGACAGTCCGAGGGCAGGGTTCGGCAAGAGGCCGGCCTGGGTCAGATTGCCGCGGCTGGCAGCGACCCCGGCTTCCGCTGCGCCGAGAACGGGCGAACGCCGTAGCGCCGCGGCGACAGCCTCCTCGGGGGAAGTGACCCGGATAGTCCCATTGACGCCGACGGTGCGGGCCCTGGTCTCGGCCGAGGCCGGCCAAGGGGCGGCGCCAGCAAGCAGAAAAGCCAAACTGAACGTCGCCAGCGTAGCCCCACGGCGGCGCCGCGGGTTGAAGTGATCTTGCAGAAACATCGGGCCTCAGCCTCGGTCATCGCGGCAGACAATGCAGGACGCCGCAGCAACCCGAGGAGGGAGCCGCGACGGTCAGGCGATGGCTATGGCCCGCGGTGGTCGTCGCAGCCCGGCGGGATCGACGCCCGTCGGCAGCGCGGTGGCTGAAGGAAGGACGACACGGGCGGTTATAGGCGTCACGACCGCAACCATTGGAGGCAGCGGCCGGCCGACCAGACAAACCCGATTGGTGTTACAGATGACCGCCGGATACTTAATCGGGCCGCGGTCGGCCTCGTCGTGGTCAAGCGCGGCCGATTGCTGCAAGGCAACAACCGCCGGCGGCGGAGCGCCGTGTGCACTCCCAAATGCCTCGTGCAGGCCGAGCACCAGCACCGCCAGCAGCATCAGGGCTGCGGCGAAGCGGCGGGCCAATGCGCGGGCGGTCGGTGCCATGTCACTCCTGCGGCGAGCGAAGCCTCTGGCCAGAACCGGCCAGGATGCGCCCGGACAGCTTGACCCTATCCCCCTGGAGGGGATAAGGTCAAGCGATGGCCGAGCCGCACCTCCACCCGAGCCACCCCGAGGTGGTGAAGCGCCTCAAGCGCGCCTCCGGACACCTCTTAGGCGTCATCGAGATGATTGAGGCAGGGCGCTCCTGCCTCGACCTTGCTCAGCAATTACATGCGGTGGAAGCGGCCATCGCCAACGCCAAGCGGATGCTTATTCACGACCATCTCGAGCACTGCCTCGACCATGTCGTGGGTACCGTCCCTAAATCGGACCGTGGCCCGATCGAGGAATTCAAGGCCATCACAAAATATCTCTGAGACGCGGTCCGTCTTGCCGGCACAGGGATTTGGCACGCTGCGATTAGACCAGATCTTCAAACGGCAAACCCTCTACAGCTGCTAACCGCCCAACCACGACCATCATGTCGTGAGGCGATCGGCTCCGGCCCGGCGCAGTTCGCGGTAGACCGTCGAGCGCCCGAGACCGACCTGGCGGGCGGCCGCGGTGGGCGACAGGCCAGCGCCGACCAGCTTCAACGCCGCCTCGGCCCTTTCCCGATCCAGCGGCTGTCGGCCCGGCTGCTTGCCCTTGGCGCGTGCGGCGGCGATGCCGTCGCGCGTGCGTTCGGCGATCAGCCGGCGCTCGAAGTGGGCGATGGCGCCGAACACGTGGAACACCAACTCGCCGGCAGCCGACGAGGTGTCGATCTTCTCCTCCAGGCTGAGCAGCGCGACGCCGCGCTCCTTCAGCATGGCGACGGTCGCCAGTAGCTCGACGAGCGACCGGCCGAGCCGGTCCAGCCGCACGACGGCCAGCGTGTCGCCGCGCCGCGCGTAGTCGAGCAGGGCGCCGAGGCCGGGCCGCTCCATCGAGCGGCCGGAACGGACGTCGGTGAACACCCGGAGGGCGCCGGCCTGGCGCAGCCGCAGCTCCTGCCCGGCGACGTCCTGGTCGCCCGTGGAGACCCGCGCGTAGCCCAGGACATCGCCCATGGTGTCTCCGAACCGTCCGGTTCCTGGACGGCCCGCGCGCCGCCGCGCGGCGCCGGCCGAACCCGTCCACAGATTACGTCTCCCAAATCCGTTGCGTCCACGATCATCATGGGCCTTTCCGGGACGGGGACAGGCCGTGGCACGACGAGATCTGCTGACCGATGCGGAGCGCCGGGAGTTGTTCTGCATCCCGGCCGACCCGGACGGCTTGGCCCGGTGCTTCACCCTGTCGCGCGCCGACCGGGACTTGGTGGCCGCGCGCCGGGGCGATGCCAGCAAGCTCGGGTACGCCGTGCAGCTCGCCCTGCTGCGCCACCCGGGTACGACGCTCGCCAACCTCGGCCAGCCGGTCGAGACCCTGGTGGCCTGGATGGCACGGCGGCTGGAGATCCCGCCGACGGCCTTCGCCCGCTATGCGCGCCGCCCACAGACCGTGACCGACCACGCGCGCGAGCTCGCCGCCGCCCTCGGCCTGCGGCCCGCGACGGGGGCCGACCTGCCGCTCATGGTTGAGGCCGCCGCGGAGGCGGCCCGCGGCACGGATGCGGGCGCGCCGATCGCGGCCGCCGTCGTAGAAGCGCTGCGCAGGGCGCGCGTGATCCTGCCGGCCACAGCGGTGATCGAGCGCGCCGCCATCGCCGGGCGCGCACGGGCCCGCCGGCGCGCGACCGAGGCGGTGCTCGGCGCAGTCACAGAGGCGCAGGTGGCCGAGCTCGAGCGACTGCTGGAAGTGGATACCGCGCTCGGGGTAACGCCTTTCGCCTGGCTCAAGGCGGTGCCGGTCGCACCCAAGGCCGACCACGTCCGCGAACTGCTCGATCGGCTGCGCTTGGCGCGTGCGATCGGCCTGCCAGCCGGGGTCCCCGCGGGTGTGCACGAGGCGCGGCTGGAGCGGTTCGTCCGCGAGGGTCACGCGTCCGACGCCCACCAGCTCGCCCGCTACAGTGCCCGGCGGCGCCGCGCCATCCTCGCGGCCACCGTCGCCGACCTCGAGGCCCGCCTCACCGACGCGGTGCTCGACATGGCCGACCGGCTGATCGGCGGGCTGTTCGCTCGGGCGCGCAACGCCGCGCGCCGCCGCTACGCGGCCAGTGCCGGCGACGTCGGCCGGCTGATGCGCCTGTTCCACGGCACCATCGACGCGCTCGCCGCAGCCCAGGAGGGCGACCTCGACGCCTTCGAGGCCGTGGACGAGGCCGTCGGCTGGGCGAGGCTGCTGCAGGTGCGCGGCGAGGTTGCTGAGCTGGCCGACCTCGCCGAGGAGGATCCGCTGCTGCGCGCGGCCGGACGCTGGCGGACGCTGCGGAAGTTCGCCCCCGACCTGATCGGGGCGCTGGAGTTCCGCGCCGCCCGCGCCGACAACCCGGTGCTGGCCGCCCTGCGGCTGCTCGTCGAGCTGGACCGGTCCGGCCGGCGCGAGGTGCCGCCGGACGCGCCGATGCCGTTCCGCAGGGCGTGGCGCCGCCTGGTCACGGCCGGGGAAACGCCAGACCGCCGGCTCTACGAGACCGCGGTGCTGGCGACGCTGCGCGACCGGCTGCGGTCGGGCGACGTCTGGGTGGAGCGGTCCTCCGGCTACCGCCGCTTCGACAGCTACCTGCTGCCCGCCGGCGGGGTGCCAGCCGCCGTGACGGAGCTCGGCCTGCCGGCGACCGCCGACGAATGGCTGGCGACGCGGGGCGCCGAGCTCGACCGCCGCCTGCGGCACTTCGCACGCCGGCTGAAACGGGGCGAGCTGGAGGGCGTCGAGTTCCGTGACGGCCGGCTGCACGTCGCCCCGGTGCGGGCCTCCGCCCCACCGGAGGCGCTGGCCCTCGCCGGCGCAATCGAGGCGCTGATGCCGGCGGCGCGGATCACCGAGGTGCTGCACGACGTCGCCCGCGCGACCGGCTTCGCCGCGGCCTTCACCAACCTGCGCACCGGCGAGCGCTGCGAGGACGAGAGCGCGCTCCTCGCCGCCGTGCTGGCGGACGCCACCAACCTCGGCCTCGGCCGCATGGCGGCCGCGAGCCACGGCGTGACCCGCGATCGGCTGGTCTGGACGGCCGATGCCTACATCCGCCCGGAAACCTACCGGGCGGCCCTCGCGCGGATCATCGACGCGCACCACGCACTGCCGGTCGCCGCCGCCTGGGGCGACGGCACCACCTCGTCGTCGGACCGGCAGTTCTTCCGCTCGGCCCGGCGCGGCGACGCCGCCGGCGAGGTCAACGCCCGCTACGGCCCGGATCCTGGCCTGGGCTTTTACACGCACGTCTCCGATCAGCATGGGCCTTTCAGCGCGCGGGTCATGTCGGCCACCAGCCACGAGGCGCCCTACGTGCTGGACGGGCTGCTGCACCACGGCACGGCGCTGCGGATCGGTACGCACTTCGTCGACACCGGCGGCGCCTCGGACCACGTCTTCATCCTGTGCGTCATGCTGGGCATCCGCTTCTGCCCGCGCCTGCGCGACTTCGCCGACCGCCGGCTCGCCACCCTGGAGCCCGCCTCCGCCTATGGCGACCTCGCCCCGCTGATGGGCCGGCGGATCAAGGCGGACGTGGCCCGGGAGCACTGGCTCGAGGTGCTGCGGCTCGTCGCCTCGCTGCGCGCCGGCACGGTGCTGCCCTCGGCGATGCTGAAGAAGCTCGCGGCGTACCGCCGGCAAAACCAGCTTGATCTCGCCCTGCAGGAGCTGGGCCGTGTCGAACGCACGCTGTTCATGCTCGACTGGCTGGAATCGCCGCAGCTCCGGCGGCGCTGCCAGGCCGGGCTGAACAAGAGCGAGCAGCGCCACGCGCTGGCTCAGGCGGTATTCACCTTCAAGCAGGGCCGCGTCGCCGACCGCGGCCACGATGCCCAGCAGTTCCGCGCCTCCGGCCTGAACCTAGTGATCGCCGCCATCGTCTACTGGAACTCGACCTACATCACCGACGCCGTCTCACACCTGCGCGCCAAGGGCCAACCGGTGCCGGACGAGCTCCTCGCCCACACCTCCCCGCTGACCTGGGAGCACATCGGCTTCTCGGGCGACTTCCTCTGGGACCGCGCCGCGGCCACCGCCGGACGCCGCCGGCCACTCAGCCAGGGCCGCGGCAGGATGGCCGCATGACCCGTGTTCCAGCCCCGTTCACCCTTCGCGTTGTCCATATAACAACCGACGCTCTGCCCTCTTGGTGAGGCGGTCGCCCTCGCGGCCCTCCTTCCAGCCCCATTCGAGGCTCGCCAGCGTGCGCGATTGAATGCCGCTGCCCGCCGCCAGGCCCTCGGCCGCGATGCCGGACAGCGCGGCCCCGCGCACGCGATAGCCCGCGTCCTCCCATGCCTGGCGCGCGACGCCGAGCATCGCGCTCTTGCCCGTGCCGGCGTAGCCGACGACGAGCGCCAGGTCGGTGCCCCCGGTGACGTGCCGCACCGCCGCCCGCTGCTCGTCGCCGAGCCGCATCCCTCTCACCTCGGCCGAGCGCACCGTGCGCTCGGCCACCACCCGCTCGACCAGGTGCTTGGGGGAGCGCGCGAGTGCGGCCGCCGCGTCCTCCATCCGCTGCTCGACGGCGAGCATGTCGCGCGTCGTGAAGCGCTCCCGCCCGCGCCCATCCTGGCCGAGCCGCACCACCTCCGGCGAGGCTTCCACCTTCGCCATGACGGACGCGAACTGGCCGGCGCCGTCCGTGTGCCGCGACACGAAGCGCGCGAGGTCCTGACGCGTGAAGGTGGACTGCCCCCGGGTGATTGCGTCGAGCGCGACGTTCGGGTCCGCGGCGATCCGCTCGCCGTTGCGCCGCGCGATGGCGTCGTGCTCGGCCCGTCGCTCGGCGTCCTCGCCCCGCTCCGCCCGCCTCTCCCCCGCCGGCCCTACCTTGCCCTGCGGCTCCAGCGCGATCCCCTGGGCGGCCAGGCTGCGATGGTCGATCCGCACCTCGTGCCCCAGCTCGGCGAGGCGCTGGTTCGCCATGTCGGCCCATCGCTCGCGCCAGCCGACGAGCAGCTCGGTGCCGTTCCAGTCGCGCTCCTTCGGCCCGAACCCGTCGCCCTCCACCCGGCGCATCGTCAGCATGACGTGCGCGTGCGGCTGCGCCTCGCCGTCCCGGCCCACGCCCCAGTGCACGTTGAGGTCGGCCACCATGCCGCGGGAGACGAACTGCTCGGCCACGAAGTCCCGCGCCAGCGCGACTGCTTCCGCCCGCGACAGCTCGCGCGGCAGGGCGATCTCCACGTCCCGCGCGAGCTGCGCGTCCCTGCGCCGCTCGCCCGCCTCCACCTCGTTCCACAGCGTCGCGCGGTCGCGCCACCGCTCCGGCGCGCCCTCCGGGGCGAGGATCTCCGAATGGACCACGCCGGCCTTGGCCGTGAAGTCGTGCGCGCGGCCGAGCCGCTCGTCGTGCAGCCGCTCCGCCGCCCGGTAGGCCGCCGCCGCCACGGCGCTGCGGCCCGCGCCACGCCCGATTACCTTGGCGGAGAAGTGGTAGATCGCCACGCGCCCGCCGCCCTCCTGGCTCCGGTGCTCCCGGCCGGCAGCCTAGCAGCCGGCCCGCGCACGTCGCAACGCGACGTATAAGCGCGCACTTCCCTGCTCTCGCCCTGACGGGCTCGGCGGAGTGACGCGGGGTGCGGGCGCTCCTGCCACTATCCGCCGCAACCCTAGGCGTAGCATCCGACCCTTCCGCGTGCGGCATCGAAACATGCCCGCGCCTTCGCTTGTGCATCTCCTCCCAACTTGCCAGCCTGCCGCGAACCCGCGCGGTCCAGCCGATCGCGCGACCAACAGCCGCGGGGGTGACGATGGCCCGTAAGCCACGCGACTACGACACCGAACTCGCCGCCCTCATGGAGCGCGCCAAGAAGCTCAAGGGGCAGAAGACAACCCAGCTCGGCGAGCTGGTCCAGGTCACCGGCGCCGACGCCCTCCCCATCGAGGCCCTCGCCGGCGTGCTCCTCGCCGCCGTCGAGCAATCCAAGAAGCAACCCGAGGCTGTCGCGAGGTGGACCGAACGCGGCGCCGCCTTCTTTCGCGACGGTGCCAAGCGAGGCGGCAAGGGGAAGGCCGGAGCCGGCGAGCCTGCGGGCGGAGTTGGAGCGGCTGGACCGGGCACTCCGGCGGCTGGCGGTGGTGCGTAACCGGATCGAGGCCGCCCGCGCCCGCACCGACACCCGCGATTGGGCGAAGGCCCGCCGCGAGCGCACCCGGCACATGATTGAGCTGGGCGGCCTCGTCGCCAAGGCCGGCTTGGTGGAGCTGACCGACGACGACCGCGCCACGATGCTCGGCACGCTCCTCGAAGCGGCGGCGGGCCTGCGCGGGATGGGCGAGGACGACCCGGAGCACCTCCGCGCGCGCTGGCGCCGGGCGGGGCTGCGCGCCTTCGATGCGGACCGCGAAGCCGCCGCCGCGGCCGGCACGCCGGGGCAGGAGGAAGGGGGTGCCTCGCCGTGAGCGGGGCGCTGCTCGCCGCGTGGCGCGCGGTCGCCTTCACTTGGCGCCTCGGCAACGCCACGGTGCGCGCCGCCACCGCCGGCCTCGTGGGCATGCTCGTGGGCTTCGTGGTATTTGCCGTGCTCGGCCAGTTCGCGCCGGCGGGCTGGGGCGACCTGGTGTGGAGCGGCGGCATCCTGCTGAGCGGCCTCGTCATGGCCACCCTCGGCTTCCTCGCCGCCTTCCGTCGCCCGGCCCCGCCCGACGTGATGGGCTCGGCCGCGTGGATGGGCCAGCGGGAGCTGGCGCGTGACCTCGCCTCCCCCGCCCTCGCCGCCGACCCCGCCGCGCTGCTCGTCGGCCGCGGCGAGGGCCGGGGCCGCGCCTTCGGCCCGCTGCTGCGCCACGCCGGCCCGGCGCACCTCCTCACGGTCGCCCCCACCCGCTCCGGCAAGGGCACCGGCACCGTGCTGCCGAACCTGCTGCTGGCCGACCGGCCCGTGGTCTGCGTGGACCCCAAGGGCGAGAATGCCCGCGTCGCCGCCCGCACCCGCCGGCGCTTCGGCCCGGTGTGGGTCCTCGATCCCTTCGGCGCCTCCGGCCTGCCGGCCGCCTGCTACGACCCGGCCGCGGTCCTCGATCCCGCCTCCCCCGACCTGGCGGACGACGCCGCGACCCTCGCCGACGCGCTCGTCTTCGACCCGCCCGGCCAGGTGGCGGAGGCGCACTGGAACGAGGAGGCCAAGGCGCTGATCGCCGGCCTGCTGATGCACCTCGCCTGCCGCGGCGGGGAAGGCCGACGCGGGCTGCCCGAGCTGCGCCGGCTGCTGACGCTCCCGCCCCGCGAGTGGGACGCCCTGCTCCGCGCCATGGCGGCCGACGCGGACGCCGCCGGCGGCCTGGTGGCCCGCGCCGCCGCCCGCCAGCTCGGCAAGGCCGACCGCGAGGCCGCGGGCGTGCTCTCCTCCGCCCAGCGCCACACCCACCTCCTCGACAGCCCGCGCCTCGCCGCCGCCATGAGTCGCTCCGACTTCCGCTGGCGGGATCTCCGCGACGGCTCGGCCACCGTGTTCCTCGTGCTGCCGCCCAACCGCATGGGCGCCTACGCCCGCTGGCTCCGCCTGCTGGTGGCGCAGGCGGTCGCGGAGCTGGCCCGCGCGCCCCAGCGGCCGGGCGCGCCGCCCGTGCTC
>NZ_JAJAQI010000045.1 GCF_020523605.1 Roseicella aerolata | reverse complement strand
AGACGATCGGCGCCGTCAGCGATACTGTCACCGTCAGCCTGCCCGCCGTGGCCGCCTGATACGGCGGCCCAGCCCGCCGGAGATCACCGCACTCCTACACCACGCCCCGGGGCACGACCTGCCTGCGTACCGGATTGCCGGATTGTAAGCCCGCTCACATCTCCCGTTGAGCCGTGCTCGGCGATGCTTTGTTTGTCGTCCTGATGCCCTTCCGGGTTCGGACGGACGGCGTTCGGCGGAGGCTATTTCCCGGCAAGCCTTCGCCAGACTGGCAGCCTTTCTGGGCCGCCAACGGGCCGGCTGGTTGCATCCAGCCGGCCCGCTTTCTTTTCCGGCCAGCCGGACTTGCCGCAGCACGCATCAGCCCTGGTCGCGCGGCGGCGCTTGCGCTTCCAGCAGCGCCAGCAGCCCTTCCAGCAACTGCGCCGGTGAGGGCGGGCAGCCCGGGATCACCAGGTCGACCGGCAGCGCCGCGCCGATGCCGCCCTCGACCGCGGGGCTTTCCTTGAAGGCGCCACCATCCACCGCGCAATCGCCGACCGCGACGACGAAGCATGGCTCCGGCGTGCAGTCCCGGGTGCGCAGCAGCGCTTCCTTCATGTTGCGCGTCAGCGGGCCGGTCACCAGCAGCACATCGGCATGGCGGGGGGAGGCGACGAAGCGCAGCCCGAAGCGCTCCAGGTCATAGACCACGTTGTTGAGCGCGTTGATCTCCAGCTCGCAGGCATTGCAGCTTCCTGCATCCACCTGGCGGATCGAAAGGCTGCGGCCGAGCCGCGCCTGGGCGTTCTCCTCCAGCCGCGTGGCGAGCGCCTGCACCACCTCCTCGGACACCATGGGCGCCGGATCGGTCAGCGGCCTGCCGAAGAGGCCGCGCGCGAGCTGCGGCCAGAGCATGCGCTTCAGCGACTGCATGCTAGGACCGTGCGCCCGGAGGCGGCCGCAGGCAGGCGCCAGAGGCCGGGTGGCGCGGCGCCCCTTCCGGCGCCGGGCTTGCGGCGCGGGCCGCAGAAGGGGCCTCCCGATCGGCCTTGGTCACAGATCCACCCCGCTGTAGGAGCAATTGAAGCTCTTGTTGCACAAGGGGAAGTCCGCGACGATGTTGCCCTCGATCGCGGCCTCCAGCAGCGGCCATTGCAGCCAGGAGGGATCGCGCGGGAAGGCCGCACGTATCAGGCCGCCCTCCTCCAGCGCCACCCAGTGCAGGCAATCGCCGCGGAAGCCCTCCACCACGCCCACACCCTCGCCGCCACGCTGCGGCAGCGGCAGCAGCAGCTCGCCCTCCGGCAGCGTCTCCAGCAGCGCGCGCAGCAGGCGGATGGACTCGCCGATCTCGGCGATGCGGATGCGCACCCGGGCATCGACATCGCCCTGCTCCAGCACCGGTACCTCCGGCCTCAGCCGGTCATAGGGCGCATCGGCAAGCGCCACGCGGGCATCGAAGCCGCGGCCGGCGGCGCGGCCGACATGGCCGCCGGCGGCGAAGCACGCGACCAGCGCCGGGGTGATGGCGCCCGTGCCCACCACGCGGTCCTGCAGGCTGGCATGGTTCTCATAGATCGAGACCAGGGAGGGGATCTCCGCCTCCACCGCGGCCAGCGCGGCGAGGATCGCCTCCGCCCCGCCGGGCGTCAGGTCCGCCGCGACGCCGCCCGGCACCACGCGGTCCATCATCAGCCGGTGGCCGAATGCGGCGAAGGCGGCGCGCAGCACGCCCTCCCGCAACACGCCGCAGCGGGCATGGGGAAAGGCGAAGGCGGCGTCGTTGCAGACGAAGCCCCAGTCGTTCAGGTGGTTGTGGACCCGCTCCAGCTCCGCCATCACCGCCCGCAAGGCGATGGCGCGGGGGGAGGGCGAGACCTCCAGCGCCTGCTCCACCGCCCGGGCGAAGGCCCAGGAATGCGCCACGGTGCTGTCGCCCGAGAGGCGGGCGGCGAGGCGCGCCGCGGCGGGGGGCGGCTGGCCCAGCATCAGGCCGATATGGCCCTTGTGCAGGTAGCCCAGCCGCTCCTCCAGCCGCACCACCGTCTCGCCCTGGACATGGAAGCGGAAATGCCCCGGCTCGATGATGCCGGCATGCACGGGGCCGACCGGGATCTGGTGCACGCCCTCGCCCTCCACGGGCAGGAATTCCGGCTGCGGCGGCGGGCCGGCGCGGTCAACGGGCCTGGAGGAGAGCGGCGCAGTGTGCGGCCAGCGGCCATGGTCCAGCCAGGGGCGGAGATCGACCGCCCCCTCCGCCACATGGCCCCAGAGGTCGCGGATCATCCGCTCGAACCGCACCGCGCCCGGGCGGGCCGGGGAGAGCGCGGGGTAGCGCCCATCCGGCGCGGGGCAGGAGGCGAGCACCAGCCTCTCCTCCGCCGCGAAGCGGAAGGCGGCGTGGATCATCGCCGGCTCGGCCCAGAGCGCCATGAGCTCCGGCGCGGGATCGGCGGCCAGCACCTCGGCCAGCGCGCCCCATTGCGGCCGGGTCAGCAGCACGCGCGGCCAGGGCCGGCATTCCTGCGGGGAGCCGTTGCGGACAATCTCCTGCAGGCTCATCCCGGGATCCTCGCCGCGGCGGCAAGCAGGGCGGAGAGGGAGGCCGGCAGCGCCGCCCCCAGCATCAGGGCAAGCCCCAGATGCACCCAGAGCGGGCCGAGGGTGGTGCGATCCGTCCAGCGCGGCGGGGCGTCCCCGGCATCCGGCGTCGGGTCGCCGAGGCAGAGCGCCTGCAAGGTGTGGATCTTGGCCGCCGCCGCGGTCAGCAGGCCGAGGCCGAGCGGCGCGATCAGCCACCAGTGATGCGCCGCCGCCTCGGTCAGCAGCAGGAACTCGCTGGCGAACAGCGCGAAGGGCGGCAGGCCGGCGACGGCGGCGATGGCGAGCGCGAGGCCCCAGCCGAGGGCGGGGCGGGAGGCGCAGAGGCCGGCGATGTCCGCGGTCTTCTGCGAGCCCTTGAGCTGCGCCGCATGGCCGACGCCGAAGAAGACCGCCGACTTGGTCAGGGAATGGCCGAGCATGTGCAGCAGCCCCGCGAGATTCGCCACCGGCCCGCCCATGCCGAAGGCGAGGGTGGCGAGGCCCATATGCTCGATGCTGCTCCAGGCGAAGAAGCGGCGCGCATCCCGCCGCCGCCAGAGGGCGAAGGCGGCCAGCAGCAGGGAGGCGAGGCCGAAGGCGATGAGGAAGGGCCCGGGCGGCACCGTGCCGGGATGCGCGCCGATGACCGCCTTGGCGCGCACCACCGCATGCAGCGCGGCATTCAGCAGCAGGCCGGAGAGCACGGCGGAGATGGCAATCGGCCCCTCCGCCTCGGCATCCGGCAGCCAGGAATGCAGCGGCACCAGCCCGGCCTTGGTGCCGTAGCCGACGAGGAGGAAGACGAAGGCGAGGTTCAGCACGCCCGGGTCGCAGCGCGCCGCGAGCCCGAGCAGCACCTCCCAGGACAGGCCGCTGTCGCCGTGGCCGACGAAGGGCTGCGCCGCGAGATAGAGGATGATGGTGCCGAACAGGGCGAGGGCGATGCCGACGCCGCAGAGGATGAACAGCTTCCAGGCCGCCTCGATCGCCGCCGGCGTGCCGTGCACCGCGACGATCAGCACGCTGGCCAGCGTCGCGATCTCGATCGCCACCCACATGACGCCCATGTTGTCGGCGAGCAGGGCGAGCGCCTGCGCGCCCATGAAGACCTGGAAGGCGACATGGTAGGCGCGGAGCCGGAGGGCGTCGAACCCCTCCGCCGCGATGGCGCCGAGCGAGAAGACCGCGGTGGTCAGCCCGATCAGGAAGGAGAGGACGACCAGCGGCGTGTTCAGCGCGTCGATATGCGTCCAGCCCTGGGTGCCGCCGGGATGGCCGAGCAGGAAGAGCGAGAGCAGGAAGGAGAGGGCGGAGACGCCGATATTGGCGAGCGCCGCCGGCCGCTCCCGCGGCATCGCCACCAGCAGCAGCGCGCCCGCCCAGGGCAGGAAGACGAGCGCCCAGGAGAGCGGCATCATCCTGGCGTGCTTCCGCGCTTGCGCGCGAAAGCCCTCGGAGGCCGGCGCGGCGTTCCACGCGGCCCGGCCCCGCCGCGCCGGCGGCGGCGCGCATTCGCGCGCTCAGCCTGCATGTCCGGGCGATGCGGGGGCATCAGGGACGCTCCCCGCGATGGATCTCGAGGAAGCTGGTATCCACCGTGTCGAAGCGTTCCCGGATCTGGAAGACGAAGACGCCGCCGACCACCAGCAGCATCATGACCAGCGCGGCGGTCGAGAGCTCCACCACCAGCGGCATGCCGGCGACGCCGACCGCGGCCAGGATCAGGCCGTTCTCCAGCGTCATCAGCCCGACCACCTGCAGGATGGCGTTGCGGCGGGTGATCATCATCAGCATCCCCAGCAGCACGACGGAGAGGGCGAGCGCCAGATCCTCCCGCGCAATCGCCTTGCTGCCGGCGGTGATCGGCAGCACGACGAGGATGGCGAGCGCGACCAGCGCCACGCCCGCCACCAGGCTGGGCCCGATGCCGAGCGCGGTCTCCACGTTGCGGTGCAGGTCGAAGCGGCGGAGCAGGGCGCGCAGGGCGAAGGGGATCAGCACCGCCTTGGCGCCGAAGGCGATCAGCGCGGTCAGGTAGAGCTGCGGCGCGCCCTGCATGAAGCCCTGCCAGGCGGCGGCAAGCGCCAGGATGGCGCCCTGCAGGGCCAGCGCATTGATCACCGCCCCGATGCGCCGCTGGTAGAGCAGCACGAAGGAGAGCAGAAGCATGCCGCCGCCGAGGAGGTGCGCGACATCATAGGGGAGCTGGCCGAAGGTCATCGTCTATGCCCCGAGGCGCCGGGATGCGGCCTGGGCCTGCGCGCGCCTGCGCGCCCGGCCCTTTGTCCTTGCCGGCGCCGGATGGAGGGCCGCCGTCACGCCAGCCCCGTCGAGACGAAGAGCAGCGCCGCCGCCAGCAGCGCCAGCAGCAGGGCGGCGCCGAGGAATTCCGGCACCCGGAACACCCGCATCTTGGCGATCGCGCTCTCGAACACCGCCAGCGCCAGGCAAAGCGCCCCCATCTTCAAGGCCCAGGCGACCAGCCCCAGCGTCCAGGCAATGGGGCCGCTGCCCGCCGGCGCCGCGCCGAAGGGGACGAAAATGGCCGCGATCAGCGCCAGCCAGAGGGTGAGCCGCAGGGCCGACTGGTATTCCCACAGCGCGAGGTGCCGCCCCGAGGCCTCCAGCAGCATGGCCTCATGCACCATGGTCAGTTCCAGATGCGTCGCCGGGTTGTCCACCGGGATCCGGGCATTCTCGGCGACCGCGATCGCCAGCATGGCGACGCCGGCCAGGGCGAGGGAGACGCGCAGGCCGAGCGCCCCCTCCCGGAAGGTGGCCGTGATCAGGTCCAGATTGGTGGTGCCGGCCAGGATGGCGAAGGTCAGCACGCAGAGCAGCAGGGCCGGCTCGGCGAAGGCGGAGAAGCTCATCTCCCGTGCCGCGCCGAGGCCGCCGAAGGCGGTGCCGACATCCATCCCGGCCAGGGCCAGGGCGATGCGCGCCACCGCCAGCAGCCCGGCCAGCAGGATTAGGTCGGAGAGCGGGGCGAAGGCCATGCCGCGCGCGAAGCTCGGCACCAGGGCGATGGCCAGCAGGCAGGCGGCGAAGCCGGCATAGGGCGCGGCCTCTGAGACGATGGAGGCGTTCTCCGCCAGCACCGGCCGCTTGCGCAGCAGCTTGTCCAGGTCCCGCAGCGGCTGCAGCGGGGAGGCACCGCGCCGCCCCATCATCCGCGCCTTCAGCCAGCGCGTGACGCCGACCACCAGCGGCGCCGCCGCCAGCATCAGCGCGATGTGCAGCAACTGGGTCAGCAGCGCGCCGAGACCCTCCATCTCAGCGGCTCTCCAGCCAGGCGAGCAGCGCGAGCAGGCCGACCAGGGTGGCGAAGCTCAGCGACAGGCAGCGGCGGATCGTGAGGTCCCGCAGCTTCTCCGCCTGCACCGCGATGCGGTCCCGCAGCCGGGCGGCGGGCGCCAGCAGCAGGGGGCCGGCGGGATCCTCGAACCCTGCCGCGTACCGGGCGGGGCGCGTCTCGCCGGGCCGCGGCATGTCCAGGCTCTCCCGCGCGCGCAGCAGCGGCTGCCCCAGCATGCGGCGCAGCGGCTGGGCGATGCCGCCGGCCGTCGGCTGGGTCAGCGGGTCGCCGAAGGGCAGATGCGTCGGCGGGTCGATGAAGCCGCAATTCCAGACGGGGCCGCGCTGCGTCGTTGCCGGCGAGCGGCGGCGCACCAGGAACCAGGCGAGCGCGAGGGCCAGGACCAGCAGCAGGGCGATGAAAAGGGGCGCGTAGCCGGAGGGCGCCTCGCCCGCCACCAGCCAGAGGCCGCGCGCCGGCGCCTGTGCCGCCGGGCCGGTCAGCACCTGCAGGGCAGGCGCGGCGAGGGAGAGGAGCGTGGCCGGAAACAGGCCGAACAGCACCGTCAGCCCGGCCGGCAGCAGCAGCGCGGCGCGTTCCGCGGCCGAGACCTCACGCGCCCCCGCCCCGCGCGGGCTGCGCGGCCGGCCGAGGAAGACGAGGCCGAACAGGCGCACCATGGCCGCCGCCGCCAGCGCCGCCGCCATGGCGGCGAGCGCCGCCGCCGCCGCGGCCAGCACCTGGACGCCGATGCCGCCGACCCGCCAGCCCGCCAGCAGCGATTGCAGCAGCAGCCATTCCGAGGCGAACCCGGAGAGCGGCGGCAGGGAGGCGGCGGCGGCGGCGCCCACCAGCGCGGCGCCCGCCGTCACCGGCATGGCATGGATCAGCCCGCCCAGCCGGTCCAGCCGCCGGCTGCCCGCGCTGTGCGCGACGGCGCCGGCCACCAGGAAGAGCAGGGTCTTGAACACGCCATGGTTCAGCGCGTGCAGCAGCGCCGCCCCGGCGGCCAGCGCCGCGAGCGGGCCGAGATCGGCGCCGCGGAAGGCCAGCGCCAGGCCGAGGCCGAGCACGACGAGGCCGACATTCTCGATGGTCGAGCAGGCGAGGAGGGTCTTCGCATCCTCCTCCAGATTGGCCCGCAGCGCGCCGAGCAGCGCGGAGAAGGCCCCCGCCACCAGCAGGGGCACGCCCCACCAGGACGGCTGCGCCGCCCCGCAGAGATCGAGCAGCAGCCGCGCCAGGACATAGAGCGCGATCTTGGTCATCGCGCCCGACATCAGCGCCGAGACATGGCTCGGCGCCGCCGGATGGGCGAGCGGCAGCCAGGCATGCAGCGGCACCAGGCCCGCCTTGGCGCCGGCGCCGACCAGGCCGAGGACCAGCACCGCCGCCGCCCGCCAGCCCTCGGGCGGGGCGGCGCGCATGGCATCGAAGGTGATGGCGCCGGCCCGGCCGGCCAGCAGCCCGAAGGCCGGCACCAGGCAGGCCGCGGCCAGCAGCGCGAAGATCAGGTAGAGCCGCGCTGCCTTGCGGTTCTCCTCCTTCTCATGGTCCGCCGCCACCAGCGCCCAGGAGGCGAGCGACATCAGTTCGAACCCCCCAAGCAGCAGGAAGGCGTCGGTGGCAGCGAGGGTCAGCGCCATGCCGGCGAGGAAGAGCGGGAAGGGCGGCAGGGTCCGCGGCGGCCCAGGCGGATGGCCCAGCGCGAAGAGCGAGGCCGCGGCGCCGGTGAGGCCGAGCAGCAGCAGGAACCAGGCGGAGAGCCCGTCGAGCCCGATGCGCGCCGCCGCCCAGGGGGGGCCGAAGGGCAGCAGCAGCCCCTCCGGCGCCGCGCCCACCAGCAGCGCCGCGAGGGCGATGCCGGCAAACCCAAGCGCCGCGATCAGGCATCCGCCATGGACGAGCAGCCCCGCCCTGGGATGGCGGCCCAGCGGCACCGCGGCGGCGGCGAGCAGGACCAGGAACCCGAGACAGAGGGCAAGCGCCGTCAGCACGGGGGCAGGGGGCAGGCTGTCACGGGCGGCAGTGTAGCCCCCTGCCCGGCGGGGTGCGAAGGGGCTGCGGCATGGTCCGGCCGGGAAACACGCCCTTAACATCCGTGCGGCAGGGGTCTAGAGGGGCGCCCGGCGCCCACCCGGGGTGCCGCGAACGGGAGCCCGAACCGGAATGGACCGTCGTGGATTTGTGGCTGGCGGCGCGCTGGCCGGCACCGTCGCGCTTGCCGCCCCGGCGATCGCGCAGGGTGCGCTGCCCGAGATCCGGTGGCGCTGCGCCTCCTCCTTCCCCCGCTCGCTCGACACCATCTTCGGGGCCGGGGACCATGTCGGCAAGCGCGTGGCAGCGCTGACGGATGGCAGGTTCCAGATCCGGGTCTTCCCGGCGGGCGAGCTGGTGCCGGGCCTGGCCGTCGCGGATGCGGTGCAGGCCGGCACCGTCGATTGCGGCCATACCGCCAGCTACTACTTCGTCGGCAAGGACCCGACCTTCGCCTTCGATGCCACCATTCCCTTCGGCATGAACACCCGCCAGATCAATGCCTGGCTCTATGCCGGCGGCGGGCGGGAACTGCTGCGGGACTTCTTCGCCGGCTACAACATCGTCTCCATCCCCTGCGGCAGCACCGGCGCCCAGATGGGCGGCTGGTTCCGCAAGGAGGTCAAGGCGGTCCAGGACCTGCAGGGCCTCAAGATGCGCATCGCCGGCATCGCCGGCAACATCATGCAGAAGCTGGGCGGCGTGCCGCAGCAGATCGCCGGCGGCGACATCTACCCGGCGCTGGAGAAGGGCACGATCGATGCTGCGGAATGGATCGGCCCCTATGACGACGAGAAGCTGGGCTTCCAGCGCGTCGCGCCCTTCTACTACTACCCCGGCTGGTGGGAGGGCGGGCTGAACCTGTCCTTCTATGTCGGCAAGGCGAAGTGGGAGGAACTGCCCCAGCAGTACAAGGACGTGCTGGAGAGCGCCTGCCGCGACGCCACGCTGGAGACCATGGCGAAGTACGACGTGCAGAACCCGCAGGCGCTGCGCCGGCTCGTCGCCTCCGGCACGCAGCTCCGCGCCTTCCCGCGGGAGGTGATGCAGGCCTGCTACCGGGCCGCCTTCGAGCTCTATGAGGAGACCGCGGCGCGCAACGCCACCTTCCGGAAGGTGTACGAGCCCTGGAAGGCGTTCCGCGACAACGAGTACCAGTGGTTCCGGGTGGCCGAGAGCGCATTCGACAATTTCGTTTACTTCATGCACGCTCAGGAGCAGCAGCGCCGCTGAGACGCTGCCGAGGGAGGTTACGCGCCCGATGGGTCCCCTGTTCGCTTTCAGCCGCGGCGTCGACAGGCTGAATGCCGCGGTCGGCAAGCTGGCCGACTGGGCGGTGCTGCTGGCCTGCGCGGTCAGCGCCAGCAACGCGCTCATGCGCTACGGCATCTCCTACAGTTCGAATGCCTGGCTGGAGGTGCAGTGGTACCTCTTCGCCGCCATCGTCATGCTCGGCACCTCCTATACCCTGTTCCGCAACGCGCATGTGCGGGTGGACCTGGTCTATGGCGCGCTGTCCGAGCGCGGCCGGCTCTGGGTCGATGTGGTGGGGATCATCGTCTTCCTGTTGCCGGCCTGCGTGCTGCTGACCTGGATGACCTGGCCCTTCTTCCTCGACAGCTTCCTGCGGGACGAAGGCTCGCCCAATGCCGGCGGCCTGCTGCGCTGGCCGGTGAAGATCCTGATGCCGATCGGCTTCCTGCTGCTGACGCTCCAGGGCCTGTCCGAGCTGATCAAGCGCTTCGCCCTGCTGCGCGGCATCCGGCCGGCGGGCGAGGTGGTGGTCGAGTACGAGCGGCTCGAGCAGTGACTCGGCCTGAGACCCTGAAGGAAGCGCGCGCGTGATTTCCCTCGACCTGATGCCGCCGCTGATGTTCGGCGGCCTGGTGCTGTTCCTGCTGTTCGGCTTCCCGGTGGCCTTCAGCCTCTCCGCGGTGGGGCTGTTCTTCGGCTTCCTGTCGATCGAGCTCGGCTTCTTCACCGAGGCCTATCTCGGCAACCTGCCGCTGCGGGTCTTCGGCATCCTGTCGAACGAGCTGCTCCTCGCGATCCCCTTCTTCACCCTGATGGGGGCGATCCTCGAGCGCTGCGGCCTGGCGGAGGACCTGCTCGAGGGCACCGGCCAGCTCTTCGGCAAGCGGCCGGGCGGGCTCGCCTTCGCCATCGTGCTGGTCGGCGCGGTGCTCGGCGCCATCACCGGCACGGTCGCGGCCAGCGTCATCGCCATGGGCATGATCAGCCTGCCGGTGATGATGCGCTACGGCTACGACATGCGCATCGCGACCGGCGTCATCGCCGCCTCCGGCACCATCGCGCAGCTCATCCCGCCCTCCCTCGTGCTGATCGTGCTCGGCGACCAGCTCGGCAAGTCGGTCGGGGACATGTATGCCGGCGCGATCGGCCCGGCCGCGATGCAGATCCTGCTCTTCCTCAGCTTCATCGCGGTGGTGGCGATCTTCGCGCCGCACCGCATGCCGCCCCTGCCGGAGGAAGCGCGGACCCAGCGCGGCTGGCCGCTCTATGCCAAGGTGCTGAAGGGCATGGTGCCCTCCGTCGTGCTGATGTTCCTGGTTCTCGGCACGATCTTCCTCGGCCTGGCCACGCCGACCGAGGCCGGCGCCATGGGCGCGATGGGCGCCCTGTTCCTGGCCGTCGTGAACGGCCGCTTCACCTACGCCCTGCTGCGGGAGGCGATGGGCAACACGATGCGGATCACCGCCATGGTGATCTTCATCCTGATCGGCGCCACCGTCTTCAGCCTGGTCTTCCAGGGCGTCGATGGCGGCATCTGGATCGAGCACCTGCTGTCGCACCTGCCGGGCGGCCAGACCGGCTTCCTGGTGGTGGTCAACCTCTTCGTCTTCTTCCTGGCCTTCTTCCTCGACTTCTTCGAGATCGCCTTCATCGTCGTGCCGCTGCTGGCGCCGGTCGCCGCCAAGCTCGGGATCGACCTGGTCTGGTTCGGCGTGCTGCTCTGCGTGAACCTGCAGACCAGCTTCATGCACCCGCCCTTCGGCTTCGCGCTGTTCTACCTGCGCGGCGTCGCGCCGAAGGAGGTGCTGACCAAGGACATCTACTGGGGCGCCGTCCCCTGGGTCGGGCTGCAGCTCTGCATGGTGGCCATCGTCATCCTCTGGCCGGAAAGCGTGACCTACTGGCTGGACCGGGGCACCGGCGTGGACCCGAGCACGGTACGCATCGAGGTGCCGCTGCCCGACCTGCCCGAGGACGACGCGCCGCCGGTCTTCCGGTGAGATCGGGGAAGGCAGGGCCTTCCCCGAACCCCATCCGCCAGGCCGGAACCCGGCCCGGACCCAGGGTGAGGGGGCAAAGCCCCCCTCAGCGCGGATCGATGGGCGTCGGCATCGGGAAGGCCGCCTCGATCGCCAGGTCCTCCCGCCAGCGCGGCGCCACCACCTGCACGCCCATGGGCAGGCCGTTCACGACGCCGGTCGGCACGGAGACGCTCGGCAGGCCCAGCAGCACGGTCGGGAAGAGCGGCGCCTGCGCCCGGAACACGCGCGGGAAGTCCTGCTCGTCCAGCCCCTGCGGGAAGGGTGGCTCGGCCGAGACGGGGATCAGCAGCAGCGGCCGCTCCTGCATGAAGGCCGCCCAGGCCCGCTGGTGGGTGGCGCGGCCGGCCAGCAGCCGCATCCAGTCCGGCAGCGCCGGCAGGGGCCGCTCCGCCATCTCCCCGAAGATCGTGCGCGCCCTGGCATCGGCGAGGGTCTCGAAGCCCTCCTTCATGAAGACCGTCGCCTCGGCATGGATGAAGGCGTCCCAGTCCGCGGCGACGGCGGCGAAGCCGGGCGGCGCCGCTTCTTCCACCGCATAGCCCGCCCTGGCCAGCGCCTCGCCGGCGGCCTGCACCGCGGCGGCGACGGCGGGGTGGACGCCCTGGCCCGCCGGGTCGGCGCAGAGCGCGACGCGGATCGGCCGCGGCAGCGGCGGGCCTTCCAGCGGCACGGGGGCCTGCCAGGGGTCGCGCCAGTCGGGCGCCGCCATCGCCGCCAGCGCCAGGCGCAGGTCGCGCACCCGCCGCGTCAGCGGCCCCTGGGTCGAGAGGATCTGGGCGGAGAGCGGGCGCTCCCCCCTGGCGCCCGGGTTGAAGGCCGGGATGCGGCCGAAGGAGGGGCGCAGCCCGGCGACGCCGCAGGCATAGGCAGGGTAGCGGACGGACCCGCCGATATCGTTGCCATGCGCAATCGCGCCGATGCCGGCCGCGACCGCGGCGCCGGCGCCGCCCGAGGAGCCGCCCGGGGTGTGCCCCGCGCTCCAGGGATTGAGGGTCTTCCCGTGCAGGTCGTTGTCGGTGAACCAGCGCCAGGAGAAGGCGGGCGTATTGGTGCGGCCGATGACGACGGCGCCGGCCTTGCGCATGTTGCCGATGACGGCGCTGTCCTCCGGCGCGACCGCGTCGCGGAAGGCGACCACGCCATTGGTGGTGGCGCGGCCGGCCATGTCGGCATTCACCTTCACCGTGACCGGCACGCCATGCAGCGGCCCGAGCGGCTCGCCCCGCGCCCGCGCCGCATCGGCGGCCTCGGCGGCGGCAAGGGCGAGTTCCGGCAGCGGGTCCACCACCGCATTGATCGCCGGGTTCACCGCCTCGAGCCGCGCGAGCGCGGCCGCCGTCGCCTCCCGCGCCGACAGGGCGCCGAGGCGGATGGCGCGGGCGATGTCCACGGCGTCCCAGCGCCAGGTCTCGGGGGGCAGATGCTGCATGCGCGCGTCTCCGGATTGGGGCGGGGAGGGCACGGCCTCCCGCCGGCGGCCATCGGTGCCGAACCGCTGCTCCCGTGTCTCGCGGTTTGCGCGCGCTGTCCATCTGGCCGGGCCGTGCGGTCCGCGGGGTGGGCAGGGGCCGGCGAGCCGGGATGCCGCGCATCGCTGCGCCCTCGCCCGAAGCCGCGCCCCGCCCTGCAGGCGGGGGGTCTCCCGCACGTGACATGACCGGCGCCGGGCCGGTGCTATCGTCACGACGTCCTAACGAGGTCCGCCATGACCCCTGCGATTGCCATTCTCGGTGCCGTCATGCTGGCCCTGGCGGCCGCGGGCCCCGCCTTCGCACAGCCACTCCCGGGCAGCACGGGCGCGCCGCCGGGCCCCGGCACCACCCGCCCCCCTGCCCAGGCCCGGACGGTCCTGTCGCCCACCGGTGAGCCCTCCTTCATCACGCCGCAGCCGAACGGGGGTTATACGATCCACCGCCTCGGCGAGCCGCCGACCTATGTCACGCCCCTGCCGGGGGGTGGTTCGATGATCCAACGGCCGGGAGAGGCACCGGTCTTCTCCTCGGGGTCCGGCCTGCCGCGCTGACGCGGCGCGGCGGCCTGCGGGACAAGGCGGATCGCGGACGGGCGTACCGGCCAGGGCACTCGGGCCGCTGCGACAACATCGGCCCGCGGCGAATCGGCGCTCAGGCGCGAGGGGCCGGTCCGCCCCGCTTCCAGGTGATGACCAGCACGTCCCGGCAGGAGGGCAGCGCCGGATCCGCCGGGCCCACCGGCGTCACGCCATGCATCACGCGCCGGTCATCGACGAAGGCGGTGTCCAGCCGGTCGAGCAGGGTGAAGCGTGCCAGCTCCATCCCCGCATCGTCGGTGATCAGCGTCTCGCCGCCCGCGAGGTTGGTGCGGGCGATCATGCCGATCAGCACATAGTCCACGCCGTCATGGTGCACGCCCTCGGGCGTGGGGTAGCCGGGCGCACCGGCCGCGGCCTCGATCCGGAACTGGTGCGCCTCGACGAACCAGTCGCATCCCGGGCTCCGCGCATCGGCGACCGCGCGGCCGAGCCCGAGCAGCGCCTGCATCGGCGGGCTTGCCGCCACGGCATCCTCCATCGGGCCGAACCAGCGCTCCACCCCGCCATTCAGGCTGTTATGGACCACGGCCTGGAAATGCGGCCGGTGCGGGCCGCGGAGATGGCCGGGCAGGCCCGCGCGGGCGGTGAAGTTGGCATGGCGCCGGCGGCGGTAGCGGCCGCCATCGGCCATGAAGCTGTCGGTCTCCAGCCGCTCCCAGCTCGCGGCGAAGGCATCGAGCGCGGCGGCGGAGAGGCCGAGCCGCGCCGCCATCTCCGCGCCGCGGACCAGGGCGAAGCCGCGCTCCGCCACCTGCGCCGGCAGCGGGTCGGTCGGGGGAAGCTGAAGGGCAGCGCTCATTCCGTCTCGCCGATCGCCGGCGCCTCCCTGGTGCGGCCGGCCAGCACCTCGGCCACATGGCGGACCTGCACCGGCAGGCCTTCCCGCTTCAGCCGCCCGGCCATGTTCAGCAGGCAGCCCATATCGCCCGCCAGCACCATGTCCGCGCCGGTGGAGGCGATCGCCTTCGCCTTGTCCGCGACCATGCGGGTCGAGATGTCCGGGTACTTCACGCAGAAGGTGCCGCCGAAGCCGCAGCAGATCTCGGCATCCGGCAGTTCCTTCAGCGTCGCGCCCTGCACCGTGCCGAGCAGCGTGCGGGGCTGCTGCTTGATGCCGAGCTCGCGCAGGCCGGCGCAGCTGTCGTGATAGGTGATGACGCCGTCATACCGTGCCTGGACGCTCTCCACCCCGAGCACGTCGGTCAGGAAGCTCACCAGCTCATGCGTCTTCGCCGCCAGGGCCTCGGACTTGCCGCGGTAATGCGGGTCGTCGGCGAAAAGGCCGGGATAGTGGTGGGCGATCTGCCCGCCGCAGGAGCCGCTGGGCACCACCGTGTAGTCATAGGGCAGGAAGGCATCGACAACGGCGCGGGCCAGGTCCTTCGCCGTCGCCCGGTCGCCGCTGTTGTAGGCGGGCTGGCCGCAGCAGGTCTGCGCCTCCGGCACCTCCACCAGGCAGCCGGCCTCCTCCAGCAGCTTGATGGCGGAGAAGCCGACATTCGGCCGGTAGAGGTCGACGAGGCAGGTGACGAAGAGCGCGACGCGCGGCCGGGTCTGGAGCATGCCCGTAATCTAGAGCAGATCGCGGGAGGCCGTGAACGACCGGACGCGTGACTCTGCCAGAAAAACAAGGAGCTATCGCGGATGGGCGGGCGGTCCTGAACGCAATCCACGGGGAGGGGGCCGCGCCCGCCGCGAAACGATGCCCACGCATGGCATGAGCGCAACAAGCCGGCTGCCGCTCAGGGCGCGCCGCGCGGCACCAGCACGAACATCTCCACCGCCTCGCGCATCACCCCGGCCTTGGCCACCGCCTCCTCCCCCCAGCCCCAGAACAGGTCGCCGCGCGCCCGGCCGCGGATGGCGCCACCCGTGTCCTGGGCATGCACCAGGCGCCGGATCGGCGTGCCCGCCAGCGGGTCCCGCGTCACCACGAAGACCGGGGCGCCGAGCGGGACGATGGCCGGGTCCACCGCCAGCGACCGCTCCGGCGTCAGCGGCACGCCGAGCGTGCCCGGCGGCCCCTCATCCGGCCGCAGCGCCTCCATCCGGCGGAAGAAGACATAGGAAGGGTTCGTATGCAGCAGCGCCCGTGCCGCCTCGGCCGGGGCGGCGGCCAGCCAGGCGCGCAGCGCCTGCATGGACATCGCCTCCAGCGGGATCTCCCCGCGCTCCACCAGCACCCGGCCGATGGCGCGGTAGGGATGGCCGTTCTTGCCCGCGAAGCCCAGCCGCAGCAGCCCGCCATCCGGCAGCACCAGCCGGCCGGAGCCCTGGATCTGCAGGAAGAAGGCATCCACCGGGTCGGCATAGGCGAGGTGCGGCGCAAGCCCGTCCAGCGCCCCGGCCTCGATCGCCGCGCGGTCGGGCAGGAGCGCGCCCTCGGGCGGGGTCGGCGGCGGGCCGCGCAGCGGGGTCGGCCAGGCCGGATCGGGGGTGAGGGCGCCCGGCAGCTCCAACTCGACATAGCCGGTCAGCAGCCCGGTCCCGAGGGCGAAGGGCTGGAGGCGGCGTTCCAGGAAGGCGCGGGCCGCCGCCTCGCCGGGCGGCACCGCCGCCGCCTCCAGGCAGGTGGCCGCCCAGTCGGCCGGCCGGCCGCCAAGCGCGGCCAGCGATCCGGTCCCGCCCAGCGGCTGCGCCGGATCGCGGCGCGCCAGTTCCCGGCAGGTGGCGAGGAAGGGGGCGAGCGCCGCCGCCGCATCCTCCTCCCCCCAGCTGGGCAGCTCGGTGAAGGCGACGGGCCGCGGTGCTTCCTGCGCCGCCGCGCCGGTGGCCAGCAGCAGGGTGCAGGCATGCAAAAGGCGCCGCCAGAGGGGGCGGCGCCTTGCCTGCCGGGCAGGGTGGCCCAAGCCGGGATCAGCCCCGCGCGAAACCCGCGGCATGCGGCCGTGGCGCAAGGGGGTCAGGCGCTGCGGGTGGCCACCAACCGCCAGGTCGGGTCGGAGGAGCCGATATCGCGCTGGAAAGTCCAGATATCGGTCAGCTCGGTGATCGCGTCGCTGCCGGCAACGACCTCGCCGTTCCGGGCGGTGGTCATGTTCACCTGGTCGGTGACGAAGCGCACGGTCACCTCGGCGGTATTGCCGCGCAGATCGGCCGCCTCGATCCCCAGCTCATGGACCGCGCGCAGCTCGGTCCGCTGGGACTCGCCGGCCTGCTCGCGCGCCGTGATCGCCTGCTCGAACCCCGCATAGGTATCGTCCGAGAGCAGGGCGCGCAGGGTCTGGCGATCGCCGGCCGCGAAGGCGGTGACGATCATGCGGAAGGCGCCCTCCGCCCCGCTGAGGAAGCTGTCAGGGTCGAAGCTGCGCTCGACCGCGGCGATGCGGCCGAGCGCCTGGCCCACCGGCGTGCGCGGATCGGGCAGCACATGGCGCGCGCCACTGCCGGAGGCGGCCGGCTGCACCTCCTCCGCCGTGCCGTCGAGGGTGCGGGGACCGCGCGGGTCGAAGCCCGTGGGGCGCGGCTCGGGCTGCGGTGGACGCTCGAACCCGGTCCGGCGGCCGAGCACGCTGCGCAGCCGGAGGACCAGGAAGGCCGCGACCATGGCGAAGAGGATCAGGTCGAGCGGAAAACCACCCGTCATCGTGGACTCCTTTTCACCTATTTAAGGGCGCGCGGGGGGCGCCGCAACGCCGGGCCTGAAGATCCCGAGCTGGCTTGCCGTGCCGTGCCGCCGCCGCTATCGCGGGGCAGCCCCGGATGGAACCGCGCCGCGATGATCCTGCTGCGACACGGCCAGAGTGAGTTCAACCTCCATTTCACCGCCACCAAACGGGATCCTGGCATCCCCGACCCGAAACTGACCGAACTCGGCCACCAGCAGGCCGAGGCGGCAGCCGAGGCGCTGGCAGGGGAGGGGCTGCGGCGCGTCATCGCCTCGCCCTATACCCGCGCCCTGCAGACGGCGGCGCCGATCGCACGGCGGCTCAACATTCCTGTTCATGTGATGCCGACGGTGCGGGAGCGTTACGCCTTCACCTGTGACATCGGTTCCCCCCGTACCGAACTGGCGCTGGCCTGGCCGGAGCTTGACCTCGCCCATCTGGAGGAGGTGTGGTGGCCGGCGATCGAGGAGCCGGACCACCAGGTGGAGGCCCGCGCGGCGCTGTTCCGCGCCGAGATGGCGGCGCTGCCGGACTGGGGAGATACGCTGGTGGTCTCGCATTGGGGCTTCATCCTGGCGATGACCGGTGAGCGGCTGATGAACGGGCAATGGCTGCGCTGCGACCCGACCGGGCCGGCACCGGAGAACATCGTCTGGCGGCAATACCACCCGAGCGTCGTGAAGCCCTGATACCCGCGGCCGTTGATGGGGGGCCTCAATGGCCCCTCCATTGCCGGGCGATTTGCTCTGCAAAGCTTGACTGAACCGCATCGGCGGCGGCGCCCGTTCGGCCGCCCGGCCTGAAGCGCACGGTCATGCCGTGGGGATGAGGGGGCGCCGGAGGATCCACAACTGGGCAGCGTGGCCCGGCCGGCCTTCGCCAACCACAAAGACTTGCGCCTTGGTCGGAGGATGCCGGTATACTGCTATGATCGAAGATGGTGTGCAATCGCTCGCGGAGCGATGGTGCACCCACTCGTTTGGGCGGCGGCACGCGATGCAGGCTTCCATGCGACCTGCCCCATCCCAGGGGGGGCATCGACCGGGCGAGGCCCGTACGGGAGATCCGGCCCGAGCCGAGGCCGGCGCCGCGCCGGCGGCCGCCCGCCGCCGCCCTGCCCGTGCCCCCGCCGCCTGGCCGGCCCACCTTGCCGAGGAAGCACCCACCCTGCTCTGGGCAAGCGATGCCGAGGGCCGTCTGGTCCATGCCAACCGCCGCTTCCAGTCCGTCTTCGGCCTTCCCGCCGGCGCCCTGCGGGAAGATGCCTGGCAGCGGCTGCTCGAGCCGGAGGCGCTGGTCCGGTTCCGGGCTGAACTCGCCGCCGCCATCGCCGTGCGGGGACCGTTCCGGATCGAGGTCCCGCTGCGCACTGCCGGCGGCGCCCGCCACTGGTACCGCTGGGAGGCGGCCCCGAGCCTCGGCCCCGATGGTGCTCTGCTCGGCCATGCCGGCTGCTGCACTGATCTGAGCGAGGCGCGGGAGGCGGAGGCGGCGCTGCGGGAGCTGAATGCCACGCTCGAGCGCCGCATCGCGGAACGCACCGCCCAGCTCGCCGCGGAGGCCGCCGCCCGCTCCGCCGCGCAGGACCGCCTTCGCCACGCCCAGAAGCTCGAGGCGCTCGGCCAGCTCGCGGGCGGTGTGGCGCATGATTTCAACAATGTCTCCGCCGCGGTCCTCGCCGGCATCGCCCTGCTCGGGCAGCGCCATGGCCAGGCCCTGGCCGGCGCGGCGCCCGGAACCGCGCGCCTGCTCGCCGAGCTCAGGGAGGTGGCCGAGCGCGGCGCCGCCATCTCCCGCCGGATGCTCGCCTTCGCCCGGCGGGAGGAGCTGCGCGCGGCCGAGATCGACCCGACCGAGCTGCTGCGGAATCTGCAGGCCATCCTGGCCAATGCGATCGGCCCGGTGGTGCGCGTGGCGCTGGACGTGCCGGCGGCGCTGCCCGCCCTGCGGGCCGACCGCGCCCAGCTCGAGACCACGCTGATCAACCTGGCCGTCAACGCCCGCGATGCCATGCCGGGCGGCGGGACGGTGACGCTCGGCGCGGCGGTCGCAGAGGCGGGCGCCGATCCGGCCGGGCTGGCGCCGGGGCGCTATGTCCGGCTCTGGGTCGCCGATACCGGCACCGGGATGGAGCCGGCGGTCCTGAGCCGCGCCACCGAACCCTTCTTCACCACCAAGCCACGCGACAGGGGCACCGGCCTCGGCCTTTCCATGGCGGATGGCTTCGCCGCGCAGTCCGGTGGGCAGCTGCGGATCGAGAGCCGCCCCGGCCTCGGCACCACCGTGTCGCTCTGGCTGCCCTGCGCCGCCGGGCAGCGGCCTGCCCTTGCCGGAGGAGAGGCGCGCGGCCGGGCCTTGATCGTCGATGACCAGCCGATGATGCGGCGCTTCCTCACGGAATGCCTGGGCCGGGAAGGCTGGGAGGTGGCGGAGGCGGAGGATGGCGGCCAGGCCCTGCTCCATCTCGAATCCGGCGCGCCCTGCGACCTGCTGATCTCCGACCTGGCCATGCCCGGCATGGACGGCACGGCGCTGATCCAGACCGCGCGGCTGCGGCGGCCCGGCCTGGTGGCGATGCTGCTGACCGGCACCGGCCGGATGGCGGAGCTCGCGCCGCTGGCCGAGCGCGGCGGCTATGCCCTGCTGCGCAAGCCGGTCTCGCCCGCCGAACTGGCCGCGTGCCTGGCCGGGCTGGCCCTGCCGGGCGGCGCGGCAGGCTGTGGCGGATGGCGTTCAGACCTGAACGCCGGTCCGCTGTAGCCTGTTGATTGCAGAGCGGAGGCACGCGGCCGGGCGACGGCGTCCCCGCAGACCTTGCTCCGCAAGACTCGCGGAGGGGGCCGTTCGCGCCCGGCCGCGACCTGCTCCAGACCGTCCGATGCGCGTCGGACGATCCAGCCTGTTGTTCGGGCGAGCGAATTACGTCTTCCGGGTGGGTCCACTCGGCCGTCGTTTGCTCTAGGAGGACGGTATGATGGGTGGCCGAGGGGGCCAGGCGTGATCAGCGTCAGCTATGCGAAACATTCGGACCCGGCCGTGGCGGTGCGGCTCTGCGCCGCCGGCCTGGCCCAGGCCGCCCCACAGCTGCTGCTGGCCTTCTGCGGCGGCAAGCACGACCCCCTCGCGGCCCGCGCCGCGCTGCGGGAGGTCTTCGGCCCGGTCCCGGTCTTCGGCGGCTCCGCCGCCGGCGCCATCGGCCGCGCCGGATTCGGCTACAGCGGTTTCGAGCTCGGCCTCATCGCCTTCCACGACCCGGCGGTGACGCCGCAGGCCGTGGTGACGCGCGACCTGCTGCGGGACGAGCATGCCGCCGGCGCCGGGCTGGGCGCCGAGGTCGCCGGGATCGCGGGGGAGGGCGATGTCGTCCTGCTGCTCTTCGACAGCGTCGCGGTGACGGCGCCGCTCCGGCTGCACCCGGCGAGCGCGATCGTGGACGGCTTCCATGCCGGCTTCGGCGCGCGGCCGCTCTGCCTGCTCGGCGGCGGGCTGCTGACCGACATGAACCTCTCGGGCGGCTGGGTCTTCGATGGCGAGGCGGTGGTGAAGCATGCCGCCGTCGCGCTGGTCTTCCCGCCGGCGCTGCAGGCCGAGACGGCGGTCATGCATGGCTGCCGCCCGGTCAGCGCCTTCATGGAGATCACCCGGATCGAGGGCGCCGAGGTCTATGAGCTGGACGGAAGGCCGGCGCTGACGGTGATCGAGCGCATGCTGGGCCTGCCGCTCGGCGGCGCCAAGGGCCATGAGCTGACGCTCTGCGCCACGCTCGGGGAGAAGCAGGGCGACCCCTTCGCCCCCTATGACGAGAACGCCTATGTCAACCGCCTGATCCTGCGCGCCAACCCCGAGACCGGGTCGGTGACGCTGTTCGAGAAGGATTTCGCCCGCGGCACCCGCGTGCAGATCATGAGCCGCGACAACTCCCTGATGCTCGATTCCGTCCGCCGCGGCGTGCAGGAGATCAACCGCGTGGTCGCGGGGACGGCGCCGCTGCTCGGCCTCTACATCGACTGCGCCGGGCGCGGCAGCGCGCGCAGCGGCGCCCCGGTCGAGGAGGCGGCGCTGGTCCGCGACGGCCTCGACCCGGCGGTGCCCTTCCTCGGCTTCTATTCCGGCGTCGAGGTCGCCCCCTTCGCCCAGGGGCGCAGCAGGCCGCTCGACTGGACCGGCGTGCTGACCGTGCTGCGGAGGCGAGGCTGATGTCGGAGACCCCGCAGGGCGCCCTGATCGGCCAGCTCGAGCGCGAGCTGGCCTATTATCGGCGGGAATGCAACGACCTCGGCGCCCGGCTGCTCCGCCTGCAGGAGGAGCAGAGCCAGACCTTCCGCGAGGCGCGCCGCAGCCGCACCGTGGCGAAGCTGATCCGCGAGGCCTATCGCCTGGCCGATGGCGACTGGACGCCGCAGGAGATCGGCGTGCCGATGCTCGAGATGATCATCGAGAACGCGCTCTGCGACGGCGCGGCGCTGCTGCACGAGGAAGCGGGCGGCGAGCGATTCCGCGTCACCCATGCGATCGGCGCGGGGACCGAGATCACGGGGCACCGGGTCGCCATTCCCTCCCCGCCGGAATTCTTCTTCACCACGGCGCGCACGCCGATCGAGCCGCCCGCCTATGAGCTGACCGGCATCCTGCGCCTGCCCTATGTGCTCTGGGCCTATGACCGGCCGACCGGCCATGCCCTGATCCTCGGCAGCCGGTCCGAGAGCAATGTCAGCCGGCCCTTCGAGCCGGGGGACCAGGAGCTCATCGAGGGCGCGCTCTCGGTCTATATCGACATCATGCTCCGCAAGCAGGCGGAGCTGGACCTGCGGAGCGCGAAGGCGGCGGCCGAGCGGGCGAGCGCCGCGCGCGCGCGCTTCCTCGCCACCCTGACGCATGAGCTGCGCTCGCCGCTGAACGCCATCCTCGGCTTCGCCGAGATGATGGCGCCAGAGTCGCGCTACAACCCGAGCCTGGAGGATCGCGGGCGCTACTCCGCGCTGATCCTCGATGCCGCGCAGTACCTGCTGAAGCTGGCGGATGGCCTGCTCGACTACTCGCATCTGGAGCAGGCGCTGCCCTCGCTGGCGCCGGAATGGCTGCCGGCCGGGCAGGTGCTGGCGAGCACCGTGGCGCTCGGCGCAGGCGAAGGCCAGGTCCGCGGCGTCGAGATCCGGCTGGGCCTGGTGGAGCCGGCGCTGGAACTGTGCATCGACCCGGTGCGGTTCCGCCAGGTGCTGCACAACCTCATCGGCAATGCGGTGAAATTCTCCCCGGACGGTGCGGCGGTGGAGGTGAGCCTGGCGCGCGCCGAGGATGGCGGCGCAACGGTGACGGTGCGCGACAACGGCGTCGGCATGCGGCCGGAGGACATTCCCCGCGCGCTGGAGCCCTTCCAGCAGCTCGACCAGCAGGCGGCGCGCAGCCTGGGCGGGGCGGGCCTTGGCCTGCCGATCGCCAAGCGGCTGCTGGAGGCGCATGGCGGCGAGCTGCTGCTCGACAGCGCGCCAGGCCACGGGACCACCGCGATGATCCGGCTTCCGGCCGAGCGGGTGCGCGAGCGGCCGCAGGACTGACGCCGTCCTGCAGAGGGGCTGGCGCGTTTTCCGGCCTCATCCGCCGGGGAGGCTGCAGGCCAGGACGAACGAGCGCCTCCCGAACCCTCCGGCCGGGCCAACCGCAGCGGACTGGCGTCTGGAGCCGAATGCCGATCCGCTGCAGATCATCGCTCGCGGAGCAACTTCGGGCTCCCGGGCGACGGGACCCGCCCTCTTGGCTCCGCGAAACTGCGGGGTGCCCCGTTCAGGCCCCTCCGCGACCTGCGCCGGACCGTCCGGCGCGCATGGTGGCGCGTGCCCGACGATCCGGCCTCCTGCGGGACAGGCAGGTTGCGTCGCCTGATACCCGCCCGCATAAATCCTGACCTGCAGCCGCCGCGGGCGGCTGAGCGCCCGAACGGCCGGGCCCCATGGAAGATGCGGCCGGCATCTTCCATGGGCACCGGGGGCGCCGTGCCAGGTGGCGCGTAGCCCAGCCGCAGAGCGGCGCCGGCGACCGAGGCCGCAGGAATTCGTCAGCATTTATGCGGGTTGGTATGATTGAGTCCGCCCGGGCGAGGTCCGCTCGACAGCGGATTGCGTTCAAGACTGAACGCCCATCCGCTGTAGACCGCTGTTTGTAGAGCAGATTCACGCTGCGGGGCGTTCACGCCCCTCCGCGATCTGCTCTAGCGGCCCAGCACTTCCCGCGGGGTCGCGGCGAGGCTGGCCAGGTTGTGGTCGATTGCCTCGAACAGCCCCCAATTCTCGAAATAGCCGGTCGGGAAGCCGGGCGAGCCGGCTTCGAGATCCTGCTGCCGCGCATGGATGTAGTCCGCCCAGCGCCGCGTCGCCGGCTTGCGGTGGTGGAAGTCGTGGCAGGGCGCATCGCCGACCAGCACGAAGAGCCGGACGAAGAGGTGCACCGTCAGCATCTCCGCCCACCAGGCGGTCCAGCGCAGCAGCCCGCGCAGGCTGGTGGCGGGCAGGGCGGGCGGCGCGCTGCCGGGGAAGACGCCGGCCGTCGCATGGGCGACGAAGGCGCGGTCGCGCACCCGCATCCTCTCCGGCTCCGGAAAGCGATGCTCGCAAAGGATGCGGAAGACGGTCGCGACCTGCAGCAGCACCGTCACCGGCAGCACCCAGACCAGCAGGATCTCGGCCAGCAGGCCGGTTGCGGCAGCCAGCGCGAGGAGGCCAGCCCAGGCGATACGGCTCATCCGGTCATGCTGCGCATCGCCGGTGAACATGCTCGCGCGCAGGCGGCGCTGGAGGAAGCGGAGGTGGAAGACCGGCGAGGCGCAATTCACCAGCACCCGCCGCCACAACTCGCGCTTGGGCAGGCCCGGCTCCAGCCCGCACATGCCGAGGACGAAATCGGCGAACTCGTCCTCCTCGGTCAGCAGCTTGTTCGGGCTGTGATGCAGCATGTGCTCGCGCTGGTAGTCCTCGAACCGCTTGAACAGCAGGAAGGCGGAGATCATCCGGCCGGCGCGGCGGTTGCGCTCGCGCGTCGAGAAGACGGTGCCATGCGAGCAGTGGTGGAAGATCACCACCTGGAACAGGCCAAGGCCGCAGCTTGTCGCCAGCCATCCGATCGGCAGCAGCAGCCAGGTCAGCAGCGCCGGATCCGCCAGCAGCAAGGGGATGAGGCCGAGGGCGCAGCCGCCGAAGGTCCAGGCGAGGGCGCCGGCGACGAAGCCCATGGCGGTGCGGCCGGGGGCCGGCGCGCCGGGGACGGGCCTGGCCGTCAGCCAGGTGAGGAAGGGCTGGATGAAGGCGGGCAGCCGCGCCGCCATGCGGGCGCGGGGGTCTGGCAAGGCGGCATAGGACAGCAGCGGCGGCGCAACCGGCGTATCGGCATGCATTACGGTCAAGGCTTATTCTCCTTCGCGTCCGAAGAGGCACTTCGCCTCCGGCACCCGAACGAGTAGCAACAAAACTCACAATTCAGTCATTGGCCTGCAAAATCGGTAACGTCTCACCGCGTGAGCCGGGCGGTCCGCCGCCGGCCGCCCTCGTCCCGCCGCTGTCCCCGGCGCCGCCCGCGTGCTAGCGGAGCGCGCTCATCGCTCTGCAAGAGACCATCATGTCCGACGCCCCGTCCGCCCCGCCGATGTCCCAGGGCCCGCTGGTCCTGAACATGCAGTACACGAAGGACCTCTCCTTCGAGGTCCCGAACGCCCCCGAGATCTTCGCCACCCTGCGCGAGCAGCCGCGGGTCGACCTGCAGCTCGACGTTCAGGCCCGGCCGATCCAGGAAGGCCAGAATGTCTACGAGGTCTCGCTGAACATCCGCGCCGATGCCCAGGCCAACGACCAGACCTGCTTCATCGCCGAGCTGGTCTATTGCGGCATCTTCACCATCGATGTGGAGCCGCAGGTGCTGGAGCCGGTGCTGCTGGTCGAGTGCCCGCGCCTGCTCTTCCCCTTCGCCCGCAACATCCTGGCCGATGTGACGCGCGATGGCGGCTTCCCGCCGGTGATGCTGGCGCCGATCGATTTCGTTGCGCTCTGGCAGTCCCGCCGCGGCGAGCAGGGCCAGGTCGGCACCGCCTGAGCACCGGGTGGTACCAACGGCCGTTGATGGTGCCCCATCAGCGGCCCCCTCGATTGCCGGGCGGTTTGCTCCCTAAGGCTTGGCCAGGCCCCGCGGTTTCGGCGGCGCCGGTTCAGGCGCCTGGCATGAATGGTACGGTCATGCCGCCGGTAGGGTCATGCCGCCGGTAGGCAGGGGGCGTCGAGGCCCCTCGGTGGCCAGGGATGCATCCCGGCCATGGCGCATCCCCGCCTGCGCTGAGCTGGCGGCCCGGCGCCTGCCCGGGCCTGTCCCCTGATTCGCGCCGCCCGGCGCGTGACGCGGTTCCCACCGCATGGCCGGGCGGTATGCGGGCTGATTGTTCACGTTGTTTGTTTGCATATCGTATTAAAAATCGCTTGTTATTGAAGGAGGTCGGCCTGATTTTACCGGCGCAACAAGCCGGAGCCCCCGCATGCCGCTCGGCCAGGCTGCCCCGCAACCAGGACCGATTCTCCGCTTCCCGCGCCCGGCGCGGCCCCGACCACCCTCCGCCGGCGCGCCGCGCGCGCCGGAGCCGATCCTTCTCTCCCCGCCCCAGCTCACCGGGGGCGAGCTCGCCGCGCTCAGGGCCACGCTCGACAGCGGCTGGATCGCCCCGGCCGGCCCCGTGCCCGAGGCCTTCGAGGCCGCCCTCGCCGAGGCGACCGGCTTCCCCCATCTCCTCGCCACCGCCTCCGGCACCGCGGCGCTGCATCTCGGCTACCGCCTGCTCGGCGTCGTGCCGGGGGACGAGGTCTGGACCAGCACCCTCACCTTCGTCGCCACCATCGCGCCGGCGGTGCAGATGGGCGCCGTGCCGCGCTTCCTCGACGTCACGCCGGAGAGCTGGACGCTCGACCCCGCCCTGCTGGAGCGCGAACTGGCCCGCGCGGTGCGCCGCGGCCGGCTGCCGCGGGCGGTGGTGCCTGTCGACCTCTTCGGCCAGTGCTGCGACCTCGACGCCATCCTCGCGCTCTGCGAGCGCTGGGGCGTGCCCGTCCTCTGCGACAGCGCGGCGGCGCTCGGCGCGACGCAGCGCGGCCGGCATGCCGGGCGGGGCGCCCGCCTTGCCGCCTTCAGCTTCAACGGCAACAAGATCGTCACCGCGGGCGGCGGCGGCGCGCTGGCCTCCGACGACCCGGCGCTGATCGCCCGCGCCCGCCGCCTGGCGAACCAGGCGAAGGAGCCCTCGCCGCACTACCAGCATGAGGAAACGGGCTTCACCTATGCCCTCTCCTCGGTGCTCGCGGCCGTGGGCCTGGCGCAGCTTCCGGCCCTGCCGCAGCGGGTGGAGGCACGGCGCGCGGTCTTCGCGCGCTACCGGGAGGGGCTGGGCGACCTGCCGGGCGTCGGCTTCATGCCGGAGCCAGCCTGGGGCCAGGCCAATCGCTGGCTGAGCGTGGCGCTGTTCCACCCCCGCGCCGGCGCCCCGGACCGGGAGGCGGTGCGCGAGGCGCTCTCCGCCCTGGGCATCGAGAGCCGCCCGGTCTGGAAGCCGCTGCATCTGCAGCCGGCCTTCCGGGACGCGCCGCAGGCCGGCGGCGCGGCCGCCGCGCGGCTGTTCGAGGCGGGGCTCTGCCTGCCCTCCGGCAGCGGCCTCACCCCGGCGCAGCAGGAGCGGGTGATCGCGGCCATCCGCGCCTGCTTCGGAGAGGCGGGGCGCTGATGCGCATCCTCTACCTGCACCAGCATTTCTCGACGCCGGCGGGCGCGACCGGCACCCGCAGCTTCGCCCTGGCGCGGGCGCTGGCGGCGCGCGGCCATGCGGTGACGCTGGCCTGCGGGCAATATGCCGGGGCGGTCACGGGCCTTGCGGGCGGGTTCCGGCGCGGGCGGCGGGAGGGCGCGGTGGGCCCCTTCCGCGTCGTCGAATACGCCATCCCCTGCGGCAATGCGCAGGGGCTGCCGGCGCGCGCCGCCGCCTTCCTGCGCTATGCCGCGCGTGCCACGGCGCTGGCGCTGGCCGAGACCTGGGATGTGGTGGTGGCCAGTTCCACCCCGCTGACCGTGGCGCTGCCGGCGCTCGCGGCGCGGCGGCTGCGCGGCACCCCTTTCGTCTTCGAGATCCGCGACCCCTGGCCGGAGCTGCCGCGCGCCATGGGGGTGGGATCGCCGCCGCTCTGGGCGGGGCTCGGCGCGCTGGCCGGTGCCGCCTGCCGGGGGGCGTCCGCCGTCATCGCCCTCTCCGAGGGCATGGCGCGCACGGCGGTGGCGCATGGCGCGGCGCCCGGCGCCGTCTCCGTCCTGCCGAATGGCTGCGACCTCGACCTCTTCGGCCCGCATGTTCCCCCCTGGCGGCCGGCCGGGTTGCCGGCAGGGACGGTGCTGGCGGTCTATGCCGGGGCGCATGGGGTGGCGAATGGGCTCGGGCAGGTGCTGGGGGCCGCGGCGCTGCTGCAGGCGGAGGGAGCGCCGGTGACGCTGCTGTTGGTGGGGGAGGGGGCGGAGAAGCCGGTGCTCCAGGCCCGCGCCGCGGCGCTCGGCCTGCGCAATCTCCGCTTCCTCGATCCATTGCCGAAGCCAAGGCTGGCCGGGCTGCTGGCGGGCAGCGATATCGGGCTGCAATGCCTGGCGCCGGTGCCGGAATTTGCCGAGTTGACGGCGCCCAACAAGCTGATGGACTACCTGGCCAGCGGCCTGCCGGTGGTGGCCAATCTCGGCGGCGCGACGGCGCGGCTGCTGGCGGGGGATGGGGAGGGGCCCTGCGGCATCGCCACGCCGCCCGGCGATGCGGTGGCGCTGGCCGGGGCGCTGGCGGCGCTGGCGGCCGACCCGGCCCGGCGCGTGGCCATGCGCGCCGCCGCGCGGGGCCTGGCCGAACGGCGCTGGGACCGCCGCCTGCTGGCCGGCCGCTTCTGCGAGGTGGTCGAGGCCGCCGCGACGGCACCCGCCCTGCGCGCGGTGGCGGTGGCGTGAGACACCTGACCGGCCTGGAAATCGGTGCGGCGCGGGCCGCGTGCGAAGGCGCGCCGAGGCAAGTGCCGCGAAGCCAAGGCCCGGAGGGCCGTCGGCGTCTCAGGCATGGCAGGCTGACGCCTGCCATGCGCCAGCCATGCGCGTGATCCCGCCGATGCGGCATCACCGGTGCCGGGCATGACGGGCGAGCTGCACCTGGTCGCCGCGGCGCGGCCGAACCTGCCGAAGCTGGCCGCGCTCTGGCATGCCCTGCCGGGCGCCGGCCTGCCGCTCCGCCCCGTGCTGCTGCATACCGGCCAGCACCAGGACCCCGCGATGTTCGGCGACCATCTCGCGCCACTCGGCCTGCCGGCGCCGGAGATCGCGCTCGGCGTGCCGGGCGGCAGCCCGGCCGGGACCACCGGCCGCACCATGCTGGCGCTGGAGGCGGCCTGGCGCAGCCGCCGCCCCGCCCTGGTGGTGGTGGCGGGCGATGTGGATGGCAGCCTGGCGGCGGCGCTGGCGGCACGGAAGCTCGGCCTGCCGGTCGCGCATCTGGAGGCCGGGTTGCGCGGCGACGACCCGGACATGCCGGAGGAGATCAACCGCCGCACCATCGATGCCGTGGCGACCCTGCTCTGGGCGCCGGAGGAGGGAAGCGCCGCCCGGCTGCTGGCGGAGGGGCATCCGCCGGCGCGGGTGCGGGCCGTGGGCAATGCCATGGTGGACACGCTGCTGCGCGGCCTGCCGGCGGCGCGGGAACGACCCTTGCCGGAGGGGCTGGCGCCCGGCGGCTATGGCGTGGTGACGCTGCACCGGGCCGCCAATGTGGACGATGCCGCAGCCTTCGCCAGGCTGCTGGCCGCCCTGGCCGAGGCGGCGACGCTGCTGCCGCTGGCCTGGCCGGCGCATCCGCGCGCCCTGATGCGGCTGGCGGCGCATGGCCTCGCCCTGCCGCCCGGGGTGCGGACGCTGCCGCCGCTGTCCTACCCCGATTTCCTCGGCCTGCTGGCGCGCGCCCGGCTGGTCGCGACCGACAGCGGCGGGGTGCAGGAGGAGGCGACGGCGCTCGACCTGCCCTGCCTCACCCTCCGCCCCGGCACGGAGCGGCCGGTGACCTTGACCGCCGGCACCAGCCGGCTGGTGCCGCCCGACAGGCTGGCGGCGGCGGTGGCGGCGGTGCTGGCCGGCGACTGGCCGCGCGCCCGGCCCATCCCGCTCTGGGACGGGCAGGCGGGCCCGCGCATGGCGTCGCATCTGGCCGAACTGTTCGGGGCATGATCACGTCCCCCGTATCACCGCCCGGCCGCCGCGCCCGGCAAGGGTGGAAGGCGGTCCAGCCCGGGCCCCCATCCGCGGGGGGGCCTCGCACCTCGGGCAGGGGCGGGCTGCCGGGCTTTCACGTCCCTGCGGGATCCGTTCCCGCCCGGCCGGTCCCGCGCGGCCCCGCTCCGGCCCCGGCTTGGGCGCCGGGGACGGCCGGCTGGCCTCCGCCGCGCAGACCGCAGCCCCCGCCTGGGGAGGCGCGCGCGTGAGCGCGACGGAAGCCAGCACCCCCGCGTCCGGCGAAGCGCCGCCGGGGCGCCCGGCCGCGGTCGCCGCCCCGGCCCCCTTGGTCCTGCTGCTCTCGGCCGCCCATCCGCCCGACGACATCCGCGTGGTCCGCAAGGAAGGCGCGGCGCTGGCCGCCGCGGGCTGGCGCCTGCGCCACCTCGCCCCGGGCGGGCCGGAGGCGCCAGCCGAACTCGCCGGCGTCGCCCTCGAGACCTTCCGCCGTGGCCCCGGCTGGCGCGGCCGGCTGCGTGCCATCCCCGGCCTCGCCCGCCGCGCCGCCGCCAGCGGCGCCGCGGTGATCCATGCCAGCGAGCCGGATGCCTGGCTCGCCGCGCTGCTGGCCGCCCGCCGCACCGGCGCCCGCGCCGTGCTCGACGTGCACGAGCACTATCCGAGCCGGCTCGATGCCCGCCTGCCGCGGCCGCTGCGCCCGCTCGCCCGCGCCGTGCTCCGCCTGCTCTGCCGCCTGGCCGGCCGGGCGGCGGATGCGGTGGTGGTGGCGAAGGACGGCCTTGCCGAGGATTTCGCCGTGCCCGACCGCACCGTCGCGGTCCGCAACTACGCCATGCCGGTGGCCGTCGCGCCCCGGCGCCATGCCCCGGGCCCGCTCACCCTGGTGCATGCCGGCGCCATGACCCGCAGCCGCGGCTGGCCGCAGATGCTGCAGGCCATGGCCTGCCTCCCCGCCACCGACCGCCTCCGCCTGATCGGCCGCTTCACCGATGGCTCCGAGCCCGCCTTCGCGGCGCAGGCCGTCGCCCTCGGCGTCACCCACCGGATCGAGTGCCTGCCCTGGCTGCCCCATCCCGAGGCGCTGGCGCGCCTTGCCGAGGGCGACATCGCCCTGGTGCTGTTCCAGCCGGGCGAGGAGAACCACCGCCTTGCCCTGCCGCACAAGCTGTTCGACGCCATGCAGGCCGGCCTGCCCGTGATCGCCCCCGCCTTCGCCGAGGAGGTCGCCGGCATCATCCGCGCGGCCGGCTGCGGCGTGCTGGTGGACAGCGCCGATCCCGCTGCCATCGCCGGGGCCATTGAGGGCCTGCGCGACCCGGCGCGGCGCGCCGCCCTCGGCGCGGCGGGGCGGCAGGCCGCCGCGACGCGTTTCGGCTGGCCCGGCGAGGCGGCGCGGCTGGTCGCGCTCTATCAACGCCTGGCGCCGCTCCCGCCTGCCGGTGGCGCCGCGGCCCGTCCCGGCCTATAGCGAACAGATGGCCCGCCGCGCGCCGCACCGCATCCTCCTCAACCTCGTCCTCGATTCGCTCATCGCCTGTCTGGCCTTGCCGGCGGCGATGCTGCTGGATGCGCCCGGCGTCTGGCCGGAGGGGGGCTGGTGGCTCGGCGCCCTGCCTGGCGCCGTCGGTGCCCTGCTGGCCGCCGGCCTGCCCGTGCGCCTGCCGCAGCAATACTGGCGCTATGCCGGCCTGCCCGATCTGATGGGCATCATCGTGGCCGCGGTCGGCGCCGCGCTGCTTTTCTGGGGCGGGCTACTCACGCTCGGCGCCTGGAGGCCACCCAACCCGGCCTTCCCGGCCATCCATGCCCTGACGCTCGGCCTGCTGCTCGGCATGCCGCGCATCGCCGGCCGGCTGCACCACAGCCGCCGCGTGCCGGAACCGACCCTCTCCCCCCAGCCCGTGCTGCTGGTCGGCGCCGGCGACGGGGCGGACATCTTCATCCGCGCGCTGGCGGGCGAGCGCCAGCCGGCCTTCCGGGTCGTCGGCATCCTCTCCATGCGCTCCCGCCAGGCAGGGCGACGCATCCAGGGCCACCCTATCCTCGGCACGGCCGACGACATCGCCGCCGTGCTCGACCGGATGAAGGAGGAGGGGCGCCTGCCCGCCCTCATCGTCCTCACCACCCATCACGTCCAGGGGCTGGCCCTGGAGCGGCTGCTGGACGCCGCCGACCGCCATGGCATCCCGGTGCGCCGCGCCCCCTCCGTCACCGCCCTCGACCCTGCGGCGCGGCGCATGGCGGCGATGGAGAAGGCCGGCCAGGGAGCAGGGCATCGGCTGAAGCTCGACCCCGTGGCGATCGAGGACCTGCTGGACCGCCCGCAGGTGCCGCTGGACCGGGAGGGCATGGCGCGGCTGATCCAGGGCCGCCGCGTGCTGGTGACCGGCGCTGGCGGCACCATCGGCGGCGAACTGGCGCGGCAGGTGGCGGCGCTCGGCCCGGCGCAGCTCACCCTGCTCGACCACGGGGAGTTCGTCCTCTACGAGATCGACCTGGAACTGCGGGAGCGCCACCCGGACGTGCCGCGCCGCGCGGTGCTGGCCGATATCCGCGACGAGCCGCGCATGCGGCGCCTGCTGGAGGAGTTGCGGCCCGAGCTGGTCTTCCACGCCGCCGCCCTCAAGCACGTGCCGATGGTCGAGAACGACCCGCTGGAGGGGCTGCTCACCAATGCGCTCGGCACCCGCGTGGTGGCGGATGCCGCCCGCGCCGTCGGCTGCCGCGCCATGGTGTTCATCAGCACGGACAAGGCGGTGAACCCGACCAGCGTCATGGGCGCGAGCAAGCGCCTGGCCGAGATGTACTGCCAGGCGCTGGATGTCGCCGCGCGCGCGGGCGCCGAGCCCGGCGGGATGCGCTGCGTCACCGTGCGTTTCGGCAACGTGCTGGGCTCCACCGGCTCCGTCGTGCCGCTGTTCCGCCGCCAGCTCGAGCGCGGCGGGCCGCTGACCGTGACCCACCCGGACATGCGCCGCTACTTCATGACGGTGCGGGAGGCGGTGGGGCTGGTGCTGCAGGCCAGCGTGATCGGCGCCGCGGATACCTCCTCCCCTGGGGCCGCCCAGCTGCCGGAGCTGGCCGAGGGCGGCATCTTCGTCCTCGACATGGGCAAGGCGGTGAAGATCGTGGACCTGGCGCGGCGCATGATCCGCCTCGCGGGGCTCAGGCCGGAGGAGGATGTGGAGATCCGCTTCACCGGCCTCCGCCCCGGCGAGAAGCTGTACGAGGAGCTGTTCCACGGCCAGGAACCGCCGCGGCCGACCCGCTTCCAGGGCCTGCTGGTGGCAACCCCCCGCACGGCCGACCCGGCGCTGGTGGGGCGGGCCATCGACGAGATCGCGGCAGCCTGCCGGGCGGGCAATCCGCGGGCGGCGCTCGCGCAACTCGGGCGGCTGGTGCCCGAGTTCGACCATAATGCCGAGGGCGAGGCGGCGACGGCCGCGCGGTAGCGGCGGCGGCTCCGCCCCGATGGCCCCGCCAGCAGGGGCTGCTCCGCCCCCCGGAACCCCGCCAAGAGCCGCAAGGCCCTTGGAAACACCGGGTGGCGTGACACGCGGGGACATCGCGCGCACCTGACCCCGCAGCGGCGTCGCGGAGGATGTCGCCACGCCCCGAACTGCCGAAGGGGGCGCTTTCCCGGTTCGGGTAGGCGTTCGTCGCGTCGCAATGGCCGCCGGCCTGCTCCGGGCGAGCCGACCTCGCCCGGAGCGCCGATCGACGATGGGCGCAGCTGTGACGGCGCGGTGCTCGCCCCGGCCGCATCCGACAAGGCGGGTTGCGGCCATCGCAGGACCCTGCAAATCTCCCCCGACAAGAAAAACATGCGACCCGGACCGGCAAGGGCGGGCGATGCGGGAGGATAACATGAAGCGAAGGGACTTCCTGGCCGGCGGCCTGGCGGGTGGTGTTGGTCTGGCGATGGGCGGCCACGCCCGGGCGCAGGCGCGCGGCACGATCCGCTTCCTGACACCCGAGACCGATCCGAGCCAGGTGAAGGTCTGGCAGGAGCTGATCACCCGCTACACCGAGGCCAACAGAGGCGCCGCGGTCCAGCCCGAATACGCCTCCTGGGATGACCTGATCCGCAAGATCCCGGCCGACCTGATGGCGGGCCGGCCGCCGGAGATCGTCGCCGGCTCCTCCCGCGTCAGCTTCATGGCGGCGGCGGCCAAGCGCAACCTGCTGGTCGATCTCGCGCCGCTGGTGGATCAGATCGGCCGCGCCGATTTCCATGCGCCGAGCCTGAAGGCCTGGCATCTGAACGGCATCCAGGCCGCCATTCCCTATGGCGTGCAGTGGCCGGTGCTGTGGTGCCGCACCGACCTGTTCCAGGAGGCGGGGCTCGAACTGCCGAAGACCTGGGACGAGTATCGCGCCGCGGCGGAGAAGCTGACCAACCCGGCGCGGGGCATGTTCGGCGCCTGCTTCCCGGCGGGCCGCACCTGGAACACGCAGATCCAGGCGACCATCGCGATCTGGGGCGCCGGCGGGCGCATGTTCGACGACAAGCTGAACCCGACCTTCGACACGCCGGAGATCCGGCGCGCGATGACCTACTATGCCGAGATGTGCCGCTTCTCGCCGCCGGATATCGGCCAGTACGGCTTCCGCGAGGCCTCGGCGGCCTATACCTCCGGCAAGGCGGCCACGACCTTCTACTGGGGCCGCGTGCTGTCGCATCTCTACCAGCAGGCGCCCGACCTGCTGCCGAAGTCGAAGACGGTGCACATCCCGCATGGCGGCACGCCGGCAACCGCGCTCGGCTGGGACGAGTTCGTGGTCTACAAGTCGCGCAACACCAATGCGGCGCTGGACTATGTGAAGTTCATGCTGGAGCCGCAGCACATGTTCATGATGATGGAGCCGGTCATCGCGCATGTGGTGCCGACGCGCACATCCGTCATGCCGATGGTGGAGCGGCATGACTGGGTGCAGAAGCATCCGGACATCGTCAGGCCGCTGATCGAGCCGATCGACTTCGGCATCAGCGCCACCCAGGAAACGCCGGACCGCCCCTTCAACTACAAGTGGGATGCCATCGAGGCGCGCAACATCATCCCGGACATGGTGCAGCGCATCGTGCTGGGGAAGGAGCCGGTGAACATCGCGGTCGAGAAGGCGCAGAAGGAGGCGGTGGACGCCACCAAGGACCTGCGGCCGTAAGGGGCGGGGAGCGTGTCGCAACACGCGCCGCCGGCGGTCGGGACGCATCCGGCGGAGGATGCGGCCCGGCCCCCGATCGGGTCACGCAGCCTGCTCGGCAGGCTGCTGGACCAGCATCTCGGCGTCATCCTTCTCCTGCCCAGCGCGCTGACCTTCCTGGTGCTGCTGGTCTTCCCGCTGGGCTACGGGATCTACACCAGCTTCCTGCAGCGGCATGTGCTGGACCCGGAGGGAGTCTGGGTCGGCCTGGCCAATTATGCCTGGCTGTTCAGCAATGCCGAGTTCTGGCACTCGCTCTGGCTGTCCAGCCTCTGGGCCGGGGTCGCGGTGGGGCTGCAGATCATCCTCGGCACCGCCGTCGCGCTGATCCTGCACCAGCCCTTCAAGGGCCGCTCCCTGGTTCGCGGGCTGGTGCTGTTTCCCTACATGATGCCGGTCGTCTCGGTCATCCTGGTCTGGATGCTGCTCTACAACGCGCTGTATGGCGTGCTGAACTGGCTGCTGGTGCAGAGCGGGATCGTGGACGCGCCGATCGCCTGGCTGTCCCAGCCCGGCAGCGCCTTCTGGGCCGTGGTCTATGTCGGCGTCTGGAAATACTTCCCCTTCGTCGTCGTCATCGTCCTCGCCCGGCTGCAGGTGATCCCGCAGGACCTGTACGAGGCGGCGCGGATCGACGGCGCCGGCGCCATCGCCCGCTTCATCGACATCACCCTGCACCAGATCAAGGACGTGCTGCTGGTCATCGCGCTGCTGCGGACCATCTTCATGTTCAACAATTTCGAGATCATCTTCCTGCTGACCGGCGGCGGTCCGCTGCGCTCCACCATGACCCTGCCGATCCTGGTCTACGAACAGGCCTTCGGCCTCTATGAGATGGGGCGCGGCTCGGCCATCGCGGTGGTGATGTTCCTGATCCTGATCGCGGTCATGACCATCTACTTCGCCTTCCTGCGGAAGGAGCAAGATTGATGCTGCGCCTGCTGCGGACCTACGGGCTGGCGATGGTCCTGCTGACCTTTGTCGCCTTCCCGCTCTACTGGATGACGCTGACCTCCCTGAAGCCGCAGACCGAGGTCTTCCGCGTCCCGCCCACCTTCCTGCCGGCGACCTGGACGCTGGAGCACTACGTCAACCTGTTCTGGTTGACGGATTTCGGCCTGCTCTTCTGGAACAGCCTGAAGGTGTGCCTGCTGTCCACCGCGCTCTCCCTCGCGGTCGGCATCCTCGGCGCCTATGCGCTGGCGCGGTTCAACGTCCGGGGCAAGGAGGCCTATGGGCGGCTGGTGCTGCTGGCCTACATGTTCCCGGGCGCGCTGCTGGTCATCCCGCTGCTGCTTCTGTTCCGCGAACTCGGCCTGACCAACAGCCATCTCGGCCTGTCGCTGGCCTATCTCACCTTCTCGCTGCCCTTCGTCATGTGGGTGATGCGGGACTTCTTCGCCTCCGTCCCCGTGGACCTGGAAGAAGCGGCGATGATCGACGGCGCGACCCGGCTCGGCGCGCTCTGGGACGTGGTGCTGCCGCAGGCGGTGCCCGGCATCATCGCCACCGGCATCTTCGCCTTCCTCTTCGCCTGGAACGAGTATCTCTACGCCCTCATCCTGATCTCGGACGAGAGCCTGCGCACCCTGCCGCCCGGCATGATGCGCTTCGTCTCCACCACCGACACCAATTGGGGGCTGATCATGGCGGCCTCGACGCTTGCTACCCTGCCGATGGCGCTCGCCTTCGGCCTCATCCAACGCTACCTCGTGACCGGCATGGGCGCCGGCGGCGTGAAGGGCTGACCCATGGCGAATGTCCGCATCGACCGGCTGCACAAGGAATTCCGGGGCCCGACGGGCACGGTGCATGCGCTGCAGGAGCTGACGCTCGACATCGCCGATGGCGAGTTCGTCTCCCTCGTCGGTCCCTCGGGCTGCGGGAAGTCCACCGCGCTGCGCATCATCGCGGGGCTGGAGGTGCCGTCTTCCGGCCGCATCCTCTTCGGCCCGCGCGACATCACGAAGCTGGAGCCGCGCGACCGCAACATCGCCATGGTCTTCCAGAGCTACGCGCTCTACCCCCACATGACGGTGCGGCAGAACCTGGAATACGGGCTCAGGAAGCGCGGCATCGGGAAGGAGGAGCGGGCGCGCAAGGTCGCCGCAATCGCGCCCATGCTGCGGCTGGAGACGATGCTGGAGCGCAAGCCGCGCCAGCTCTCGGGCGGACAGCGGCAGCGCGTGGCCCTCGGCCGGGCGCTGATCCGCGACCCGGAGGTCTTCCTGCTGGATGAACCGCTGTCCAACCTGGACGCCAAGCTGCGCGTCCATATGCGGGCGGAGCTGGCGGCGCTGCACCAGAAGCTGCGCACCACCATGATCTACGTCACGCATGACCAGTTGGAGGCGATGACGCTCTCCGACCGGATCGTGGTGATGAACCACGGCGTCATGCAGCAGGTCGGCACGCCGGAGGAGATCTACTCCCGCCCCGCCAACCGCTTCGTCGCGGAGTTCATCGGCACCCCGTCCATGAACATGATCGAGGGCGAGCTGCGGATCGAGGGCGGCAGGCCGGTCTTCCAGGGCCCGGGCATCGCCGTGCCCCTGCCGCAGGCGCCGCCGCGCATGCCGGCGACGCCCCAGGCGACGCTTGGCGTGCGGCCGGAAGATATCGCGCTGGTTCCGCCGGACGCGCCGGGCGCCATCCGCGCGAAGGTGACAGTTTCCGAGCTGGCGGGGGCGGAGCGCTACCACTTCATCGAGCTGGGCAGCGGTTCGGTCATCCTCCGCACGCCGGCGACCACCGTGCTGCGCCCGGGGGAGACGGTCGCGCTCGGCCTCGATCCCGCCCGCCTGCACCTTTTCGCCGGCGCCGGGGAGGATGCCGCGGCGCTGCGCTGACCCGGAGGACAATCCCATGGCGCTCACCCTGAGGCATGGCGTCTTCATGGCCCCCTTCCACGCGCTGGAAGAGGACCCGACCATGTGCATCCACCGGGACCTCGAGCTCTGCGAATGGCTCGACCGTCTCGGCTTCGACGAGGCCTGGATCGGCGAGCACCATTCGGCGGGCTTCGAGACCATCGCCTCGCCCGAGCTCTTCATCGCCCATGCCGCCGCCATCACGCAGCGGCTGCGCTTCGGCACCGGCGTCGTCTCGCTGCCCTACCACAACCCGCTGATGGTCGCGAACCGCCTCATCCAGCTCGACCACCAGACCCGCGGGCGGGTGATGTTCGGCGCCGGGCCGGGGCTGCTGGCATCCGACGCCATGATGCTCGGCATTGATCCCTCCACCCAGCGGGACCGGATGCTGCAGGCGCTCGACGTCATCCTGCGGCTCTTCCGCGGGGAGGTGGTGACCGAGACCACCGAGTGGTACACCCTCGTCAACGCCCGCGCGCACCTGCTGCCCTATACGCGGCCGCATCCGGAGGTCTCGGTGGCCAGCGCCGTCTCGCCTTCCGGCGGGCGGGCGGCCGGCAGGTACGATCTCTCCATGCTCTGCGTCGCGGCGGCCGATGGCGCGGCCTTCGACGCGCTGGCGGCCAATTGGGAGATCGCCTGCCGGATCGCCGCGGAGCATGGACGGAGCATGGACCCGGCGCGGCTGCGCATCGTCGCGCCGATGCACATCGCCGAGACGCGGGAGCAGGCCAGGGAGAACGTCCGCTTCGGCTTCCGGAAATACATCGACTACTTCAACAACAACTCGCCCGGCCGCTTCCCCGTCCCCGCCGGGACGGATCCGGTGGACTGGTTCGTGGAAAAGAAGCTCGGCGTGGTCGGCACGCCGGATGACGCCATCGCCATGATCGAGCGATTGCAGGGCCAGCAGGGCGAGTTCGGCGTCTTCCTGCAGCAGACCCATGACTGGGCGGACTGGGAGGGCACGAAGCGCTCCTACGAACTCTATGCCCGCTACGTCATGCCGCATTTCCGTGGGACCAACGCGGCGCGCGTCGCCTCCTACCAATGGGTCGGCGAGAACAATGTGGAGTTCAGCGGCAAGCGCCAGGCGGCGGTGGAGGCGATGTTCCGCAAGCATGAGGCGGAGATGGCGCGGTCCGGAGGCGGAAGCTGACGCGGCGATCCGGATCGGCCCGGCGTGGCGATCAGTGCCGTGGCCGCGACGATGCCGGGACGTTCGAGGCCATCGTCCCGCGGCGTCACGACGCACCCAACGCCCCCCCCCGGGAAGGTCGCCCGGCTGAGCGGCCGGCCGAGGATCAGGCCCAGGGGCACGATATGCCGGTGAGGACGCCCTTGCCCGCGGCCGTGTCCTGCCGCCGCTCATCCGGTGGATTCATGCCGCTTGGCGATCCGCTCTACGGCGGATGGCGTTCATAGCTGAACGTCCATCCGCCGGTGCTCCCTGATTTCCGAGCAGAGTCTCGCTCACGGGCGTTCACGCTCTCCCGCGATCTGCTCTAGGCTGGAGGCCGATGCTTGCCCTGATTGCCGGCCGCCTGGTCCAGATCGCGGTCACCCTTTTCCTCGTCTCCGCCGCAACCTGGTCCGTCATGGGGCTGATGCCCGGCGATCCCGTGGACCTCGCCTTGATGTCCGACCCGCAGCTCACGGCCGAGGATGCGGCGCGGCTGCGGGCGCTGCACGGGCTCGACCGGCCGCTGCATGAGCGCTACCTGGCCTGGGCCGCCGCCCTGCTGCGCGGGGAGTTCGGCCATTCCCGGCTGTTTGCCGTGCCGGCGGCACAGGTGCTCTGGCCCGCGCTCGGCTCCACCCTGGTGCTGCTCGGCTGCGCGCTGCTGCTCGCGGGGGGCTTCGGCGTGCTGCTCGGCGTCTGGGGCGCGGCCCGGCGCGGGGCGGCGCCGGCGGTGGATGCCGTCACCATCCTGGCGCAATCCACGCCGACCTTCTGGCTCGGCATCCTGCTCATCATCCTCTTCGCGGTGGAGCTGGGCTGGCTGCCGGCCGGCGGCCTCGCGGAGGCGCCGGGCCTCGCCGAGGCCGCGCGCTTCCTCGCCCTGCCGGTCGCGACGCTCGCCATCGGCAACCTCGCGGGCTATGCGCGGCACAGCATGGCGGCGATGCAGGCCGAGCTGGGCGCGAACTACATCCGCACCGCACGCATGAAGGGCCTGCCCGAGCGCGCCGTGCTCTGGGGCCATGCCTTCCCGAATGCCGCGATCCCGGTGGTGACCATTCTCGCGCTGGATGCCGGCGCGCTGGTCTCCGGCGCGCTGGTGACGGAGACCATCTTCGCCCGGCCCGGCATGGGCAAGCTGATCTACGACGCCATCATGGGCAATGACTACAACCTGGCGCTGCTGGCCCTGCTGCTGGCGGCGCTGGTGACCATGCTGGCGACGCTGGCGGCCGATATCGCGCAGCGGCTGATCGACCCGAGGCTCTCGCGCTGATGCGCCTCTGGCTCGGCCTTGCTTTGCTGGGCGCGCTCGCCCTCGGCGCGCTGGCGGCGCCGCTGCTGCAGAGCTGGCTGGGGCATGATCCCTTCACGCCGGACCTCTTCAACCGCTTCGCCGCGCCCTCGGCCGCGCATCCGCTGGGCACGGATGAACTGGGGCGGGACATCCTGCTGCGGCTGCTGCATGGCGCGCGGGTCTCGCTCGCGGTCGCCCTCGCCGTCGCGCTCGGGGCGACGCTGCTCGGCACCGGCATCGGGCTGCTGGCCGCCTGGGCGGGCGGCTGGACGGAGGCGCTGCTGATGCGCCTGGCGGATGGGATGCTGGCCCTGCCGGCCCTGCCGCTGCTGGTGGTGCTGGCGGCGGTGGACACCGGCCGCTTCGGCCTGCCGCGCGGGGAGGCGCTGTCGGACATCATCCGCATCGCCGCCATCCTGGTGGTCTTCGGCTGGGTGGTGGTGGCGCGGCTCACGCGCGCGGCGGCGCTGACGCAGCTCTCGCTCGACTATGTCGCCGCGGCACGCGTCGCAGGCGCCGGCGAGGCGCGCGTGCTGGTCCGGCACCTGCTGCCGAACATTGCCGGGCCCATTGCGGTCGCGACCGCGCTCTCGGTCGCCGGCGCGATCCTGGCGGAGAGCACGCTGAGCTTCCTCGGCCTCGGCATCCAGCCGCCCGCGCCCTCCTGGGGCAACATGCTGTCCAACGCGCAGGAGATGGTGTTCAGCGCGCCGCTGGCGGCGGTCTGGCCCGGCCTCGCCATCCTGCTGGCGGTCACCGGCTGCACGCTGGTGGCGGATGGCATCCGGCAGCGGATGCCGTAACGGGAGGGGAGGGGCACGAGGCCCCTCCGCCAGGCGTCAGCGCATCGCCTTGGTCAGCTTCGCCGCGATCTCGTACATCTCCTCCGGCGCATAGTCCGGGGTGAAGGCGGAGGGCTCGCCGACCAGCTCATGGATCTTGCCGCCATCCGGCATGCCCTCCACCACCTGCAGCTCGCCCGGCGGGTCGCCCGGCAGCGCCTGCTCGCCCTGGCCCCAGATCGCCGCGATGTCCTTGTAGTCCTCGGGGCTGAAGGTATAGAGCCGGCGGTGCGAACCCTCGGCGAGGTATTTCTGCGCCTCGGGGATGTTGCCCAGCGGGATGTTCGGGGTGGGAAGCATCTTCTCGATCTCCACGCCCGTCAG